>CAVUAC010000087.1:0-28001 GCA_963739335.1 uncultured Bacteroidota bacterium | reverse complement strand
GTGCTCTTGAGTGGAACACGTATTGCTGTATGTGAGCTATGGAGGGGGAAAAGGCTGGGATCACCTCAATCGCTTCGCAGCTGGCGAGTACTATCGGATTGCTGTAGACACGAGCACTCCGTACCGGATTGCAGGCGGACTGCAGGACAACGCCAACTGGCTTGGCCCCAGCCGGACCTATTCCAAGGAGGGGATTCTGAACTACGACTGGACCAATATTGAAGGAGGAGACGGCTTTTATTGCGTCTTCGACCCGGATGATAAGAACGTCGTGTATGCCGAGTCGCAGGAAGGCTTTGTTCATCGGTTCAACCTTTCCAATGGTGAGATCAAAGGGTTGCGTCCGCAGCCTACCGAAGGCCAGCCTGCCTTTCGCTTTCACTGGAATTGTCCTCTGATTCCGAGTATTCATACAAAGGGAACAATGTATCTTGGCGGCAACAGAGTGTTCAAGTTCTGGGATCGGGGAGAAAAATGGAGTGTGATCAGCCCCGATCTTTCAACGCAGGATCCCAAAAAGATCATGACAACCGGCAGCGGTGCAGAAAACTATGGTGTCGTTTACACGCTGGCTGAATCTCCGCTCAAGGCCGGCATGCTCTGGGCGGGCACGGATGACGGCAAGATCTGGATCACGGAGAACGAAGGCGCATCGTGGGTGGACCTGACGGAGAACTTGCCGAAAGGCGTGAAGGGACAATGGATCAGCAGGATCGAGCCGTCGCACTTCGACGCGAAAGCCGCGTATCTCACAATCGACGCTCATCGCTCGGGCAATTACGCGCCGCTGGTGTTCAGGACCGCCGATGGCGGAAAAACCTGGATCTCCGTTGCGGGCAATCTCCCTGCAGAAGGTCCTGCAAAAGTGGTCAGGGAAGACCTGAGCAACCCAAACCTTTTGTTCGGGGGGACCGAATTCGCCCTTTTCACATCCCTGGACAGAGGCGAACACTGGGTGAAGATCGGTTCATTGCCAACCGTTGCCGTAGATGATATTGTGATTCAGCCGCGTGAACGCGACCTGGTTGTTGCGACGCACGGACGGAGTCTGTACATCCTCGACGACATCCGTCCGCTCGAAGAGCTCGTGGACAGCGTTCAAAAAAAGGAAGCGTATTTGTTTACACCGCGAAAAGCATTCGGCATCAATCTGCTTCCAGGCTTTGTCGAATCCCTTGGCACCACCGTGTATCGTGGAGAAAACCCGCCTCAAGGTGTGATCATCAACTACTATCTGAAGGAATTCACAGGTGAGCCGGTCAAGGTCTCCATCTCGAACGCCGCAGATCAACCGGTGGCAAATCTGACTGGCTCAAATTCACCCGGCATCAACCGGGTCATCTGGGACCTAAGAATGAGCAAGGATCTCCTGACCGAGTACGGTGGAGAAGGGCAGCTTTTCGTCAGTCCCGGAACGTACACGGTGTCGATGAGCTATGGGAAGTTCAAACAGAAGCAGAAGGTTCAGGTGGAAATCGCGAAAGGTCTCGAGACGAAGTAGCACCTTCGTGATGATGGCCCAATGATGAACGCACCGGATGTTGTCTCTGTTATCCAACGTTTTTCTATCCACGATGGCCCGGGCATCTGCACCGCTGTTTTTCTCGAGGGATGCTTGATGCGTTGTTTCTGGTGCCACAACCCTGAAGGACGAACTCTCCGTCCCGAAATCCGCTATTTCCCCTACCGATGCATCGCGTGCGGCAAATGCGTTGAGACCTGCCCGTACCATGCTCATACGTTGCAGGACAGCTTGCACATCTTCGCGCGTGACCGCTGCGAGGTGAGCGGTATGGTGCAACATTCCGCCATTGATTCTCTTCGTTCTGACGCGGAAGACGTTCGTGAAGGGACTTGCCGCTGGAGCGATCAAATGATATCTCACAATTGTTGAAGACTCGCAGAAGAGCATGAAGCACGATGGACTGAAAAATCTTCTCACGAAAATCCGGGATGCCAGGATCGGGATCGTCGGTGATTTCTGTCTCGATGTGTATCTCTTGATGGATGCGAGCGCCTCGGAAATATCGCTCGAAACGGGTCTCTCCACACGTCCTGTCCGATCGCAACGCTACTCGCTTGGGGGCGCGGGCAATGTCGCGAACAACCTGCAGACGATGGGAGCGTCAAACCTGTCCGTCTTCGGGGTCATCGGTCGCGATCCTTTTGGCGAGGAGATGAAAGGGATTCTGGTCGACAAGGGCATTGACATCGCGGGCTTGCTGATACAGCGAGAGAACTGGGATACCCACGTCTACATAAAGCCCTATGAGAGAATGCAGGAGCAGCAACGTCTCGACTTCGGTAATTTCAACCAGCTTCATCATTCGACGGCCCGACTGCTCCTGGAGAAACTTGCAGCCGCTCTGCCACGGTTGGACATTGTCATCATCAACCAGCAGGTGACGCACGGAATTCATACGGGCGAATTCCGAGAGGAACTCAGTGCCCTTATCAACAGTCACCCTGAAAAAACCTTCATCGTCGACTCGCGTCACTACTCCGACGATTATGGCAGGGCGATGAGGAAGCTGAATGTATTGGAGGCGGCAAGGCTGTGCGGGAAAGAAGGTACCGCGCCGGAATCGCTGGACTCCCAGAAAATAGAGGAGCTTGCCCGGGAGCTCCACCATCGATGGAGGAGTACTGTGTTCCTGACGAGGGGAGAGGATGGGTGCATCGTGTTCGACCAGCAGGGCTACAGGGAAGTGCCAGGGCTCTTGATTCTGTTCCCGACAGATCCGGTCGGTGCGGGAGACAGCATGCTCGCCGGCATCGCTGCCGCGTTGGCCGTCGGAATAGAACCATACACGGCAGCGGAATTGGGGAGCCTGGTCGCAGGGGTCACCGTGCAGAAGTTGATGCAAACCGGCACGGCATCGCAGGAAGAAATTCTGAGAATCGGCGCCGATCCGGACCGCCGCTACTGTCTGGATCTTGCGCGCCAACACAGCAAGGCCGTCTATCACGCCGACACCGCGATTGAAATTGTCAGCGCACTTCCGCGACGCACACATTTTACTCATTGCATCTTCGACCATGACGGAACGCTTTCCACGCTACGGCAGGGGTGGGAAGGAATCATGGAACCGATGATGGTGGGGGCTATCCTGGGGAAGGCCGAGCGGCAAGTCGATGCGGCCCTCCGTGACCATGTCGTGGCTTCGGTGCGAGACTACATCGACAAAACCACCGGAGTGCAGACGCTTGTACAAATGAAAGGCCTCGTGAATCTTGTACGGCAGTTCAAATGTGTTCCGGAGAACGAGATCCTCGATGAGTTCGGGTACAAGAAGATCTACGACCAGCAGCTGCTTGGAATGGTGAACAACCGGATCGAGAAACTGAGTAAGAAGGAGCTAAACGTCGAAGACTTCATCATTGAGAAAGCAGGTGAATTCCTGCAAGCGCTGCATCGAAGAGGGATCATACTGTACCTGGCGTCTGGAACCGACGAGGAAGATGTCGAACGAGAAGCGGAGATTCTTGGGTACCGTGATCTGTTTGGCGATCGCATCTATGGGGCCGTCGGCGACATTGCCAAGGAAGCGAAACGGATCGTGCTCGAGAGAATCCTGCGTGACATCGGAGATGAAGTGCGCGAGAGGATTTTGACCTTTGGCGACGGACCCGTTGAGATCCGTGAAACCCACAAGAGGGGAGGATACACCATTGGCGTTGCCAGCAGCGAGGATCGCCGGCACGGCTTGAATCTCGGCAAACGGAGGAGGTTGATCGAGGCGGGCGCAGATCTGGTGATCCCCGACTATTGCCAGATGGATCAACTTCTTCGATTGCTCTTTGAGAGTTGAGTCAGCAAGGTGACGCCCTTGCAGCCATTCCTCGCCGTCTTCGAAGTGCTTGACGACGCGTGTCAGCCGCGACACGAAGGCACGCGATTGAGCGGGCGCACTGCCCACTTCTTCCCCCCAAGCTGTGAAGGAGCTCTGCTCCTGAACTCACAGGCCTGCCCGCCTCTTCCGCGAATCTTTCCCCTCTTCTCTCCGTAGTTCATTGGTAGAACTTTCCTTCAAAGAACTCCAATGGATATGGGCAGCCCGATCCTCTTGTTCGACGCCAAGATTCAACGATTGACGTCGAGGTATCTCGACCGTTGGGAAAAGACCCCGGCTTCCATCCCCGATCGCAGCAAGCGGTTCACCCCCCGGCAACAGCGGGAGAACGAGAAGAAGCTCGAGTCACAGCTCCAGGAGTTGCCGTCCTCCTGGAAAGACTACGATGGAGTACCTGAGTCGGATCGGTTGCGAATCCAATCGCGAATGAAAAAAGCGATTACGGGATTGCCGCTGTTCCCGCAGGATGCTTTCAAAGATCAATTCTTCGAAAATTCCGAAATCGCAACCCGATCGTTCATCCGCGCTGCAAGGGATTTCGATCCCACGATCGGCGATGACGACATCCTCCAGGCTCTGAGAAACCTCTGGGTGTTCAATAGCATCCAGATGATTTTCGGACACCCCGTTTCCCTCACCCCTTCGTCGATTGCTTACAGCCTGCTCTATCCCTACTCGGATAATGGCTTGGACAGCGGCGTGAGATCGGAACAAGAGAAAGCTGCCGGCATGGATTGGCTGAGCCTGTGGTTTGAGGGTAAGGAGAGCGAAGCGCCTGATCCCTGGGCTGAAAAGATCGCCAGGCTTCTTCATATGATTGAAGGAGAGTTCCCACGCCCGGATTTCCCTGATCTCTATCGCAGCCTTCACGCCATCCATCGCGCTCAACGTCGAAGTCTTCTCCTCCATGATGTCCCTCCGGGTGCTGATGAAGCGAGCCTTCTCGCGATCACGGTCGAGAAAGGAGGCACGTCTGTGCTTGTCGATGGCTATCTGGCGGACAGGCGACTGAACGATGCCCGAGGCGACGCTCTGTTTGGGTTCGGAGTGCTCCTTCAGCTAGCAGACGACCTCCAGGATCTTGAGGAGGACAGGAATGCCGGGCACTGGACCCCGTTTCAGCAGGCTCTGCGAAAAGGCCAGCTCGAAGAGGCCACATGCCGCTTACTCCGTTTCACGAAGGATTGTGCAGGCGGTTTGCAGGATCTCGTTCCAGGTCGAACGACGTCGGTCCGGCGGATCATAGAAAGCAGCTGTACCATACTGATCGCGGAAGCGGTGGCCCGATATCGCGACATGTATAGGTCAACCTTTTTGCAGACGTTCGAACATTCCTTGCCTCTCCGTCTTGCCTACCTGCGCGAGGTCAAGCAGAACTTGCGCACGCAGCGCCCGATATTCCCTCGTGTGGAGAATGCCTTCGCGACGTGATGAGCTATTCCTCCCTTCGCGTGCAGCACGAGGACAATTCCTCATGATATGGCCCGCAGCAGCCGCACCGGATGTGATCTTGCTTCAGTAGTCCCTTTTGGGTACATTAAATTGGTCGTGCAGCAGCAACACACCTTTTTTGCCTGATGTGTGGAGATGCATGACGACTTACTATTCGGGCTTTGATAACACGACCGGACATACTCGAGCGTTTCGAACGCGACCTTCAACGGAAGGAGCATCTCACCCTGTACGAGAAGCTTGCTCTGCTGGATGGTATGTACGAACTTGCAGTCAAGCTCGGCCACTTCCGGCGCGAGAACGCGCTCGAAGGCATCGAATTCGACATCCAACTTGCCGCACGCCTGAATTCCCTTGTTCCAAAGAATACTCACTGAGATCGCTCGGCTTCTCGATGCCGGTCGCATACCGTATATGGTGATCGGCGGGCAGGCTGTGTTGCTTCACGGAGAGCCTCGAATGACACGCGACATCGATGTCACACTTGGTGTCGATGTTGATGAGTTTGCACGTGTTCTCACAGCTCTGCAACCCGCTGGATTTGAGGTCTTATCGGAGAATGCGGAGGAATTCGCGCGGAAGACAAGAGTCCTGCCGCTGCGGGATTCTGAGAGCGGTATTCGAATCGATTTGATTTTTTCTTTTTCTCCGTATGAACGGCAAGCAATTGGGCGAGCAACTTCGATACGAATCGGTCAGGTTGACGTCCGGTACGCCTCGCTGGAGGATTTGATCGTTCACAAAATGGTTGCTGGTCGCCCGCGGGATGTGGAGGACGTGCGGGGTATCCTCGCACGCAATCCAGCCTACGATCGCTGGTACGTTCTCAAGTGGCTCCGGGAGTTCCGCGGCGTCATTGGAAAAGACATTGCGACGGAATTCGAGAACCTCGCCGATTTGTAGCAACTTCCGTTTTCTCGGGAGGAGTCTATTTCGTCGTACCATTATTCCATTATCGCACAATCCATTTTTCCATTGTTCCCCTAAAGGGGTCACTTCGTGACAACATTCCAGTATTCCAGTTTCGGCTCATTCCATCTGAGCTCTCGTTTAGGTCTGCTATGTCCACCTCGCTTGTAACCGGCGGCGCCGGATTCCTGGGTTCTCATCTATGCGATCGGCTCATCGCCGAGGGCCATTCCGTCACCTGCATCGACAACCTGATCACCGGCAGCACGGCGAATATCGCTCATCTGGCAGGGAATCGAAAGTTCACATTCATCCAGTACGATGTCACGAACTATCTCTTCGTCAACGGGAACCTCGATTACGTCTTCCACTTCGCTTCACCCGCCAGTCCAATCGACTATCTGAAATTGCCCATTCAGACCCTGAAGGTTGGCTCGCTTGGCACTCACAAGGCCCTCGGCCTGGCGAAAGCGAAGAAGGCAAGGTTCCTTCTTGCTTCGACATCGGAAGTGTACGGCGACCCGCTGATCCATCCGCAACCGGAGAGCTATTGGGGCAATGTGAATCCCGTCGGACCGAGAGGCGTGTACGACGAGGCCAAGCGCTTCGCTGAGGCGATGACGATGGCCTATAATAGATATCACAAGCTCGAAACGCGCATCGTCCGCATTTTCAATACTTATGGCGAGCGGATGCGGATTGATGATGGCCGTGCCATCCCGGCGTTCATGTCACAGGCCCTGCGTGGCGAAGATATCACCGTCTTTGGCGATGGCAAGCAGACGCGCAGTGTTTGCTACGTCTCGGATCTGATCGAAGGGATCTACCGGTTGATGATGTCCGACTACTCCATGCCGATGAATATCGGCAACCCGGAAGAGATCACGATGCTCCAGTTGGCGGAGGAGATCGCGCGTCTGACCGGGAGCAAGAGCAAGATCGTCCACAAGCCTCTTCCGGAGGATGACCCGAAAGTGCGCCAGCCGGATATCGCGATCGCAAGGAGAGTTCTCAGTTGGCAACCTAAGGTAGGGCGGTCAGAGGGCTTGAAGAAGACGCTGATGTATTTTAGGGAGAAGCTGGGTGTTTAGGACAGTTACGCTATGTCGTGCTGGTGCGGATGTGCGGGAGCACGTCCCTCCATCTTCGCTCTAATTGTGAATGGAGAATGGCCAATGGATAATTGTCAACTGGTGATTGACCGTTCACAATCATTCGTTGACAATTGACAATTGGCATGGTGGTAGGCGCAACCCTTCTTGCCCCGCTTCTGGGGGCGGGTTGCGGTACCAGCATGGTACGCAGGCTTCGAGGGAAACGCAATGATAAGCCTGCGGCTACCACGATGGGTTGTGCAGAGCATGGTACGCAGGCTTCGAGGGAAACGCAATGATAAGCCTGCGGCTACCACGATGGGTTGTGCAGAGCATGGTACGCAGGCTTCGAGGGAAACGCAATGATAAGCCTGCGGCTACCATGGTGGGTTGTGCAGGCTGTGGAATCGTCGGGAGCAGAGCTCCCTCCGAGCTTCGAAGCTTGTCGTGCCATTGTGGCCCGAGGCTCCATACATTTATTACTACAATATTTCATCATTCTAATAATGCATCATTCCAAAACTGGGCTTTTCTGTTTTTTCTTCATCGCAGGTCTCTCCCTGCTTGCCCCGCGCGCTTTCTCCCAATCCATCTATCTTAGTACCTCACACGAGGTCTATCCGTTCCTGAAGAGGATGGAGGCCCGCGGATTCCTGATGGAATACCGCGACGCAGCCAAGCCATTATCGCGACTCGTGCTCGCGAAACAGCTCAAGAAACTGGAGGGGGCCATCGACCGGATGACGGAGGTCGAGCGTGACGAGTACGAATTCCTCAAGGGGGAGTTTAGCTATGAACTTGGCAAACTCGAAGGTGACCTGGAACCCAGCGAGATCCGCTGGCACCTCATCTCGGAGACGTTCCCTGGGGGCATCATCAACCTTGAGCCGAACTTCCGGATCGGTCAGACAAACATTGGCAGCGCCAGCGACCGCTTCCGGGACCAGGGGTTCAAGCTCTATGGCTATCTCTACGACGACGTCGGATACTACCTCAATTTTGTCGATAGCAGGGAGGTGGGTGGCGCTATCAATGTGGGGAAGGTGAATACCCCCGATCCCGGCGTTGTTCTGACAAAGCAGACTGATAACTCGATCGAGTACAACACCACCGAGGCTCAGGTGACATTCCGCCTCGGGGCGTTCAACTTCTCGCTGGAGAAAATGCAGAACATCTGGGGCCTGGAGCGCAACGGTAACCTCACGTTTTCCAACAAATCCCCATCCTATCCCCAGGTCAAACTCCGTGTGCCGGTCACCGACTGGATGGATTTCATCTATTTGCATGCCGAGCTCAATTCCAACATCATCGACTATTCCCGATCGTATGCCGAGTATTCCTCTTCATCGGTGAGTTACTTTCGCGAGGTCGATAGGCTGAAGTACATGGCGGCCCATATGGTCGAGTTCACGCCATGGCGGGGCGTCGATATCTCCCTGGGAGAGTCTGTGGTCTACAGCGACCGGGGCCCGCTCCTCATCTATATGATTCCAATCATGTTCTTCAAGTCGGCGGAGCACTACAACGGAGACAAGGACAATATCCAGTGGTTCGGGAATCTCGATCTGAATGTGATCCGCAACGTGAACGCGTATTGCTCACTGTTCATCGACGACCTGGCACTGGACGATATCCTGAATGCCGACAAGCAGCGCAACTATCTCGGCTTCACGGTGGGATTTCAGACGTATGATGTTCTTCTCAAGAACGTCGAGCTCATCACCGAATACACCCGCATCAACCCGTGGGTCTACACTCACAAATATACCGCCGTCGATTTCACGAACAATGGGTACGTGATGGGGAGCTGGATGGGACAGAATGCGGACAACATCTATGTCGATCTGAGTTACCGGCCCGCTCGTTCGCTCGTGTTCGGCGGCGCGATGCAGGTGTATCGGAAGGGTGGACTGAAAGACATTCAGTACCAATACCAGATTCCTCCTCAGCCGTTCCTCTATGGTCCTCTTCATGAAGAGCGTTCCTTCGGACTATATGCCAAGTGGCAGTTCGTGAGGGATGGATTCGTTGATGCCCGCGTGACATCGAGGACAACCAGCGACGAAGCGCTAGGCATCAACAAGGACAAGAAGCTCGAGTTCTCGGTGTCGGCTCGCTACGGGCTGTGGTAGGACCTTCGCTCTAGCAGGTTGTTGAAATTCTAGTTTCAAAGATTAAAGATGAACCGCAAAGACCGCCAAGAGCGCCAAATGTTTGAGGTTTTGTAGAAAAAGGAAACCTGAATATTTCCTTGCGGTCCTTTGCGCGCTTGGCGGTTCGTTTTTCAACATCCTGCTAGTTGTGAATGGAGAATGGCCAATGGATAATTGTCAAGTGGTGATTGACCGTTCACAATCATTCGTTGAGAATTGACAATTAGGCTGCGACGCATCGCGGTAGGCGCAACCCTTCTTGCCCCGCTTTTGGGGGCGGGTTGCGGTACCGAGCATGGTACGCAGGCTTCTTCTCTGTCATTCCCGAATGTCCGTCACCTTCGGTGACGAGATTCTCGTCCCAATTCTTGGGAGGGAACCTCGTCCCGTTTCGCGGGACGGGCCTTAATCGGGAATCCAGATCAAGGCTCAGTCCTGGATACCCGCTTACAACATGCGGGTATGACAGAGGTACTTCAGTGCCATTGTGGACGTGCGGGAGCACGTCCCTCTTCTCTGTCATTCCCGAATGTCCGTCACCTTCGGTGACGAGATCTCGTCCCAATTCTTGGGAGGGAACCTCGTCCCGTTTCGCGGGACGGGCCTTAATCGGGAATCCAGATCAAGGCTCGGTCCTGGATACCTGCTTTCCCGCTCAAGAACAGCGGGACGTCCCGCTTTCAAGGATTCCGCTTCCTAGCGGGATTTCCGCTTTTCAGGATTCCGCTCAGAGGCGGATTCCAAAGGGCGGAACAAAGAGCGAACGCAAAACGCGACAACATGCGGGTATGACAGAGGTACTTCAGTGCCATTGTGGACGTGCGGGAGCACGTCCCTCCATCTTCTCTGTCATTCCTGAACGTTTTGATCGGCCTGCCCGCCGTTGCAGTTCTCTCAAGGTAGGCGGGGAATCTAGGACTGAGCAACTGAGCGGGGACAATGCCTAGATCTGGATACCCGCTTACAACATGCGGGTATGACAGAGTACTTCAGTGCCATTGCGGACGCGCGGGAGCACGTCCCTCCATCGCCGGAGGGACGCGCTTTGCCTGCCCGCCGTGCTTCTTGGCGGGTCGTGTCCGCATGAGCCATCCAAAAAAACCATGAAAACATGAAAATCTGCCTTATCGCCGAGTCTTATCCCCCCGCTCTTGGCGGAGTCGAGTTCGCACTGCAGAGGCTCGTAGAAGGCCTCGTTTCGCGCGGCCACGAGGTGCAGGTTGTGACGTCCAGTTGGCAGAGGCATGCTCCGAGCACCGAGAAACATGGCGCCGTCTCGATCATCCGGATCTACACCCTTGCATTCTTCAAAAGGTTCTGGTTTCTGGTCTTCTCCATCCCGAGTGCCATCCGTGCAGCCCGTTGGGCCGATATCGTTCAAGGGAGCACATTTGCAGGAGGGCCTCCTGCTTTTCTCGCCGCCTGGCTTCTGGGGAAGAAAAAGGTGCTCATCGTGCACGAAGTCCTCGGGAGTCGCTGGTTTCGGTTTGAACCAAATCTTATTCGATCCCTCTTCTATTTCCTCACGGAACGAATCATCGTTCGTCTTCCGTTCGATCGCTACATCGCTGTCTCCGAATACACGAGAGAGTCGCTCAGGTCTCTCGGTGTAGCCATGGAGAAGATCAGCGTCATCTATCACGGCGACTCGAGGTTGCCGGATCCGGTTTTGTCTACCAAAGAAGTTCGGGATCAGCTGGGCTTTCTTCACCCGAAGGACTTCATCTTCTTAACGTTCGGTCGTGCCGGAGTCACGAAGGGAATGGAGTACCTCGTCGACGCTATTCCCGAGATCTCCAAGCAAATTCCTGCTGCTCGTTTTGTTCTTATCCTGTCCGGCTACGACACTCGAATCCTGCATCGAATATGGAAGAAAGTCTCTGGCTTTCCCACTCCCGTGTTCAGGCTCCTTCCACCCCAGCCTCGGGAGATGCTCGCGAGCTACGTTCAGGCCGCTGACTGTGTTATCATCCCTTCGCTCTCTGAAGGTTTCGGTTTCTCAGCACGTGAGGCGTGCAATGCAAACAAAGTGGTGGTAGCGACGAATGCTGGTTCCTTGCCTGAAGTGCTGACGGGCAAGCACGTGGTTATTGAACCAGGCTCACCGGCAGCGATCGTCGAAGGGTGCAACAAGGCATTCCGCAGAGAAGTGATGGTGACTGAAGCAAAGGTTTTTGACTGGGAGCATACCATTTCCCAGTATTGTCTCTTGTATGACGGGCTCCTGAAATCGTCAACGCAAGTCGTAAAAAAAGACGCAGGCTAAGGCGTGACGTGGGTAAGGCAGGAAGGGTCTAAGCGGTGCGGTACCACTCATAGTACCGCCTTAGCCCCTCATCAAGCGTAACGCTTGCTTTCCAACCGAGCGCCTTCATCTTCGAGGAATCAAGGAGCTTCCTCGGTGTTCCATCTGGTTTCGATGGATCAAAGCGAATGTCGCCCGAGAATCCAACAATGGATTTGATTTTGTTTGCAAGGTCTTTGATACTGATGTCAGTGCCAACGCCAATGTTCACAAACTCCCCGATGTCCTTGTAGTTGTAGTGCATCATCAAATGCACGACGGCATCCGCCAAATCATCGGAATACAAAAACTCGCGAAGAGCATTGCCTGTCCCCCACAGTTGAACAAAGGCTCGATGGATCCCTAAGCGTTGGAGAGATGATTCAAGCTCTGCTTCGCTGGAGTCGGCTGTACTTTCGATGCCGAATCCGAGCGCTCGAGTCTGAAGATCCTTCTGGATCTCCTCAAATCGCCCCAAGCTCAGCAGGTGTGCAAGGTGTAACTTCCGCACCAGGGCGGGGAGAACATGTGAAGTCTCGAGGTTGAAGTTGTCGCCGGGTCCGAAAAGATTCGTCGGCATCACGGAAAGAAAATTCGTGCCATACTGCTCGTTGTAGTATCGACAGAGTTTAATGGCAGCGATCTTTGCTATTGCGTACGGCTCGTTGGTCGGCTCGAGCAAGCCGGTAAGGAGATATTCTTCTTTCAGCGGCTGCGGCGCGAGCTTTGGATAAATGCACGACGAGCCGAGGTTCAGAAGCTTCTTGACGCCCCACCGGTAGCTTGCGTCCACCACATTCGTAGCAATCGCGAGATTGTCGCGAATGAATTCGGCTTTGTACGTATTATTTGCATGGATCCCGCCAACTTTAGCAGCTGCCAGAAAAACGTACTCAGGCTTCTCGCTGGCGAAGAAGTGATCGACGCGTTCCCGTTCCCTGAGATCAAGTTCCGACTGCTCCTTCACCACAATGTTGTCGAAACCAAGGGCGTGCAGTCTACGAACGATCGCCGATCCCACCAGCCCACGATGACCTGCCACGTAGATTTTCGAGCCCCTAACCATGGCTTTCCTTTATCTGCTCTTGCAGAGTGATTGCGTGACTAGTCCAGCCAAAGTCCTTTTTGCGAAGGATCTTCATGCCTTCCCCCGGTGGCTGTAAACCGACGCTCAACATGTCGTAGTCCATCATCACTTTTGCAAGATCGGCAAAGAGAACCTGAGGATGCCAACCGAGCTGCTTCTTTGCTTTCCGGATGTCGGCTTCGAGACGATCCACTTCCGTCGGGCGAAAGTACTTCGGATCAATCTCTACGAGCACTTGACCATTTCTCAGCCTTCCTTGATATGCTGGGCTGCAGCTCTTCATTCTGGCCTTTTCGTTGGGGCCTTTTCCATTCCATTCGATCTCAATGCCCACGTAGTTCAACGCATTTTCCAGGAAATCACGAACCGAGTGGCTTGTACCTGTACCCACAACGTAATCGTCAGGCTTTTCCTGCTGCAGGATGAGCCACATCGATTGTACGAATTCAGGGGCGAACCCCCAGTCCCGTTTTGCGTCCAAATTGCCGAGGTACAACCTGTTTTCTTTGCCGGCGAGGATATTCGAGATTGCTCGCGTAATCTTTCGTGTCACAAACACTTCGCCTCGCCTCGGACTCTCATGGTTGAAGAGGATTCCATTCGACGCGTGGATGTTGTATGCTTCCCTGTAATTGACCGTCATCCAGTACGAGTACACTTTGGCAATGGCATAGGGGCTTCGGGGACGAAAGGGCGTTGCTTCGTTCTGCGGCGGAGGTGCTCCCCCAAACATTTCAGATGACGATGCCTGGTAGAACCGTGTCCTTATGCCACTCCTTCTGATTGCTTCAAGGAGGCGCGTGGTCCCAAGCCCGGTGATGTCGCCTGTGTACTCGGGCATATCAAAAGAGATTCTTACATGGCTTTGCGCGCCGAGATGATACACCTCGTCTGGTTTGATGTTGTACATTACCTCTGTCATCAAGCCTGGATCGGAGAGATCGCCATAGTGAAGTCGGATCCTGGCCTTTGGGATGTGAGGATCGACATAAATGTGGTCAATTCTCTGCGTATTGAATGTGCTTGCGCGCCGGATAATGCCGTGGACCTCATACCCCTTACTCAAAAGCAATTCGGCGAGGTAGGAGCCGTCCTGGCCTGTGATGCCGGTGATCAATGCTTTTTTCATGATAGAGGCTCGAAGAGTGAAAAGAGAATTACGATGAGAGTTATGTCGGACAAAGTGAAGATAAGAAATCCGCGGGAAGGAAGAAACAAAAAAGGGGTCATGCATCGTGGTGAGAGAGGCCAGCAAACAGGGAAGGCCTGGGGATGAGTAGGTGTGTCAGGTCTTCGTATTCCAGAGGTCCGTATCGCCATGAGGGAGCAGTACTTCGAACTCTCCAAGAGAACTGATTCAATCCTCAGCTGTGAGTTGTCTCAAATCTTTGTTTTCTCCGTTAGAATCTTTCGGTACAAATCGCCTATCTTCTTCGCGGTTAAATCATTCCGAAACAAAGTCTCAACCGTTTTCCGTCCTTCTGTTCCGAGTGCTCTGCGGAGCTTCGGATTATCTGAGAGCTCCAATATCGCTTCGGCCAGTTTGCGTGCGTCCTGAGGCGTAACCAGCAGACCGTTTGTACGATCTTTGATGATGTCGAGCGGTCCACCTTCTGCGAATGATATGACTGCTTTTCCGCAGGCCATGGCCTCTAGCAGAACGATTCCCAGCCCTTCCGGCTGCTTTGAGCAGAGAACCAGTACGTCAAGTTCATTCATGAGGTTGGGCATATCTCGCCGCGGCACAAATCCGCGGAACTCGACCTTCTGCTGAAGTTTGTAGTCCCTTACCTTATCGTAGAGCGCTTTTTCCCGTTCTTCAATCCCATCTCTTTCGTGACCAGCTATGATGAAGCGAAGGTCGTTGCGAGATCGCAGCGCGATCCGGGCTGCCTCGATGAGTATGTCCTGCCCCTTTCTTCGGTGCTCGAGTCTGCCGACGGTGCCGATGATAAGTGGAATGTCCTTGCGAGCCGAGCCGGTTCTTTTCTTCTTGATCGGCTGAAAGACCTTTGCGTCGACGCCATCGTGGATCACAACGACTTTGTCGGTTTCACCGAATTGCCTCCGGACCGCCGAACTGATGCAGATGACTCGCGTCGAGAATGTCAGAATGATCCACCGCCAGATTCTCCAAAGAAGAGGATGGATGTGGTGTCCTTCCACGATCTCTCTGACATGCCAAACGTGAGGAATCCCCAAGATTTTTGCAGCGAAAGCACCTGGAAGTATGAGAACGTTGTTCGTATGAACGATGTCAGGCTTCAATCTCCTGAACAACCTGAGAAGCCTCAGGACTGAAAGTAGAGCAGAGATCTTGTAGGCAACGATTCGGAGTGGATGAAAGTACCTCCGGTCGAGCACGGCGACGGGGACTATCCATGATTGCACGCCAATGACTCTGAGACTGGTTGGCAATGCTCCTGTCTCTGGTGCAACGACAAGGGGCTCAAAATCCGGGGTCAGGGCCTGGATCGTATCAAACAACGCGTTCTCTCCACCATATCCCTTGCCGCTCGAGACCAAGAAAAGGATTCTCATTCTATGCACTTGTAGCCTTATTCCGTTTTCAAATTTGCACAATTCTTCTTATACTTCCAAGAAGTGGCGGAAGACATATCATCCTAGTATCGTTTTGCGTCACCTACAGACAACATCGTAAATTCCATGACGATAGCCGAATTTCTGTTTGTTCTTCTCCTTGCCTTCCTTATTGAGCTCATCAACGCCTCGCTCGGAATGGGGTGGGGGACGATTTTCACGCCGGTTCTGCTTCTCTTGGGTTTCCCCGCGGTTATCGCCGTGCCCGCAGTGCTTCTCTCGCAGGGCTTGGGGAGCATCGCCGCTTCGGTCTTCCACACAAGATTCGAGAATGTCTCGTTTGAGCCCAACTCGACTGAGCTCAAGACGGCGGCCATCATTGGCAGCTTCGGTGTGGTGGCTGCCCTCATTGCGGCTCTCGTCGCCGTGAACATCAATAAGGTGCTCCTGAACACTTACATTGGGCTGCTGGTCCTGTCGATGGGTGTGATCATCCTGATAGACAAACGGTTCATGTTCTCCTGGAAGAAGATTATCGGTGTCGGCCTTATCAGTGCTTTCAACAAAGGCATTTCGGGGGGCGGATTCGGTCCCATTGTGACAGGGGGGCAGATCATGGCAGGGCAAGAGCAGAAAAAGGCAATCGCGACGACGTTGTTCGCGGAAATCCCAATTTGCCTCGTCGGGTTCCTCACCTACCTCGTCGCTGCTGCCGTGAAAGATATGCCGGGATCGGTATGGCAACAGTCCGCCGGCGACTTTCTCGGCAGAATGTTGTCGAGAAAAGTGTTTGCCTGGGATCTCAGTCTGGCGCTGGTGCTGGGAGCGTTCTTTGCCGCTCCGTTTGGCGCCTTGGCGACGAAGGTCCTGCGCACGACGGCGGTTCGCAAAGCTGTCGGGCTGCTCATCGTGGTTCTGGGCGCCTGGACGTTGCTCAGGACTTACCTGTAGGAGCACGTGCTCTTGCCGAGAATGAGTGTGAAACTCGGCGTCGTAAACTGATGTGCAATAACTGATGATGCGGATCGCATGGTGTTCTGGCTCACCGGCCTCCCGGCTTCGGGCAAAAGCGTATTGGCCGACAAGTTAAGTGACAACCTCAATCGACAAGGGTACAGGGTCGAAAGACTCGACGGCGACGTGATGCGATCTCGGTTTCCCGACACCGGGTTCACTCGGGAAGAGCGCGACCGCCATATCAGACGTGCCGGCGACACGGCTGCAAGTCTGGAAGCGGAGGGGAAGATTGTGATTGCCTCCTTCATTTCGCCGTATCGTGAGTCCCGGGGGTACGTCCGGTCCGTTTGTCGCCAGTTCTTCGAGATCTACGTCAAGGCCCCGGTGGAGGAATGTGAGAGAAGAGATCCAAAAGGACTCTACCGAAGAGCACGCGCAGGAGAAATCAGAAATTTCACAGGCATCGACGACCCGTACGAAGCGCCGGAGGCGCCGGAGTTGGTTGTCGAGACGGTGGGGAAGACGGTTGAACAATCCTTTGACCAGCTGAAGAGATTCGCAGAGGGACTTCTGGGGCATTGAGGGTTTGTCAGGAAGACAGAAGACTATGGAAAAGGTAGCAAAGAGAATACGGAAGAGCCAGGCGGACAAGGAGGACGTTCGGTTCTGGTCTGAGAAGACGCCGGCGCAGAGACTCGACGCGCTTCAGGTTCTCCGGGAGCGACATGCGGCTCTTTTCTTGAAAGGCTCGCCACGACGTGCGATTAGAAAAAGATTTCGCAGAATTCGTAAGATTGCTCAACAAGCATAAGGTGAAGTATCTCATCGTTGGCAGCGTATGCGGTTTCGTTCCACGCACGACCGAGATACACAAGCGACATTGATTTCCTGGTGCAGCCGGTGAGAGACAACATACGGCGGCTCCTGAGGGTTCTGAAAGATTTTGGCTTTGGCGGGATTGGCCTCAAAGAGGAGGACTTTCTGGATCCTGACATCGTCGTTCAGCTTGGCTGTGAGCCGGTTCGTATCGATATTCTCTCGTCGCTCGAAGGCGTGGACTTCGGCAAGGCGTATAGGTCGAAGGTCAGTGGAAAATTCGGCAGACAGCAAGCGTGGTTTATTCCTTTAGAGGACTTGATCCGGAACAAGCGTGCCGTGAAGCGTAAACAGGACGAGGCTGATGTCGCACTGCTCGAGAAGTTCAGGAAGTAGGTATTACTGTTTCCTCTTCACTGTTAACTGATTTGCTATTGACAATGCAATGAACCACCTGGATCGGCTTGAGAACACCACCGTTCACATCCTGAGGGAGGCGTACGCCAACTTCAAGAACCTCGGCATGCTCTGGTCGATCGGCAAGGACAGCACGGCGCTGCTGTGGCTGGCGCGCAAGGCGTTCTTTGGTCATGTCCCGATAACGCTCGTGCACATCGACACGTCGTTCAAGATACCCGAGATGATCGCCTACCGCGACCGTCTGGTGAAGGAATGGAAGCTGAACCTTGTCTACGGCATCAACGAGAAGGCTCTCAAAGACAAGGAGACGTTTCCCGACGGGAAGCTCGATCGCATAGCGTGCTGCAAAGTGCTCAAGACGGACGCGCTCGTGAACACCATCAACGGTAACATGGACGCGCTATCGTTTCAACCACGGGATGGCCAACTACGAGCCGGAGCAGAACCCCGAGCCATTCGATGGCATCATCGCTGGCATCCGGGCCGACGAGGAGGGATCGCGCTCGAAGGAGCGATATTTCTCCGCCCGCAACCAGACAAGCACGTGGGAAATAGAGGAGCAGCCGCCGGAGTTCTGGAATCAGTTCAAGACGGAATTCGCGCCGGGCACGCACGTCCGTATCCATCCGCTTCTCGATTGGACAGAGCTGAACATCTGGGAGTACATACAGCGCGAAAAGATCCCAACGGTCTCCTTATATTACAATCACGGCGATGGTAAGCGCTATCGCTCTCTGGGTTGCTACCCGTGCACGTTCCCGATCGATTCGCAGTCGAAGAATGTCGATGAAATCGTCGCCGAGTTGAGGGATGGACAACTGAAAAACGTCGCAGAGCGCTCCGGCCGGGCGCAAGACAAGGACGATGGAGGTGGTCTGGAGACATTGCGGCGTGGGGGATACATGTAAGAAGTAGGATCGTGAATAGTGAACCGTGAAGAGAATACACGCATCGTGGTAGCCGCAGGCTTTCGAATGGATTTTCCTGGAAGCCTGCGTTTCCTGCTGTGATCGCAACATAAATGTTGCGGCTACCGCGATGAGCTTCATATTGTGCCAACATAGATTGCCATGCGCGAACGTTTGAACATTGTGCTTGCAGGCCATGTCGACCACGGCAAAAGCACCATCGTTGGTAGGCTTCTTGCCGACAGTGGTGCGCTGCCGGACGGCAAGCTCGCGCAGGTCAAAGCCTACTGCGAGCGCAACGCCAAGCCGTTCGAGTATGCCTTCCTTGTCGATGCCTTGAAGAACGAGCAGGCGCAGGGAGTAACAATAGATTCAGCACGGGTGTTCTTCCGAACCGGCGATCGTGAATACGTCTTCATTGATGCCCCCGGTCACATGGAGTTCATCAGGAACATGGTCACGGGGGCATCCCGTGCTGATGCTGCGCTACTGGTTGTGGACGCGAATGAGGGTGTTCAGGAGAACTCTCGCCGCCACGGTGCGCTACTCGCAATGTTGGGCATCCGGCAGTTGGTCGTCCTCGTAAACAAGATGGACCTGGTTTCATATCGGCGGGATGACTTTGAGAGGATCAAGGTGGACTGCGACGATTTCCTCCATCGTTGGGGTCTCAGCGTAATCTGCTATGTCCCCGTCAGCGGACGGTATGGAGAGAACGTCGCAACTCGAGGGACAATGATGTGGTACACAGGGCCGTGTGTCGTCGATTGTCTTTCTATGTTCCAGCCTGCGTCGACCCCTGTGTCCAAACAGTTCCGTATGTGGGTCCAGGATGTTTACAAGTTTACGAATGACGGGGATACTAGGCGGATCGTGGCCGGGACAATCGAGAGCGGATCGCTGCACGTTGGTGACCACGTGATCTTCCATCCCTCGGGGAAGAAGAGCTCCGTGAGGTCGATCGAGGAATTCAATGCCCCGGTGCGCACCGCCGCAGAAGCCGGGGAAGCCGTGGGCTTCACGTTGAGTGAGCAGGTCTATGTGTCACGAGGGGAACTTGCGACGAAGACGGAGGAGGCGCACCCGCGCGTGACTTCCCGACTCCGCGTGAGTCTCTTCTGGCTCGGTCGGGAACCGATGGTGCAGGGCAAAGAGTACACTCTGAAGATCGGAACGGCCAAAGTGATATGCCGCCTGGAAGCGGTTCACACGGTGCAAGACGGTTCGTCGCTGGAACTAAAGAAGGCGGATTTCGTCGGTCGCCACGAGATAGCGGACTGCGACCTTGTGCTGAGCAGGCCGATAGCGTTCGACCTAGTCGATGAGGTGCCGGCGACAGGAAGATTCGTGATCGTGGACCAGCACGAGATTCGCGGCGGCGGTATCATACGCGAAGCACTTGAAGACCGGCAAGCGCGGTTGCGGGAAAAGGTGCTGCTGAGAGACTACAAGTGGGAGATGAGCACGATTCCCGCTCAAGAGCGGGCAGCCAGATTCCGTCAGAAGCCCGCAATGGTGATCATCACGGGAGAAAAAGACAGTGGCAAGAAACCGTTGGCGAGGGCACTTGAGGCGGAGCTTCTTTCCGGGGGATATTTTGCGTACTTTTTAGGAATCGGCAACATATTGTACGGCGTCGACGCTGATATCAAAGGGAAATCAAACGGCCGTCAAGAGCATATTCGCAGGCTCGCAGAGGTAGCACATATCATGCTGGACGCAGGGTTCATCTTGATCGTGACGGCAATTGAGCTCCTGAAGGAAGAGTTGGAGATTATTCAGACGACAGTCGCACCTGATCAGATTGTAGTGATCTGGCGAGGCAAAGCAGGGTCCGAGACGTTGAGTGTAGACGCAAGCATGCCAGAGGTCAAAGACGTTCAGACCGCCGTGAACGACCTGAAGGTGCTTCTTGAGGAGAAGAAAATTCTGGGAGGCGGGCCAGTCTAGCAATGGATAAATTGTTCCGCTCTTTAGAATCCCGCTCGTTAGCGGAATCCTGAAAAGCGGGACAATCCAAACCAAAACCCTGTCATTCCCGAATGTTTCTATCGGGAATCCAGGACTGGGCTCCAAATTTGCACGTCGCCGATGCAATTCACGTTCTGGATCCCCTCTAGAAGCATGAGGGGATGACAAAAGAAGTCACTTCGCAATGGACGATCAAAACACCTTGGCAGCAGAACAGACAATCAGTCCGGGCCGCGTGCGGCTTCAACATAAGGCCTCTTTTCCGACGCGGATGCGGCGATATCGGGACATCGTCCGCGAGTTCGCGGTGGCCGATTTCCGATTGCGCTATCACGATTCACTTCTGGGTTATGTGTGGTTCCTCCTCAGCCCTGCAATGATGTTCGGTGTCTACTACTTCGTATTCACCGAGGTCATTTACATGGGCGTTCCAAACTATGCTCTCTATCTGATCCTGGGGATCATCAGCTATAATTTCTTCCAGGACTGCACATTCAGCTCGATGTTGAGCTTGAGCGCCAAAGCTCCAATCATCAAGAAAATCTACTTCCCGCGGTACCTCATCGTCATCGCAGCTTCCGTGACGGGCACGTTTTCTCTGCTGGTCAACCTCGGCATCGTCTTATTGGTCGTCTTCATCACGCGTGGAATGCCGCCTTTGTTGCTTCTTGTACCAATACCTCTTATTTGCCTTTTTCTCTTTGCGACGGGGGTGGGATTCCTTCTCGCTGCGCTCTATGTACGTTTCCGGGATCTGAGCCAGATCTGGAACGTGCTGGTCCTGGCGATCTTCTGGTTGACCCCTGTTGTATACGATGTAACTGCGTTGCCGGAGTCTACGCAGATCATCGTGTTCATTAATCCTCTCGCTCGCATTTTTATGCTTTTCCGGCACTATCTTCTCTATGATCTTTTTGATTTACGATTTCTCTTAATCACAATTGTGTCGTCCCTGGTTGTTTTTGTGATTGGATTCATGGTGTTCAGGAAGTACCAGGATAGATTCGCAGAACATCTCTAGGCCGAATGTGATTCAACTGGACAATGTGACAAAAGTCTTCGCGCTTCCTCATGAGAGGAAGAAAACGCTCTTTCATTGGTTGACTTCGATGATGGGGAGGCACTACGACTATGAGCCGCTGTACGCACTGCAGGGGATAAATCTCCATGTGAAGGAAGGAGAGTTCCTCGGCATCATCGGCAAGAATGGATCCGGAAAATCGACGCTGCTGAAGGTCATCTCGAACATCTATCCGCCCACTGAGGGGAGCGTTCTTGTCAACGGCGACGTGTTCCCAATGTTAGACTTGGGCGTCGGATTCCAACCGGAGTTCTCCGTCAAAGAAAACATTTACCTTTATGGCACCATGCTTGGGTTCACACGGAAGGAGTTGAGTGCCAGATACGATCGAATAATTGAGTGTTCAGAACTTGGCCGATTTGTTGACGCGAAGCTGGGCACTCTGTCGATGGGCATGATGTTGCGTCTTGGTTTTTCGATTGCCATCCAATCTGACGCTTCAATATTCCTTGTGGACGAAGTGCTCGCTGTCGGGGACAAGGATTTTGCCCAGAGATGCGAGGAGCAATTCTGCAAGTTCAAGGCCGAGGGAAAGACGGTGGTTTTTGTAAGCCACGACGTGTCAATGATCGAAAAGATGTGCGATAGAGTGATGGTACTGCATGAGGGAAAGCAAGTAAATGAGGGAGAGCCCGGAAAGATGGTGGAGTATTATCTTGGCAGTGGAATATAGGAAGAGTTGAGGAGCCTACAGGTATGGACCCTTACAAACGTGAACTCGTTGAATGGCAGCCGCAGAACTCGGACAAGTGGTACAAGGGTCAAGATTGTAACAAGCTGCCAACAAAATGCAATCTGAAAGCAGAGGGTCTTGCCGCCGTGTCGCGTGGGTGGCTTCCAGAGAAACCATTTATCGACCCGGATACTCGAGTGCTTGCCCTTGGCAGTTGTTTCGCGCGTTACTTCATTCTCTGGCTCGCGGACCATGGTTTCAACAAATCGATCCCAGTGTCTCCGTACAATGCGCTTCTCACATTCGGTTCAGATTTCGAAAGCGCAACTGCCATAGCTCAGCAGTTTCGTTGGGCTTTCGGTGAATTTGATGCAAAGAACGCGCTGTGGATCGACAAGGATAAGCATATGTTTGAACCAACAGAGGATCGTAGACTAATCGTTCGCAAGACGCTCGAGGAAACCGAAGTATTGATCATGACCTTGGGTTTGTCAGAAGTCTGGTTTGATAAGGCGACGGGGGAAAGCCTATGGAGAGCTATCCCAGAGAAGTACTATGACCCTGGCCGTCATGCTTTCAGAGTTCAAAGCTACACCGACACGGCATATGCTCTGGAAACCATCCACAGATTGTGTGAGAGATATCTCCCCGATCTCAAGATTGTATTCACCATTTCTCCCGTTAGGCTGGCTGCCACTTTTCGACCAATCTCTGCCTTGACGGCGAACTCTGTCTCGAAAGCGATATTGCGTGCGGCGCTTGACGAGTTTTTGCGTGCTCATCCTGGACAGCTCAACAAGAATTACTATTATTTTCCATCTTATGAGATGGTGCTAGATTTCTTCCGAGACCCCTTTAGGGAAGACAATCGACACTTGTGTTCTTTCGTGCCAGCAAAGATACTTGTACACTTTGCGAAAGCATACACGACTTTCGATGTTCCTGACGATGCTGAATCATCGTCTGGGCAGCACACTGAACCGGCATTCGCGTCAGAAATTGCCGATCCAGAATTGCGCAAGGTCAGTGTAATCGCTGATAGGTTCGCAAACGAGGACGTTTACAGCCAGGAATTCGTTACGCGTATCTCACAACTTGAAACAGAAAACCTGTATTTCAAGAAGGTCTGTGACGAGCGCCAGCAAATAATCAAGGAGTTGGACTCAGCTGCGCGGGAGCGGCTTGAGATCATCCGACGCGTCGAAGTTGAATCGGTGCAACGACAGCAGCTGATCGACGATCCCAAGAAAGCCTGCGACGTGCGGCTCCAGCTTATTGATGAGCTCGAGAAGGTGGCGCGGGAGCGTGCGGAGCTCATTGAGCAACTGGATGCACGATGCAAGGCGTATCAGTCTGTAGCTCAGGCTACTTAGGGAGATCGACTCAGGTCTAGGTAGTTTTTACGGCGAATCAAACATAAAGGCTTGCCTGACGAAATTGATATCGGGTGTCTTTCCAAGGACCAGCAGTTGAGACTCATCAGGACGCATGAGGTTTCATCTGACGATAACAAGGCCGTGTACGTTGTGCGGGAAGGTTCTGCTGGCGAGATGATTGATTTCTATAGCCGGAGTGGGGAATGGGTCTGACCCATTTCTTGCTCACATGACTCTAATGAAAGCACACGAAAAAGAATCAATGGCGGTCACAGGATCTTTCGTTCACGAATTGCTGAGGGAACTGCAGTCGAACATTTACCACTCGGTACTCTGACAACTATGATATTGCATCGCTCGGCGCTTCGGACTCTTCACTCGCGAAGAGGATCAGGGACCGGGTCAACGGCCTTTTTTTGAGGAGGGGATTGCTGCCACGAGAAGATCTGTCGACGCTGTTCGATGCATTGAGACCAATCGTTTGGTTCTTCCATCGATTTGAAGTTCTCTATGCGGCACTTGCTGATGTCGAGTCAAGATATCTGCTTATACAGATTATCGCCTTTCGAGTGCTCGGCCACAGAAAAGTCAGATTGCCTCTCAATAACGAACATTTCTGGAAACAGAGAGAGGTCTTAAACGGCCTGATGAAGTCTGGAGATGCACTCGATGCAGGGAAGTACAAGTTGCGGTTGTTCGATCTGACTCACATTGGCTATCCAATCGCGCTCTACGCTCCCCCATCGGGTCCGCAAAATGTATTTCTTCTCAAACAGTATGAATACAGGTCGGGAGCAGTACACATCAAGGCCGCTCCGGGGGACACCGTAGTCGATGGCGGCGCTTGTTGGGGAGACACGGCGTTGTATTTCGCTCACGAGGTCGGAGAGAGCGGCAAAGTCTATGCTTTCGAGCTCATCAACAGCAATCTGACGGTGCTCAAGAAAAACCTCAATCTGAACGCTTCGCTTGAAAAGCAAGTTGAGATAGTGAACCGACCCCTTTGGAGCAAGTCCAACGTCCCTCTGTATTTCAAGGACCGTGGGCCGTCGAGCAGGGGAGCGGTCGATAGAAGGAGCGATGACGGAGAATCTGAAAAACACTTCACGACGACAATAGATGACCTCGTGCATCACAATCGCCTGAAAAAAGTCGACTTCATAAAAATGGATGTTGAAGGAGCAGAGGTCGAGGTACTCCATGGCGCTGAGAAGACAATGAGGAGATTCCGGCCCAAACTTGCCATCTCGGTATATCATAGCATAAGCGACTTTGTCGACGTTTTCGAGTTCATTTCAAGGCTGGATCTCGGATATAGGTTCTATCTGGGGCACTACACCATCCACTGGCACGAAACCGTTCTTTTTGCCATGAGCGATGGAAACGCTGCTGTCGCCCCGGCAAAGGTTGCACCGCGGGCCGCCACAAACGAGACGACTGAGACCAGGTGAACCGGATATCATATTTTCAATGTTGGAACAGGCAACAGCACATACAGTGGTGACAGGATATCAACATCGAAGCTATGCCGATTCTCTGAGCGAATTCGGAACAGTTAGGGAACTGCCTTTGTGTGGAGGATGGATCCTGGATCGCACGATTGCAGGTACCACGTACGCAGACGCCATGGGCTGCTATCCCATCTTCTGTTGCCGGGATTGGTCGAAGCTCGGCCAGGATCTTGATCAAATCGGCGATGAACTTGTTTCCATTACGATGGTGACCGACCCGTTCGGCGAATACGATCCGTCGTTTCTGAAGGAGTGTTTCAAGGATCTCGTCGTGCCTTTCAAAAACCACTTCGTCGTCGACCTGGAGACTCCCTTCGAGACGCTCGCCACCGCCCACCACCGAAGGAACGCGAGGAAGGCGCTTGAAGAGGTCGAGGTTGATATCTGCGCCAATCCTTCTGAGCTTCTCGATGATTGGCGGAAACTTTACAGCGTGCTTAAGGAGCGACATCGCATTACGGGCATTGCAGCGTTCTCAGACAGTTGCTTTGAGAAGCAGTTGGCTGTGCCGGGGATCGTTGCGATCCGCGCCAGGCATAAAGACGCAACAGTAGGGATCGTGCTCTGGTATGTTCAGGAAAACCGCGCCTACTATCATCTTGGCGCGTATAGCCCACTGGGATATGAGCTCAAGGCGTCGTTTGCTCTCTTTTACATGTCCATCCGGCACTTTAGCGAACTCGGTCTCCGATGGCTTAACTTAGGTGCGGGAGCCGGAGTCGATTCCGATGGGACCGAAGGGTTGAGCCGCTTCAAAGAAGGTTGGTCGAACTCTTCACGCAGCACATATCTCTGCGGCCGCATTTTTGATCATGCGGCGTACTCGAAAATCGTGGAGACGAAAAACATCGGTGCCACGCATTACTTTCCGGCCTATCGGAAGGGGGAGTTTGGTTAGTTAGTCTCGCTCGAGTTCTTCGATGGAATCATGGCCGCTTGCGTTTGCACATGATTGTCGTTGAGTGGATAGATAACAAGGAACAGTCAAGATGCAGAAAGTATTTGGATTAGGATTTTCAAAAACTGGGACTACATCTCTAGAGCAAGCACTTGAGATACTGGGGTACAAAGTATGTAGAGGTCACTGGAAGAATCCTCACACCTTCTACCTTCATGCCCTTTATATCCACAGAGACTATGATGAAATCTTCAGGATGATCAACTATTGGGATGCTTTCGCCGATGCACCCTGGGGTGGAACCACTCTCTACGAAGAGCTCTATAAGCGTCTACCTCAATCGAAGTTCATACTCACGGTACACGATGGCGAAAAGTGGTATGTGTCCTGGGAGAAACTGATCACGATGTTTGACCTGAATCTGGAAACGGCATTTGACTCCTATCATGCGAATGGAATGTATGGTTCGGCTTACTTCTTTAAGCACATTTTCAACATCGAAACTCTGGCAGGGAACAAGCAAAAGATCATTGATCATTACAACGCTTACAATGGAGCGGTGATAGATTTTTTTTCGAAGAGGAATGCTGAGTTCATCGTTCTCGATATGCCGGCTGGAGACGGGTGGGAAAAACTTTGCGGGTTTCTTGGTAGGGAAATCCCACCTGAACCTTTTCCGCATATGAACAAGTCGGTCGACAATCCATATCTTTCCAACAAGATTACGCAACCAAGCAAGCCTGATCGTGAACGCGAAGGTCCGCAGGCGCCTGCATAGAATCATCAAGTCACGGGCCTTATCATCACTTTGGCCAGAGGGGTTGGGTTAGTGGTCTTCAGTCTTCTCGAAGAGGAATCAACTTTCCAATGGAACAGAATCTCACGGCACTCCTGGCAGAGCTCTTTGGCATGAGAGAAGAAGAAATCACGGATTCTCTTACAATGAAGGATTTGGCAGCTTGGGACTCGCTGAAACACATGGAATTGGTGGTGGCAATTGAACAAACGCTGGGAATTGAGCTCACCTTTGATGAGATTGTGGCAATGCGAAGCGTGAGAGAAATCAAGGATGTCCTCAGAAAACGAGGAGTGATAGGCTGACATGGACCTACGTGGCAAGAAAGTCATCGTAACCGGCGGTGTCTCCGGTCTGGGCCGGGCGATTGTCGAGAAGCTCGTTGCTAGGGAAGCGATCGTGACGGTGTTTGATTCCAATGCCGAAGGATTGACCGCACTACAAGCGCAACTGAGCGGTGTGAAGTGCGTGGAATGCGATGTCTCGGACTTCGATAAGGTCCTTTCAGCTGTGACCCGGTATCATGAGGAGTCTGGGAGTGCGCACGCCGAATCTTGTTGAGACCGTCAAGGGCTACGCGGCTCACGAACGCGAAGTACTCGAACGTGTGGTCCAGGCCCGCAGCGCCGCCGTCTCCAGCCGTGGGTCGCCCGCCTCGCAGGCCCGCGACGAGAACGTGCTGATCGACAGCATGAAGCGGATGTTCGCGACCGTCGAGAGCTACCCCACGCTTAAGGCCGATCAGCACTACCTGGAGTTGAGGGGGAGTTGAGCAACACCGAGGACCGCATCGCCCGGGCCCGCCGGTTCTACAACGCCAACGTTCGCGACCTGGGCAACCGCATCGGTGTCTTCCCCTCCAACCTGGTGGCGGGCCTGTTCGCCTTCCAGAAGCGTGAGTTCTTCGAGATCGAGGACTTCACGGTCCGCGCCGCGCCGGGCGTGCAATTCTGACAACGCCGCCGCATCCGCCCCTTGACGATTATTGAGGATTCTCCGCCAGCATCGACTCCAGTATCTCCGCCGCGTCCTTCACGGCTTTGGCGAGACGGGCGAACAAGCCCTTCTCTTTCGCCGCCCGCAGCTTCTCCGGCGTATCGATCTCGCAGCCAAGCAATTCACGGCAAACACTGGACCCGTTGCGGGCCTCGAATCGGGCGATGAATTCTCGCACCAGTTCAGCCACCCTGGCCTTGGTGGGCCAGTTGGGTTGCACCACT
>CAVUAC010000086.1:0-87969 GCA_963739335.1 uncultured Bacteroidota bacterium | reverse complement strand
ACGATGACAGAGTCCGGCTTGGTGCGATTGATCCCACCGATCGCTTCTCCAACTTCACCCGCTTCGCCCACCACCACAATCCCCGCAACACCAGCGGCAATCGACGCCAAGCGTTGTCGGACCCTGTCATTCATATCCGCTATGAACAGCTTCATGCTTCTCCTCTCGATCAATGTTTTCGGCGTGTTGCGATTCGTTCGCTCACACGGTGGCATGAAAACAAAACATCGAATCAATGAGATCGGATACTGTTCGTTGCTCCTTTGGCTTGATGTGTAAGAGGTTGCTGTTGCTGAGGTGCTGAATCGTTATGTGCAACATCACCCCGTTTGATGTTTACACCTCTTGAAAGTTCAATCCGTTAACAAGAATTAACGGGTCTTGTGAACTCCGAGTGCAAGAGTGTGACTGTGCGAACGCGAGGGCGCTCCCCTGAACAGTTCAACGCTCTTTGATGAACGTTCCGTTGTGGAGCTCGGCAAAAGCTTGCCGCAGTTGTTCCTCAGTGTTCATGACGATAGGGCCGTACCAAGCGACGGGTTCCTCAAGTGGTTTCCCCGAGACGAGCAGGAACCTGATTCCGGCTTCTCCGGCCTGCACCGTCACTTCGTCGCCGTTGTCGAAGAGCACGAGTGAACGGTTTCCCGCCTCCTCAGTCGCAGCAGCACTGACTGGTCCAACCCTGTCCGTTCGTGGTTCGAAGGGCTGCGAGGCGTTGCGGAACGTGCCCGACCCTTCAAAAATGTAAGCAAAGGCGTGTCGGAACGTTTCGACGGGCAGAGTCTTCCGTCGGCCGGGCGGAACCCACACGTCGAGATAGCGCGGATCAGCCGCGATGCCATCTACCGGACCTGACTTCCCCCAGAAGCTCCCGCAGACTACCCGAACCACCGTGCCGTCATCGTCTTTCACCTCCGGGATCTCGCGGGCCGGGACATCCTGGTAACAAGGGGATGTCATCTTGAGAGAGGAGGGGAGGTTCGCCCAGAGCTGGAACCCGTGCATCCTTCCGTTCTGGTCGCCTTTTGGCATCTCCTGATGAAGTATTCCGCTTCCGGCTGTCATCCATTGCACATCTCCAGACTCCAACGTACCTTGGTTTCCGAGGCTGTCGCCGTGGCTCACCGTTCCCTTGAGCACATACGTGATGGTTTCGATCCCGCGATGCGGATGCCACGGGAAGCCGGCGAGGTAGTCAGCGGGATTTTCATTGCGAAAGTCGTCGAGCAGCAGGAATGGATCGAAATCGGATGTGTTCCCGAAACCAAACGCGCGACGCAACTTCACGCCTGCACCTTCAATGGTGGGTTGTGCTTGGATGATTCGTTTGACTGGTCGTAGCGACACGGCTTCTCCTTGACGGTCCTCATCGTTTCTACTCATCCTTTAAACGCAATCGTCCCTTTCAGGGTTCCCCGGGGGCAGTAGTTGGCGATGTGGCGATGATAGATTTAACGCCCCAAATGGAGGACATCTATCACAGATAAGCAGCGTTCCAGTAGGAAACCAAAACACAAGGAATCCGTCTATTCCGTAGAAACCCGCTGCAATTCCATCATCTTTGGATTGCGTAGCGTACACAAGGCACACCATTCCACTCTCTCCGGGAAAGACGAAAGGCGTATGAAATACCACATTCGATGTTTGATTCTCTCGGCTGCCCTCACGGCGTATCTGCCGGGACTTCAGAGCTTTGGACAAGAGACGCAGAGCTTTCCTTCCTTCTTGACGCTCTCAAAAGCGGTGGAACTCTCACTGCTGTTCCATCCCAGCCTTCGTTCGGCCGAGGCTAACGTGCAATCGTCGGTAGCGTCAGTCACGCTTGCGCGATCAGCCTACTTTCCGATGCTGAGCGTGACAGGTTCGGCAACGCGGACGGATGGCGCATTTGTTTTCAATCCCGCGATCCCTCCTAGGATTCAGTCTTATAACAACTATACGGCTGCGTTGAACCTTCAACAAACAATCTACGACTTCGGGAAAACGGGCGGCCGGGTCTCTGGGACTGAAGATTTGCTGCAGGCAAGCACCGTTGATCGTGAGGGAACTCGGGAAAATGTGATTTCGAATGTGGAGACTGCGTATTATGGTGTTCTCCAGGTGCAGCGCGTTGTCCAGGTAAACGTCGAGACGCTCTCCCAGGCTGAAGCCCATCTTGTGGAGGCACGGGCTGGCTTTTCGATCGGTACAAGGCCGCAGTTCGATGTAACGAAATCTCAGGTCGATGTGGCCAATGCAAACGTCAATCTCATCACCGCACGGAACCAGCTTCGTATCGCTCGATTGCAGCTTGAGACTGCGATAGGTGTGCACGCCAGCAATCCGTACGAGCTTGCCGATAGCCTTGGCGTTGTTCTGTTTTCAATGTCGCTCGATTCAGCGAGGGTCATAGCCCTATCTTCACGCCAGGATCTGCTTTCTGCGCGGGCGCGTGTCCGTGGCAGCGAGTCGTTTGTGACCGCGGCTCTCGGACAGCATTTGCCCACGCTCTCGCTCAGCGGAACGTGGAACTGGAGTGGCTTCGACTTCCCGCTCCAAAGCAGGTGGAATGGCGGCCTCACCCTGAGCGTGCCTCTCTTTCAAGGGTCAGCCATTACGGCTCAGGTCGATCAGGCTCGGGCCAATCTGGAGTCGGCGGAAGCCACGCTGGCGCTCGCCGTGCAAAACGCAACGCTCGATGTTGAACAAAACTATCTGTCGCTGAAAGAAGCGGCCGAGCGGATTGACGCAACCGCCAAGTTGATCGAGCAGGCAAACGAGAGTCTCAAACTCGCGGAAGGACGATACAGAGCCGGCGTTGGTTCTGCCATCGAAATAACGGATGCACAAGTCACGCTTGCCAATGCACGGTTGAGCAACATACGGGCATTGTACGACTACAATACCTCACTGGTTGGATTGAAGCGAGCGATGGGTGTGTTGGAGCGGTAGAATGACGGTGTCAAGTTATTGAAGAACTGACGACACCGTTCATCACTCCACTAATCACAATAACCGCAACGGAAATGCGAGCGGAACGAAATAGAAAGTGAGGTGAACACCAATGTATAGCCAACTCTCAGATATGATGAAGAAGAGGCTGGGGCTCGAAAATTCTCCCATTGCCATTTCTTTTTCCACCGAGCCGCCCCAAGGCCTTGAAGAGATGAAAGGAGCGATGAGACTCTGCCAGATGCTTGATAAAGTCAGGCTTGAGGGAGAATCGTTCTACACAACGTCGAGGAACCACCAATGTGATGGAGGAGCCACAAGTTGTGGGTTGAGGGAGCGAAACGAAAGGTCGAAGACAGGAGAATTCCTTTTCAAGGAGCTGGGACTCTTCGGCTCGAAGAGGGCTGCGAGGAGATTCATCAACTCGAATCCGAGAATAGAATTTGGAACAGTGAACGTAATCTCCTTTTCGCCATTGGAGAAGGCAGGGTTCGAACCGGATGTCGTGGCGCTGGTCTGCAATGCGAAACAGGGGATGAGGATCGCAGAGGCATTTGCGTATGAATCGGGCGATAGGGCAACGGGCTTGACGGGTCCTCCAATATGTTCGGCAATTGTTGCTGCCCCTTTCTTGACCGGCGAGGTTGTATATAGCCTGGGCGATAACGGCGTAAGAAAGTATATGAAGATACCGGGATGAGGAAATCTTCGTCGGGATTCCGGCGGAGCTCTTGTCAGAGATCGTGGAGAATCTTGGAAAGCTGAAACCCAGCTGACGCCGGATTTCAACTAGCACAGTTGCGTTGCATAAAGATAGAAAGGAGATTCTCATGAAATGCCTGCTCTTTTCGCTCGTATTGTGCTGGACAGTGACGCTCTATGCTCAAGACTGGCCCCGTGAAGTCGTGAGTCCACAAGGGACAATTACCATTTATCAACCGCAGATCGCATCGTTCAATGGAAACGCTCTGAGCGCCCGGGCCGCCATTTCCATCACGCCGAATGGAAAGGACGAGCCAGTGTTCGGTGCGGTCTGGCTGGATTGCCGGGTCTCGACAGACCGAACGAGCAGGACGGTGAGACTCGAGGACGTGAAGGTGAAGCAGATCAAGTTCCCGAACGGAACTGATGAAGAGACCTCGAAGATATCCGCCACGTTGGAAGAACAAATGCCCCGCCTGGATCTGACATTTTCACTCGACCTCCTCCTCGAGAGCTTGGATACAGCGCAGAAGGAAAGAGAAACTGCCCGAGAGCTCGAAGTGACTCCGCCCAAGATTATCGTGATGAACCACCCTGCTGTGCTCGTCCTGATTGACGGCGACCCGGTGCTGATGGATGTCGAAGGGACCTCGCTGAAGCGTGTTACCAACACCCCGTATTTTTTGGTTCAAGTCCCTTCCTCCGGCCGGTTCTATCTGCGCGGCGGGGCCATCTGGTTTACTTCGTGGAACATTACAGGACCGTGGCGTACGATCGACAATCCGCCGAAGGTGGTCGTCGACCTTTCCGAACAATCGATATCGGACAACGAGTCTGATGAGCAATTGAAAGCAGATGATGTCAGGCTGAAAACCGGCAAGATTCCAGAAATCGTGGTCAGTACCGGAGCCGGCGGAGTTGATTGCCACCGACGGTCCCATTCAGCTCTCACCGATCAAAGGGACGGGGCTACTCTACGCGTCGAACACACCGAGCAGACTGTTTCTGGAGATCGCGACACAGCAGGTACTATATCCTCGTCTCCGGCCGGTGGTACAGAGCGAAGGCGTTGACCGGTCCCTGGACGAATGTCGAATCGAAGAAGCTGCCGACGGATTTTGCCAATATCCCTCCGGGATCGGAGTGTGATGATGTGCTCTCGAGTGTTGCCGGAACTATCCCTGCAAAAGAGGCTATTCTCGATGCGCAGATACCGCAGACAGCGGAAGTGGACCGAGCAACGGCGACAACCGAGGTTCAGTACCGATGGGGAGCCGCAGTTTGAGCCGATTGAGAACACGGGCATGGAATACGCCGTGAATACGCCGACGGCGGTCATTCGCGTTGGTGGGAGGTGCTACAACTGCGAGAAAGGTGTGTGGTTTGAAGGTCCAGGTCCGTTTGGACCCTGGGCAGTTTGCGTCAGTGTTCCCGAGGTCATCTACACGATTCCACCGAGGTATCCCGTGTACAACGTCCGTTATGTGCGAGTCTACGGCTACACTCCTTCAGTCGCGTATGTCGGATACACCGCGGGTTACACCGGATCTTACGTCTATGGCGGCACAGTCGTGTACGGAACAGGGTATTATTACCATCCGTGGTATCGCCACTATTACTATGCGCGTCCTTCGACGTGGGGATTCGGTGTCCACTATGATCCATGGACGGGCTGGTCGTTCGGCGTTTCGGTCGGTTGGGGGCAGCCGCACGGATGGTTCGCATACAACTCGAGGACAGCCTCCGCGGGATGGTGGGGGCCAGTTGGTTACCGTCCTGTTTATCGACCCGTTGTCGGTCCCGCGTACCGCAATGGATACCATCCTGCATATCATCAGGTGGTTGCGAGCAAACCGGTTGCTCCGTCGACAGGTGGAATGACTCGGAGCAGTGGAGCGACGCGCACCGGAACGCTCTACGATCAGTGGAAGGGTGGCGTGAGGCGACCGTCTGTGGGGGAAACACCACCTCCCGCAACGGTGTCATCAAGGCCGGTGCAGCCTCCGCCGTCTCGTCCCGAAACCCGTCCGATAACCAAACCAGAGACTCAGACCGTACCGCGAGCCGAGACGAGGGGAAACACGCGGATCGCACCACGTCCGTCAACGAGAGAGAACAATGTTTATGCGGCTCCGGACGGCAACGTGCTGCGCAGGACTCCTCAGGGATGGCAGCAGCGTGACCGAAACACCTGGAAGGATGCCGGCCAGGCGCCAGCGAAGCAGGGGGTAGACCGCGATCTCGAGGCACGTCAGCGGGCAGCAGAGCGCTCAACAAGTTTCAGGACACCGCCGCCTTCTCAGCCGGCCCCGAAGGCGCAACCTGCTTCGAAAGCTCAACCTGTTCCAAAAGCGCCGGCGACACGAAGTTCGGGCGCGGAGAGAAAAAAGGAAGAAAAGAAACGCTGATCCAATGCGTGCAGAGTCTTCTGCAGCATTGTCTCGGTGCTGAGCCGGAAGATGAAGAGAGAGGAGGGCAGGCCCGTTCGAAGGAAAGCCAGTGTTGTGTTTGCACGCTGGCTGATCGCTGTGCGTTGCTCCCGTTCTAGCGAGATTCCTGCAAGGCAAGCCACAAACAGTGGGGGGGTTGGTTTCCTGGCCGCATAACACGCGTTGGGATTTCCTGCCGAAGTCGTGTGAACCCATATCTGTTCAATTGCTCGCTGCCTGTCCAGCGGTTTTCGCCGCGCATCGGAAGTGAACGAATCAGTAACACCCACTTTCGAATCGCACGTCGCGACAGCGTTCTGCACCGGCTTGTACTTTCAACAACAGTCGGTTCTACCGAGACTTCAGGTGGGTGTCAAGTGACTGATGAACACCCGACATACTTCCACGTCAAATAGCTCTCCGGATCCTCCAGAAACTTCTGCCACTGCGACCACACCGCTCGCTCTGAAGTCAGCGATTCGACTGTTCGAACGCAGGGTCAGAAGGTCGTCTTATCATCTGGTACACAGAAGTTGAGGAACACGACATTCGCTTGCTTCGTGCCGATTCTCAGTTTGAATGGATTACCTGCAACCAGAAATCGATACCTATTCGTAGCGCCATGATGCGCAATGAGCTGGATTAAAGCCTCGAATGTCGCCGGTCAAGGGGTGGCTTGAGGGATGCCGATGCGCGAAGAAGAGCGGCGAGAGTGTGCTGGAAAGCTGCATGCATTAACCCATCACGATTCTCAGAGATGATGATCAAATAACAATGAGGCAGACTGTATTGTGGATGCTGGTGTAGGTTTTCAGGCCGAAACGTCTGTGAAATCTTGGATTGCCGACTCGTTCGTCTTTCAGGGTTGCATTTCGGTTGAATTCGCCCCGTTATTCGTGTAGATTAGCGCTGTGCCCTCTTAAGCATTGCCTATCCAACCTTGATAAGGTGGCTCACGACGCACTCGCTGCCAAGAACATCGGAGGCACTCTGATGGTGAACGAGCCTCCCGCACCTTACGGAGCACGACCATGAAATCATTCGAACACGATTACTATCTTCACCAGCCGATTTCGCAAGCTCTGCTCATGAGCGTCCGGGCTTTGGGTGAATTCCGCGGCAGGCAGGTACTCTATCGTGACCAATTTCCCGAAGTACTGGAAACCCTTCGACGCGTCGCCGTTGTCCAAAGCACAGAGTCGAGCAACCGTATCGAGGGCATCATAGTTCCGGCGGAACGCCTGGAGGCGATTGTCGCAAAGAAGTCCAGGCCGAAGAACCGCTCCGAACAAGAAGTAGCTGGTTACCGTGATGTTCTTTCGGGAATCCACTCCAACTATTCCAAGCATCGTCTTTCTCCCGATCTTATTCTTCGTTGGCACAAGCAGATGTTTCGATTTACTACAGAAGAGGCGGGTATCTGGAAGAAAGAGGACAATGCCATCATTGAAGTGCTTCCTGATGGGCGTAAAGTGGTACGATACAGGGCGCTTCCCGCAGATGCTACCCCCCATGCGATGGAGCAGCTTTGCGCGCAGTATCAGGAACGCATCACACAAGGAAACGCAGAGCCGTTACTTACCATTGCATCATTCGTATTGGACTTCGAGTGTATCCATCCATTCAAAGATGGCAACGGACGCATGGGACGATTGCTCACACTCTTCCTGTTGTATCAAGCGGGATATGAAGTCGGACGCTACATCAGTCTCGAACGAGTTACCGAGGAGAGCAAGGAGACATATTATGATGCCCTTCGCAAGAGCTCACAGCAGTGGCACGAGGGGGGACACGACTTGAATCCGTGGTGGATGTACTTCCTCGGCACTCTCATTGCCGCTTACAGGGAGTTTGAAGGGAGGGTTGGATCGATCACTTCGGCGCGCGGCGCAAAGCGGCAGATGGTGATGGCGGCATTTGAGCGGCTTCCGGAAACGTTCAGCTTTGGAGATTTCCAGCGGGCGTGTCAGGGTGTTAGTTATGGAACGCTGCGGAGAGTGTTGGAGGAACTGAAGAAAGCCAGGAAGGTCGTGCCGCTTGGTCGGGGCCGCGATGCTCAATGGAAGAAACGGTGAGAAATTGCCGATATGTGCTCATGAAGCAATTAATCTACTCATGAGAGCCACTTGTGAGTAGATTCATCTCGATTTCGAAGCAAAATCGTCGGTTGAAAATTAGAAATCGATCCTACCGCTCGGTGGTGGCACGGGGATGCTTCTCAGCTCGGCAGAGTCCGTCGAAGTCTGACGACCCAGTCAACGGCACGGCGGTGAGAGAACAGTCACGTGAGCGTTTGCAATGTGCCAAAAGGCATGGCGAAAGTGTGACAAAAATCTAGACGCATCAAGCCTTTAAGAATTGTGCAGTTGAGCTTCAAGTGAGAGAGATTCCGAGAGCATTCTTGAAGAGTTGAGTCGATGTTTGGGCGGCGAATGGAAGGATTGAGGCCGAATCATCCGTGAAGACTGGCTTGAGAGCGCCCATCCAAGCGAGCACTCGTGCTGTCTTGGTTGAATCCGCTTCGTTATTCGTGTAGATTAGCGGTGAGCCACCGAGAAAGGCCGTTACTCCAGCCCAGTGCAGGTCACAAATCAAAATCGTTGTGATCCCCCGCTGAGTCAATTAAGCATCGGATAACAAATGCAACAAGCCTTCCAAGCCATCAAACGCCTTGTCGCTGATTTCAAGGCACAAGAAGCCGCTTACCTGTCGCCAAGTTACCAGGAATCTCAAGTACGCCAGGATTTCATTGACAAGTTCTTCACCGCGCTTGGGTGGGATGTCACACATGAGCGCCAGAAGAATCCTTACGAGCAGGAAGTTCACATCGAGAACAAAGTCAAGATGTCAGGTTCGTCGCAACGCCGTGCCGACTATGCGTTTTTCCTTTCTCCCAATTTCCGTGATCCCAAATTCTTTGTAGAAGCAAAAAAACCGTCCCGCAACCTGGCCAATGCCGATGACTACTATCAGGCGATCCGTTACGGATGGAATGCGAAGACTCCTCTTGCCATTCTTACGGACTTCGAAGAGTTCCACATCCTTGATTGCCGGTTCAAGCCAAACATTGACGAGGCGATGAGTCGCAAAGTGGAATCATTCCATTACTCCGACTACGCCTCCGAAGACAAATTTGCACATGTCTACTGGCTGATCTCACGGGAAGCGGTTGCCGGCGGTTCGATTGAGAAGCGTGCTGCGGAATTGCCGAAGCCTCGTGGTAAGGCTGGCGGGAAGGGATTGTTCAAAGGAGGATATCAGGCAGTTGATGAAGCATTCCTGGAGGAGCTGGATGAATATCGCATAACACTTGCAAAAGCATTCAAGAAGGCAAATGAAAGACTGGAAGGAGAAGAACTAACCGAAGCCGTCCAACGGACAATCGACAGGCTCGTGTTTATCCGGTTCCTCGAAGACAAGGGTATCGAAGAGAAAGCGATCGTCGGTCTGAAAGGGCAGAAGTCTGCATGGAAAGCATTTGTCTCTCTCTGTAACCGATACGAGCCCAAGTACAACGGACTTGTTTTCAAGTCACATCGAATACTGGATAACAACACTTTTGAACCATCCGAAGATAAATCGTTTGCCGAGATCTGTGAGGAGCTTGCTGACCCAGCATCGCCGTATGATTTCGACAAGATTCCGATCTCCATTCTCGGCAGCATCTATGAGCGCTTCCTTGGAAAAGTTGTGCACGCGACTGACAAGCGGGTAAAGGTTGAGGAGAAACCAGAGGTGCGCAAAGCGGGAGGCGTCTACTACACTCCCGAGTACATTGTCCGGTACATCGTCAAAGAGACTGTGGGGAAGCTCATCGAGGGCAAGACTGCGGCCGAGATTGCACAACTGGCTTTTGCAGACATTGCGTGCGGATCAGGCTCGTTCCTGATCGAAGTGTATGCTCAACTGCTGGACCATCACGTTCGATACTACCAGGCAAATCCTGACAAGGCGAGACCGGACGACGTCTCTGAACGGGACGGGAAACTGCAGTTGACTCTGAAGAAGAAAAAGGAAATTCTGTTAAACAACATTTACGGTGTCGACATTGACTTCCAGGCTACTGAGGTGACACAGCTCTCGTTGTATTTGAAGATGCTCGAAGATGCGACGATGATGGATGCTCATCAATTCGGATTGTTCAAGGAGACGATTCTTCCTGATCTGAAGCAGAATATAGTTTGTGGGAATTCGCTAGTCGGAAGAGATATTATGGATGCATCGCTGTTCTCGAGTGTTGATGAGGCCAAGCTCAAGCCCATGAACTACCGAGATATGTTCCCTGCAGTGATGAAACGGGGAGCATTTGACGCAGTGATCGGAAATCCGCCATATGTAGTATTGTCGAAAGATGAATTGGAAGAGTCCTTGGGCAGCTATCTGTCGAGCAGATATTCGGTCTTTCAATACAAAGCCGATCTGTATCACCTCTTCATTGAGAAAGCGCTTGGTCTGTTGCGAGAGCAAGGAATGCTTGGATACATCACGCCTAATACTTGGTACACTCTGCAATTTACTTCTAAGCTCAGAGAATACGTCCTAGAGCATACAAAAGTGGATGAGCTCTTGATATTCAATCATAGGGTGTTCGGTGACGCTGACGTCGATGCCGCCGTATGTATACTCGCCAAGTGTTCAGAATCCGAGAGGCGACGTAATCAAAAAGTCCAAGTGCGGATCTTTCCGAAAGACTTCAATGTCAACCAGATGATTGACGCGACGCCAATCGTTTTTGATCAGGCAAAATGGCTAGATGACCCATTGCATAGATTTGAAACCCGGATTTCTGGTAGCCTAGCTCATTTCATGGAGAAGCTCAGTGGCTTGACTGTGCCACTCGGGAGTGTGGTGGATGCCTCTTTGGGAACGCAAGCATACAACAGCAGCAAACACACGAAGGAGCAAATTGAGAAACGAGTCTTCCATTCACAGAAACAGTTGAGCAAAGAGTATCTTCGGGAGTTGTCAGGTGGTGATATCGGTAGATATTCCTTGCAATGGCAAAAAGGCGAATGGATAAAGTATGGTCCATGGTTGCACGACTACCGCGGTATGGAATGGCTGACTGGACCGAGAATTCTAATCAGGGAAATCACCGCAAAAGGGCGACATAAGATTTGTGCGACATATGTCGAAGAAACATACTGCAACTACAAGACCATTCTAAATCTGAAGTATGCAGATGACCGGTCGTTCTCAATGAAATATCTGCTTGGCCTGTTGAACTCGAGCCTGCTTTCTTTCCTTTATCCGCTGGTGTCGAACAAGATTGTGCGGGATAGCTTTCCAAGGCTCTCAGTTGCAGATCTTCGTAAGCTGCCTATCCGAAGGGTCGATCTCGCTCATCCGGAAGACCAAATCCAACACGACAAAATGGTCACAGTTGTTGAACAGATGCTGCAAACCAAGGAAAGGCTCGCAGCCTCAAAGACCGATGCCGAAAAGAATCGGCTCGAATTGCAGTGTGGGAGCTTAGACCGTCAGATTGATGAAGCGGTGTATGAGCTCTATGGGTTGACGGAAGATGAGGTCAAGATTGTGGAGGGAAAGTGAGTGTAGACGTGACCATAGAACAGGTGGGGGAAAAAGTAAAAGAACGCCTCGAGCTTTGGGAGAGACAATGGCAAGAACGATGTCGGCTGCTCAAAGACATTGAAGAAGGTACATATAGCAAACATATTTTATGTGTATTGCCAGATCTGATCGAGGAAGTTGAACACAATGACAGGTGGTTTTCGAAGAATGAGTACGCAAAGAAATTCTTCCATTCGATCATATCACGATACTGTACTAACCGAGTAGGGAATACAACGAAATCGAATGCCCTCACTAGCCCGGGTCAATTCGCTTCAGGATTTCAAAGTGAGCTCAGTTTTGTTGTAGAAGCATTACAATCCGGCCACGCCCGTTCCGATTCATTCGAAATTGCTCATCTCTCGCGTTGCCTGCACAAAATCGATGATGGCCTTCGGACCAATGAGTCCGTCTGTCACACGGTCAGATTACTCTCTGACTGGCTGTGTGATGAGGCTGCTGAGATTGATAATTTCGAAATCATTGAATTATGCGACACTTTGATCCTGCTATTCTGGAGAAAAGGAAGGCTCCCAGAATCGATAGAATGGTTGGCTAGCCACATCCTTAGAGGGATCGAAAGATGGCAGAACGGGGATGTCTATTCCCAGTATCCGGAAGCTCCTGCGAAAGGAAGTCTAACAAACGAAGAATACGAAAGAGTGCTGACTTCCTTTTTTGCGAACGTTACTCTTAAGGAAAGGTTTGACCAAATAGTCAAAGTCTATTCCCTTGAGCCAAAAGAATATGAATTGATTTTCAAGGTTGATGGTTTTGCACACGGATCCGGTGGCTTTGCAGTTGGCGATGTCACTGTGTATGATCCGAAACAAGATAGCCACGTCAAACCCGGTGCGCCCGAAGAGAAGTGCATTTTCCTTAGGAAAGTGGAGAGCGTTGGAGAGAATCAGCTGTGTATTTCTGTGAGAGTTCGCGGGAATGACAGTCGGTCGATGAAAATCCAGGGCAAGAGAAAGGCCGAAAGAGCGCTTGGCTTGATATCTGGACGAGAAACGAAAAGGAATGCCCTTACGTTGTCTGACGTCTACGTGGTTTGTGATCCCAGTGGAAAGGAGGTCGGGGGCGGAACTGGAGAGTTGAAAGATGAAGTGCTTCATACTGCTGAGCTAGCAGCGTGGAAGAAGGGAGACTATGAAAGATTCGGTCCATGGATCAATAGCGATTCTGCAAATCGATCTGTGAGTATTTGGTTAGCTTCGATGGATTGGCATCGAAAAGCCATAGAGTGTGGGCAAAGTTCTGAGACCTTGTTGAATGCATGGTATTCACTTGAACACCTATTCCGAGGCGGCAGCCGGGTGTCCCTAAGAATTCCAGGATTTCTGAGGACTCGGCCCAATGAAAAGAACGTAAATGTTCAGTGGTACGCGGATGAGCGCATTGCTCAGATACAATTGATTCTATGTCTTATTGAGACAAAGCACGAATTGAAGAAGTATGCGAGCTCGCTTGCCCGCAGTTTTCTACCAGGCGACAAAATATTGTTCAGGCTCAAGTACGGAAGAGAATTCTCCCTCTCGAAAGTTGTGCTTGCCCAGTTTGTCGAGAAGGATGGCGCGATATATACGAGTGGAGGATTTGTCGCTTGTTCAGACGCGGTCATCGCCGAACTCAAAGCCAGTAATCTCCCAGCGCTAGCACTCGAGGTCCAATCGATGCGGGATTTGTTTTATGACAAAGAGACTGCAATGAATAGGCTGCGTCCCGAACTGTGGCGCATCAAGGATGACGTATACAACATCTACAGGATCAGAAACATGTTGGTGCACCGTGCAACAACTGATGGTGTTTTGACTGAATACTATGCGATGAGAGCACTCGAATACAGTGCTTCGCTTCTAACCGAATTGAAATGGAACCTCCTGCGCACAAAAGATGATTCTGAGATTGCTACCATTGACGAATATTTCCAAGACTGGGTTCTGGATGGAAACATCGGATTGGAGGCTGTTCAAAGTGGAGAGATGGCTAAATTTCATAGATGGGTTTTCAGCTAGCGGTAAAGCTCAGCAATAGGATGTTCGAGGCAGTCCGTCAAGATTCTCTGGACATGAATACAAAGAACCAAGCCAGACCAACCTGTCATCGGCGGTCACGAAGGCAAACCCGCCCTGCGCATTCCTATTGCCGATGAGGCGGATCTGAAGACTTCACGGCACTGGCTGCCATTCGAAAAAAACAAAGCCAGGGCTATCGTGAACTGGTTCGATGCGATAAAGAAGTTTGCGGAAGGATGAAGAAACAATTCTCCGCCGTCAGGACCTCTTCCGTCCTGATAAAACCAATGCTGTCTGAATAATGCACACCGAAAGTCGGGAAATCTCAAAGATCCATTTTTCGGGATATGAAACCGACATTGAATTCACTGTACCACTTGCTTATCTTTGCTGTTGAGATCCCACCTGAAGGCACCGGTGGTGTTATGCCACGTGCCCAGTAGTTCCATCTAGATCAAGGGTGGTTTCAGCCCAAGGAAAGTGACTATGTTTGATTTCCTGTTTCGTTTCCTCGAACGAAGTGAGAACCAGCGCAAAGCCCAGGTTTCTTTCGTTCTCAGCTTGTTGCTTGTCGCGAACATCTCTGCTTGGCTATTCAAGGAAGCCATCGGGCCATACCGGATGATTCGTCTCGATCAAGCAGATGAGATATTTCGATTCGTTTTTGGGGGTGGATTAGTTGTTGTATTGATTTTTTTCTTTGTTGCTTGGGTTGTCCTGCATAATTCTGTCGACTATCTCATCTCCATCTCTTATCCTTTCTTTGCGAGAGGGTTATGGACCTTCTTGCAAGGAATCGTGGTAACGCTTCAATCACCGGAAAAAAAACACGTCCGTTTTCTTCGCGGCTTCTTAGAGACTCTCGGATTAGTTAAGCTACGGGATCAGCGTTTGGAGCCTGGAGTATACCTAATTGAATTTGCAAAGAACCTCAGAAAAGCTTTCGAAGGAAAGCCGCATGATTCGGAGCCTAAGAAACCGGCGTCGGCCGTCTTGGTAGTTCAATTCCTCGTTACCTACTGGCTCGTGGCAAAACCCCTCTTTCCTCTGCCTCTCATTGTCGACATTGGATTCTACATACTCGCGTCTGTTCTCATAGCGCTCGACGTTTTTCTCAACGGATTCTTTCACATGGTCCTATTGCACAAGGACGACATCATCGGATTGATTTCCTCGGATACAGTAACTGGACAGAGCCCATCCTGATCAAGAACGCAACAGATCTATGGTTCTGTTGAGCGAAGCACGGGCCTGCATTCTTCTGGCTCCTCGCTAAGACGAGCAGCTGCGCCAGAATGGCGGGAGATCTTTTCCTATGGATCCGGATAGATATTGATGTGGAAGTATATCGGCAGTCCGTATCAGGATAATGCTATCATTCACCAGGGGTGAAAATCGTGGCAGAAGATCGCGCCGAACCGAAGAGGTTCTACAGAGTGCTATATTCCCCAGATCATATCCGCCTCTGGGAACAACACTGGTTTACCAGTTTCCATCACCAGCCCCCAGGCGAATGGATGGAGATATGGAAGAACTCAGAATCGGTGGACCTGACCGAATACCCATTACAGTGTCGAAACGCCGTCTATACTGAACGTGCGTTAAGAGCCTACTTAAGAATTGAATCGAGCAAAAACCCTGGTGAGAAATGGACCGACAAAGAGCTCCGAGAAGCAAGTGAACTTGCCGGCGTGTGTGCGTTTAGGACGCCTGGATCATGCATTGCGTGGGGTGAGACTGCTGCATATCCGGACACCAGATATGTCGCATTCGAAGGAGAGGAACTTACATCAACCATCGAGGATGATTCGGTAATAGCGAGGGTGGTACAAGCGAGTGGTGATTTGATGACTCTGCAAGAATTCAAAGCAACATTCATGCGAACGACTCACATATCGAACAGAAATGGCACTTCATGCATCCTGGCCTGTTTTGAGTCTTTCCTTCAACGAAATGGTGTCCACCGTACCCAAGAAGAAATGATCGATGCGAATCGCGACCTATGGGTCATTAGACAAAATGGAAGAATCTTTGAAGGCACCGTCCCCGTTGGATTGGAAGGAGTGTTTTTCAAGCGGGAGGGGGTTTCATACCAACGTATTGGCCCATTTGCGGATGCAGACAAGTTTGATAGGATACATGATGCCACTCATGGTCTGGATTTGAAGGAAGGATTCATCATTGGCATCACTCATCACGTCGATGAATTGCATGCTGTGCTATTCGATTCGGTCGACTGCAATTCGGAAATCTGGGTGATGGATCCCAATTCAGGCTACCAAAACCTAAATAGAGACTACCCTGAGATTGCCGAAGTAACGCTACACAGGATTTCTATCCCCCCAGACAAGCCTTGATAATATTGACCGGAACAGGGCGTCCCTAGCATTTCTTACTTTTTCTTGAGAGAGCTGGTAAGCCGCATTTGTTGTCGCATTGCCAGTTCGCCAAACACCTATACACTTTGGGAGCTGGCGAAGTCGCTCCGTGTCACTTGCCACTTCGACAGTCAGACAAAAATTTGTCAAGGTGACGAGGTGGCTAACGAGATCCAACATCTTTGCCATCGCCAAACACCCCTAGGCGATCCGGCAGACTGACAATGGCGATGATGCTTCGCCACTTCGACAGAAATCGTGTCAATTGGCAATGTGGCAAACGTCACTTTGACATTGCCGCGGAGTGTATGAGGATTTGGCGGAATGATGGTCGCAAAATGGGAATTGCATCACGCGAGTCAGATTGCTATATTGAATCTGCAGATGCGAAAACCTCAACCCGCATGCGGTTACTATTGGTTAGCCAAGTCGTTACTAGCGGATCTGTTTTCTAGGGTTTTTGGGGACGCATCCAATCATCGGAGACGCCATTTTTATTCCTCGGAACGTGGCGCAGCTCCCGAAGGGATCCCTTGTTTATTTTCTCCTCGGCACTCTGACGCACAGGCCTTTTCTGCCTGTAAACATTGGGTGAGTCTTTCTCGAAGACTTCAACACGTTGACTTTCAGCCGATACTCCAGTACGTTTGCATGGTTGCTTACATGATGGCTTATCCGCAGCCATCGAGTAGCCGCTGTCTGACCCTGCTTAGGTGTCACCGCTTCAGAGCCTCACTCCGACGACCCGCTGGCTCGCACGAGCTGCAACTACGTTTGGTCGAATTGCGAGACACGTCCTCGTGCTTGTGGTAGCCCCACCAGGCTGCCCGGCATTCTCGTTCCACCGATACAACCGACGACCCAATATGTCCTACCTTAAGCAAGTACGTTTCTTGCATCCATTCCATCGGAGGACAAATCACCAAACACACCGTATTCATGCTGTTGTTGCTCGAGGTGGCCGCAGTCATCGGTAGTCCCGACGCCCTCGGGCTTTGTTTGTCAACAGAATAAGCTGGCAACCTCTCCTCTCGGGAAGATTCGTGGATACGAAGAAGATGATCGTAGTCATGTGAAGGCAGTCTCTTGTTTGTATCGGACGACTAAGGAGGTACAATGGTCTGTAAAAACAAATCTCTGATACCGCGCGGCTCGCGCCTGGTCTCCATGTGTCTTTCTTTGTTCTGTCTTGCGTCCCAGGTGACTTTTGCCCAAAACTACTGGCAACAAACCAACGGGCCCAATGGGGCTAATGTCAGGGCTCTCGCAATTGACGCTTCCGGCCGCCTGTTTGCAGGGACTTCAGGTAGTGGAGTATATCGATCGACAGATAATGGAGGGAGCTGGACGCCGGGACCGGCGGCGAGGGGTGCGGCGATGATGAGCCTCTCTGTCCAAGTTGACAGCAAGGTGAGTTCGTCGCTTCTCACTTGTTACTCCTATGGACCTCCTGAGTGGCAATATGTCCGAAATGCGCCAACTATTGTACAGCTCGATTCCTATGGGAGCCCGCATGCGGTCTCGGGAACCAATGAGAGCGGATCTGAATGCGCTAGGCGGGAGGTCTCAGAACATGCCGCTTGTTTCAATAGGAATACACACAGCGTGACAAGTCTTTGCAGCATTTTGCTGTAACAACGCAATGCAGGGAGACTTAGCAATGAAGAAAAAGTTCCTTCTCTTGTCTATCCTGCTCCTGGTTGTCGCTTTCGGCGCGGACGCACAGTACAAGTTTGTGAAAGTGTTCCCCGATTCAAACTTCCTGAAAACGAGCTGGTTGACGGCGGTAAACAATGGAATTGCGGTTGACCCAAGCGGCAAGATCTGGATACAGACGTTCAGCGGAACCGTTGACAGTTTGGCCCCCGGGGTCTATACCGGATCAATTTATGTCTTCAATCCGAACGGCACTCAGGCTTCCTTCTCGCCTATTAGAATCCTCACAGGAAAGACCGAAACTGGAGCCACCGTGACAGACACACTGAATGGCACCGGCTATGGCCTTACTGTCGATCCGTCAACCGGGAACATCCTTTCGGTGAAACCGAGCAGCAGACTCTGGAAGATTGACTACAAGACTGGAAAGGGAATCCAGAGAATCCAGAACCCCATTCCAGGTTACGCCACTTCATTGGCAACTCCCGCAGTCGATAAGTTCGGAGAAGTCTTCGTTGCCCCGGTCATTTCGCCAGCCCCCATTACTATCCTGTCCTCCGATTTCCATTTTGAGGGCACCGTCACGAACACAACCATAGGTTTTATGCGCTGCCTCGCAGTCTCACCTGACGGAAACGATGTGTACGCCGCGCAAATCACTGCAGGGACAGGAAAGAACTATGTGTATCACAGCAACAACGGCTCCCTCGGACCATACGTCCTGAAGGATTCTGTTATGAGCGAACTCGTCGTGGAATCAGTCGCGTGGCACCCAAAGACCGGAGACCTCTGGGCGAGTTCAGGCAACGTCCTATCAGGCATGCCAACCGGTGGCAAGTGGGCCTATGCATGGTACGGCTATAACGTCAGCACGAGGAAATATACTGACAGCATCAAGTGGAACGGGCCGGTTGATTCTGATCCGCGTCCTCGTGGCATCGCCTTCTCGCCGACCGGTGACACAATATATGTGGCCCAATTTAATGGCGCCGTTCCATGCGTTCAGATGTTTGTCAAGTCCTCGATTTCCAATCCTCCAAACGCGCCGACGTTGTCATCGCCAGCAAACGGTAGCTCGGGAAACCCATTGAATCCGACTCTGACATGGAATGGTGTAAGCGGAGCCACTTCGTATCAACTACAAGTGTCAACCAATTCCAGCTTCTCGGCGCTCATTGTAGATGCAGGTGGTTTGGCGAGCACATCATATTCCATGAGTGGCCTTGTCAATAATACGCTCTACTACTGGCGTGTGAATGCAACGAACGCGAATGGGACAAGTGGATGGTCGACCGCATGGAGTTTTACGACAGTAGCTACGGGGGAAAGCATCCTTCGTCTCGCCCCATTCGCTGTATCCGGACAATACTTAAACGAGCAGATCGCTGCAGATACCGTTGCGAATGGAAAACTGACCAACCGTGTCTATATGTTGCAGCGTGGAGGCGTCTACCGGGCAAACAGTGTGATGCAGAATTATCTCTGGACACTCCGTATCCGCGCAAACGATAGCACCGCATCACAAAAACCGGTCATCTTCCTTTATCCCAATGCAGCGACTGGAGTGCTTCCCGCTGAGTTTATTACCGCTCTGGGTGATGTTGAATTAAGAAATCTCACATTGTCGGGATACTATGAACCTGCTGATACAAATCTGAGAAGTCTCCAAGGAGCTTTGTTACTAATTCCTGCAACAACATCGGGCTGGAAGATCACCATTGATAGCTGTATTCTCTCGAACACCAGTGGCAATCATATACGTACGGCGGGCGCCGCCTCGGCTATCAAAGTTACCAGTACGATCTTTGCCAATATGGGGTATCTTGGCGAATCGAACCTCGGTGCAGGGAGAGCGATTGATTTACGAGAGCAGGCAATAGATACACTCATTCTGCAAAACTGCACATTCATCAATTGGCATGATCGCATTGTCAGGCATCTTGATTACTCTTCCGGGCCGACGGGAGCCGCTACAGGAATTATTGGGTACTTCAAATTCGACCACAATACGCTCGTCAATGGTATGTCGTACCATGGATTGCTTTCACTAGGTTCTCTGGGTGCGAATGCCATCATTACAAACAATTTGTTCCTCGATCCGTTCGCATTAGGAAATGATGTGGACGCGACGCGTCAGGTTGAGTTTGTACCCAGCGGCGAAAAGGATGCCTCCGGTAATTATCGGATGACATGGATTTCTTCCGTTCCAAACAGCACCACGCAATGGACCGTCTCAAACAACTACTACGCTGTCTCAGATTCCGGACAGGCATTCTACAATCAGTTTGCCTCGGCAGGTGTTGCTGGGGTAGGATCGCCGTTGACGTGGCATATCAACAGCCGTCTGGGCGCAGATTCGGTCAATGCATTCAGAAGAGCGAACATTCTTGCAAGCAAAGTACCGGCTCTTATGACCAAACTCATGCGCTGGTACCGTGCACCTAATGGCGGCAACAAGACTAAGAACACTCCGGCTGCGTGGGTGTTTGGAGATATTAACACTCATCCATATGCAGACCCGTATGATTTTGACCGGAAGAATGTCAACTGGCTTACGGATTCTTTGAATTGTTCGTACTCTGCAAGCGTAAGTCTTATGGCTGCCGGGGGCGATGGTAAAATAATTGGTGATACTCGATGGAAGTTTCTTGGCATACAGGCAGGTACATCCACCATCACATCCTTTAGTCCGACGTCTGGTCCCGTGGGCACTACAGTCACCATCACAGGCACAAACTTCAACGCAACTGCCTCCAACAGTGTTGTTTATTTTGGTGCGGTGAAGGCGGGCATCGTTGCCGCTTCACCCACGTCCCTGACGGTGACAGTTCCGTCGGGTGCAACGTATTCTCCAATTTCGGTAACGGATATTACGACAGGATTGACTGCGTATTCAGCAAAGCCGTTCGGTGTCACTTTTCAAAGCAATCATGTAATTGATACAACCTCATTCGCTCAAAGAGTCAATTTGTCTCTCCAAAGCATCGCTCATCAAATGACAATTGTAGATATCGATGGTGACGGTAGACCAGATATCGCGGGTTCCATCATCGGGGACTTCAAAGTTTCCGTACTTCGTAATATAAGCACGAGCGGTGGAATCACAGCCACTTCATTTGCCCCCAAAGTAGATTTGCCTTCAGGGGCCAGTCCGCTCGGACTGGCGTATGCTGATATTGATGGTGATGGGAAACTTGATTTGATAGTTGTCAATAAAGTTGACGCCACAGTGTCTGTGTTTCGTAATACGAGCACGAGTGGTAGCATCACAACAGCGTCATTCGCCCCAAGAGTTGATTTCGCTACAGGAAGAGGACCACTTCTCATTGCGGTCGCTGACATAGATGGTGATGGAAGACCAGATTTGGTTGTCAGTAATGGTGATACTACTACGGTTTCTGTTCTTCGAAACATAAGCTTGAGCGGTACAATCACCTCTGGCTCGTTTGCTCCTAAAGTAGATTTTGCTGCAGGAAACCATCCGCTTGGAGTAGCAGTTGCAGACATCGACGGTGACGGGAAACCAGATGTGGCAGTGGCAAATCTTAATGATAGCACGATTTCTGTTCTTCGAAACATTAGCTCGAGCGGTACAATCACCTCCGGCTCGTTGGCTCCCCCCGTAACTTTTGCCACAGGATCAGGTCCGAGATCGATGGCAATCGTTGATATTGATGGAGATGGTAAGCCAGACTTGGTAACCAATAACATGAATAGTAACACAGTGTCGGTTTTACGTAACGTAAGCACGAGTGGAAGCATAAACGCCGGATCATTTGCCCCGAAAGTAGAATTTGCGGCGGGAAATAGTCAGAGGTACATGGCAATATCGGACATCGATGGAGATGGTAAACCAGACTTAGTAGTTACCAACGGTCCTAGTAATACAGTCTCGGTTTTTCGGAACACGAGCACAATCGGCAATATCACTACCGGGTCTTTTGCGGCAAGTGTAGATTTTGCCACAGGAAACATGCCATGGGGTGTAGGGGCCGGAGATACTCGATGGTGACGGTAGACCAGATATCGTTGTTGCCAATTATAATGATAGCACAATCTCTATTCTCCGCAACACAATTGTCTCGGGTGGTAATCCCCCTAACGCTCCAACATTGTCATCGCCGGCGAGCGGTACCTCGGGAACTCCATTGAATCCGACACTGACATGGAATGGTGTAAGTGGAGCCAGTTCGTATCGACTACAGGTGTCAACCAATTCCAGCTTCTCACCGCTCATTCTGGATGCGGGTGGTTTCGCAGGCACGTCATATTCCCTGAGTGGCCTTGCCAACAATACACTCTACTACTGGCGGGTGAATGCAACGAATGCGAGCGGGTCAAGTGGATGGTCGGCCAGCTGGAGTTTCACCACAATTTCCACAGCACCTCCTGCTGTTACGACAAACACCGCAACCGCTGTCGGATCGGCATCTGCCACGCTGAATGCCGCAGTCGATCCGAAAGGATTGAGCACAGCGGTTAGCTTCGAGTATGGGATGACAACAAGCTACGGCAGCCAGGTAACTGCAGCCGGAAGTCCGATCACTGGGACAGCCGCTGTAAACCTTAGCGCGAATGTGTCTGGTTTGTCGCCGAGCACGACATACCACTATCGAGTTGTGGCAACAAACTCCATTGGTACAACACGCGGTGGCGATCAATCATTCACGACCTCTGCGCTTGCGTCCATCTCAGTGACCTCGACGCTGACCACCTGGGCAGCGGGATTCAGTTACCCCGTCAGGTGGAGTAGCGCTAACCTCACGGGGAATGTGACAATAGGACTGTCGACAAATGGCGGCGGGTCCTATACTTCCCTTGGCGATTTCCCGAATTCGGGTTCTGCAACCGTGACAGTGCCTTCATCGACCGCAGCATCGGCAAACTGTAAGCTTCGTATCAGTGCGACGTCGGCTCCTGCAGTCTTTGGAGAGAGTGGGATCTTTACTATCGTCTCCGGGACCTTGCCTTCGACAGTGCAACTCTCGACATCCTTTTCCTTCCCAGCCCAACCAACGTCGTCGACATCGTATAGGTTGGTGAGCTATCCGGGGAATGTCGGTACAACCACGTTGGGACAAATGATTTCGGGATCCTCGCCGTATGACTGGCGTGTCTACAGAGACAACGGGAATGCCTCAGACTTTCTGGTTGAGTTTTCTGCTGGATCAACATTGGCCGTTGGAGAGGGCTACTGGCTCATCGCCAAGGGAACGTACTCTCTTTCGAAGTCGGTGACAGCAGTGTCGCTGAGTTCAGATGCAACATACTCCATCCCTCTTTACTCGGGGTGGAACATCATCGGGAATCCCTTCCTCACCGGCATGAGTTGGTCATCGGTTCTCGCTGCGAACGGGATCACGCCGACAGCGGCGACGCGGATTCAGCAATACGATGGATCGTATTCTGAGAGCGCAACACTGGCCCCTTACTCAGGCTATTACTTCTTCAACACCAACAATCTTTCCGCTCTCAAAATCCCATACCCATTTGGGGGGAAAGTCGAGGTTGTCAATCCGGCTCCGCCTGTTGCCTGGAAGGTCCAATTGAAGTTTTCGTCGGACATAAACGAAGATTCCGAGAACTATGTTGGCATTGCCCCTTCTGCGAAGGAAGGGATTGATGATCTCGAAGGGCATAAGCCCCCCTTGTTTATGGATCAGGGATTTCTGTACTTCGAACGGCCGGAATGGGACACAACGTACAGTTTGTTCAGCAGCGATTTTCGCCCGTCGATGGATGATGGCCAGGTATGGAATTTCACAGTGCGAAACCCGCGTAGGTCAGTGGGTTCAATTCGTTTCTCCGGCCTCGAGTGTGTTCCGCCGGAGTTCGACATCAAGCTGGTGAACCTGTCCAATACTTCACCGGTTGATCTCAGGTCTTGCCCCGTCTATTCTTTTCGGGCGACAGATGAGCGCACACGGTTCAAGCTCATCGTTGGCAGAAAACAATTCTTAGATGGGGAATTGGCAACTTTTGTCCCGGCAGAGTATGAGCTGCTCCAGAACTACCCCAATCCATTCAATTCGTCGACAACCATCATGGTGAGAATACCAGGCGAGCGGCGTGTCCGACTAGAGGTAATATCGCTCCTGGGTCAAACGGTCAGAACATTGTTAGACGGTTGGTGCAAGCCCGGCACGTATTCGGTTGTCTGGGATGGGTGTGATGACAGGGGAGGCGGTGTTGCCAGCGGGGTGTATTTCTATCGACTTGTGTCGCAGGGGGAGCCGGTCCAAACACGGAAACTCACAATCCTCAAATAGGTGTAAAGCCATGCGCATTTCTCTCGTAGTTCGATATCAGCACCGGATCGTAGCAGGACTCATCATTCCATTGTTTCTATGGTGCGTCGATGCACCTGCATTCGCCGCAGCGACGCCGCAGGAAGTGTTCAAGGCTTCCTTCAAGACGGTGGAAGTGAAGCCTGATCACATGATCATCGTGTATGAGCTCATCGCGCCGACGGCAGATTCGTACGAGGTGAGCTTCGTGCTGTTGAGAGAAGGGAGCCCAACGTTCCGAATACCGGTGCGCTCAGCCTCTGGTGATATCGGAGAAGGCAAGTTCGCCGGAAATGCCCGGCAGGTGCGATGGGACTATCTCAAAGACTGCCCGACGGGTGTTGGCGGAGAGGGATTCTATTTGGAAATCATGGTTACAAAGGTGAGCGGCAGCAATCTTCTGTACTATCTTGGGATTGGTGCACTCGCTGTAGTCGGAGGCGGTGTGGCAATCCTCGTTGGGGGGAAGCAAGGAGGAACCACGGCAGCGTCGACTCCGACAGCGTTGCCTGTTCCACCTTCCCGTCCTTCACAGTAATGCGAGGATCAGCGGAATCATATCAGGGTTCTTCACGAATCGTGCCCTGGCGTAAGAGAATGTCCATATGGCTCTAGGAATGACAAGGCGAGGATGACCCATGAAAAAGATGATGATGGTTTCGGCCCTCCTAATCCTGTTTGCCCAGGTGTCTGGTAGTCAGGTGAAAGAGCGAAGCAAATCATTCTTCATACCGCCTCTTGCCCGACCAGCAGTATTGTCGGGAACGGTTCAGCTCATCGAACCTTCAGGCAACGGTGTCCTGGATGCTGGAGAGAAGGGGACAATCAAGATTTCGGTGACCAATTCGGGGGGGACGGCTGCGAAAAACGTTGTCGCTAAGGTTACTTCCTCGGTTCGAATCGCCGGACTCCAACTCCAGGATAGCGTCACGATCGCTGAGATTGCGCCAAATGACACAGCCATTGGAAAAGTCGAGATCTTTGCGCTGCAGGATGTGCAGACTCAGTCGGTAAAGCTTGCAGTGGACCTTATGGCGGATGATGGCATCAAGGCAGAAACAAAATCGCTGACTCTTGCGACGCGAGCTGCAGCGAAGCCGGCGATGCTTGCTGGGACTGTCGAGTTCACAGAACCGTCGGGGAACAAGATCCTCGACGCTGGTGAGAAAGGCACAATCAAGGTTACGATTTCCAACAATGGTGAGACAGTCGCGAAAAACGTCGTGGCGAAATTGTCCGGTGCAACTGCGGCAGTTGGGCTCAGGGTTCAAGACAAGATCACGATTGGGAATATTGCGCCAAAGACATCTGCTGAAGGGAAGTTTGAAGTCTTTGCGCTCCAGGACGTCCAAACGCAGTCTTTGAAGCTGACTGTGGAGGTCAGCGGCGATAATGGGATCACGGCTGAGGCGAAGTCGCTTATTTTGACTACTGTTGCTGCGGCAAGGCCAGTAGCTCTCACCGCAACGGTGGAGTTCACGGAACCGTCAGGCAACAAAATTCTCGATGCTGGTGAGAAAGGAGCGGTCAAGGTTGCCGTGTCAAACGTTGGCGGGACAGTCGCAAAAAACGTCGTCGCCAAGTTGGGTTCTAGGGCATCGACCGCGGGACTCGAGTTTCCAAAAACTATCAGCGTTGGTGATATCGCGCCGGGTCGATCTGCAAGCGTGCAATTCGATATCTCTGCAGCGGCAAAGGTGTCAAGCCAAACGTTTGATATGTCGATTGAGGTAACAGCAGAAAATGGCATTAGGGCCGAACCGCAGCCTGTGTCCCTCGCTACGCGTGCTGCGGCGAAGCCAGCGATGCTTGCTGGGACTGTCGAGTTCACAGAACCGTCGGGGAACAAGATCCTCGATGCGGGTGAAAAGGGTGAGATAAAGATCACTGTGACCAATTCTGGAGGCACGACCGCGAAGAACGTCGTCGCCAAGCTAAGTTCTGCGGCACCGGCCGTCGGTGTGGAGTTCTCGAAATCCGTGACCATCGGCGATGTTCAGCCTGGTCGTATGGGCAATGGTCGGTTTGACATATCAGCCTCTGACTATGTCGCAACGCAATCGTTCACGATGACTGTCGAAGCGAATGCGGATAATGGAATCAAAGCTGAGCCGAAATCGGTTTCAATCTCCACCCGTGCTGTGATAAAGCCTGCAGTGTTGGCTTCAACTCTTCAGTTTACAGAGCCGTCGGGCAATGGGGTTCTTGATGCCGGAGAAACAGGTGCTGTCGCAGTCTCAGTGTCAAATTCCGGCGGTATGCCTGCAAAAGATGTTGTTCTGAATGTGAGAACCGACGTGGAGGTGAGTGGAATAGTCTTTCCGGCGACAGTGAAAGTTGGAGATATAGCTTCAAACGGGATCGCATCAGCTCAGATTCCTGTCCAGGCATCCGGCGCGGTGCGGAGTCGAACGTTTACGCTCAATATTGAGACGGTCGATGCAAACGGTGTAACTGCTGAGCCGAAATTCATCACCATTACAGCCAAGGAGAAAGTGATTGCAAAAGATGTGACTCCGCCGGAGATCGAGATTCTGGAGCCTGTCAATGCGGCGACACGCGGTTTAAGGGTCGTTCCGACTGAAGCAAAATTCACTACCGAAAGTTCGTCAATTACAGTCCGCGGAACTGCTCGAGACGCCAGTGGTGTGGCAGTCGTCCTTGTCAATAACCTCGAGGCTCACTTGGCCAAGGGAAAGAACGGAATTGAGTTTGCGGGCGATGCACTTTTGGTTTTAGGGGAGAATGAAATTGAGGTGCGTGCTATGGATCCGTTCAGGAACGAGAGCAGACTCACAATCAAGGTAACGCGCAATCCGGTGGCAATAGTGCAACAACCCACAGACGATATCAAACTCCTTAGCGGCGGCAAGCGCTGGGCGGTTGTTGTGGGTGTTTCGAAGTACAAAAGCGAAAGAATCCCGTCACTTAGGTATGCAGACAAAGATGCCGAAGGTATTTATGAGATTTTGAGAAAGCCCATGAGGGAGGGGGGCATGGGGGTGGAGCCAGCGAACATCCAGTTGCTCCTGAATGAGAATGCCACTTCGTCCAAGGTCAGGCAAGCGCTAACAGATTTCCTGAAACAAACGATCGCTGAGGATCAGGTTTTCATATTTTTTGCCGGTCATGGAGCCGCTGATCCGGATCGACCGAAAATCTTGTACATTCTTACCTATGATACCGATCCCGAGAATATGGCCTCGACTTCACTGAAAATGGAAGATTTTCAGAGTTCTCTCAGAGATTATGTCATGGCGAAAAATGTCTTTGTGTGGGCAGATGCGTGTCACAGCAGAGGTTTGGGCGTGAGCCAGACCACTAGAAGTGCGTTCGCACCGCCAGAACTGATTAACGCATATCTAGAGGAAATTGCTAATGCGCGCCCGGGCACCTGGACTTTCAGTGCAAGCGATATAGACCAATTTTCATACGAGGATCCCAAGTGGGGCGGTGGCCACGGAGTTTTCACCCATTTTCTGATTGAGGGACTGAAAGGTGCCGCAGATCTGAACAATGACCACATGATCCAAGTGTCGGAGCTTTCCCAATACGTTGGTCAAAATGTGCGCCGAGCCACAAGTTCCAAGCAGAGCCCAATCAGTAATGCCAACCTGGACTTGTCGATGCCGCTCAATATGGTTCCTTCATCAACACCAAGAGCAAAATGAAATCGTCTTGTGCCTTTGTCGTGCTGTTCCTCTTCGCCGCACGGTATGGGCAGGGGGACCCACTCCACAACTTGCAGGAGGCTTCTGCTGACGGTCCCCTCAAGGTGAAGCTCACGGTCAATCGCCCTCAGTGTGTCTATGTTGAGGGAGAGACGCTCCGGGTCTCGGTGACGACTCCTGGGACATTCGTCCGTGATAACAACTCAGATCTACGCTCATCTTGAACATGAACACCTCCGAAATGCTGTCGAGAAACTTCAGCTGACAGAATTCACTCCGAAGGCACTCACCGAATAACCCTTCCCCTTGCTTGCGAGTGGGTAGTTTCGTAAATTAGGTCGCAATCAATCATTCAAATCGCACACCATTAGCAGAATGGGAATTGCTAACTAATTGCTAACTAAAATCTGCAATTAGAGCGGCTGCTGGATCAAAAAACTGGCGAAATTTCAACGGAACGTAGCGCAGTTCCGTCCCGAATTGCATTCGGAACGGAACCCGGTAGCGCAACAGCATGAGCTTCAGCGGTTACATTCTTCAGAGCGAAACAACGGGCGCCTTTTATGTAGGCCAGACAGACGACCCGGCGCGACGAGTGGTAAAGCATAATAGGGGAGAGGTTGGATCGACAAAGCCCTACCGGCCATGGAAGCTGGTTTATTTGAAGCGATTCGATACGCGTCGAGAGGCGATGGCTTGGGAAAGACAAGTCAAGGGTAGAAAGAGTAGGGCTTTCATTGAGAAGTTGATCAAAGAGTTTTCTTCGGAACGTGGCGCAGCCCGGTAGCGCACTTGCTTGGGGTGCAAGGGGTCGCGGGTTCAAATCCCGCCGTTCCGACAAAGGAATTTCGAAATCTTCACCCGCTGAAACGAAGTGGAGGCGGGCGGATTGTCCGTCGCGACGAAGTCGCGACGAGACCTCGTCCTACTAGAGCAGGACGGGACAATTTCTCCGCCAAAGGCGGATCCGCCTCTGGCGGAGAATTGGTGAGCGTGAAGGCAACGTCTTCAATCCGCAATTGATCCCGCGAAAAGAGGCGGGACGCGAAAAACGCGCAATACGAAATTCGCAATGTGAGTGAGGGCAAGCGTGGAGATCAAAACCCGCAAAAAAATGATTCTCGTTGGCGACAAGGTGCTCATTGCGCCTGATGCAGAGTCAGAACGCACCAACCACGGTCTCTACCTTCCACCCGGCGTCAAGGAGAAGGAAAAGGTCAACAGCGGCCTTGTGGTGCAGGTCGGGCCCGGGCATCCTGTTCCAAATCCTGGCTTTCTCGATCAGGACCAATGGTCGACCACCCCAAAAGATCCCATCAAGTACATGCCTCTTCAAGCCGAGGAGGGGGACTATGCGCTCTTTCTGAGGGATTCTGCAATCGAGATCGAGTACCGATGAGCAAAAATATCTCATCGTTCCTCACTCCGCGATCCTGATGCTCATCCGCAGAACGGAGTACGTCCGCGGGATGGAACAGTAGGGACTGATCGGTGGACGACCTGCGGCTCTTCAGCCACGAGAACATCCTGAAGCAAATCGAGACGGCCGAGTATCGGAACGGATATTTTGTGCTCGAGTTTTACGCAAATCATCACAAGCCCTCCTCCGCTCCGACAGACACCATCGAGAAGTTCTACCTATATCCCTCCGGCGGCACACTGCGAGACAGCGATTTCCAACTGCTGTTTTACGATTCACGTTATGACACCTACCGCGGTTTCAGGCATCGCCATCTGAGTCCCAAGAGCTAGGCCAGTCAGACCAACCTACGCCAATGGCATGGTTCGCGCCTGCGTGTGACCATGGGCTATCGTAGAGCCTGGATATGGATTCCCCGCCTGCCTCGAGAGAACCACAAAGGCGGGCAGGCCGATTGAAACCCGTCCCACGAAACGGGACGAGGTTCCGTCCCAAGAATTGGGACGAGATCTCGTCACGGAAGGTGACGGACTCGTCTCGATTCATCGAATCGAGACGGACATTCGGGAATGACAGGGGCTCCGCTCCGTTGTCGTCCCTGCATGTTGTAAGCCTGCCCGAATGGTTGGGATCAGGGCGGGAATGATAGTGTGAGACTGGGAACGATTTTCGCCCGCTTTCCGTTTTTACAGCTAGAAGCGCGGACAAGAACCAACTATTTGCCACAAAGACACCAAGGCACAAAGAATTAAGAAGAGAAAAGTAAAGTAAAGTTGTCCCACGCCTTGGTGTCTTCGCGACTTTGTGGCAACACTCTTTGACCGGCTCTCTAGAGAACAAACGGTTTGTGCGAGAAGAACTTCAAATGGAGGAGTCGTTTATGTACGATATTTTGATACAGCGGATGAGAGATGAGGTCACACGTTTTGGAGCGCAGGAATTGCGCACGCCCGCTGAAGTCGATGCTGTCCTGCCCAATGCCAAGGGAGCCGTTCTCGTCGTTGTGAACTCAACCTGCGGCTGCGCGGCAGGTGCTTCGCGGCCGGCGCTGGAAAAGGCTCTTCAGCACTCAAACCTGCCCGACAAAGTGGTGACGGTCTTTGCGGGAATCGACAAGGGAGCAACAGCCCGGCCCGGGAGTACTTCACCGATCAGCCCCCGTCATCGCCCTCCTTCGCTCTGATGCGTGACGGAAAGTTCGTTCATATGATTCATCGATATCAGATTGAGGGCCACACCGCCGATCAGGTCGCGGCAACGCTGGCACAGGCGTTCGACAGATTCTGTGGGGTCGAGTCGAAGCAAGCGGTCTGAGGCTGTGAAGCTCAGTTCCTTTCCAGTCATGAGCCCGCGTCGGTTCGTCGATGCGGGCATTTTGTTTCCTCGGCGATCGCTTGGTGATCCCTGACAACATCCCGTTGACTATAAGCCCAATTTTGATTACTTGTAGTCAGGCCGGATGCACGAGGGATTGCTTGGCTTCAAGAAGGGAAACCGTGAGGGTAACAACGGCCTGGGAGATTACCTTCATTCTTTACTCGCAGAGGAACAGTCATGAGGCGCATCGCATGGTTTCTTCTTGGGGCGGCCATCAGTGCCCCGCTTTATTCTCAGGTGCAGTTGGGTGGTGAGGTGTCGGCTTATGGTCTTAAGAGTGCCCGCACGCAAAGTCAACGCGTCATCGACAAGGGCAACCCAACATTCGGATGGCGATTCGATCTCTTTTTCGAGGGCAAAGTCACCGACAACGTTGCCGTGCTGGTCAAGACTAGAACGTCCGAGGATGAGTCGATCAATTTCGATTGGGCCGCAGTGAGGTTGACGAATCTTGGGGGAACGGGACTCAACCTCCAGGCGGGGAAATTCGAGATGCCGTTCGGCAACCTCGACGAGCGGCGCTATCCAACGAAGAACTTCCTTTATGGATTGCCACTGATCTATGAATATCGAACCTCCCTCACGGATCAGGTCATCAACCGCGTCGAGATCCTCAATAATCGCGGCAAAGGTGTTGGGATGCGCCTGATCGATATGGGAATCAACGATCTCGGTGTAATGGTCTACGGGGATGCGGGTCGATTGCACTATGCTGTCGCCGCGTCCAATGGAACCATCAGCTCAACAGGGAACCGTCAGCTCAATGCGAACTCCGATATCAACAAGATCGTCCGCGTTGCATACGCACCGATGTCAGGCTTAACAGTTGGAGCTTCGGCCGCAATGGGGGCCTATATCTCCGATGGGGGGAGGCCTCTGCCGCGAGACCAGGGGATCCTTACCTATCAGCAATTGATTGGGGAGGTGGATGTTAGCTTCAGCAGAGGCCCGTTTCAGCTCAACGGTGAAGGTGTCTACAGTCAGTGGACGGTTCCGCTCGAGAACGATGACACAAAGATCTATGCTGTTGGCTATTACGGCGAAGCGAAATACGCGTTCTTGCCACGCTTCTATCTGGCTGCCCGAGTGAGCGGACTGACGTTTTCGCAGCTTGACCTCAACGGAGTGAGCACGCGGTGGGACAATAATGTCATGGAAGCGGAAGCTGGAGTGGGATATTCCCTCGACAAGGATACCATAGTCAAATTGGTGCGCCGCGAGACTCGGACTCTCGGTGTCACTGGTCCGCGAGATAACCTTACAGTCGTCCAGCTTGCGGTTGGATTCTAACTCCACAGTCCTGTCTCGATTGAGGAAATGAGAAAAACACGAACGAACAAGCGAGCATCAGATTTCATAGTACGGCTTTCTGTTCTTTTCACAAGTGTTCTCATTGCGGGAGCAGTTTTCGCGGGCTGTTCCGACTTAGGGAGCAATCCGGCGAGTTCAGATCAAACGACATCGACAACACCTCCGACGTCGTCACAAGACATCTCTTTTAGGAACCAGGTCCAGCCGCTGTTCGCCCAGTATGGCTGCAACGGCTGTCACGGAGGGAACGGCGGCCTGTTCGTTCAAACGGTTGCTCAGCTTCTGCAGGGAGGACTTCACGGCCCGTCGATCGTTGCCGGAAACGCGGACGGCAGCAACCTCATCAAGAAGGTTTCCGCGAACCCACCCTTTGGATCCCGCATGCCACAGGGAGGACCCTATTTGCCGGATAGCACAATTCAACTCATAAAACTCTGGATCAATCAAGGAGCAAAGGACAATTGAAGGCTCACTCAGGTTCTCTCGGTCGACGAAACGTATGTTTGCTGTTCTGTTCTCTCGCTGTTGTTCTTTTTCTTGTTACCAACGGAGCCTCCGCCCAGGACAGCAGCAAATCTGATACGACAAAGCAAATCTCGTTCTCAAAGGATGTGGCGCCGGTTCTGAACAAATTTTGCGTCTCGTGCCACAACGCGGACGACCAACATCCGAGTGAGCTCTATATGGATGACTATGAGTCCTTGATGAAAGGGGGCAAGCACGGGAAGGCAATCGTGCCCGGCAATTCCAAAGAGAGCCTCCTGTCTCAGAAAATGACTGACCCGCCACCGTTCGGCAAGATCATGCCGCCCCCCGGCAAACGGCGATCAACGGACGAACAAATTGCCCTCATTCGTCAATGGGTCGATCAGGGGGCGAAGAAGAACTAGAACCCGTCTCAAAAATCGGTGTCACTCCCGAATGTCCCGCTTTTTGGATTCCGCTCACAAAGCGGGATTCTGAGAAGCCGAACTTCCCTCGGCCTGCCGGCCAAAACAAGGCGAATGGGACAGGTGGGGAATCCAGAAAAGAGCTTCGCGTTTGCCCTTGGCCGCATGAAGTTCATGACCTGGATACCCGCTTACGACATGCGGGTATGACAAAATGAATGCCGTTCCCGAGAGCATAATGTCATTCCCGAATGTATCAATCGGGAATCCAGAACCAAGCACGACGATTGCCCCTGCTCGCATGAAGTTCACGACCTGGATACCCGCTTTCCCGCTCAACAACAGCGGGACGCACAAAACGCGAAGACGTGCGGGAATGACAACTACTCTTGTGGAAGGATTTTTGAGATGGCTTCTAGAATTCCCGCGGCATCATTATGTACTGTCATTTCTTGTCCTGACACATTATGGGTGTTGATCGCATCTCCACGACGCTGGTTCACAAGGTTAGGCCTCCTGTAGCACCCGTTGAAGGAAAATCTCCTGCGCTCATCCTGCTTCACGGCCGGGGTACAAACGAAGATGACCTGTTGGAACTCGCAGATGAGCTCGATCCGCGCTTCTTCATCGTCAGCGCCCGTGCGCCGTATCGATTTGAACATGGGTTCGGCGGGTACACGTGGTACGATCTGAAGGAAGTGGGATCGCCCGATCTCCAGCAGTTCGAGGAAAGTTACACACGGCTCATGGTGTTTATCGAAGATGTGAAGCGGGGCTACCCGATCGACGCGCAGCGTGTGTTCTTGCTCGGATTCAGCATGGGAAGCATCATGTCGTTCTCCGTTGCGCTCACGAAGCCGCTGGAGGTGCGCGGGATCGTAGCTCACAGCGGGTACATCCCGGAAAACACCCCTCTGCGATTTGCCTGGGACCAACTCCAACACTTGTCGGTGTTCATTGCACATGGCGTCAACGATCCGGTCATATCTGTCTCCCTTGCCCGGCGCGCACAGGAATTGCTTTCCAAAACGAAGGTCAACCTCACCTACAAGGAGTATCCAATCCCTCACACGATCAGTGAAGAGAGTCTTTCCGATCTCTCCGCCTGGCTCCAGAAAATGCTTGATGTTCCATCAGATATGAAGTAGATTTTCCTCACTCCTTGTTCACCGGCATTTACTCGCTCAACAAGTTCTCGTGAAAAAGCAACCTCGTAAGAAAACGGCCACGTCCGCGTTCGGTTCATCCGGTCGCATAAGCCATGATTCCTCACGGTTTTACACGAGCCGGCTCTACGGCTCTCACCCCGGCGAGAAAGTCGAGCCGGTACACGAGAAGAAGATCCCTCCCGAAGTGCTGAACCGAGTATTTCACAAAAGCAGCGAGTCGATGGATGAATTGCCGGACAACTCGGTGCACCTGATGATTACCTCCCCTCCGTACAATGTCTCGAAGGAATATGATGAAGACCTGACGCTTGAAGAATACCGTGATCTCCTTCGTCGCGTGCTTCGGGAAACGTACCGTGTACTTGTGGATGGCGGGAGGGCGTGCGTGAACATTGCGAACATCGGAAGGAAACCATACATACCGCTCCATGCCTTCCTGGCAAAGGATATGATTGATCTTGGCTTCGTTATGCGGGGGGAAATTATCTGGAACAAGGCTGGGAGTGCAGGGCCATCGACAGCATGGGGAAGCTGGAAATCTGCCTCGAACCCGACCCTCCGTGATGTGCACGAATACATCTTGGTGTTTTCGAAAAACAGTTTCGCACGGCGCGCAGAAGGCAAAAAGAGCACGATTGATCGCGATGAATTTCTCGAGTTCACGAAGAGCATATGGACGTTCCCCTCAGAGTCGGCCCGCCGCGTGGGTCATCCGGCGCCATTTCCGATTGAGCTCCCGCGAAGAATCATCCAGCTCTACAGCTTCGCCGGGGATGTCGTACTCGATCCATTTGCGGGAAGCGGATCGACCTGTCTTGCTGCCCTGCAGACGAAACGTTTCTTTGTCGGATATGAGAAGAGTCGTCGCTATGTTCGACTGGCAGAGCGAAGGATCCGAGAGCTCTTGAAGCAAGAATGAAAGAATCGATGGAGAATTGAAGAGTTCTGGGAATTGCACTATATTCACAAGGGACCTCCGAGTCCCGGGATCAAACCGAACCGTTGGACAAACCCTTACCGCCGCAATCCTATGAAGATAGATTCTGCAGTCACCATCATTCTCGCCGTCGTTCTAGGCATCATCGTTGGTTGCTCGCCGGCCGCCAAAGGTCCGTCGGCCCTGAACATCTCACTCGATTCATTGAAAGCAAAGTATGCGCCGGATCGGCGCGTCGCCGTGTTCGACATCAACTGTGTTCAGCAAGGCAACATCGCGGTCGCGAAAGGAGAGGTTGACAATCCAAGGGCGAAAGAGGAAGCGCTCGCGGCCATCCGTACGTCGCTCCGCGGCGAAGTGCTTGATAGCATCAGAATCCTGCCCGACCCTCAGCTCGGCGAGAAGAAATTTGGCATCGTCATACCGAGTGTCGGGCCTGTTCGGGGGAGACCAAGTCACTATGGAGATCTTGCGACGGAAACAATGATGGGGATGGTTGTGAAGCTGCTGAAGAAGAACGGGATCTGGTACTATGTGCAGTTGCCTGATAATTACCTGGGCTGGGTGCATGAACAGAGCCTCGTGATCGCGACGTCACAGGGCGTTGATTCATGGAAGAATGCAAAGAAGGCCATTACGACGAGCTACTTTGCGTTGGTGCGCGAGCAGCCAAACAACGTGTCCGTGCCGGTGTGCGATGTTGTTGCTGGCGACCTGATGAAGCTCAACGGTGGGGCCAGCAGATGGATTGCGGTCGAGACCCCGGATGGCCGCAAGGGATATATCGAGCAGGACCATGTCCAGGAGTACGGGCAGTGGAAGCGAACGCGCTCCCTGACAGCAGAAAACATCGAAAGAACGGCCAGGATGTTCAAGGGCGTTCCCTACATTTGGGGTGGGACTTCTCCCAAAGGGATGGACTGCTCTGGATTCACCAAAGTTGTGTTCCGGCTCAACGGTCTGGAGCTCTCCAGAGATGCTGACCAGCAATCATACCAAGGTGAGCCCGTCGATGCGGGGAAGGATTTTCAGAGTCTCAAGAAGGGGGATCTGTTGTTTTTTGGCGCGAAACCATCGAAAGACAAACCGGAAAACGTTGACCATGTGGGAATCGCCCTTGGGGGCAAACAATTCATTCATACCCCCGGGGGCAGGTGGGTAAAGATCGACAGCTTCGATCCCAAGGCTCCCAACTACAATGAACGTCTCAGGAGAATTTTCCTCCGCGCTCGAAGGATCATCGGAACAAAGCTCATCCCCGAGGTAGCTCACGACTGATTGTTCAGACCTGATGCCGGCGTGTTTCTCTGCGCCCCCGGGTCACAGTTTCTTCACACCGATTCCCGGTCGATCACTCAGGGTTACCCTCCCATCGACGATCTTTGTCCCATCGAACACATCGTTGCTGATCAGAAGGGCTCCGTCCAGATCGGCGTAGTCGACCATCGGCGACAGGTGAGAAGCTGCTGAGATGGCGCACGATGTCTCCGTCATGCATCCAAGCATCACCTTCATTTCAAGTGAGCGAGCGAGCACCAGCATCTTGTGAGCTTCGCGCATTCCTGTGCACTTCATCAACTTGATGTTGATACCGGAGTATACTCCGAGCGCTTTCTTCACGTCAGGCAGCCGTTGCACGCCTTCATCGCCGAAGATGGGCAACGGACTGCGCTCGGTCAGCCATGCAAGATCGTCCACCTGCTCCTTCGGCATGGGTTGTTCGACGAAAAGGACACCCTTGTCCTTCAGCCAGTGAGCCATATCAAGGGCGAAGGATTTATCCTTCCACCCCTGGTTCACATCCACGGTGATAGGCTTGTCGGTGACTGACCGAATTGTCTCGATCATCATCTTGTCAGTGTCGCGGCCAAGCTTGACCTTCAGGACCTTGAACTCTGCCGCCTCTTTTGTCTTTTGCCGAACGACATCCGGAGTGTCAATACCGATGGTAAACGAGGTGTAGGGTGTTGACGTCTTCTTGAAACCCCAGATGTTGTACCATGGCTGACCTAAGAGCTTCCCGATCAGATCGTGCAACGCGATATCAACGGAAGCTTTTGCCGCAGGATTGTCCGGAGCGATGGCATCGATGTCGTGCAGTATTGTCTCGAGTTCGAACGGATTGTCATATTTGCTCAGGTCGACTTTTGAGAGAAATGTGGTTGCTGTCGCGTGTGACTCGCCAAGGTACGGCGGCATGGAAGCCTCTCCGTACCCCACAACGCCGTCGTATTCAATTTCGGTCAACATCGCCGGTGTGGTTGACCGGGAGCTGGTCGCGATGGTGAAAACATGTTTCAGCTCGAGCGTGTAGGGACGAAAGCGGAATTTCATCCGTGAATCTTTGTGCTGTGGGGTAAAGAGTGCCTGAGCGGGCAGGTTTGAGAATCCGCCGGCCAGAGAGGCACCGGCAAGAATAGCAGTGGTTTTGAGAAATTCCCGGCGATCCTGGTTCATAGATGCTCCTCGCATAGTCTACGGTTGACCGGCGTCACAAGGTACCGAAAACCTGAGCCATTTTCAAAGCTCGGGCCTGAAGGAGCCTTGCTTCCGGATGTCAGGGAGAGTTGCTTTCGACGGGGGCAGTTTGTATCTTCAAAGAGGGTAGATTGAAGCTGAGGAACTATGACGGAGAAGAAAAAGCAAATCCTTGTCGTTGATGACGAGCCGGCTTGGCTCAAGAGCATCGCGCACATACTGCGAAAGGAAGGATACCAGGTCAGGGAAGCGCAGAGCGCTGCCGAGGCATTGACTCTTCTCGCACAGTACCGACCGGATCTCATCGTGAGCGACCTGGCCATGCCGGATATGAATGGATTCGATCTACTCGACAAGATCAGAAAACTCCCGAAGATCTCCGCTACGCCTGTAGTATTCTTTTCCACGATCGAAGATTTCCACGCAAAGAAAGTCGCCCGAGAGCTTGGTGCAACAGCCTGCCTTCTCAAGCCCTTCGATAAGGACGACATGGTCAGCATTCTCAAGCAGTACCTTCCCCTGTGATCTCCGAGTGGATTGTCACCCGGTGCACGACTTGCTATTGATGCACCGTGTTGGTAATTTTTCTGCGTAACGTTTCACGTGTGACCATGAAAATCGGTAACCTACGCAAATTCCGGACATCACTCGGACCTGTCGAACAGGCCCAGGTTGTCGCCTCAACGGCTGTTGTGGTTGCCATGGCGACCATCGTGAGCATCCGTATCTTCACCTACGGGAAGACACTTGACTGGCTGTTGTTCGGAAGCGTCGTCACGGTGGGAGTCTTCGGCTTCATCAACGTGTTCTTTACCCTTAAGTACGGTCAGCAGCTCGAAGAGCAGAAGCGTGAACTCATGGCGCTGAACACCATTGCCGAAGCCGTCAACCGTTCGGTTAGCATGAGGCTTCTGCTGAAGGAGTCGATTCGCGAGGTGCGACGCTTGCTGGAAGTCGACTTCGGCTGGATCTACTACCTGGAGGGCGGTAAACTTGTGCTGAGGGCTTCTGAGGGAGTCGAACCGCCGCCGGAGCCGATCATCGAATCCAATATTGATGTGGAGAGCAAGGATATCCAGTGGGCGCGGCTGCCCCGTTCGAGGCACAAGCCCGGAAGAATGTCGAGGCGAGGCGAATGGCCATATCAGGCGATTGCGGCTTGGGCTTCTGTTCCCATCATCATGAAGGATCGGTTCGCCGGCGTCATTGTTGTCGCAAGCAAGGAAAGAAAGGAGATTTCACAGAAGCAGCTCGGATTGATGGGGGCGTTCTCCAATCAGATCGGCGTTGCGCTCGAGAATGCTGCGCTCTTTGAGCAACTGCGCAAATCCGAAGAGCGGTACATGGATCTCTTCGAGCACTCACCCGACATGTTCCACATCGTTAATCGTGACGGAATCATCGTCAGTTGCAATCAGACTGAGGCGGATCGGCTGGGGTATCGCAAGGAAGACCTCGTGGGGCTTTCCGTCCTGACACTGTATCCGTCGGGTTACCATGCGACAGCATCCAACCTTCTGAAAGAAATGTTTGAGAACAAGCGAGAGGTGTCGGGCCTGGAAGAACAAATGGTGACAAAGTCGGGCGAGGTGGTTGACGTGAGCCTGAGCGCCTCGATTGTCTATGAAGAATCCCGCAAACCTGCATTCATGCGCGTCGTTGCACGGGACATTACGGAAAAGAAGAAACTCGAATCGAAGATCCTGCACGCGCAGCGCATCGACAGCATAGGCAACCTCGCGGGGGGTATCGCTCACGATTTTAACAATATCCTCACTTCGATTCTCGGCTCCACTGCCATCATGAAGCGTAAGATGAGGAAGAACAACACGTGGTTTCATTTTGCAGATATCATTGAGACGGCGGCAAAGCGTGGGTCGGGTCTCACGCGTCAGCTCTTGACCTTCGCGCGGAAAAGCACCCCTCAATTTCGCCCCATCATCGTCAATGATATCATCGAGGAAACGCTCGGACTTTTCGAACGCAGCACAGATAAGAGTATCGTGATCAACAAAGAGTTGACGAACGATCTGGCGATCATCAAGGGGGACGACGGCCAACTCCAGCAGGCGGTCCTCAATCTTCTCATCAATGCCCGGGATGCCATGCCCAATGGCGGGACAATTACTGTCCGGAGCCAGGCTGTGAATCCCGACATCCGTTTCGCCAGTGTTTTTGGTGAAGCGCGGGCTGGTGAATTCGCGTCGATCGTCATCAGTGACTCGGGGACTGGTATGAGTCACGCTGTTCAGCAACGCATCTTCGAGCCATTCTTCACCACAAAGGAGAAGGGTACGGGGCTGGGACTCTCCGTCGTCTACGGTGTGGTCAATTCCCATGGCGGCTTCATCACGGTACAGAGCGAACCGGGGGTCGGTTCCCAATTCGCGATGTTCTTTCCACTCCTCGCAGACAGAGCAAAATTCCAGCGCACACTTCAACAACAGCGTCTGCGCTATGGCCAGGAACGTATCCTCGTCGTCGATGATGAAGAGCTCGTCAGCGAGTTGATTACCCGAATGCTGGAACACCTTGGTTACCCTGTCGTGTGTGTGAGCAGCGGCCAGGAGGCCCTGGCCCTCATCAAGAAGAAGGAAAAGTTTGATGCGGTGGTTCTCGATATGAATATGCCCACGATGAGCGGAAAAGAAACTCTCCACAAACTCAAGAAGATCAAGCCTGGTCTGCCTGTCATCATTTCGACAGGTTACAGCAATGCAGCGCTGGAGCCAACATTGCTGAATGAGCTTGTCGATGGGTTTCTTCAGAAGCCTTACCAGATGGAAGAACTCTCAAAAGTTCTGCAGGAGGTTTTTGACGAGACGAAGGAGAAGTCCTAGTGCCACTTCTATTAGTAGATCTTTTATTCAGAAAGGCATCCCGCTCGTAGTGCGAGCGGGACCGGTTTCCATTGAGGAATCGCAACTGAAAATACAAGATGACTTTTTGGAAACCGCACTAGGCAGCCCTCCTGCGACACCCCGTGGACCTGCCGCCCCGGCGTTGCAAGTCGGTAAAATTATCGCTACCATTTTTTGAGTTGAGCACTACCCCCCCGAGCGTGCAATCGCACCCGATCAAGAGATCAAGAGTGGTATGAATTTCGAGTCGTTTGGAGAAGAGTTGCGCAAGCACCGCGAGCAGAAGCAGATGTCGCTTGCCGCGATTGCTGAAGCAACCCGCATCAACGAGAAGATGCTCGAGGCCATTGAGGCTGGTCGGTTCTCTGTTCTTCCTCAAGCCTATATTCGTGCTTTCATTCGGGCGTATGCGAAGGCGCTCGATCTCAACCCCGACGAACTCCTTCGGCAGTACAATGCCCTGAACCGTGAGGTCCAGAGCGCTGCGGAGGAATGGGTCAATCGTCCGAAAGCGCCGACGCGACAAAGCGAAAAGAAACCGCCGAGTCTCGCTGCGCACTCATCCCGCACCACGCTGCCGTCTATCCTTATCGCAGTTCTCATCCTGGCGTTGGCTGCCGCAGGTCCTGTACTTCCTGAACAAAGGAGCGACGGTGCCGATACCGGAGCCTCTTTCCAAAGTGCCTTTTGACAAAGCGGTCCGCGAATCGGAAGCTGCGGTGGTTCAACCTGAGACTGCTCTCGTTCAAATCCCGTCTCAACCTCTTCCGCCACCGGTTGCGGACAGCCTGCGCCTGGAGATCACGACGACCGATTCCGTCTGGGTATCGGTGCTGATCGACAACGTCCGGAAAGGAGAGTACCTCTTTCCCCCCAGGCGAACGCGCTCCTGGGCAGCAAAGGAACAATTTGTTATTTCGACGGGCAATGCGGGGGCTGCATCCTTTCGCCTCGATGGAGCCGATCTCGGCATGCTCGGGAAGCGCGGTGCCGTGGCGCGCAACATCCTCATCACCAAGTCTGGCATCCATCAGGTTCAATAAGGCTGCCGTGAGCATATGGCCGTGAGTGCAGGCATACTCAAGCGTCTGGAAGATCTCCGTTCTCAGTTGCGGGAGCATGACTACCGGTACCACGTACTGGCGCAACCGACAATTTCTGACCAGCAGTATGACCAGTTGATGCAGGAGCTGCTGGATCTGGAGAAAACTCATCCCGAGCTCATCACTCCGGATTCACCGAGTCAGCGTGTCGGGGGCAAACCGACGAAGGAGTTCCCGACCGTCACACACGCCACCCCGATGCTGAGCCTCTCAAACACCTATAACGAGGAGGAAGTGAGGGACTTCGACCGGCGCGTTCGTTCCGTGCTCGGTGAACAGCCATTCCGCTATGTGTGTGAGCTCAAATTCGATGGCGTTGCGGTGAGCCTGTTGTTCCGCGATGGCGTGTTTGTTCGGGGGGCGACACGGGGCGACGGCACACAAGGGGACGAGATCACACAGAATTTGAAAACCATCCGGTCGATTCCGTTGCGACTGATGGGAAAGAAGAAGGGGATGGACGAGTTTGAAGTCCGAGGCGAAGTCTATATGAAACGGGCGGATTTCCGCAGAATGAACGAGGAGAGGGAACTTGCCGGAGAGAAGACGTTTATCAATCCGCGCAATTCCGCTGCAGGAACCCTCAAATTGCAGGATCCGAAAATCGTCGCCGGCCGTCCTCTGAATTTCGTTGCCTACTATCTTCGATCAGAAGCCGTTTCGTTGACCAGCCACCGAGAAAACCTGAAAATACTCCGGGAGGTTGGATTCCCGGTCAGCGAACACACCCGCGTGTGCAAGAATATGAACGGGGTCATTGAATACTGGAAGGAATGGGAGCGGCGACGGGACAGTCTTCCCTACGATATTGACGGGGTCGTCGTGAAGGTTGATTCGTTGCCGCAGCAGGAACGGCTTGGGACGATTGCTAAGAGCCCGCGCTGGGCGATCGCCTTCAAGTTCGCAGCCCGGCAGGAAAGGACCATCCTGAAGGAGATCAAGCTCCAGGTTGGCCGGATCGGGACGATCACGCCTGTGGCAGACCTCGAGCCCGTGTTCGTCGGAGGCTCAACTGTCTCCCGGGCAACGCTGCACAATGAGGACTACATCAAGGAACTTGACATACGGCCGGGCGACACGGTGGTTGTGGAGAAGGGGGGCGATGTCATACCGAAAGTGAGCTCCGTGGTGTTGGAGAAACGCCGCCCGGGAACGAAGCCGTTCGCTATGCCGGGGAAATGTCCGGAATGTGGTTCACGGATCTCTCGCCCCGAGGGAGAGGCCAACTACTATTGCGAAAACAGCGAATGCCCGGCGCAAGTCAGGGCCAGGATCGAACACTTTTCGCACCGTGGGGCGATGGACATCGAGGGGTTGGGCGAGGCTGTCGTCGATCAACTTGTCAGCTTGGGGTTTGTTCACAACTACGCCGACCTCTATGAGCTCCACCGAAAGCGGGCCGCGTTAGCGAATCTCGAGCGTTGGGGAGAGAAGAGCGTCGAGAATCTTCTCTCGGCAATCGAGGCCAGCAGAGGACGGCCTTTTGCCAGAGTGCTCTTCGCCCTGGGAATACGCCATGTGGGCAGCAGCGTTGCGCAACTGATCGTCAATGAACTTCGTTCGATGGAAGCCGTGATGAGCGCGTCGTTCGAGGAGCTGCAGGGTATCCAGGGAGTGGGTCCGCGAATCGCCGAAAGCCTCCGCCGTTTCATCGAGGACAAACATAACCTCAAGATTATCGAGCGATTGAAGAAAGCCGGGCTGCAGTTCGAGGAGCAGCGGCGCCGTGTCGTCAAACAATCACCAGTGACGGGCAAGACGCTTGTGCTCACTGGAATGCTCTCAACGATGACGCGCGACCAGGCGAAACAGAAAATTGAGGAATTGGGCGGGCACGTTGCTTCGAGCGTCAGCGCCAGGACGGATTTCGTGGTTGTCGGCGCCGAGGCAGGCTCGAAACTGGACAAGGCAAAAAAGCTCGGTGTCCAAACCCTCGATGAAGATGAATTCTTGAAGCTTGTCAATGCAACGTAGAGAAAACAAGACCGGATAGGACAGCCGACCTATGTTCGAGAACTTGCGATTACGTGTTGGGACGTCGTACGCGCGGTTTCATTTTCAGGCTGCAAAGGATCCCATGGTTCGTTTCACCGAGGCATTCAGCCAGGCGCGACATCCTGTCGTCTTCCTGCCGGAGGTTTCCGGCGAAGCTTCGGCGGTAGAAGGTGTTCTGAGGTTTCTTGCGCAACGTTTCCACACTGACAAGGTGGTCCTGGTCGCAAGGAAGGAAATTGTTCCGCACCTTCCGGATCATCGGAACTTCGCACTTGTCACGTTCGGCGCAGATGAAATCAACACGTGGTATCTTCCTCGGAACGATTTGCTTCGAAAGGTGAAAAAGAGTACATTCGATGTGGCGTTGGACCTGAATGTTCACTTCGCGTTGCCAAGCTCCTTTCTGTGTCGCGCCACGCAAGCGCCGCTGCGCATTGGATTCGTGAAGCCGTACGCCGATAGTTTCTACAATTTTCAGATTCAGACAGGACCGTCTAACAACCCCACTCAGGCTTTGACACAGCTGTTGAAGTGCGTCGAAATGTTTTGAGGTGATCGATCCGATGGCACACATGGGCAAGAGGAGGATGCCATGCAATTTGAACTGAAGAAGAATGGTGATGCGACGATTCTCAAGATCAAGGAGCGGAAGCTTGACGCGACCGTGTCGCCTGAGCTGAAAGGTGAATTCCTCGTGTTGTGCAACCGCCAGACGAAACACCTTGTCATCGATCTGAGCGAAGTAGAGTTTTGCGACAGCAGCGGGCTCAGCGCACTTCTCATCGCGGACCGGAAGATGAGAGAAAACGGAGGTGTTGTGAAGCTCGCTGGGCTACAAAAGAAAGTTCTCGCGCTTATTCGTATTTCCCGCCTCGACCGAGCCTTCCGTATTCACGATACCGTAGCAAAGGCGCTGAAGTCATGAAGACGCTACGCCGCGCTGCTTGCCACGACGGCAGCTCTGTGTAGCTCGTCCACTCTGTTCCCGTCCACAAGGAGTGTCCCTTGGGATTCGGCACAATCGACTATGTTATTCTGGCCGTCTATCTTGTCGGTGTCGCTGTCCTGGGGATTGTTCGAGGGGGCAAACAGACATCAAGCCGCGACTATTTTCTGGGCAGTGACGGAATTCCCTGGTGGGTCGTTTGTTTCTCGATCGTCGCTGCTGAAACGAGCACGCTGACGTTCATCAGTATCCCGGGAATCGCGTATTTTGCCAATCTGAATTTCCTACAGGTCACCTTCGGATATCTCCTTGGCCGCATCATCATCAGCTTTATTTTCTTGCCCGCGTATTACAAAGGGGAGCTGTCGACCGCCTATGCATTCCTGGAGACACGGTTCGGCACCAAGACACGCACCTTTGCCTCGCTCGTATTCCTGTTCACCCGTCTTGCTGCCGAGGGCGTTCGGCTCTTCGCGGCTGCAATCCCGCTGAAGTTCATACTGAATATCGACTACCCCACAGCCATTCTGATTATTGCGGCCGTTGCATTGCTCTACACCACGATTGGCGGCGTTCGGGGCGTGCTGTGGGTGGATGCACTGCAGATGGTGATCTATCTCGGCGGGGCAATTCTCTCGGCAATTCTATTGGTTTCCGCCGCTGATGGTGGATGGGCGGGAATTACACAAAAGGCAATGGAGGCCGGCAAGTTCCAGATCATCAACCTCGGGTTCGGTTCGAAGTTCTGGGGCACGCCTTACACGCTCCTTGGAGGATTGCTGGGGGGTGCGTTCCTGTCAATGGCATCCCACGGAACAGACCAACTGATCGTCCAACGACTTCTGACGACAAAGTCGCTGGCCGCAAGCCGCAAAGCGCTGATCGGCAGCGGGGTCATTATCATTTTCCAGTTCGCCCTCTTCCTTACGGTGGGTATTCTACTCTATGGGCATTACAACGGCGCAACGCTTGACCAGATGGGCCTGCTGCGCCCTGATGAGATCTTCCCTCGCTTTATTACCCAGGGGTTGCCCTCCGGCGTCGCAGGATTCGTGATTGCAGGATTGACGGCCGTTGCCCTCTCGACGCTGGCAGGATCAATGACGTCGATGGCCTCGTCGACTGTCATGGATCTTTACAGACCGTATTTTGGAAGAAACATGAGCCCCGAAAAGGAGCTCAGGCTTTCCCGAATTGTTACTGTTGGATGGACGGCGCTCCTCGTTGGGTCGGCCCTGTTCTTTATGCATACCACCCAAACGGTGATCGAGCTGGCCCTCAGCATCGCCTCGTTTACGTATGGTGGCCTCCTCGGGACGTTCTTGCTTGGCGTTCTTTTTAAGAAACCGACGCAGGAGGACGCGCTGGCAGGCTTTGTCGCGGGGATTTTTATTATGATCACGGTCATTGCGCTCAACAAGGTGGCGTGGACATGGTATACGCTCGTCGGCGTCTGTGCCACACTCATTGTGGGGAATGTTCTCAGTCTGCTGAGCAAGCGTTCACGTGCATAGCACAACAACCCGGTTCAGGGAAATCGCATCGACACCATGAAGAAATCGCGCTCCATCGTGCGACCGTTAGCCGATGAAAAGGCCGTCGCTCTTGACCGTGAGATACGGCAGTATTTCGATTTCCTCCGCCTTGAAAAAGGCGTCACGCAGCATACCTTTCATTCCTATCAATTTGATCTCACGAAGTACCGCTCGTTCCTTACCGAGCGCAAGATACACTCGGGCCGCAAGGTGCGGGAAGAGCACATCAGCGACTTCCTGAAAGAGCTATCGCAGAAACGTCTTGCACCACGAAGTGTGGCGAGGATTCTCTCCGCTGTCCGTGGTTTTCACCGGTTCCTTGTCGGTGAAGGGCTGCACGATGATGACCCGACCGAAAACATCGACACGCCGAAACGATCAAAGAATCTGCCTGCTGTCTTGTCGGTTGCCGAAGTTGATGCCATTCTCAAGCAGCCAGACGTCCGTCAACAGCTGGGTCTTCGAGATCGGGCCATTCTGGAGGTTCTGTATGCCACAGGCGTCCGCGTGTCAGAACTCATCAATCTGAAGCAGTCGGATCTCATGTTTGATTCGGACCTTATCCTTGTCTTCGGGAAGGGGTCAAAAGAGCGGTTGGTGCCCATCGGAACGTCGGCCATCGATTGGGTGACTCGATACCAGCGGGAGGTACGCCTGCTTTTGTCAAAGAGGGGACGGTCGCAAGATGTTCTGTTTCTCAATTTCCGGGGGGGAAAGCTCTCTCGTGCGGCGATACGTGATATGGTGGTGAAATACGCACGCGCAGCCGGGATCAAGAAGGAAGTACACCCGCATACATTTCGACATTCCTTCGCAACCCATCTCCTTGAAGGCGGTGCGGACCTCCGCGCAGTCCAGGAGATGCTGGGTCACGTCGATATTTCCACGACGCAAATCTACACACACATCGACCGGGAGTACCTCAAAGAGGTACATCGTACATTCCATCCACGCGCGTAAAGAAAGCGCACCTGTCTGAAGTAAGTTTTCTTTGTATTGCAGGGGCAGCAAGCGATGTTGCGCGAGCGTGAGAAGGAGAAACTCCCCCACAAAGGTCGTGCCAAACGAAACAGCTTGAGTTTCTTGTCATTTTTTGGTAAGTACACAAGCCCAGTACCCCCAGGGAGCGGACGTCCAGCGCAATCGTGCTGACATCTGTTGGCCAAATGTTCGTGTGGAGACAGAATTCCCGGCAGCAGGCCATTGTTTGTTGGGTTGACTCTCTATGCAGCGCAAAATCCTGGCATTGGCTGAGGGGCGATTCAGCCCGCTCAAATCCAAAACTGCAAACGCGGCGATTGCCTATCTCCCGGGCGAGGTCGTCGGTGTCATCGACAGCACAAAAGCCGGTCTGACGGCCCAGCAGGTTCTGGGATATGGTGGGGAGATTCCGGTCGTGCGATCGCTTGAAGAGGGTCTACGCCTCAAACCGACACACTTGCTGATTGGAATTGCTCCAGCCGGTGGACGTCTGCCAGAAGCATGGCGTGAGACTATCAAGGCGTCGATCAAGGCGCGACTCCATATCCTGAGTGGACTCCACACCATCCTTTCCGATGATCAGGAGTTTGTGCGTCTTGCTCAAGAGCGGGATGTTACCTTGACGGATTTTAGAAAGATCCCGCCTGAATCGGAGGTGGTCGCGAAGGGGACGTGGCGGACGCGGAAGGCGAAGATCGTGCTCACAGTCGGGACCGACTGCAACATCGGAAAGATGACGACGCTGCTGGAGGTCCACAAAGACCTCGTCCGGCGTGGCTTGAAAGCGGATTTTGTAGCGACGGGCCAGACAGGAATGCTCATTCGCGGAAGAGGGATCGCTGTAGATTCGCTGGTTGGGGACTACATTGCAGGAGCGACTGAGCTCGAGGTGGATCGATCCGTAGCGGAAGGATATGAGTACATTCTTGTTGAAGGACAGGGAGCCCTCACGCACATGGGCTATTCGAGTGTCACCCTTGGGCTCATGCACGGGACGATGCCGGACGCCATGATTCTCTGTCATCAGCCATCCCGCATCAAAGATGACTACGGACTGCTGCTTCCGGATCTCAGAAGTATGATTCACTTGCACGAGTCTATCATAGGATTGTTTCGCGAGACGAAGGTCATTGCTATCGGTCTCAACTCTGTTGGGATGTCTGGTGAGCAATCTCGTGAAGCCGCGGATCAGATCAGTCAGACAACTGGTCTGCCGACAGTTGATGCGTTTCGGTTCGGTCCGCAGCTCCTGACGGACGCGATCGTCGACTATTTTGCATCGAGACAGAACCGGTCTTAAGCCGGCCGTAGAAAGGAGTACTGTGGAAGGATTTCGTTACCAGGAGAATGAATTGTATTGCGAAGACGTGCCGATGATGGAGATCGCGGAGGAGTTTGGCACGCCGCTGTATCTCTACAGTCGTAATCAGATCATTCAGAATCTTCGCGCCATCAATGCACCGCTTGCTGACACGAACCATCTTGTCTGCTATGCGTTGAAAGCGAACGCCAATCCGGCGATTCTCAAACTTTTGAAGCAGGAAGGGGCGGGGGCAGATGTCGTCTCGGCCGGTGAGCTCCAGCTTGCGTTAAACGCAGGTTTTTCGCCTGAAACGATTACCTTCGCAGGAGTCGGCAAACGGGATGATGAAATTGAATATGCGCTGAAGAGCAACATCTTCTCGATCAACGCTGAATCGTCCCAAGAACTCCAGGTCATTTCGCTTGTCGCTCTTCGTCTGGGTACAAAGGCGCGTGTCATCTTGAGGATCAATCCGGACATCGACGCGCAGAGCCATTCATATATCACGACAGGACTGAAGCAAAATAAATTCGGGATTCCTGCAGAGGAAGCTCTCAAGATGTTCCAGTTTGCGGCATCCCTTCAGCATCTCGACGTCGTCGGCATGCACACCCACATTGGCTCGCAGGTGACGAAAGTTGAACCGTTTGTCGAGGCCGCGAAATTCATTGTCGGACTTGTGAAATCACTGCGTGAGGCGGGCATGGCCATTCAGCATGTTGATTTCGGTGGAGGGTTCGGCGTTCGGTATGTCAATGCCCTTCGGTGCGAGGGATTGCCGCAGGAACCTGACACCAACGGCGTGCCTGCTCTGAGCCAATACATCGAGGCAGTACTGCCGGTGTTGAAAGAGGCGGAATGCTCGCTCTGGTTTGAGCCCGGTCGTTCTCTTGTGGCGAACGCAGGCGTCCTTGTAACCAAAGTCCTGTATACCAAGGAGAACGGTGCGAAGAAATTCGTTGTTGTCGATGCAGGGATGAATGACCTGTTGAGGCCGAGCCTTTACAACGCCTATCATCAGATTGTTCCTCTGAAGCTGCAAACGTATGACCACGAGAAGGTCGACGTCGTGGGGCCCATCTGCGAAACGGGTGATTTCTTCGCCCGGGATCGCCTGCTGAACAAAGTGAAGCGCGATGATTTCGTTGCGGTCATGACGACGGGCGCCTATGGGTTCTCGCTGAGCTCGAACTACAACGGCCGTCCGCGCACCGCTGAGGTTCTTGTGAACGGCGACAGGGTTCGGGTGATACGGGAGAGGGAAACGATTGACCGATTATGATAGCAGGGGGAGAGAACTCAAGGATGAAACTGTTTGATGTCGCTGTGGTTGGAGCAACGGGACTTGTTGGCCGAAAGATGATCGAAGTCCTGGAGGAACGGAAGTTTCCGGTGAAGCGGCTGGTGCTGTTGGCATCGGAACGCTCTGTCGGCAAAGAGATCCTTTTCAATGGGAAATCGATCCCGGTGCAGAAACTTGAGCCGGAGCGTTTCAAGGACGTTCAGATCGCGCTGTTTTCTGCCGGTGCGAGTGTGAGCAAGGAATTCGCGCCGCATGCCGTGAAGGCCGGCACGGTGGTGATTGACAACAGCAGCGCGTTTCGGATGGATGATGGTGTGCCGCTCGTTGTCCCCGAAGTGAATCGTCACCAGATCTTCAAGCATCAGGGCATCATCGCGAATCCGAATTGCTCGACGATTCAAATGGTGGTCGTACTGAAGCCGCTGCACGACCGTTTCAGGATCAAGCGCGTGGTGGTATCAACCTACCAATCGGTGACAGGTGCAGGCCAGCGTGCAGTCGTCCAGCTGGAAGATGAGCTCGCGCAGCGTCCGCCGCGGGAGAAGAAATTCCCCCATCCCATTGCGTTCAACTGCTTGCCGCACATCGATGTCTTCTTCGACGATGGCTACACAAAAGAAGAAGTGAAGATGAAGCAGGAGACGAAGAAAATCATGGGCGAGAACATTCCCGTAACGGCCACAACAGTGCGGGTTCCGGTGATGGGAGGGCACAGCGAATCGGTGAACATAGAATTTGAGAAGCCGTGCAGCGTGCAAGATGTTCGCGACGTCCTGAGAGATGCCCCTGGCGTAATCGTTCAAGATGACCCGGCAAGAAACATTTATCCAATGCCCCTCAACGCTTACGACAAGGATGACGTGTTCGTCGGACGCATTCGAATGGACGAGACGCTTCCCAGCGGTGTTAATCTCTGGATCGTCTCCGACAACATTCGAAAGGGTGCTGCCACGAATGCGGTTCAAATAGCCGAAGCGTTGATCGCGGGAGTATGATCCGTGAGCGGAAGAACTATGTCAAAGCCAGCCACAGAAACACTTCTGCTTCTCTTTGTCTATGTGCTGCTGAGTACCGGATGCGGAGGGAAAGAACAAAAGCAAAGAAATGCTGTTCAGTACCACCAGGTCAAGGGTCAGGTTGTTGCCCTTGATCCTTCCTTGAAGCGTGTCACCATTGCCCATGAAGAGATCCCTGGTTATATGAAAGCGATGACCATGCCCTTTGCCGTGAGGGACTCATCGCTCTTGCGCGGGGTTGAGGTAGGAGATTCGGTTCTTGCCGTTCTTGCTCTCCGGCCCGAGGCAGCCATCGATAGCCTCACGATTGTCTGGAAAACGGCATCGTCAGAATCACAACGGTAAGTGAGACTAAGTCCCGGCAGCTTGACGGGAGGAAGTGTCCGTACCACCTTTGGAGAACTTTGTGAAGCTTGATTTTCGGGAAAGGCTGAAAAAAGGCCCCATTTTGTGCGATGGCGCAATGGGAACGCTGCTGGATCTGTACGAGTACGGAGAGCGTCCGCACGAGATTCAGAATATCAAGAACCCTGACATTGTTGCTCGCATTCACCGCGAGTATATCGATGCCGGGGCTGAGATCATTGAGACCAATACCTTTTCTGGAAATCGGTTTCGGCTTGCAGAGTATCATCTGCAGGACCGTCTGAGGGAGATAAATCGGGCGGGGGTTGAAATTGCGCGCAGGGCAGCCGGGGATCAAATTTATGTTGCTGGCTCTGTGGGGCCTACGGGAAAGCTGCTGGAGCCTATTGGTAAGATCAAGCTGTCTCAGGCCCGCGATGCGTTCAAGGAGCAAATTGAAATCCTGCTGGAAGGGGGAGTCGATCTTCTCATCCTTGAAACGTTTGTCAGTCTTCACGAGCTCGATGAAGCCATTGCTGCTGCCAAGGGGCTCACGAACATCCCGATCGTGGCTCAAAAAGCTTTTGCCGAGGATGGTTCGATTCTCTCCGGCTCATTTCCTCTCGAAGTTGTCGAACATCTTCTTGGTCGTGGGGTTGACGTCGTTGGTGCCAATTGCACCGTCGGGCCGCAACGGATGTTCAGCATCATCCGCACGATGTACAAAGACGGTGTCATTCTCTCTGCCCAACCGGCTGCCGGCATTCCCACACTGCAGGATGGACGATCGGTCTACCATACCGCGCCGGACTACCTTGCGGCGTACGCGCGTGAGCTCATTCAATCCGGCGTAACGATGATCGGAGCCTGCTGCGGCTCCACGCCTGCGCACATCAGGGCCATTCGGAAGGTGATCGACGACCTTGCAGCTTCTGCTCCAATCGTATCGATCCCACAGGCAAAGCCCGGCGTGACTGTCGGCAAGACTCCGACACAGCCGGAACCGCTGAAACGCGATGCCCTTGCTGACAGGCGATCGCTGTTTGCCCGCAACATCGGCAAGAAATTCCTAGTGACGGTGGAACTGGATATCCCACGCGGTCTGGACATGTCGTCGGTCATGGAGGGAGCTCGCTATCTCCATCGCTGTGGAGTTGATGCAATCAACATTACTGATGGTGCGCGTGCACGTCTGCGGATGAACCCTGTCGCAATTTCTGTCATGATGCAGCGGGATGTTGGCATTGAGGCGATGACGCATATGACGGCACGTGACCAGAATATGATCGGCCTGCAGGCGGAGCTGCTTGGAGCACACGCACTCGGAATTCGCAATGTCCTTTGCATCACCGGCGACCCTACCAATATCGGTGACTATCCGCAGGCAACCTCGGTCTTCGATGTCGATTCCATCGGTCTCATCCGCGCAGTGAAGGCTATGAACGGCGGCATGGATTTGATGGGGAACGCGTTGGAAAGCAAGACGTCATTTCTGATTGCATGCGCTGCAAATCCCAAGGCGGATGACATGGATCGCGAAGTGAAGCGATTGTCCCAAAAGATTGAAGCTGGTGCGGAGATCATTTTTACGCAGCCGATGTACGAAATGCGCACGCTCGAGCGTTTTGTGAAGCAGTGCGAAGAGTGGAGGATTCCGATCATGCTTGGAATCCTGCCGCCGAGGAGCTATCGCCATGCGGAGTTCCTGCACAACGAAATCCCCGGAATGGACATTCCTGAAGCAGTCCGCGAGACGCTACGAGACGCGGGCGACAAGGCTGCGACGGCCGGCGTTCAGCTCACCAAAGCCTTCCTTCGGGAAGCACGGCATCTGGTGTCAGGAGTGTACCTCATGCCCCCTTTCAAGAAATACGACGTGGTGCCCCAGATCCTCGAGGCTCTTCGCTGATCGATGTCTGGCTTCGGCTTCTCAGTTTGAACCTCTTGTCCCTCTGATTTCACGCCCCCCGACTTTGCCAACCGATACAGCGGACAAATTCCTTGATTTTCGGCACTGTATTCGTGATATTCTTGCGAATATCCTTTCACAAGAGCCCCTAAGCACCACGCCCAAATCGATGGTTCTCAAGCGCGCCATTCTCATTCTCTCTGTCAGCACCGGTCTGGTTGAACAGCAGAGCTACAGCCAAGCCAACGCGACGACCTCGCGGGCCATTGTTGCGGTTCGTGCGACAGAGCCGATGAGGATCGACGGTCGCCTCACTGAGACAGTCTGGCAACGGAAAGGGGAGACGGGCTTCATTCAGCGCCAACCGGATGAGGGAGTGCTGCCATCGCAGAAAACTGAGGTCCTGGTTGCCTACGATCAAAACGCGCTCTACGTGGCTGTGAAGCTGTTTGACACTCGCCCCGATTCAATCATCGGAAGGCTTGCGCGTCGCGATCAGGATTCCGAATCGGACTACATCGCTATTGGAATTGATGCAGCACACGACAAGAGAACCGCACACTACTTTGTCGTCAATCCTGCGGGAGCGATCCAGGACGGCAGGATCTCGAATGATACACAGACCGACGATAGCTGGGATGGGGTATGGGATGTCGCAGTTCGAATCGAACAATGGGGATGGGCTGCGGAGTTCCGCATTCCGTATTCGCAGCTTCGCTTCTCAAAGCGTGACAAGTACATCTGGGGCATCGAGGCGTTGAGGCGCGTCCAGCGACGGAACGAAGAATCATATCTCGTTTTCTATCCGCGCACGGACTTTATGCGAGTCTCACGGTGGATAGAACTTCGGGGCATCGAAGGCATCAAGCCGCCGGCTCGCATTGAGTTTCTTCCATACGCTGCCGCTACTGCCAAGTTCATCCAGCAACCTGCAGTCGACGACTTCAATCAAGGGAGAACGGATCCATTCAAGTTCCGACGCAACTACCCCGCCAACATTGGAGGAGATGCAAAGCTTGGTCTTGCCGGTGATGTGACGCTGGATCTAACCCTCAATCCCGACTTCGCCCAGGTCGAGGTGGATCCCGCCGTTGTCAACCTGACTGCTTATGAGGTCTACTACCAGGAAAAGAGACCGTTCTTCATCGAGGGGTCGGATATTCTCAACTTCGGGCGGGGTGGAGCAGCCAACCTACAGGACTTCGACTGGTCGGATCCGAACTTCTTTTACAGCAGGCGCATAGGGAGAGCACCGCAAGGCTCTGTCCCGCACCAAGGGTTCGTTGATGTCCCGGACCGGACGACAATTCTTGGCGCTGCCAAGGTCAGTGGAAAGATTACGAATTCATGGTCGTTTGCTACACTCTCGGCGCTTACGAACCGGGAGTATGGTGAGGTTGACTCTGCCGGCGTTCGCTTCAGCGATGAGGTGGAGCCGCTGACGTTTTATGGCGTCGTTCGCACGCTGAAGGAGTTCAACGATGCGCGTCAGGCAATTGGGGTCCTGGGCACCGTAGTGGAGAGGAACTTGCGCGATGATCGAATGCGTGGTCGTCTGAATAGCGACGCCGCGTCGATCGGTCTTGATGGGTGGACATTCCTGGATCAGAACAAGGTTTGGGTGTTGACAGGCTGGGCGGGAGGATCGTACGTCACTGGCAGCAAAGACCGCATCATCGACCTACAGCGATCTCCTCAACATTTCTTCCAGCGTCCGGATGCGAGCTATCTAAGAGTAGACTCAAATGCGACATCTATGGCCGGATGGGCATCGCGCATCTGGCTCGACAAGGTTTCCGGCAACTGGATCTTTGATGCCGCGATTGGCGCCATACATCCGAAGTTCGAAACAAACGACGTTGGGTTTCTTGCGAGGGCAGATTACATCAATGCCCATATCTATGCAGGATATCAATGGCTTCAGCCGGACAGGATCTTCCGTACAAAAACAGTCACGGGTGTTGTCCTCGGAGAATACAATTTCGGAGGGAAGAAGACGAGGGAGAGCTACCAGCTATTTTTAATTGGTCAGTTTTTGAACTACTGGTCGGTGTCGTTCGGCATAGCTCACTATGCCGAAGCTTATGACGATCAGCGTACTCGGGGCGGCCCTTTGATGAAGGCACTGAGCAGTCAGAGTGCTATTCTGAATATTTCTAGTGATTCCAGAAAGCCGTTCTACGGATCTTTGAGTACGAGTGGTGCGAGGGGAGAGTCAGGCGCGTGGCTTTCTACGGCAGGCTTCTCGTTCAGCTGGAAAGCCTCGCGGACGCTGAGTGCGAGCCTCAGCTTTGACTATATTCGCAATCATGATGTCCGACAGTACGTTGACGCCATTCCAGACCCGTACGCTCAACAAACCTATGGCACGCGATACATCTTCGGAGTTCTGGATCAAAACCAACTTGCCACCACGTTACGGTTGAACTGGACCTTTACGCCCAAGATGAGTTTTCAGTTGTACGTTCAGCCCCTCCTCTCGACAGGGTCATATACAGGCATCAAGGAGTTGGCCCAGCCGGGGACGTTTTCGTTTAACACGTATGGAGAAGGTGCTTCGCGGATCACGTCGTCGAACAACCGGTACACCATCGATCCGGACGGGCCAGCCGGACCGGCACCACCATTTGCTATCGACAATCCCGATTTCAATTTCAAATCCCTGCGCGCGAACGCAGTCTTCCGCTGGGAATACATGCCTGGATCGACGATCTACCTGGTGTGGACGAACGAGAAGATGGATTATGAAAGCAGGGGGGATTTCCTGTTGGGCCGCGATGTGGATAGGCTGCTGCGCGTCTCTCCGGATAACGTCTACTCGATCAAGATCACCTACTGGTTCAACCCCTGAAGGCTCCACACCTCTGAGATCTTTTCACCAGATCGTCGTTGCTTGAGATGCTTGTAGCCCCGGGCTATTGTGTGGTTTCGGGGTTCCGGGTTTTTCGTGTAATCGTTGAGGTGAAATCAGCGTCCCGCGCGATCGACAAGAAATCGGGATCCAGAATCTCGGAGAAGGAGTACTCGATTGCAACTGCTTTTGCCAATTCGCTCAACGCCTTCGCGTGGTCATTTTGGATTGCGTGCACGCGGCCTTTCCAGTAATGGACTCTGGCGGATGTGGAGTCAAACACCAGGGCTTGTTGAATTGCCCGAATAGCAATATCAGGCCTTTTCCCGCGACGGGCGTTCAGGAGTGCGTAGTACGCGAGGGTCGTGCCGTCTCTTGGGCTTTCTGACAGAACGCGCTCCGCGATCTGGATGCCCCGATTGAGGTTGGCGATGGAGGAATCTAGTTTGCCGTTTAATTGGTATCCCCGTCCGATCCAGCAGTACAACATGACTCGTCCCCGCTGATCAGCATGCTCCATCATTTGCTGGCAGTACTTCACGGTCCTGTCGCTTCTATTCAACTCCCTCCACGTTCGAAATCTGTACTGGACGGTCAGGAGAGAATCCGGCGCACCTAGTACCCGAAGCTTCTTGAAAGAGTCTATCTGCGTCTTCATACTGTTCCCTGGAGAGATCGACAATTCCCTTCACGAGATGCGAATCGTAATGCTTCGGGTCGATTTTGAGTGCAGAGGCAGCATGCTGCGTGGCTTCGTCGGCATTTCCCTCAATGAGAGACAAGAGGGCAAGCTCCCGCGAACATTCCGGGTTCCCAGGCTGAATGGCAAGACTCCTGTCAATTTCTTCCCGTGCCTGAGCAAACTGTTGCCCGTAGCGGTATGACTCTCCGAGCACGAGATGGGCTTGTGCGCTCGGTGGCGGGGAGCTGATAGCCTCGTAGGCAAGGTTTGTTGCAAGGGCGAGGATAGATTTGTCGCGCTCTCCCTGGCGTTTGAATTGTTCCAGCAATGCATCAGAAAGTGCGGCCTTCGCTGCAGTGAATGATGAATCTTGATCAACTGCCTGCTGAAAGAACGAAATACCCTGGTTGATTCCTTCGGCGGTTGGTTGCATCATCGAAGCGGTTCCACGAAGGTAAAGCACATAAGCATCTACATTGTTGGTCGTATGGCGTGCGTTTCGTTGGCCAAAGTCGATTTCCAGGAATCTGAAGAAACCGCTACACACCCGCGAGGCCAAACTACTGACGTCAAGGATGTGGGATTGCAGGGAAGACTCCCACAGCGTTTTGTTTTCTTTGATCTCAATGAGTTGGGTCTTGAGCGTGACTGTCGTGCCGCTGATTGAAACCGAGCCGCGGACAATGTGGGAGATACCGAGACTGACAGCCGCGGAGTGTGGACCCGAGCTGTCGGCACCAAGCCGTTGGGCGCTCACTGGCGCAATTGCCGTAATGTCTGGAACCCTGGCGATTTCATCTGTCATGAAAGAGGAGATCGCTTCTCCGAGATAGCTCTCATCCGTTTGGCTTGCGGTGAACGGAAGGACGGCGATGGCCGTCGGCTTCTTCAGGGGATTCCGTGTCAACAATAATGTGACGATGATGCCGAGGACAACGACAAATCCTGCGCCGATACCGATGTAGAGCTTCTTGTTTCGCTCGGGCTTCGGCTGCTCGACGGGGTAGGCTTCCTCAAGGGCGGATTCGGCGAGCCGGAGCTCATCTGAGATTTCATCCTGCTGATTGAGGAGCTCCTCCCGGGCGTGGTCTGCTTCAGCGATGGCCTCGAGCCTCATCAGTTCAAGGCGCTCCTCTTCAGCAAAGCGGATCTGTTCTTCGAGTTGCTTTGCCTGCTCGTTGTTTGGGTCGATCGAATAGACTTCCTGAAGCGCATAGAGGGCTTCGGTGTACTGATCGAGCTCGACGTACGCCAACGCGTTGTCGATATGTTCCTGAATCCGCTGCTGGCGTTCCTCTTCCTTCCGACGTTTTTCCTCTTTGACACGCTCACGACGTTGATTTTCCTCGTTCCGGGCGCGTTGCTCCTCGATCTGCAAAACCAACATCTGCGCTTCGTAGTGGATCTGCACGATCTTGTAAATCTCTTTGATCTCTTCCTCGGCCTTGTCGAGATCTCCCGCCCGAAAATACTCTTCTGCTTGGAGAAAATGAGCGTTCGCCCGTTCTTGTCTTTCGGCATCCTCTTTCTGCTGCTCTTCGTCGACCTTTCGTTTGGCTGCCTCGACGCGGTTAGCTTCCTCTTCCTCCTGCGAGGAGAGAAGCTCAGCCTTGCGGCGCGTCGGGACTTGTTTCGCCGACTCGGATGGCTCGGAGAATTCGGGGATGGAGTCGATCAGCAGCTCGAGCACTTCGACCGGTTCGGCGATGTTCTTGAGGTCGATGGAGCCGATGCTGTATGCCCGGATCGGCATCTTGTTCTTGACCTGATTGTAAATGTCGGCTGATACGCAAATGCGGGTCGGTTCGGTAATGGCTTCGATGCGTGCCGCAATGTTGACACCGTCGCCGTAGATATCGTTGCCGACGGTGATGACATCGCCGAGGTGAATGCCGACACGTATCTGGATCTTGTCGAATTCAGACTTCCCCTGGTTGTAATGCCAGAATTGTTCCTGCGCTTCAATTGCACACCGAACGGCATTCACGGCGCTCGAGAAATCGACCATGAAGGAATCCCCGAGCGATTTGATCACGATCCCGCCGTACTTGGCTACGGTATCCCGGACCATGGTGTCGTGGACCTTGAGGAGTTCCATAGCGGCAATCTCATTCTCACTCATCTTCTTTGAGAAGTCCTTAACATCCGTAAACATGATCGCCGCAAGTTTGCGGGTTCCGCCTTCTGGAGTCGAAGCCATGGTCAATGCACTGTCGTATTATCTGTTTGTCATGAACTTGAGGAGGGATGAAGATGCTTCACGTCTCACTCTGCAACTAAGATATTCACTCCTGAGCGGAATGTCAACACAGAGGAATCAATCGTTTGCGGGAATCAAATCAGGTCTTGTACGAAGGGAGGATATTCGCAGAACTCACACGTGTCAGCGGTGGATGTAGGTACTTGTTGACGTATTCTGCGACCATCCGATCTGTGTTATAGAAAGGCACAAGCGAACGCATGGCATTGCGAATGCGTTTGATCCAGGCCTCCGGAATGCCGTGGGCGTTTCGATGATAGAACTCAGGTATGACTTGTTCCTTCAACGTCCGGTACAGATGCTCGAAATCATTCTCATCTTGAGCTTCCAGGTCAGGTGCCGAGTTGTCATTGCCAATGGACCATCCGTTAGCTTGGTTATATCCCTCTCGCCACCAGCCATCCATGATACTAAGATTGAGACCGCCGTGAATCACGGTTTTCTGTCCGCTCGTGCCACTTGCCTCAAGGGGTCTGCGCGGTGTGTTGAGCCAGACATCGGCGCCGGCCACGAGATGACGTCCGACGTTCATATCGTAGTTTTCAATAAAGACGACCTTGCCGAGCAGCTGTGGGTGCCGCGTGAGCTCGATGATGGATTGCATGAACCGCTTCCCTTCATTGTCCCGCGGGTGAGCCTTACCCGCGAAAACGAACTGGATCGGGTGATCCGGATCGTTGATCAATGGAATGGTTCGTTCAAGGTGACGGAAGACAAGGGGGGCACGCTTGTACGTGGCGAACCGGCGTGCGAAACATATCGTCAGAGCGTCCGGTGAAAGCGCGCGATCGATGAAGCTTGAACTATCTCCTTCGGATCGCGAGAGCTGGCCGTGGAGTCGCTGACGCACGAACTCGACCAGGTCCCGCCGGAGTGCGTACCGGAGAGCCCAGAGCTCTTCATCCGTGGCAAGGTCGCCGTTTTCGAGCTTGCTCCAATAATGCGGATCCATCAGCTTCGCTGTCCAGTCGACCCCGAGACGCTTGTTCCAGAATTCGTGAGCCTTCGCGGATGCCCAACTTGGCGTATGGATACCATTGGTGATGTGACCGATCGGGACATCCTGCACGTTCTTTTCGGGGTACAGCTCTCTCCACATCTCCCGGCTGACCTGACCGTGCAGTTCACTGACGCCGTTGGCCGCGCGTGACATCTTGAGCGCCAGGACAGTCATCGTGAAGAGCTCTTGCTGGTCCAGCGTATTCACCCTTCCGTAGGACATCAAAGCCTCGTGGTCAAGCCCCGTCTCAGCCCAGAAACGGCCTAAGGTGTGATGCAGGAGCTCGGAACTGAAACGGTCGTGTCCGGCGGGGACAGGGGTATGCGTGGTAAATATGCATCGTGCCGTCACGGCCTGCTCAGCCTGAGGGATGCTCTTTCCACGCTTGAGTTCTTCACGCAGGAGCTCGAGCGTCAGGAAGGCAGAGTGTCCCTCGTTCATATGGAAAACGGCCGGTTCAACGCCCATGGAGCGGAGAAGCCGCACACCACCGATGCCGAGAACAATTTCCTGGCCTATTCTTGTGTCGACATCACCGCCATACACATGACCGGTGAGGCCCTGGAAATGCGCGTCGTTCTCAGGCAGATTTGTATCGAGAAGATAGATGGTGGCGCGGCCTACACGAAGGTGCCAAGCCTGGAAATAGATCGTGCTGTGACCGATCTCGACGGAGTTCAGCAGCCTCCCGCCTTCTTCCCGGGTCACAAGCTCGAATGGAAGACGAACGGGATCGTACAAAGGATATGATTCTTGTTGCCATCCGTCAGGGCCCAGGCGCTGCTGGAAGTAACCGTTGCGGTAAAAGAGGCTGATCCCGATGAATGGGATTCCGAGATCGCTCGCAGACTTTGTGTGATCGCCGGAAAGAACCCCGAGTCCGCCCGAATAAATCGGCAAAGATTCATGAAGTCCGAATTCTGCACTGAAGTAGGCAACGGGCTGGGACAATTTGTGTGCATGGTGCGCTGCCCACGTTTCCTTGCTCTGCAAATAGGAATCAAATTCTTCCAGAATGCGATGGACTTTCTTCTGGAAATCAGGATCATGCAGACGCGCGCTGAGCTCTGTGTGTGAGACTTCGCGCAAGACCTCGAGAGCACTGTGATTCGACCGTTCCCATGTCAAAGGGGAGAGTTCACGAAATACTTCTTGAGCCTGGGGATTCCAGGTCCACCAGAGGTTGCGGGCCAGCGTCTGCAAACGTTCTGGAATTGGCCGGTGACTGCCGTTACTCACGTCGATAGTTTGAGGATGTGAAAGAGCCTCGTTGAACTAATCAGAATGCGAAAAAAATGCCTGAAATTCCAGCAAAAAGTACAGTCAGATTGACATCATCATTGGAATTACTTTCCTTTACAACGTGCGATAAGCAACTGAAGGCGAGGGACCTATGGGGAGGAACTGTCAACCGCTTTGCCAGCAAGTGGACTCGTTTCTTCGCAGAGACGTCCGGCGATGTATGGCCGTCCGCCTACTTCTACTCTTGTTGTTGACGACCCCATCCATTCTGTTTGTCAAATGCGGCAACTCTGATAACGCCCCCACTCAAGCGAGCCAGCAAGCTTGGACTGTGTCCGGCAAAACGTATCTTGTCGGTTCAACAGATCCACTGCCTGGCGTTGTGGTTAAGTGCGCTGGACTCAGCAGCACGTCTGGTTCAGATGGTCGGTATGAGATTCGTGCAGTTCCCGGAGGAACACAAATCCTCACCGCAGAGAAAGCAGGCTGCGACAATTACTCACAGTCAATCGAGGTCAACTCCGATCTGACACACTTTGTGTATCTGGGCTTCCAGAGCACCAACTTGTCGGGATTTGTGACAAACGCTGTTGACGGTCCAATCAAGGGGGCGAGAGTGGTGCTGGGCGGTTTCGCCGACTACACAGATATCTCCGGGCGTTACGAATTCCACAAGGCACCCAGGGTGACCGATACCCTCATCATAATTCATCCAAATTATATCGCCTTCAAATCAGCAATTTCTCTGACTACGCCGGACACGACATTTGATGCGATCCTCAAGCGCGATTCTGTTTTGCAGGGTCATGTATATGCGTTTTACTATGTGGATCAGGCCCTGCCCTCGGCGTATTTGCCACTGTGGCCGAACAATCAAATCCTGTACTTGAGAGCGAATGGTTATGATAGCCTAGGCGTGTATCACGATAAGGTTGAACGGAACATACTTCTCACGTTTGATTTCCCTCAGCTCCTGACGGATGATCGCGTCTCCCTGCTGGAGGGGAACCTTGAATTGTGTACAGATGCGCCATATCCACCATTCGGCATCCAGACGTTTGCGGTAGAATCAATGTGGGGCGGGGGCGTAACTTACAACACGCGACCTTCGCTCGGACCGCTTCTGTTTTCCGGGTCCATTGGGGGTGCTTCGTCGGCAAAGTATTGGACGGTGCTCGGAACGGATGGACTGACCAAGTTGCTCACAGACTATCTAGCGAGCGGAAGCATGTACGGAGTTGAGATCAAGGGCGGGACAGTTTATCCAATCGGGATTTATTCATCGAACGCAGCTCAGAACCAGCCACGGATTGCATTCAAGGTGCGATTCTAGCAGGTGTGATCATGAAAAGAGAATTTCTCCTTGTGGTGTCAGTCGCTCTAACGATTCCTTCTGTACCATACCAATCTTCTGCCCAGCAATCCTGGTACTGGCAAAACCCCCTTCCTAGAGGAAACCACCTGAGAGCTGTTCAGACTGTCAATCCGAATGTCATCTATGCTGTTGGCGATCAAGGCACGGTGATGAAGAGCACTGACGGTGGCTCGACATGGAAGGTGCAATCGAGCAGGACGCTGGTGAATCTCTACGGTGTGTGGTTTACGGATGTGAACACGGGGGTGGTTGTCGGAGATGAGGGGACGGTGCTGAGGACAACGAACGGAGGGACAATATGGATGACACAGTCTGTGGGAACGACCAATGCGCTTTACAGTGTGGCGTTCGTGAATTCAACCACAGGAACGATCGTAGGCGATGCCGGGACGATATTCCGGACAACGGATGGTGGGCACAACTGGATTGTTCAATATGGCGCACCAGCCAGTGCCCTGTATTCGGTGTCTTTCAATGATGCCAGCAATGGAACGATCACTGGATCATATGGCGCGATTCTGCGAACCACAAATGGGGGAGCGATGTGGAACCGTCAAGTCAGTGGAACAGATTATTCGTTGTACGGCGCATCGTTTCCGGATGCTAATACTGGGACTGCTGTAGGAGAGTTCGGGACAATCCTTCACACGACCGACGCGGGAAACACCTGGACCCTCCAGCAAAGCGGCATTACGACCCCCCTGAATGCTGTCTCGTTCTCCGATGCAAAGACCGGAACGATCGGTGGGGATAATGGTATAGTATTTCGAACGACTGATGGTGGCGCAACGTGGACATTGCAGGCTGGTGGGGCCACCTACTGGTATACGGCAATATCATTCACAAACGCCAGCGTGGGGACCATCGTTGGGTCGTATGGTGTGGTTTATCGAACCACGGACGGAGGAGCGTCGTGGTTACTTGTGACCCCTGGGCCAAGAGCGCCGCTGTACGCTGTGCAGTTTACTGGCCCGCTTCAAGGAACTGTTGTCGGATACGCGGGAACGATACTGCGCACCACTGACGGCGGTACCGACATGGAACCCTCAGGCCAGCGGCACGACAACGCACCTGCAAGGAATTTCTTTTGTTGACGGGGACACCGCAGTCGTGGTCGGTTTGGATAAGACGATTCTTCGTACGACAGACGCAGGCAGATTCTTGGGTTGGCCAGACGATCACCACATCATATGGGACGATCATAACTTTCTCAGGAGTCTCTTTCGGAAGTCCGAGCATTGGCTTTGTGGTGGGGGGGAAGGATACCTTGAGAGATCCGAATGATGCGAAGTCAATTTTCGGTGAAAGCTTGATATGGCGTACCACAAATGGGGGCGCAGGGTGGACTCGCCTGTCGGTTGGCCAATCTTCACGGTTGTACGGGGTGTCCTTCAGTTCGTTAACCAGTGCGACTGTCGTGGGAGGAAGTGCTGTGTTTGATCTTGGCATCATTCTTCGTACGACAAACAGCGGTAATACGTGGCTTTCATCGACAACCGGAACATACGTCTGCTTGCTCCTTGGAGTCTCCTATGGCACACCAAGCACGGGGATTGTTGTAGGAAACAACGGAACGATACTTCGAACGACTGATGGAGGCGCGACGTGGAACCCGCGCCCGAGCGGTACGACGAATGCCTTGCGCGGCGTCTGGCTCGCGGATGCGTATAATGGTTTTGCTGTTGGTGACAGCATGACAATCCTTCAAACAACGGATGGAGGATTGACCTGGGCGAGCCAGTCGTCAGGATCAAATTCCTCTCTCTATGCTGTGTCATTTGTTGATCCAATCCATGGAATTATTGTGGGAGAAGGCGGTGCCATTCTAAGCACAACTCCACCCGGATCTGTCGTAGCGGTGCGTGACTATGAAAAATCTGTGATTCCAAGTCAGCTTTCTTTGTCACAGAACTACCCCAATCCGTTCAATGCGAGCACACGGATCAGCTTCACCGTTGGGAAGTCCGGTTTCACCTCGCTTAAGGTTTTTGATGTGCTTGGAAGACAAGTAACTACTCTCGTGAATCAAGATCTGAAGGCTGGGCGCTACGAGACGACATTCGATGCTGCCGCGTACGCAAGTGGTGTCTATTACTATTCCCTGCAGAGCAGGGAAGGCATTGTAACCAGGAAGCTCTTGCTCTTGAAGTAGTTGAGGCGTGGGTGTCTTATGCCTTCTCTATCGGATTGATGCTGGCGTCAATAAGGCCGGAGTCGAGTTCGTCTCAGAAGATCTCAAATGAGAAATGCCAGGTTATTCCCGATGACGATGCGGGTCTTGGTCGCAGCATCTATGCTTGGAGCTTTGCTTCTAGCCTGCAACCAATCCTTCGATCCGAGGGCACCCCTCGATCAAGAAATGGTTGTCTTCTCGGTGCTTTCGACGGATCGTCAGGTGCAGTTCGTGCGGGTGCAGCAGAGCTATATGTCACCCACATACGATGCGACGTCGTACACATCAGACAACTCAGTCACAGATGCAATTGTCTCAATCAGGGCTTCCAATGGGCTATACTTTTTGACAGACACGCTGTTAGCGCGCACGGACACGAGCCGGTACAAATTTCCTCTGCGAGCGTTTGTCCTCAACCCTTTCATACCTCGGTGGGGAGAATCCTATCAAGTGATCGTTCAGTCGCTGCTGTATGGCGTCGCAACTGCCACTGTCGTCGTACCGGGTCGATTCGACGATTCTACTTTCGGATTATATGGCACAGGTACTCGATCGCCCGGACAAATATTCACAAGACACTCCAATAAACATCATCGTGCAGATGTCCGGTGTTTCCAAGGGCTACGTCGGTCGGCTTCTTCTGTACCTATGACGTACTTAAAGGGTCAAGGTGGATAGAAGAGCGAGTTGAGATCCCTATCTCATCGGCAGATTCGTCGAACTACAGCCTCGATTTCCCGAGATATCCGCAACTGACGGTTACTCCTTCGATGTCTCAAATCGGATTGTTCTACAAGAACGGATACTATAGGGCGATTGTGAACGTAGTAAACTCCCAGTACCGATCTAATAGACTCATCTTCAAATGGGCCACGTTTGTCGTGCTGCAAGCCGACAAAAACCTCTTTGACTACTACAGCAGTACGCACCCGAGTCAGGATCCCTTCTCGATCCGCTTGGATGAACCGCTAGTGTCAACGGTCAGTGGCGGTCTCGGAGTAGTGGGCGCATACAGTCTGGACTCACTGGTAAGGCTTCTGCCGGGCAATTTCTGGGGGAACCGGTAACAAAGTCTCATTTCGCTGTTTGTCCGCCTCTCCACTTGATCGACATCGTGGAATGAACACGAGCACATTGAGATAGTCGGTCTCAAGAGAATCTGTATCGCCGCAACCGGAGGGAGTTCGAAACGACGCTCACTGAGCTCAAGGCCATCGCACCAGCAGCAACCATCGGATTGAGGAGCCCCAATGCGGCGACTGGGATACCGATCACGTTGTAGAGAAATGCCCAGAAGAGGTTCTGTTTGATACTGAGGATTGTTCGCTTCGAGAGTCTTATTGACTGGACAACACCGGCGAGGTCGCTGTGCATCAGAGTAATATCTGCTGTTTCCATAGCGACGTCTGTTCCCGTGCCCATCGCGATGCTGACATCTGCCTGAGCGAGCGCGGGCGCATCGTTGACGCCATCGCCTACCATCGCGACGCTTATTCCTTTTGCCTGCAATTGTTTGATGTGTCCGGCTTTTTCGTGCGGCCGCACTTCGGCAATCACGGAATCAACGCCGGCCTGCTCTGCAATAGCCCGCGCCGTGCGTTCATTGTCGCCAGTGATCATCACGACGTGGAGACCCATCTTCTTCAGTTCCTCGATCGCCGCTCTGGAACTGGGCTTGATCCGATCAGCAATGCCGAATACCCCGGAGACTGTCCCATGGATGGCTACGAAAACAGGTGCAATCCCCCGGCCGGAAAGGCCGGAGCTTATCTGATCCGCAGCCGATATGTCAATGGAAAGTTCTTTCATCAACGCCTGATTGCCGATAACAACGATGTCGCCGTGCACGAGTCCGCGCAGTCCGGATCCCGGCATAGAATCGAATGATTCAACGCCGTTCAATTCGACATGAAGCCGACCGGCATACTCCACAACTGCACGACCCAATGGGTGCTCCGATTTGCTTTCGAGGGACGCTGCACGTTGGAGAACGATATTCTCGCTGAATCCGTTCAGTGCGATGAAGTCGGTGACCGATGCTTTTCCATCAGTAACGGTGCCGGTCTTGTCCAGAACGACCGTATGGATTTTCTGCGCACGCTCGAGGCTTTCAGCGTTCTTGATTAAGATTCCGCGTGTGGCACCCAGCCCGGTGCCGACCATGATGGCGGTGGGCGTCGCAAGTCCGAGGGCGCAGGGGCAAGCGATGATCAGGACGGCGATGAAATTGATCATCGAGCCGGTGAAGGGTAATCCACCGACAAAATACCAAAGGATGAATGTCACGAGCCCGATGCCAATAACGGTGGGCACGAAGACGCTCGCGATCTTGTCTGCCAGCGCCTGTATTGGCGCCTTCGATCCCTGGGCTTCCTCGACGAGCCTGACGATGTGAGCGATCACCGTGTCCCTCCCGACTGCTGTCGTTCGGAACTCGATGCTGCCGTTCTTGTTGATGGTGCCCCCGATGACGGTTTGGCCGATCACCTTGTCGACCGGCATGCTTTCGCCGGTTACAAGAGATTCATCGACTGACGTGTAGCCGCCGGTGACGATGCCGTCGACAGGTATTTTCTCCCCTGGTCGAACAATCACGGTGTCGTCAAGAATGAGATCCGAGACAGCAATCGTGAGCTCGGTCCCCTTGCGGCGGACAAGCGCAGTTTTGGGCTGCAAGCCCAGAAGCTTCTTGATGGCATCCGTCGTCCTCCTCTTTGCCTTGGTTTCGAGCACCCTCCCCATCAAGATGAGGGTCGTAATCGTGGCCGCAGTGTCGAAATACAGATTGTTGGCCGCCGCAGCCGTCGGAATCCACCCGGGAAACAAAGCGACCAATGAGCTGAAGACATAGGCAGTGCCTGTCCCTACGGCAACAAGCGTGTTCATATCTGCAGAAAAGTGTTTCGCCAGCTTCCAGGCAGACTGGAAGAAGCGCCTCCCCGGAACGAAGACTACCACCGTGGTGACGAGGAAGAGCATTTTGTTGAGCTCGTCCATCGAAAGAGGGGACCACCGCATGAACCAATCGGTCATGCTGATCATGCTGACAAGCATGATCGGCGCAGTGAGGACTACACTCAACAGAAAATCCGATTTCAGCTTTCGATATGCTTTGTCCAGATGAATGTCAATCGGGGCGAGATCCGCGCCAGCGGGCTTGATGGTGGGTGAGGGGAGAAGGAGCTTGTAGCCCGCTTCCTCAACGACCGTAGCAAGTTGACCAAGCGATGCCCTGGTCATATCAAAAGACAGCGTCACGCGTTCGGATGCCAGGTTGACGGCGGCGGACTCCACGCCTTCCACGCGCTTGAGGACCTTCTCCACGCGTGCCACGCAGCTGGCACATGTCATCCCCTCCACGGGAAGTGTCATGGTCTCAATGGTCTTCATCGAGCGTTCCTGCTTTCGAAATGCATACTGATCGATCAATGCGATGGCGAAACGAGCTTGTAACCAGCTTCCTCGATAGCTTTTGCGAGCTGGTCGGTCGTCACGGTTGCTTCATCGAATTCGACGCGAGCCTTGCCGATTTCCACAGCATCAACCTTGAGGCCGTGCACCTTGCTGAGTTCTTTCTTGACATGCATAACGCAATGACCGCATGTCATTCCTTCAATTACGAGTTCGTGAGTCTTCATTGCTATTTCTCCCTGAGCAGGGTTGTTGGAATTAGAAGCCATCTCGGATATCACTCCACAAGAATAGTTGTCATTCCCGCACGTCTTCGCGTTTTGTGCGTCCCGCTGTTGTCGAGCGGGAAAGCGGGAATCCAGACAGCGCATTCTGGACTCCCGATAGAAACCCGTCCCACGAAACGGGACGAGGTCTCGTCTCGATTCATCGAATCGAGACGGACATTCGGGAGTGACACCGGTTTTTGAGACGGGTTCCAGTTTCATTTCCCGATCCAATATGCGACTTCGACACCATAAACGCGTTACATTTTTGTGATTTCTTGTTATAGACTTCTGAGATGGGCCAGGATCTGCTTAGTCAGCCAATCAAGGGCGGATCATCGGAAAACTGTGGATCGCGGCGTTGAATGTAGTCCAAAATTAAATCCCCCGTACCCCCTTTAAGAAAGGGGAAAGCATGAACATGAGTCTTCAGGCACGTGGACTTCGTGGACTCAGACCATCACCTCTCCCTTTGGAAAAGGAGGTTGGGGGGATTTTGTATGCACGAAAAGGAAATGCTGCTGCACCTCATCAGTGTGGCACAATCGATTCTTTGTCGGCTTGTAGGACTAGGTTCGAGCCAGTGCGCTATTTGGGGTGGGCTATTAGCGCGGAGGGCAATGGACCGGAAACACGGTCGAGTGGCTTTCTCAACTGACTTGTCAGAGACCTGAATGCACTCGGCGTGAATCCCGTCGTGTGCTTGAACTGATTCGATAGGTGCTGAACACTGCTGTAACCGAGTTTGAATGCGATTTCACTCAGTGTCAGTTCGCCATACTTCAAGAGCTCTTTTGCGCGCTCAATGCGCTGGAGAATGATGTATTGCTCGATCGTTACATTCTCAACAGAAGAAAAAAGTGTGCTGAGATAATGGTAATCGAGTCCCAATTCCTTGCTCAGATGCACTGAATACTTGAGCTTTCGGTCCTGGCCCTCGCAATCTTCGCGCACAAGCTTGATGATTGCCAGCTTCAATCGTTCGATGGTCTTCGCTTTTCGATCTTCGATGAGTTCAAAGCCGTTTTGCTCAAGCACGGATTTGATCCCGTCCATCGGGAGTTCCCTTGTTGCCCCTGCCACCACCACTTCGCCGAGGGTTACGCTGCGCACATCGAGTTTGATCTTCGTCAGCTCGTCACGCACAACGCGGATACAGCGATCGCAAACCATGTTCTTGACATACAACGTTGTGCTTCTCACGTCATTCTTTGTATGCTTGCTTTCGGGCATGTCGTCTCCCTCTGAATGGTGCACTTAGCAGGATATCGGAAAACGAACCGCCAAGGGCGCAAAGGACCGCAAAGAAAATGTTCGGCTTTCCTCTTTCTACAAAACCTTAAAGATCTTGCACCCTCGGCGGTCTTTGCGGTTCATCTTTATCTTCGGAATTGGAAACTCAAAAACCTATTACCCTACCCCGGAAAAGAAAAGCACGGAACAAATCCATCGTGATGTTCCGTGCTCCCCAACGTTGTGTGTTCAACGTTTCGATTACCGATCCTACCAGCGTCTCGGAACGTTACGGACGCTCCGGACGGTATCACGCGCGATGAGCAGCTCCTCGTTTGTCGGTATGACGAAGAGTCTGACCCTGCTGCTCTTTTTTCCCATTTCACCTTCTTTGCCGCCGTAGAGCTGTGCGTTCGGTTCTTCGTCAAGTTCTATTCCCAGCCATTCCAGGCCGGCGCATATGCGTTGGCGGACTGGAGGGGAGTTCTCGCCGATGCCGCCAGTAAACACGATCGCGTCCGCACCTCCCATCTCAGCCAGGTAGGCCCCGATGTACTTCTTTACTCGTAAACAGAAAATGTCGATAGCAAGTTTCGCGCGACGATCCTGGTGGTCTTGCTCCTCTGCGAGAAGATCACGCATGTCGTTCGTCAATCCCGAGAGGCCAAGCAATCCCGACTGCTTGTTCAGCAGAGCGTCAATTTCGGTCAGCGACATGGCTTCTTTGTGGGATAGGAATTCGATGACGGATGGGTCGATATCGCCGCCACGTGTTCCCATGACCAGACCCTCGAGCGGCGTCAGACCCATCGACGTGTTCAGCGAAGCACCCTGTTTGATGGCGGTGGCGGAGCATCCATTCCCGAGATGGATCGTGATGATATTTGTCCCCTCGAGATCCTTTCCTGTCAGCTGGCGATAGCGGTATGCGACATATCGGTGAGAGGTTCCGTGGAATCCATAGCGGCGGATCTTGTGCCTCCGGTACAGTTGATATGGTATTGCGTACAGATATGATGTTTCCGGCATCGTGGAGTGAAAGCCGGTGTCGAAGACAGCCACCTGTGGGACGCCGGCGCCCATGACCTCTCGTGCAGCGAGAATCCCCTTCAAGTTGGCGGGATTATGCAGCGGTGCGAGATCGATACAATCCTCAACGCCTCGAATGACCGCGTCATCGATGATGATCGACTTTGTGAACTTCTCCGCGCCGTGGACGACGCGATGACCGACGGCATGAATATCAGCAAGCGAATGGATGCCGGGGACGTGGGATTCGGAAGAAATGATCCACCGGATGACGTAATCGAGCGCCGCCCGATGGTCGCGCAGGGCAACAGCCTGCTTGAGTGCGGGCCTGCCAGTTGCCTGCAACGTAGCCAGAGATTGACCGCCAATGCGTTCGACAAGGCCCTTTGCCTTCTGAACGTCCGCGTTTTTCTCAATGATGTCGAGATCGGTCTCGATGATCTGGAATTTGAGCGATGAACTGCCGCAGTTCAGGACGAGAATATTCATAGACGTTGGTGCAGGTCGGAGCTTGAGAAACCGACGACCGCTCTGGTTTGTTCTAGGTTGAGAGAAGAGTTCACGGTGCTTGGTTCAAGTAAATTCACGCCTCGAAGCTACAAGTTTATTGCGCGAAACTCAAGCAGGGCGATTTCACTTTTAGCAATTTTTGAGGTATCTTCTCAGCAATGAAACATCGCTTCCAATGAAGAAATTCACGCTCAAGCAACTCCCTTCCGATAATCTGCATCTTGTTCATCCGCAGCGTTTCAGAATCGATTATAAGAAAGAACTGAACGCGGCGCAGTACGAGGCGGTAACATCGGTCAATGGACCGCACCTCATCATCGCTGGTGCGGGAACGGGGAAGACACGCACGGTCGTTTATCGCGTTGCTTATCTTGTGGAGCTCGGCGTGAAGCCTGACAACATTCTCCTGCTTACCTTCACGCGCAAAGCAGCGCAAGCCATGCTGCGTCGAGCTGCGATTCTGTTGGATAGTCGATGCGAGCAGATTTCCGGCGGCACGTTCCATTCGTTCGCCAACAGTGTCCTCCGACGCTATGCGGCGAGGCTCGGCTACGAGATGAACTTCACGATCCTGGACCAGGGCGATGCCGAAGACGTTGTCAATCTCATTCGGACACGGCTGAAGTTTGATACGAAAGAGAAACGCTTCCCGAGAAAGGAAGCACTGTACGACCTCTACAGCCGCTCCGTCAACACCATGACACCGGTCAAAGAACTTCTTGCATTGGACTATCCACAGTATCTCGAGGTCGAACCTGACATTCAGACGGTCCACAACAGCTACGTGCAATACAAACGGCAGCACAATCTGATGGACTATGATGATCTCCTGGTGAATCTGGCCTTGCTTCTCAAGCAGGATGAAGGAATTCGAGCCGTCCTGTCCGACCGCTACAAGTATGTCATGGTGGACGAGTATCAGGACACCAATCGGGTGCAGGCTGAGCTCGTCAAGCTCCTGGCATTCAAACATCGGAATGTCATGGTTGTTGGAGATGATGCGCAGTGCATCTATTCCTTCCGCGGTTCAACGATCAAGAACATCATGACCTTTCCCCAGGAGTTTCCGGACTGCAAGGTCATCAAGCTGGAGGAGAATTTCCGCAGCACGCAACCGGTGTTGAACCTTGCCAATGAGATTTTGAAACGAGGAACGATGGTGAATGAAGTATGAGGAATCGAGAATGCGGAATAGAGAATGCAGAATTCAGAATTCAGAATGGACAAGGTAGTCTGCGGGCTACTGACTGCCGGCTGCGAACTCCTGAATTCTGTCTTCTGACTCCTGACTCCTGATATGTACTACAAAGAACTCTATACTCGTCGGTCCGGCGGGAATCTGCCGCAGCTCATTTGCACAGAAAATGAGAACATGCAGTCGCGGTATGTCGTGCAGAAGATCCTCGAGCTTCGCGAACAGGGGACACCGCTCGAGGAAATCGCCGTCCTGTTTCGCTCCTCGTTTCTCTCCTTTGACCTTGAAATTGAGCTCACAAAGGCCAACATCCCGTTTGTGAAGTTTGGCGGGTACAAGTTCGTTGAAACATCGCACGTGAAGGATGTCGTTGCTTACCTGAGGGTGCTCGAAAATCCCCGCGACGTTGTGTCATGGAACCGCATTCTGCTGCTCATCGATGGTGTTGGCCCCCGCACGGCAGAGAAAGTCATCGATGATATCCTCAAGCGGCGCGTTGGCCTGGCGACGGATGGGCGCGAAGCGCTGCCCACCACGAAGTTCTGGATGCAGTTCAACAACTATACCGACAATGTTCAAAAGCTCTTCGATGTCTTGAAGCAGGCTTCCGGACCCAGTCTGGCCCCGGCGGAAAGAACGTTCCAGGTTCTTCAGGTACTATGAACCTCTTCTGCGCGCCCGGTACGACGATCATCAGAAACGAAAAAAAGACCTTGAGATGTTCCAGAATATCACCGAACGCTACAAGGATGTGGGCTCGCTGCTGACGGATCTCGCCCTCGAGCCGCCGAATGAAAGCATTGTTGACGTTGAATCGCCGGGTCCCGAAGATGAGTTCCTGACATTGTCGACGATTCACAGCGCGAAGGGCTTGGAATGGAACTCAGTGTTCATCATTTATGCACTGGAGGGGCGGTTCCCCACGATGCGCTCTGTCGCGACGGATGAAGAGCTTGAGGAAGAGCGCCGCCTGATGTATGTTGCATGCACACGCGCCAAGGACAACCTCTTCATCACATACCCGATCAACATATACGATCGTGAAAGCGGCCTGATCCTGACGAAACCGTCCCGATTCATCGAAGGCATCGGGGAACATCTGCTTGAGCCATGGGTGGTTGAATAGAATTCGAATGATGAATGCAGCTGACATCATGTATCTGGATCGGAACGAGAATCTGTATGGTCCGGCGCCGGGGTGCTTTGAAGCCCTCCGTGCCATTGGAGTCGAGGAACTCAGCGTCTATTCCCGCGATTTCTCGCGTGGAGTAAAGAGCAAACTTTCGGAACGTCTTGCGAACGAGCTAAACATTCCCGAACAGCAGGTCTTGCTGAGCGAGGGAAGCGAAGATATGCTCAAACAGGCCGTTCACTGCTATCTTGGGCCCGGCGAGAAAATCCTTTGCCCTGCACAATCATGGTGGTACTACCAGAAGGTTGCCTCAGAAGTCGCGGGCGAAACCATCACCTATGCGCTCAAAGAGGGCGCCGATTCGTTCTACTACGACGTGGACGAGTTGATCGCGCTTTACCGCAAAGAATCTCCGCGGGTCGTGTTGATCGCCTCACCGAATAATCCTACCGGCAATTCGTTCCCGGATCAGGACTTGAGAAAACTGACCGAGGCGTTTCGAGAAAGCATCCTCATTTTGGATGAAGCCTATTGGGGCTTCGCGGACACTTCGAATGAGCATATCGCCAAGTTGATCAACAGCTATCGCAACATTGTCGTGCTCAGAACCTTCTCAAAGTACTACGGTCTCGCGGGGGCGCGCATCGGCTATGCTGCCGTGGGGACGAGTCTCAGCCGACTGACTAAGTTCTCCTCGCGGTACCTTGGATACAACCGAATCTCTGAGGTGCTTGCACTTGCTGCGGTTGATTCACGCGAATATTATGAGACCATCAGCGGCCACATGCGTGAGGATCGACAGTCATACCTTGCATTCTTCGCACAGCATCATGGATTTCGCGCCTATAAGTCGGATGCAAATTTCATCTTGGTGAGAATTCCTGCAGAACTGAACTCGTCGCTTCAACAATTCCTGAATGAGCGCCGCATTGCTATTAAGTTCTTCTCGGAGCCAGACTTCGCCGATTGTGTCCGCATCACGCTTGGGACACAGGAACAGAACCGCAGATTGGTGGCAGCTCTTTCGGAATTCCTCCGTTCTTTACGTCGAAGCGGGAGCCCCCCATGAAATGCGTGATTCTTGCAGCGGGCACGGCGACCCGCATGAGGCCGCTCACCAACTCGATGCCGAAGTGTTTGCTCGCCGTTGGCGGGAAGCCGATCCTTCAACGCACCATCGAAAATGTCTCTGCTGCCGGCATTGAACAGATTGGGCTGGTGATCGGATACAGGGCTGAAGAGGTGCGGTCGTTTGTCAGGAGACAATTTCCTTTCCATCGTATCAGGTTCATCCTCAATCCGAAGTATGAATCGACGAACAATGCCTTCTCATTGCTGATGGCCCGTGATTTCTTCATGGCCGAGGCGCAACGAGGAGCCCCTCTTCAAGACCTCCTGCTGCTGGATGCCGACATCGTCTTCTCGCCACTTCTGCTTGCTTCGTTGTTCGCCGACGCGTCGCCAAATAAGATTGCGGTAAGAGTGGAAGGCAAGCATGACGAAGAGGAAGTCCGGGTGAAGGTCGACGGAACGCGAACCATCACGCTTATTGGAAAAACCGTGCTGCCGAACGAGTCGTTCGGCGAGTCCATCGGGATCGAGCTCTTTGCTTCATTGGCATCAGGACGGCTGTTCGAGACCATTGAGCAGCGGGTGCGGGATGGAAACGGGCGGACGGAATTCTATGAATCATCGTTTCAATCCATGATCGACGAGGGAATCGCCTTCAAGGCGGTTGATGTCAGTCCGTTTCCGGCGGTGGAAGTCGATACTCCGGAGGATCTCCGAATTGCCGAGACGGTCGTCGCAGCCTGGATTGATCGAGCGCAGAACTGAACCTTATTTGCACTGCATCTCCGAAGCATGTACGATTACAAGAATTCGCTCAAGTCCAACCTCTCCGACGAGCTGATCAACATCTACCTTTTGCGACCGGTTGCCGGGTTAATCGTCCGCGTGCTTTATCCCACGCCGGTCACGCCGAATCAGGTGACGATCGTTTCGACGGTTGCGGGAATCGTGGCGGCCGGCTTCTACCTGAAGAATGAAGCGGTTTTTACCGCGGCTGCAGGACTCTTGGTGACATTGAAGGATGTGCTCGACTCTGCTGACGGTCAGCTTGCGCGCGCAAAACAGCAGTATACCCGTATCGGGAGGTTTCTGGACTCGATTGGGGATTTTGTGGTGGATCTTCTGGTCTTTGGTGCCATCGGCTGGGTGCTGTACGCCAACAGCGGAAATGGATGGATGATGATACTGGCGTTGCTGGGATTCTTCGGCATCACCCTGCGCGTCTCATATCACGTTTTCTATCAATCGTCTTTTCTTCATCTCGAAGAGAAATACGAGGTGAATCGCGTCCTTGAGGAAATCAAAGAGGAAGATCTCTTGGGCGATTCGCTCGCATTGACTCTTCAACGCATTTTCCAGATTATCTATGGATGGCAGGATCGATTGATGCTGAGAATCGACCATTGGTGCAAAGGAGGTTGCTCAGGGAAGGATTTCTCGATTCGATGGTATTCGGATCCGGTAGGCCTGCGCATTTCAGGTTTGATTGGTATGGGAACGGAACTGTTCTTGCTGATGATCTGCTCGGTGCTCAATGAGCTCCAACTGTATCTGTATCTCAATCTCTTTCTGATGAATGCTATTCTGCTGCTTTCAGTTTCTTATCGTCGATGGTATCTTGCCTCGACTATTTCCGCGAAAGGTGCATCATGAGAATACTTCTGATAGTTCTTGCTTTTCTGACGATTGTCTTTTGCGCGCAGGCTCAGTTGCCTGGTGATAAAGAAAACCGCGTTCTTCTCCCCAATGGATGGTGGCTCTCTCCTGTCGGAGAGCAAATCCGCCTTGGTGACTTTCCAATGAACGCGGCTCTCTCGGATGATGGAGCGTTCCTGGCTGTCACGCACGGCGGTCAATCGAAAGCTGAGTTGATGCTTGTGGATCTCAGGCAAAAGAAGGTCACGCAATCCATCCGGTTGAAAGACAGCTGGCAAGGTATAACATTCCAGGGAAACACACTTTATGTGTCCGGTGGCTATCAGAATTGTGTCTACACCTTCCGGCTGGATCAAGGAAGCCTGGTGGCCGGGGACACGATCAGGCTGGTTGAGGGCAAAACAAAATACGCGGGTGCCGTAGCAGGGCTCGATGTGTCGGGGAATACTCTTGCAGTTGTTTTTCGTGGCGACAGCACGCTTCGGTACTTTGACCTGTCGGCAAGAAAGCAGAGTGTGGTCAAGTTGCGCGGCATGCCGTACTCATGCAGGTTTATCAATAACGGATTGCTCCTGGTCTCCATCTGGAGCTCGAAGATGATCGCGGCATTCGATCGGGAGAAGCTGCTGTACGAATTTCCGACGGGCGACCATCCGAACGAGGTAACTCTCTCGACTGACAATCGCTATGCGTATGTCGCCTGCTCGAATGACAACACGGTCTCGGTGATCGATCTTCAGAAGAAGAAAACCGTGGCATCCATCTCGACGGCGATTCACCCGGATGCGCCCGAAGGTTCTACGACGAACTCTGTGTGTCTCACACCCGATCAGAAAACGCTTCTTGCGGCAAACGCGGATAACAACTCTTTGACCGTTATTGATGTCCGCCAGCCGGCGCACCCACGACCGCTCGGTTTCATCCCTGTTGGATGGTACCCAACAAAGGTCCAGATGCTGAAGAACAATACCATCCTGGTGCTGAATGGCAAGGGAGGCCGCTCGCTTCCGAATCCGAAGAAGCAGTATATCGCCAGCCTGTTCGACGGAACGCTGTCCATATTCAAGTTTCCGGATAGGAAGGAGCTCGCTCAGTACAGCCGGCAAGTTTTCAAGAACACACCGTACAAGCAGGCATTCCTGCTCAAGACGGACTTCACCGGTGAAAGTCCTATTCCCCGTTCGGTGGGAAAGCAATCTCCAGTCAAACACGTTCTTTACATCATCAAAGAGAACCGAACGTACGATCAGGTCTTTGGCGATATGCCTGAGGGGAACGGTGATTCATCGCTTTGCCTTTTCGGGGAGAATGTGACCCCGAATCATCACAAGCTGACGAGAGAGTTCGTGCTTCTCGACAACTTCTATGTTAATTCGGAAGTCAGCGCGGACGGTCATAACTGGTCGACAGCTGCGTATGCGACGGACTATGTAGAAAAGACGTGGCCCACGCAATATGGGGGCAGGGGTGGAGAGTACGATTTCGAGGGGGATCAACCGACCGGCGCGCCAAAGGCGGGGTATCTCTGGACGTTATGCACGCGCAACCACAGAAGTTTCAGGATGTACGGCGAGTTTATCGATGCTGCAACGCCGGAGGGAAAGCCGGCGAAGCCTCGGGATCCGGGAATTGGAAAGAACTTCGCGCCGAATTATCGCGGTTGGGACCTCGACTATTCCGATGTCGACAGGTTCAAAGCATGGGAGAAGGAGCTCTCGGAATTTGAGCGCAATGGCAATCTCCCGAGTCTCTGTATCATGCATCTCCCGAACGATCACACGGCTGGAACACGCAAAGGTGCGCTGACGCCCAAGGCATACGCTGCCCAGAACGACTATGCACTCGGACTCATTGTGGAGCGACTCTCCAAGAGTCCCTACTGGAAGAAGTCAGTCATCTTCGTCGTCGAAGACGATGCCCAGGATGGGCCGGACCACGTCGATGCTCATCGCTCCGTCGGGCTTGTGATCAGCCCATATATCAAGAAGCACACGGTCGATCACACGCTCTACAGCACGGCGTCGATGCTGAGAACCCTGGAGCTGATCCTTGGCCTCCCCCCAATGAGCCAATACGACGCTGCGGCGACGCCGATGTTTAACGCATTCACGCTGAAAGCAGATTTCTCTGGCTATACCTCGGAGCAACCCCGGATGGATTTGAATGAGAAAAATAAGCCGGGAGGTCTCGGACAATCGCTCATGGAAAAATTTGACCTCACGCGGCCTGATGCCGTACCCGACCGGGTCTTCAACGAGATTGTCTGGCAAGCGGTGAAAGGTACGCCGATGCCCGCTCCACGATACTCGATTTTCTCGAGGGCTTCACGTGCCGATGGAGATGACTAGAAGCCGTCTCAAAACATGTTTCTGAAGTTCCATGGCAAGATCTTCTCTGCGTTTCTCCCCGCCCGACCGAACTATCGCCAGCTCTTTTTCATCGGTCGTTCGGGCGGGTGCGTTCTCTGGGGTTAGATTCTAACCGCGAAGGTCGCCAAGGACGGGAAGTCGTTTTTGAAATAGGTTCGAGAACCTTGCCTGTTGAATGAGAAATGCCTGGAACGACGAAGGCCAACCATCACTGGCTGGCCTTTATTTTTTCTTCGCCATTTCGGTGAGTTTTCTGAACCGCTTGAGCTTTCCTCTGATAGTGGCCAGGAGAGTCTCATCGGAGAATGGCTTGGTGACGTAGTCATCCACACCGAGTTCTTTCCCCGTCCGGATGAGAACCTCGTCTGTCAGGCCGCTGAGGAAAATGAACGGCACGTTGTGGAGATGATCCAGTTCCCGGACCTTCTCATAGAATGAGAACCCGCCCATCGTGGAAGTCTCAAGATTGATGTCCGAGATGATCAGGTCGGGAGTGTTCTCCTTGAGATATTTGAAAGCATCATCGGACGTCGCGAACGATCGGACATTATACCTGGCTTCGCGCAACGTCTCGGTGACGACCTTGAGGAACTTCTCGTCGTCATCGATAATCGTCAATGTTGTGGACTGAGACTCTGACCGTAGTTCCCAGAGAATCTCCGCCTCGAGCTTGTCGGATTCTTCCGGGGAGATCTGGTATCGCGTCCGGAGATCGGATAGCTCTGAAGCACGCTCCGGTGTGATGACCCCGGACGACCATGCCTGCCGAAACGCCTTCAAATACGAATCAAGCTGGGCTTCCTTTGTAAGCTTCGCATGCTCTTCCTGTGTGATGCTGAGTTGCGTTCGAAGCTCTTTGAGCTTGATCTCTTCGAAAGGTGTGAGGGTTCCATCTTCCCAGGCTTTGATGAGTTCATTTTGATACTTCTCCAATGCGTTGGCGTGAGGGCCTTTTTCGGCCGCACGCCTTCGCCGTTCCTCTTCTTTCCTTTGCAGCTCGGCTTCGGCTTCACGGAGCTCTCGTTCGAGCTCCTCGAGCGGAGGCTCATCCGTTGTTGGCGCCTGCGGAGCCTGGGCCCGCTGCTTTGCCGCTTGTTGTTTTCGCAGCTCCTCCTGTTTCTTCAGCTCCTCCTGTTTCTTCAACTCCTCCTGACGGCGCTGCTCCTTGTGGTGAAGAAGTTCCTCCTCGGCGATCCGGCGGGCTTCTTCGTCACGCTTGCGGGCAGCCTCTTCCGCCTCCTGGCGTGTTTTTTCTTCCTGGATGTGTTTCTCGTGTTCGTCTTTCAGGTATGCGAGGCGTTCCTCATACGCGAAGATGTACACATTTTTTGGATCGATCTCCTTCGCCTGGATGATTTCCCGGATTGCCTGGTCGAGCTCGCCTGCGCGGATCAGGCGATCGACACGCTTCAGAATCTCGCTGACCTTCTTCTTTATGTCATCTCGAGGAGTGAGTTCGGGCATGGGTCATTCGACGTCGAAAAGAATCATCACCCAACATTCATGCGAAAAGTAAACAACGGTTGAGGCAAATGCAAGATTGGTGTCAGAACCGCGTGCACCTCGGTGTGCGGCCGGAACGGAACGAACTCACGGCAGCATCTGCCTGTCGTCTTCATGATGTTGTTGGTCTCATACCGCACACTCTCCCTATGAACCACAATACAACATGCTACCGTGCCAGGTCCACAACCGAGAGAAATGTCAGCCGTGCGATGTCCTCAAGAATCTCAGGGGTGATGTACTCCGGTTTGTCCTGAGAGGTATGATAGGTTGCGACCGGCAAAGGCTCAGCACCGTAGGTGCCGATGCCAATGGTGGGAATGTGAGCCCAGAGGAAATGCGCGGCGTCCTGTCGCGGTCGTCCCAGGTTAGCCGTATAGTAAGCCGTGATGGAACGGTGAATGTATTTCCCGTTGTTTCGTTCGACGACCTCCCATAGCTGAGGATAGTTCTTGCCCGCGCCCACGCTGAGTTTTTCGCCGCGCCCGATGCTTTCCAGATTGATGAATGCCTTGACATTGGCATTCGGAATGAAAGGATGAGCGAGATAGAATTCTGATCCTTTGACCCCTTGTTCCTCGGCACCGAAAAGGATGAAGAGGACCGATCTCTTTAACCGGCTCGATGACTTCGCCATTGCTTCGGCAGCGCCGAGGAGAACAGCGTCTCCCGACGCGTTGTCGTTTGCCCCCGGCATCAGCACGGGGTTCATGCCGATGTGGTCGAGATGCGCACCGACGATGATGACCTCGTTTTTCAATGTTGGGTCGGATCCTTCAAGGAATCCCAGGACGTTCCTGGCAATTCCCTCTGGATGATGTTCAGTCGCACATCTGATCGTCACAACCTTGCCGGTGTTGAAGGAAACAGGCCTATGGTCTCTTTCGATAACCTGAAGCAGTGTGTCGTAATCGTTGCCCGTGCCGCTGAAAACATCGTTGATGACGGATCTTCCGACATAGCTGAGAACGAGGCCCCTGATGAAGGTACAATTGGGATTGACGATATGATAGTTGTAGAGAACACCGGCGGCACCGTGGGCAAATGCATTCTTCATCTTGTAGTCATGGAAGGAGTAGGGACGCCACTGCTTGAAGAGCTCGGGTTGCTCCTCCGGCGAGATGGGGATTTCCCGTTCCATCATCACAAGCTTTCCCTTCACGTCGATGCCCTTGTAGTCGTCATAATTTAACTCGGGCGCTGTGATGCCATAGCCGACGTACACAACCTGACTGGTCACGCTGCCCGCGTCCGACGTCGAACCCGGAAAGAAGTCCTGTTCAAACCTGTAGGATTTCTTGATGGTGTCTCTCCTGCCGACGGGAATATGAAGGGTCACCTCTCCGGAATCGAGAACGAGCGTGTAAGGGTTGGAGAACTTCTGGAAATAGGATCCCTGATCGCCAGCCGGTTTGATATTCCACTGTTTGAAGAGATCTGCTGCCCACTGTGCGGCTTCGTTGTACGTAGGCGTTCCTGTCAGACGTCCCCTGTATTTCTCCGACGCGAGCTCCTTTACGTGATCGAACAGCCTATGGCTCGAAATCGAATGCATAACGTCCAGCAGCATCTCTTCTGACGTTGCCGCGGAGTCTCTCGTCTGCTGTTGAGCTAAAAGCTGACATGGGAGAATGGCAGAACAGAAAAAGAGAATCAGCAAACTGTGAGAAGTCGTTCTCATGGTGGTGTTCCTGTCTAGGTCAATCAAGGGATAGCGAGGCGTTATTTGCTCCATCCACATTCTCTCTACTTTTTGGCACAATCTCAACAATGAAGGTGTAACTTGCCCGCTCGCTCCAATACGTGTGAAGTCCTCACCTTGACAGTCGCTGAAACTATGCATAATATGCCACGTCAGGTGTGGGAAAAAGTCTCTCGGGGTTTGAAAACTTTTCCCAGGTGAACTCATGAATCAGCTTGGGGATTTCTCCTCCCGCTACCCCGTTTCTCAAGAACATTTCCGTTAGAGGAAACCGCCATGAGATTCTCTCGAACAATCGTCATGCTTTTTTTGATGCCGCTGCTGCTTTCGGCACAGACAAATGTTGACAAGGTCGTCAAAGCTCTGGACTCACTGAGCCTGGCATCATTTGATGACTGGAAGGTCAGCCCGGATCTGAAAGCGTTTCATCCGACCGGTGATCCCACACAACCCGGGTTCGACGATTCCGGTTGGCAAACGCTCAAACTCAACCAGCACATCTATCCTGACTCCTGTTGGATCAGAAAAGAGATCGTTCTGCCGCCAAAGATCCTCGGAAAAGCTGTCAAGGGTCCCATGGAGTTTTTGGTCTCTGTGGACGACTACGGTTATCTGTGGGTCAACGGTGTGAGCAAGGGATATTTCCCTTGGGACGGAGAGTTTGAGCTCACCAAGGACGCCAAGCCCGGCGACCATTTTCTTATCGTTATCAAAGCAATCAACACCGGTGGGCCGCTCCGATTGCTGCGGGCCCAGATAGCATCCGAGGAACTGAAGCCATTACGCGAGATGATCGAGAATCTTTCCCTGAGCCTGCGGGTCGGTCAGAAGCTGTTGAGCTTCGATACGTACCAGACCAGCTCGAATCAACGTGTCGATCCTGGGACCGACTTATCGACGATGGACAGGGCAGAGAAGAAACGCCTCGGCGAGCTGCTTCAATCCATTGCCAGCAAGATTGATCTTCGACCGTTGATTGACGGCCCTCTCGAGATGTTTGAAGCTTCGCTTGCGGATGTGCGGAAACAACTGAAACCGATCGACACCTATGCGAAGCGGTTCACCCTCTACTTCAATTCCAACGCTCACATCGACGCAGCGTGGCTGTGGCGGGCGAAAGAGACAATCGAGGTGTGCAAAAACACGTTTGCCTCGGTCATGAACATGTTTGACGCCCGGCCGGATTTCACCTACACGCAGAGCTCAGCAGCGTATTATGACTGGATGGAGAAGCTGTATCCCGACCTTTTCAAGCGGATGCAGCAGCGCATCAAGGACGGCCGATGGGAAGTGGTCGGCGGGATGTGGATTGAACCGGACTGCAATCTCCCCAGCGGTGAATCGTGGGCGAGACACTTGCTCTATGCAAAGCGGTACTTCCGGGAGAAAGCGGGCGTCGATGTGAAGATCGGCTGGAATCCGGATTCGTTCGGCTACAACTGGAACATGCCGCAGTTCTATGTGAACGCCGGCATCGACGCATTCATCACGCAAAAAATCGGCTGGAATGATACCAACGTTTTCCCCTATCGCCTCTTCTGGTGGGAAGCCCCTGACGGTTCACGCGTGTTGAGCTATTTCCCATTCGATTACGTGAACGAAGTCAAGAATGCGTATCAGCTCGTCGATTGGTCGCGGCAATTTGAAGCCAACACGGGTTTGACAAAAATGATGGTGCTGTTCGGTGTTGGTGACCATGGCGGTGGTCCTTCCCTCGACATGATGGAACGCATCGATCAGTTCAAAAAACTTGATGTCTTTCCGACGATCGAATTTGGAAACTCGGCAAACTACCTGCAATGGGTCAAACAGCACGATCTGACGAAGCTTCCTGTGTGGAAGGATGAGCTGTATCTTGAGTATCACCAGGGAACGTATACCACGCAGGCGAAAATGAAGAAGTTCAACAGGTCAAGCGAGGTGCTGCTGACTGATGCTGAGAAGTTCTCGGCGTTCGCTGCGCTCTCTGGTCGTCCGTATAACAGTCAGGCACTGGAGGAAGCATGGAAAAAAGTCCTGTTCAATCAGTTTCATGACATCCTGCCCGGGTCCAGCATTCGTGAGGTTTATATCGACGTAGCCGAGACACATCAAGAAGCACAGGAGATCGGCAAGTATGAACTGGCCGGCGCACTGAAGCATCTTGCAGGTCATGTGAACACATCGAAGGTCCGTGGCGCAATTCCAATCCTGGTTTTCAACCCGCTCTCCTGGGAACGCACGGACGTTGTGAATGTCGACTTGCCGACGGGTGATGAGGCGAAGTATGCAGTCTTTGATGACGGGGGCAAAGAGATCCCTTCGCAGGTCGTGCAGACAGGACGCTATCAGCGCCAGATCATGTTCATCGCCCAGAATGTTCAGTCCCTGGGCTACAAACAGTACCAGTTGAAGAAACAAAAGCCTGGCGGCATGCAAAGCGCTCTCAGCGTGACGAAGGAGAAAGTGGAGAACCAGTACTTTACGGTCAATGTTGACGTGAGATCGGGCTGGCTCAAGAGCATCGTCGACAAACGCAACGGCAAGGAGGTGCTCAGCGGAGAGGGGAACAGACTGCAGCTGCTGGCTGATTATCCGAGAGAGTACGATGCCTGGAATATTGGTCTGACAGGCGTCGAATATCCATCCACCTTCAGAAAGGCGGAAGTCGTTGAAAACGGACCGGTCAGAGTTGTCCTCCGGCTCTCACGCGATTATCTCAAGCCCGGTACCAAGAGGGACTTCCCGACCGAAGACTTCCCAAGCTCCTTCTTCACACAGGACATCATCTTGTACGATGGAATCGACAGGGTCGATTTCAAAACTGATGTCGATTGGTGGGAGGAAAAAACATTTTTGAAGGTTGCATTCCCGGTGTCCGTGAGCGACACGGTCGCAACCTATGAAATCCCGTACGGAACCATTCAACGATCGACTCAGATGCGCAACAGCTGGGAGAAGGCGAAGGTCGAGGTCCCTGCACGCTGTTGGGCAGACCTGTCGCAGGGAGATTATGGTGTCAGCCTCTTGAACAACTCGAAATACGGCTATGACATCAAGGGAAACACTATTCGTCTCTCGCTCCTGCGATCCCCCAAGTGGCCCGATCCAACTGCCGATCGGGGGAAGCATACGATCCAGTACGCTCTCTATCCACACAAAGGCCCATGGCGTGAGGCGAACACGGTGCAGCGCGGATACGAGTTCAACTATTCACTCATTGGCGTGCTCACAGATGTTCACAAGGGCGAACTGCCCTCACAACAATCGTTCGTCCAGATCACACCCTCGAACCTGGTCCTCACGAGTGTGAAAAAGGCGGAGGATGGGGATGGATGGATTGTCCAATGGTACGATGCAAAAGGTCAAGCTTCGGATGCTGTGGTGACGTTCCCCAAGACGCCGAAAAAGGCTGTGCTCTCGAACTTCCTGGAGGAGGTGGGTGCGTCGGTGCCGGTTCGTAGCAATTCCGTGAGCGTCAGGACTGGAGCATCATCCATTGTTACAGTCAGGGTGTACTTCTAGGAGGCAATCGCGTGTTCGTCAACAAGGGAACTGTTGGAGGGGGAGGTCATGTTGGCATCTCTGAGTCGAAGACGGGACCCGTGGAAGCAGTCTACGATTGAGGGGAATCTCGTTTGATTTTGCTCACGAATGACGAAGCAACAGTTCTCTACTCTAACTATGAACGATGGAACGACGCAGATCATACGAGGCTTGCCTTCTGACAGCGGTGATTCTGATGTTGAACGGTTGTATGCCGGATGCTTCGCATGACAATCCGCTGGACCCTGAATCAGCAGCTTTCATGAACAGCGGCATGCTGACTGGAAAAGTGTTGTCGTTCTATTAGCCGTATGGGGGATTTCCGGGGCTCTCGTGACGACTCAACTTTTCGGGACCGCTACATGGACAAATTCGACTGGGGCGTTTTCCATCGCCGGCATACCCTCAGGCAAGGTTTCGCTCATCGCCTCTCGCGCAGGATACCTGACCGACACGGTTGAAGCAGAGGTATCTGCTGCTGAAGTAGAGATTTACCGTATCTGGTTTTGCAGAAGGGTGCTTGCTTCCCGAGGCAAGCACCTTTTTTTATTTCCGGCCGTCGGTCATCGAGATCACTGTGATACAATAGCGTGTGCTCTGCGCTGTTTGTGTGGTAGCTGCTATCCGGAATCTATTTCGACACGCTGACCACCTCCGACTTTGCTGCCACGAAGAAGATGATCATGCTCAAGTAGAGCTGCTTGAGCTGCCTCACACGGGAAAGGGCATTAGTTTAAAAGGACAGATGCCCTTTTCTGTTTTGTGCAAAAGCGTTCACGATTTTCGGGGTTTATTTCAAAGTGATTTTTTGTTAGCTTGCGTGCCGTATGAATTCCTCGAACCAGAGTGTCTTTATTGGAGTCGACCTCGGTGGTACGACGATCAAGGCCGGCGTTGTGTCCGCCGCTGGCTCTATCCAGTACCAAAATAGGTTTCCTGCTTTCGCCGATCGCGGTCCTTCTATTGTTGTGCAGCAAATTGCGCTCGCTGTGAAGGACGCGATGAGCAAAGCTGGAAACGCGGACGTGTCCGGCATTGGAATCGGATCCCCGGGTGTGGTCGATGACGACGGGGTCGTCAAGGCACCGCCGAATTTTGTCAACTGGGATGAAGTTCCACTCAAAGGTGATCTTGCCAAGCTTTTCCCCGGTCTCGCGATTGGCGTGGAGAATGATGCGAACGCAGCGGCCATAGCCGAGTCGAAGTTCGGCGCGGGCGTCCAGTTTCCGAACTTTCTCTTTGTCATCTGGGGTACTGGAGTCGGTGGCGGTATCATCCTGAATCATAAGATCTACCGAGGACCGACAGGCGGCGCAGGCGAAATCGGACACGTTTCCATCGACTACAAAGGGCCGCGGTGTAATTGTGGTAACGTCGGCTGCGTGGAGGCCTATGTTGGTCAGCGATATCTCTCGCAGCGGACCGCAGAACGCCTTAAGAACCACCCTGAATCGAAAATCCTGAAGCTTGTCGGTGGTGACATTTCGAAGATTGAACCCGTCTATATCTCGCAGGCAGCACACGACAAAGACCCGCTTGCCCGAGAGGTACTTCTCGAGGCGGGGGATCTGCTTGGTGTCGCGCTTGCCGGTGTGATGAATATCATGGATCTCAGGATCAGTATCATCGGGGGCGGGATATCAGCGGCAGGGGACTTCGTTATGAATGCCGTTCAGGAATCTATCGTTCGACACGTTTTGAAACCGCTTCGGAAAGATATCAGGGTTCTGCCTGCCTTGCTTGGGAACAACGCCGGCATCCTCGGTGCTGCTGGTTTGGTGATGTGAGATGGGGGACCCGGGATGAAAATCCCTACCGTTCAGCGATTCTTTGTTTCACTCCTTCTTATTTGCCTCGCGTTCGTCGAGACATTGATGTCTCAAACGTTACCGACTTCACCCCGTGACACCACGCGTGGTTCACCTGCCATCCATGATACCGTCGTCTCAAACAAATCCGGCGTCGACACCGTCGTGACGTACATGGCCAAGGATTCGATCGTGTATTCCATGAGCACGCGCGTGATGAACCTGTACGGCAAGAGCGAGCTCAAGTATCGCACCATCGGACTGAAATCAGAGCGCGTGGATGTCAATTGGGACACGGCGACACTGAATGCCCAGGGCATCCCCGATACATCAAGTAAAGCCGTGAAAAAGACCATCGGGTCGCCTGTCTTGGTGGACGGAGGAGAAACGTATAACGGATTTCGCATCGGGTACAATTTCCGGACGCAGAAGGGAAAAATCACCGTTGGAGAGACGGAAATTGAAAAGGGATACTACCACGGTGAAGCGATCAAGAAGGTGGAACGAGATGTCCTGTTCGTCGAAGGGGGCCGGTACACGACTTGCGACGCGGAGCATCCGCACTACTATTTCTACAGTCCCAGGATGAAAGTGACTCTGCACGATCAGATTGTGGCGGAGCCGGTGTATTTCTATGTCGACGATGTCCCGGTGTTCGCACTGCCGTTTGGGGTCTTTCCGAACCAGTCTGGAAGACGCTCCGGTATCATCGCGCCGGCGTTTGGTGACGATGCGCGCAGGGGGCGGTTCTTCAGTCACTTCGGATACTACTGGGCGATCAGCGATTATATGGACTTGGCATCGACGTTTGACTGGTTCACGCGGGGAGGCTGGCTGAATCGATCGCTCTTCCGGTATGCGCTGCGCTACAATTTCACCGGCTCGGTCGCCGTGAACTTCACCAACCTCTACACTGGTGAAAGCAGCGACCCTGGACGTACAGAACAAAGGGACTACAACATTCAGATCAATCACAATCAGCAAATTGACCCTACCACACGGTTCGACGTCAACTTCGCGTTCTCCTCGGGCAGCTTTTTCCGAAACGTGAGTTCGAATCTCAACGAGATTCTGCAACAGAACATCGTCTCGAATGCCACGCTCTCGAAAACGTGGGAAGAGGCGAATCGCAGCTTGACGGTCAGCATCTACCGGGACCAGAATCTCACGACGCAAGATGTGGAAGAACGATTGCCATCCGTTTCATTCAATCAGGGGCATCGATGGTTTCTAACCGATGTGAAGAAATAATATTTGAGCATTTATAATACAAGCATGCTTTCATCGATTGCATCCTGATTAGATTTAAACCCTTTCCTAATTCGGTAATGGAACTGTGTTCTTCAATAATTTTAATTTGATTTGGAGAAATAAGTCTGGGCCACAATTAAGAGATATGATCTATATCAATAGCGGCCAGTGGTTTCACTTATTTTAAACCTTTTAAATCT
>CAVUAC010000085.1:0-67539 GCA_963739335.1 uncultured Bacteroidota bacterium | reverse complement strand
ATATGCTGCCCCGCCCTTCCTCACTCTGAACGGAAATCCTACCGCCATGCAATTCCACAAATCGCTGGGCAATCGCCAACCCTAAACCACTGCCATCGGTTTTTGATCGGGACTGTGAACCGCGATAGAATCGCTTGAATATTCGTCCCTGCTCGGACTTTGGAATGCCCGGACCGCTGTCCTTTATGACAATCGAAGCAGTTCCGGGTTCCGTCTCGCGCACCTTCAGCGAAGCTGAGACGTATCTGTTCTTCGCCGAGTATTTGATGGCATTGTCGAGCAAGTTGAGGATGACGCTCTTGAGCTTCTCGCGATCACCGGAAGCCTCGACGGCCTCCTGCACGAACAGCTTGAGCCGCACACCACGCCTCTTCGCCACTCCACCGACCGCCTGAACGCACTCGACCAGCAACTCATCGAGCCTCAGCCGGGGTGGCTCGAATTTCACTTGTGCAGCATCCAGCCGGGCAAGCACGAGCAGATCACCCACCATCTTCGAAAGTTGATCGAGTTCGAGAGTGCGGTCCAGACGCTTTGCTTCGATGAGGGACGGCGGATGGTCCCCCCGCTGCGCCGACTCCAGCTCGCTCCTCATAATGGTGAGCGGAGTCCGAAGCTTGTGCCATGCTTCCGCCAGAAACTGCTTCTGGCTCTCGAATGGCACCATCGATCCGCTGCAAACATGTCGTTCAGCGCCCTGCCGAGTTTGTGCACTTCATCGTGGGCCTTCGGCAATTCGAGCCGGGCATCAAGATTCGTGGCGCTGATCGTCTCGGCCGTTCTCACCATCTTCAGCATGGGCTTGAATGCCATCGCCGTGATGAACCAGGCTGCGAAGCCGGCGAGGAAAAGTGCCGTGGGAATCAGGATCAGAAACAGAAGCCTCAGACGGGCCAAGAGAGCGATCGATCTCGCCCAAGGGTGCCGCTATTTGAAAGATGTATGGAATCCCGTCACGAATCTGAACGGGCCCTTGCAGGCACGTGAACCCTCTCGCCCCCCCATCGTCAGCGTCGCCTTTTGGAGGGCCGTAACTTCTTTCCCGGAGTTCCATTCCATCCGCGTGGTTGAGCGCGCAAATCCCGATCGGCAAATACGATCGTTTTGTCCTGTCAGTCAGCAAGCGGACTTTGATCCGTTTCAGGCCTTCCGTTTGCACCGAATCCACTCTGATTGGCTCGGGAAACCGGGTCCGGACTCATCTTCCTCGATCTCCGTCTGGATCTTATCGGCGTGAGTTTCGAGGCGCGCGGTCGAGCTTGGCCACCTCGGTGTCGAGAGCAACCTGATAGACAATGAGAGCCCAAAGGCTGCCAAGATGCCGAAAACGAGAGTATACGCAATTACTTTTTGGCTTTGATTGAAAGCACATGATCACCGAGCTCAGGGCTCATGATCCGAAAACAAGTAACCGCTTCCTCGGGCAGTGTGGATGAGTGTTGTTCGTACCCTTTGTCCACCTTCTGCCGCAGGAATTTCACAAAAGACTCAATCACGTTGCTCCGCGGCTCAAAATTCATATCCCACAAGTGCTCCGAATTCGCTGCCTTGAAATGATCTCATTGGGATGCATCATGAAGAGCTCGAGCAGGGCAAATTCCTTCGCCGTCAAATGTATTTCCTTTCCGTCGCGAAATGCTCGATGGGTCTTCAACTCAAGACGCAGGCCAAAAAGCTCGATGCTCGTGGTTCGCACGTCCGTTCGCCTACGCGCCAGTGACCGAATCCGGGCGAGAAGCTCGCCCGTATGGAACGGCTTGGGGAGATAGTCATCCGCCCCGCTATCCAGCCCTCGTATCTTGTCCTCAACATCGTCGAGCGCCGTGAGCATAAGAATCGGCGTGAGCACTTTCTGCTGCCTTATCTTGCGGCACGTCGTCCAGCCATCCTGCTTGGGAAGCAAGACATCGAGAATGATCACATCGTTGTCGTTCACCACAGCGAGCTCTTCGCCAGTCATACCATCGTATGCGACATCGACAGCAAACCCTTCCGCACGCAGACGCTTCTTCAGCGAAGCAGCGATCTTCCTGTCATCCTCTATCAGCAAAATTCTCATGACAATCGACCACTATGATACAACCTGAATATGAAAAGATAATGAAAAACTTTGTCATCGAGGCCGGCAAACAAGGCGCGCCTTGAGTCGCTAATAACACTCCAGCACCCGAACGCAGGGAGTCAGAAGTGAAAAAACAGCAGGGCCGACTAAATCTCATCGGCCCTGAATTGATCAGCATCGCTCGGCAGAGATGCGCACAACTTCTCCTCGCCAGAATACCCTATGGATATCGCTAGTTTCTCACTGTCGATCGAGTATGAGAACCATGAAGCTCCCGGGTTCCATCGTTGGTCGCGGATTGGGACGATCAGCAGTCGGAGCCGGCGGGGGTCCGAAGGTCGCACCTGCCATATAGTTTGTGCGTTTTTCCATCCAAAGCCATTGTTCGAGAGCGAGGCTGTGTCGGTAAGTTTTCGATAACTGTGTACTTGTCCGGGGTCTCCTCTTTGACCACCGTCATCGTTCCTTCCCCATTGGAGCTGAAAGCGAGGCTCGTCACAGGATCATATGCGGCTGCGTCAACGCCGGAACCGATGGGAATTGATGCGACAACCTTGCCCGACGTATAGTCGAGGACAATCATGAGTTTGTTCCCGCACACTGAGAAGAGTCTGTTATGCGCACGATCGATTGCCAGGCCGCTGGGCTCTTCGCCTGGTGCGAGAGGCCAGCGCGCGATGACCTTCAATGACTTGGCTTCGAATGCCGTGATGACACTCTTGTCCTCGATGTTCACAAAGATGTTGCCACGGAGATCGGTTACTGCGAACTCTGGTTTCCCGTCGAGCGCGACCGTCCCCACAATCTCGTACGTTTCTGCATTGATGGCCGTCGCACTGGAACTTCCACCATTAAAGGTGAACACTTGCTTCGAGAATGGATCATACAGAATCGCATCGGGATTGCGTGCTTTCAACTTCATGTTCGTCAGGACCTTGAGAGTCTTGAGATCGAATACCGTCACCGAAGAATCTCGACCGTTACTCGTGTAGCCGCGGCCCAGATCCGGCGCCAATGCTATGCCATGCACACCGTTTGTGTTTGGGATCTCGCCCACTACAGTCTTACTGTCAGTGTCAAAAACCACGACTCGCGTTCCGTGGGACAGATAGAGCCGATGGGCTGTCGTGTCAACGATCGAATAATCCCATCCCCCTTCGCCGCCGATTTTGAGTTTGTCGACACTGACAGTAAGACTGTAGTGGGCGAGATCCCAAACACAAACGGTGTGCATGGCATAGCATTGGCGCCGGATCTGGGCCGCGGCTACACGAGTAACGGTCGAGATTCTTCGTGACGGTATTCGATCTCAAGACTCTCAAGGTCCTGACGAACATGAAGTTGAAAGCACGCAATCCCGATGCGATTCTGTATGATCCATTCTCGAAGCAAGTGTTCACCTTTAATGGTGGAAGTTCCAGTGCGACGGCCATCAATGCAGAAACGTACGAGATTGTGGGGACGGTCGCGCTCGACGGGAAACCAGAGTTCGCAGTAACCGATCTCCGTGGCAACATCTTTGTGAACATCGAGGACAAGAGTGTCATCACGGCATTCGAAGCCAAGTCATTGAAGGTCATCGCGCGCTGGCCTCTCGCACCAGGCGAAGAGCCCAGCGGCCTGGCAATCGATCGTGCGCATAACAGACTCTTCTCAGTGTGCGGGAACAAACTCATGATTGTCCTCGACTATACGTCGGGCAAGGTTGTCGCATCAATTCCCATCGGTTCCGGCGTTGACGCAGCCGCATATGATCCTGTGACGAGCCTCGCTTTCAGCTCCAATGGGGAAGGAACGATGACGGTGGTCAAAGAGGAGACCCCGGACAAGTACACAGTTATCGAAAACGTACCGACACAGCCTCGCTCTCGAACAATGGCTTTGGATGGAAAAACGCACAAGATCTATATGGCAGGTGCGACCTTCGGACCCCCGCCGGCTCCGACTGCTGATCGTCCCAATCCGCGACCAACGATGGAACCCGGGAGCTTCATGGTTCTCATACTCGATCGACAGTGAGAAACTAGCGATATCCATAGGGTATTCTGGCGAGGAGAAGTTGTGCGCATCTCTGCCGAGCGATGCTGATCAATTCAGGGCCGATGAGATTTAGTCGGCCCTGCTGTTTTTTCACTTCTGACTCCCTGCGTTCGGGTGCTGGAGTGTTATTAGCGACTCAAGGCGCGCCTTGTTTGCCGGCCTCGATGACAAAGTTTTTCATTATCTTTTCATATTCAGGTTGTATCATAGTGGTCGATTGTCATGAGAATTTTGCTGATAGAGGATGACAGGAAGATCGCTGCTTCGCTGAAGAAGCGTCTGCGTGCGGAAGGGTTTGCTGTCGATGTGGCATACGATGGTATGACTGGCGAAGAGCTCGCTGTGGTGAACGACAACGATGTGATCATTCTCGATGTCTTGCTTCCCAAGCAGGATGGCTGGACGACGTGCCGCAAGATAAGGCAGCAGAAAGTGCTCACGCCGATTCTTATGCTCACGGCGCTCGACGATGTTGAGGACAAGATACGAGGGCTGGATAGCGGGGCGGATGACTATCTCCCCAAGCCGTTCCATACGGGCGAGCTTCTCGCCCGGATTCGGTCACTGGCGCGTAGGCGAACGGACGTGCGAACCACGAGCATCGAGCTTTTTGGCCTGCGTCTTGAGTTGAAGACCCATCGAGCATTTCGCGACGGAAAGGAAATACATTTGACGGCGAAGGAATTTGCCCTGCTCGAGCTCTTCATGATGCATCCCCATGAGATCATTTCAAGGCAGCGGATCTCGGAGCACTTGTGGGATATGAATTTTGAGCCGCGGAGCAACGTGATTGAGTCTTTTGTGAAATTCCTGCGGCAGAAGGTGGACAAAGGGTATGGTACAACACTCATCCACACTGCCCGAGGAAGCGGTTACTTGTTTTCTGATCAAGAGCCCTGATCTCAGGTGATCGATGTGCTTTCAATCAAAGTCAAAATAGTAATCGCGTACACTCTCGTCTTTGGCATCTTGACATCAGGTTTCGCACTGCTGATTTACAACAGCGCTTTGGATAACGAGGTGGCGAAGCTTGATGCTCGCCTGGAGAGCCACGCCGACAAGATTGCGACAGAGCTCGAGGAAAATCATTTCGAACCAAACTTCCCTAACCGTTCAGAGCTCGATTCGATCCAGACCGGAGGATTGACAGCGGTCCAGATGCGCTTGTTGACACCAGAGAGAAAGGTGGTGTTTGCCGATCCCGGTTTTTTCCTTGACACGGAAATGCGTTGGAATTCCGGGGCTGAAGCTACCGTGCAAAAGTGGACTGTCAAGATCGGCCACAGGAAACATCGAGTTATGCAGTGCCCCGTTGAAATCGAGAACAGGATTCAGTACATCGTTCAGGTCGCGGCACCGATGCATGAGATCGAAGACAACTTGGCTCACCTGCGACTGCTGTTTCTCATCCTGATACCTGTGGGACTTTTTCTGTCTGGCTGCGCTGCGTATGTCATTGCGGCAATGGCGTTCAAGCCGATGATGAAGATGGTGCGAACAGCCGAGACGATCAGCGCCACAAGCCTGGACGCACGCCTGGAGTTGCCGAAAGCGAAGGATGAAGTGCATTTGCTCGGCAGTGCGCTGAATGAAATGATTACACGGATAGACAGCGCGGTCAAGAGTCAGAGGCAATTCGTCGCAGATGCGTCGCATGAACTTCGGACGCCACTCACCATCATGAGGAGCGAGTTGGAGTTCGCGAATCGCTCGGCCCAAAGGTCGTCATTGAAAGAGAGTATCACCATATCGATTGCTGAACTCGACCATCTCTCATCGATGGTGAACGATTTGCTCACGCTGGCCAGGCTTGATGCTGCTCAGCTGAAACTGGAGCTATCCTCGATCAGACTAGACGAACTCCTTGTCGAGTGTGTTCAGGCAGTCCGCGGGATTGCCAAGAGGAAGGGTGTCAAGATCAAGGTGTTCGTCGAGGAGGCTGTTGAGATTCAGGGCGACCACAAGAAACTCATGAGTGTCATTCTCAACCTGCTGGATAATGCCATCAAATACTCGGCGAAGAACAGATACGTCTCAGCTTCGCTGAAGGTGCGCGAGACGGAACCCGGAACTGCTTCGATTGTCATAAAGGACAGCGGTCCGGGCATTCCAAAGTCCGAGCAGGGACGAATATTCAAGCGATTCTATCGCGGTTCACAGTCCCGATCAAAAACCGATGGCAGTGGTTTAGGGTTGGCGATTGCCCAGCGATTTGTGGAATTGCATGGCGGTAGGATTTCCGTTCAGAGTGAGGAAGGGCGGGGCAGCATATTCACGGTCGAATTGCCGCTCAACCGGTCCGACCATCAGGTTCAGTAGGACTGTAGGGGCGTCGATCTGACTCCTTGCATGAAGAAGAGGCTTTTTTCATCCTGATTTCATTTCTGAGTTCTATCTTGTGAGTAGGACCTTGGTTCCCAGGGCTGCCAAATCAAGAATCCTATAACTATTTGGAGGTGAAGTATGAACAAATCTCAATTCATCCTTGCGCTGATTGCGGCGCTGTTCGTTTGCTCCACTGTTCCTGCCAATGCCCAGGGGGAGCAGAAGATCAAAGCGAAGGATCTCCCGGCTGCAGTCACAGCTGCGTTCCAAAAAGCCTATCCCAATGCGAAGATCAAAGGTACTTCGAAGGAAGTAGAAAACGGAAAGACGCTTTATGAGGTTGAAAGCGTTGACGGCAAGATCAATCGCGATCTTCTCTATGCTGCAGATGGCACGTGTACCGAAATCGAAGAGGCGGTGCCTCTAAAGGCGCTCCCTGACGCTGTTTCAAAATCGTTGAAGAAGGAGTATCCAAAGGGAAAAGTTCTCAAATCGGAAAAATTGACGAAGGGAGATACGATCCAGTACCGAACTTGTTATCCAATCCGGAAAAGAGAAGCATGAGGTAGTTTTTGAAGGTACGGGCAAAGTCGTTAAGGATACCAAAGTGGTACCGAAAGCAAAGGGAGGAAAGGAAGAGAAGGAAGAGAACGAAAAGGACTAGTGTTGGATGATGGTGTGATATGCGCTGGATAGTGGGGAATCGACATCCACGATTCCCCATTTTTGTATTGAAGCCGCAACACAATAAGGAAGGAAAGCAATGAAATGCATTCTTCTCACCACACTTGTGACGAGTGTAGCGGTTTTCGTCTGCCCCGCACAGCAGCTGACGCTTCAGCGTTGCTTGGACCAAGCGAAGTCGTTCAGCCTGAAGTCTCGAGCATCCGATATGGCGATCAGGGCCTCGGAGCTCGCGCGCGAAGAACTGTCGACCACCAAGCTGCCGCAAGTGAAGCTCAGCACGGATGCGAGCTATGCTCCTGCGTCGGGAACTCACGGCTACGATCCGGCTATTACAGACGGAGGTCAGCTTGGAGGGCGCATCGCCATTCAGCAGTCGCTCTATGATGCTGGTGTGCGGAGCTTGCGGTCAGAGCAGCTTCTGGTTGAGCGCGATGCCTTGGTCAAAGAGAAACAAGTGACGGAACGCGATCTCGTCTTTGCAGTGGAGCAGCTCTTCATCGAAGGGCTGCGATCGCAGAAGGAGATCCAGCTGCAGCAGCAAAGCTTGCAGCAGCTCAGGGACTATTTGGAGCTGGTTGAGCGACTGACCAAGGGTGGAGGAGCGAGTTACACGGACGTGCTCAAAACACAGGTGCAGCTGCAGGCTGCCGAGCGGTCACTGCAGAAAGCGCATGGATCGCTTGCCTCCGCCAAATACGCAGTCGCAGAGCTCATGGGCAGCGAGATCGACACATCCTTCACCTTGGATGGTTCACTCGAATCGCTGCTTGCCCTCCGAACGCTGGAGGGAACACCTGCGGATGTGTCTCAGAGTCTTGACGTCACGTTGGCACAACTGAACGTGAACAAGAGCGCGTTTGAGGCAGAGATCCAGAAAAGCGAACGATTGCCGGTCATCTCCGCTTTCGCCGATGCAGGATTGCTCACGTCGATCGACAACTTGCGTCTGCCGGCGTCTGAGCGCTCCGGTGTCTATGGCTACATGTTTGGCCTCAGTCTTGAAGTGCCCATCTTCACGTGGGGAGCGACGGACCTGCGCGTCCAGCAAAGGAAGCTGGCGACTGAGGCGCTGGGATTGCAGTTGCAGGCCGTGCGTCGCTCCGTAACAACGGAATATCAAAGAACTCAGCTTCAGCTTAGGAAAGCGGAGGAACGACTTCGGTCTCTTCGATCCAGCCTCAAGGCCGCGGAGGAGAATTTCGCGTTGACAAAATCAAAGTATGCCGTCGGCGGCGTCTTGTCGCTCGAAGTGCTCACTGCCCAGCAATTATTGACCGACCTCAGACTCGACGAACTGCAGACGCTTGCTGATCGGCAAGCATTGTTGGCAAAACTGGAACAACTTACAGCTCGCTAAATCGAAAGAACGCCCATGAAAAATCTTCTGGCTACCTGTGCCCTCACCGTAATCATCATCGTGGCAGGATGTGGACGGAAAACTTCATCCGAAGACGAAGAAGGAGGAGGTCATGGGAAAGCAACAGTCGCTGTGAAAGTAACGCCCCTTCGACGCGGTGACATGGAAATCGCGGTCCAGGCTATTGGCAAAGTCGATGCGCTCAGGAAGCAGAAACTCTTTTCTCCTGTCGCGGGCAAAGTGACTTCAGTTTTGGCTCTCGAGGGAGCATCCGTGCAAGCCGGAGATGTCTTGGCCGTCATTCAGACGAAGGAATCACAAGCAGCGATCGCCGGGGCCGAGGCGCTCGTTCGTTCTGCGAAAACGAGCGAGCAGAAGGCTGAGGCGCAACGAGCTCTCGACCTTGCAAAGTCGTCGGAGAATAGCGTCACCATTCGTGCCTCGGTCAATGGTACTGTTTCGACTCGTTTGATCAGCGAGGGTGAATTCGTCGCAGAAAATGCCGAACTCTTCACGGTTATCGACCTGTCGAGTCTGATGTTCATGGCTGATGTTCCGGCACGTGACCTTCCGTCACTGGCAGTCGGCCAGCGTTGCTCCATTTTCCTTCAAGCGCTTGGCGGCAGGAGATTGCCGGCAGAGCTCGAGGCGATCAACCCTCAGTCGGATGTCATGAGCCAGACGGTGAAAGTTCGCTTGAAATTCTCGCCCAGGGATCCTAGCGTTCGAAAACTCCTGAAGACCGATATGATCGGCGACGTGAGAATCATAACAGGCATGCACAGGGGAGTCTTTATTGTGCCAAAGGCGGCTCTTCTTCGAAACGACGAGAGCAATTCGTACACGATTGTGACATTTACTCGAGATTCCCTGTCCATTTCTGTGTCTGTGGAAGTGAAGGGTATGACAGACTCCACGGTCGCTATTGGCAATCACAGCCTGAAAGAGGGGATGAGTATCATCACGGAAGGTAGCTACGCTCTTGCAGATTCCACTCGCATAACAGTCGCGCAATAGGACACCGCCATGGCCCTGTTCAACTACGTACGTCGTCACGCGAAAGCAATACTGTTCACAGTCGTTATGTTCGCCCTCTCGGGTGCGGCACTGACGTGGGTCATGCCGGTCTCGCTCTTCCCGGATGTGACATTTCCTCGCATCGTTATTCTTGCAGACAACGGCGAACAGCCTGTCGAGCGCATGATGATCGAAGTCACAAAACCCCTGGAGGAAGTGGCGAGCTCAATTCCAGGTGTGCGGATGGTTCGATCGATCACCGCCCGCGGCGCAACAGAAATCTCCATCGGCCTCGATTGGGGGAGCAACGTGCAGCAGACGCTTCAGATGCTTCAAGGAAGAATAGCGAACATTCGTAACCAGCTTCCGGCCGAAGCATCCATCCAGGCCGAGCAAATGTTCGTCGCGGTATTCCCCATTCAAGGCTACAGTCTCACGTCGGATAAACAGAGCCTTGTTGAGCTCCGTGATATCGCACTCTATCAAATCCGGCCGGCGCTTCTGCGAGTCAAAGGAGTGGCGAAGGTTGAAATCGCCGGCGGTGATATGAGGGAATTCCTGGTGCTGTTGTCGCCGGAGAAGCTTGCGGCATATCACTTAAACCCGGAGCAGGTGGTGGAAGCCATCAACAAGACGAATGTCATCAAATCCTCCGGCCTGGTCGAAGACAACTACCAGCTGTATCTGTCGGTGACGTCCGGGCTGGTCCGTTCAATCAGCGAACTTGAGTCGGTTGTCGTTGCCCTTCAGAATGGTGTCCCGATCCGTGTGTTGGATGTTGCGACAGTCAAGCCCTCGGTTGCAGACAGGTACATCCGCACGACGGCCGATGGCAAGGATGCCGTGTTGATCACAATTATCAAACAACCTACAGGAAGTACCGTTCAGATTAGCAGGGATGTTACAGAGGAAGTCAAGAAGCTGGCGCTACCATCGGATGTGAGGTTCGAGAATTGGTACGACCAGGGAGATTTCATCAACAGCTCGATTGCGGGAACGCGCGACAGCATCATCATTGGCGTCCTGCTTGCCATGAGCGTGATGCTCATCTTTCTGAGAAGTTGGCGGGTAATGGTTGTGATCCTCTTTGCTGTGCCGGTCACGATCGCATCCACGATCGTCTGCATCAACGCAGTGGGGCTCTCGATCAACATCATGACGCTCGGCGGAATTGCGGCGGCAGTCGGGTTGATTATTGACGATTCTATCGTCGTCATCGAAAACATCTTTACGCAGTACGCACGACGGAAGAGAAGAGACTCTTCCCACGAAGAGGCTCTTGCCGATGCCAGTGCGGGATCGTTGCGACATATGATGCCGGCCATCATCGGCTCGTCAGCCAGTACCATTGTGATTCAAATACCGCTGGCGTTTCTTGGAGGGGTCACTGGTGCGTTCTTTGCATCGCTGTCGATAACGATGGTCTTTGCCATGCTCATCTCGTTCCTTTTCTCTATAACGCTGGCGCCATTGCTGACCGCCTTGATGCTCAAGCAGCGGGATTTCGAGCGGGAAGTCGCGAAAGAGCATGAGGAGTCTCGAATCGCCCAATGGTACGGCCGGACGTGTGCTGCACTCTTGCGGTACCGACTGGCTGTGATACCCGCCGCCCTGGCTGTGATGCTCGTGACCTACCATCTTTATGGGCAGATCGGCAGTGGATTCATGCCCGAAATGGATGAAGGGACGTTCGTTCTCGACTACAAGACCCCAGGGGGCACATCGCTGAGCGAAACCAATCGAGTATTGATGAAGATCGAGAAGATCATCCAGGAGATTCCGGAAGTGGACACGTATTCCCGTCGCACCGGCCTGGAACTGGGCTTTTTCATGACGGAGCCAAACACCGGAGATTTCCTCGTGAAACTCAAGAAAAACCGATCGCGGGGGATTGAAGAGGTCATTTCAGAAGTCAGATCCAAGGTCGAAGCGTCGGAACCAGCGATAGAGATTGAGTTTGGCCAGATGATGATGGACGTCATCGGTGATCTGATCAACAATCCTCGGCCGATTGAAATCAAACTCTTCGGTGAGGAACCAACGCTCCTGCAAGCCAAGGCCAAAGAAGTGAAGTCGCTCATCGAAACGATTCCCGGCGTTGTCGATGTTTTCAGCGGAATTGTCGTATCCGGACCCTCATTCGTCGTAACCATAGATCCGGCGAAAACCTGGCAGGCGGGTTTCAATCCAAGCGATGTCCATGATCAACTGGAGACAATCATTCGCGGCAAGACTGAAAGCAATATTCAAAAAGGGCAGAAGCTTATTGGCATTCGTGTCCGATATCCCGACGTCTATCGAAATGATGTGGACAGGATTGAAGGTCTCCGGCTGATCAATGCAAACAACGTGCCGGTTCCTCTCCGGAGCATCGCGACCTTCAAGAAAACTGTTGGACAAACGGAAATACGGAGAGAGGGATTGCGAGAGCTCATTGCGGTGACTGCCCGTATTTCAGGGCGTGACATGGGAAGCACAGTCAACGACATCAAGAAAATGCTGGCAGCGAACCTCGTGCTGCCCCGCGGAGTCACTCTTGATTACGGAGGCATCTATCAGACGCAACAGGAGTCGTTCTTCGGGCTGCTCCTGGTGGCTCTTGCTGCGTTTATGTTGGTGTTCATTGTGCTCCTGTTTGAGTTCGGGGAGTTCACTGTTCCATTCTCAATCTTCGTCATCAACGTGCTGTCCCTGTTGGGTGTGTTTGGTGCTCTCTGGCTTTCTCGTGTGACATTCAATATCTCGAGTTTCGTTGGCATCATCATGATCATTGGCATTGTTGCTGAGAACGCCATATTCGTTTTGCACTCAGTCAAATCGTTCCAGGCCGACGGCCTGTCGCTGGATGATGCCATCATCAGGGCGGGGCAGGTGCGTGCGAGGCCAATTCTGATGACAACGTTAGCTGCAGTGTTCGCATTGTTGCCGCTGGCTTTGGGCATTGGCTCTGGATCGCAGATGCAACAATCGCTAGCCATTGCCGTCATCGGAGGCTTTTCTGTATCCAGCCTGCTGCTATTCTTTGGGCTGCCGATGGTTTATCGGTTGATGAAAAGATAATACAAATATAACGCGAGCAGCGTCCCGCATTCCGCGCAATCGTCAGTCGCGGACGCGGCAATGGGCCGGGTCGAGCGATGTGAGCAATTCCTCCATTTCACTGGGTGCACTCGGCCTCATCTCTCCAAACCTCGTATTCCTTCAGCTTGGTTCCTTTGTTTTGCACGATGGGAACCTGCCGCATTTCCTTGTCGTTTACTGTGAAGACAACGCTGACGATCCAACTGTTGAGTATGTCCAATCAAGTGCGTACATTAATAATGAGCTACAATTTCCTCCAGTCAGTACCTGGTACACCATTGTCCTTTGGGGGTGACCTGGATTCGACGGGGATGAGGAAGCTCAGAACTGCGTATCGTGGTCTCCGCGTCCACGTTAAAGAAGCGGTAAACTATCAAGTGCTAACAACAACTACGCACTGGCTGCTTAACTAGCTTAAGCAACCCGTTCTCTTTGTTCTTTGCCCATTGGGTGCATAGAGAACGTCGACTAAGATGGGATAGGACGGTTCTGCTCCGCAGGGGATCGTTTGAAATTCTGCCAAAAGCGGGATCTACTGTGGATAGTATGTGGTCAATCCTGTCTACCGGAGTTCCCACATGCGAACCTCAAAAGGTAGGCTAGGTACGTAGAAGTTTTGAGAGTCTTCTCTTCGGACCGGGGTTCGACTCCCCGCACCTCCACAACAGGCCTTCGTTTCAGGGAACGGAGGCCTTCGTATATCATCTCATCATTGAGCAGGGTTATGCATCCAACAATTCTCGTCGTTGACGATGAAAAAGACATTCTCGAGCTGCTGAAATACAATCTCGAGAAAGAGGGGTATCGCGTCATCACTGCACTGAATGGTAAGGAAGCGCTCAGACTTGTCAGGCATCATCCGTCGCTCGTCGTTCTCGATATCTTGATGCCGGAGCTGGATGGATGGGAGGTCTGCAAGGCCATTCGCAAAGACCCTTCAACGTCCAAGATCCCCATCATTTTTCTTACGGCTCGCGATAGTGAAATTGATGAAGTCGTCGGTCTTGAGCTGGGAGCCGACGACTATATTGTGAAGCCAGTGAAAGTTCGCACGTTCCTTGCACGCGTGAAGCATGGGTTGAAAGCTCGTGGAGAAGGAAAGGAAGCCGTCGAATCGGACGTGCTGAAGATCGGCGATCTCGAGATCCAAACGAACAACTATGTGGTGAGGATCCGGAATCGAGACATCCATCTGCCGAAAAAGGAATTCGAGGTTCTCTTATTCCTTGCCCGGCATCCTGAACGGGTCGTCACGCGTGAGACTCTCTTGAATGAGGTCTGGGGTCACGATGTCTATGTGGTCGACCGAACGATTGATGTGCATGTCCGAAAGATTCGCGAGAAGTTAGGTGAGCACGCGCGACATATCGAGACGGTCAAAGGAGTAGGATATCGCTTCAGGAAGGAACTCTGATGCGCAGCGTCCGAACGCCGATCACGCTTACGTACATACTCATATCTGTCGCGGTTATTACCCTTCTCGGTATAGTGTTGAGCTATCAGATTGAGCGATACTACTTCGATCGTTTTCTGAGCAGCCTCCGCAATGAGACAAGCGTTCTCACTGCACTGATTCAACAGGGAGCAATGAGAGAAGACTCGAGGGAAAACGAGGAAAGGGATCTGGCAGCAATCTCATCGATAGTCCAAATGCGCATTACTTTGATCGATACCTCAGGCGCCGTTCTCTATGATTCTTTTGTTCCCGATTCTCTCCTGCACACCCTCGAGAACCATTTGTATCGACCTGAAGTCATAGAGGCGCAACAACGAGGCACGGGTTCGGATGTCCGCACGAGCAAATCGATTCAGCATGATCTTGTTTATGTGGTCCGCAAGGTAGACATGGCCGGAATTTCTTCGAACGCGTTCCCACATCTTCAGTTCATACGAGTGTCGGTCGAGTTGCGGGATGTCAATCACGTCATGTACGAGATTCGGTTCAAGATAGTCATCGCTGGCCTTGTCGTCCTCGTGCTCGTCATCATTGCCAGCCGGATTGTCGGGAAGCGAATGGCCGGTCCACTGGTCGAGATCGGGGAAATGGTAAAGGAGATCAAGGGCGGGAATCTCGATCAGAAACTTCCTGTGCGCTCACGCGACGAAATTGGACGACTCGCGGAACTTATCAATGAAATGACTGACAAGCTCAAGACGGATATCGAGCAGCTCAAGAAACTGGAGCGTGTCCGCAGCGAGTTTCTGGGAAACGTCTCTCACGAACTCCGAACTCCGATCTTTTCCCTCAAAGGATTTCTTGAGACGCTTCTCGAAGGTGCAATCGATGATCCTACAGTGAACAAATCGTTCATCGAGAGAGCCTATCATCACGCGAACCGACTCGACAGTCTGCTGAGCGATCTCATCGAGATTTCGCGCATCGAATCCGGCGAAATGAAAATGAGCGTTCGGTACTTTGACGCCGGCTCGCTGCTGAGGCAACTCACAACTGACTTTGCCGACGTCGCGGCGAAAAAGAAACAAACGCTCGTGCTCGATGCCCCAGACCGTGAGATTCTAGTCCTGGGGGACAAGGAGAGGCTGCGACAGGCGATTGGAAACATTGTTGACAATGCAATCAAATACAGTCCGGAAGGTTCGGCGACAGTCACGCGCCTGGTTGAAGGTGACCATTCCGTTACGATCTCAGTGTCGGACGGGGGGGTTGGGATTGAGGCTGAACATCTGCCGCGGATTTTCGAGCGTTTTTATCGCGTGGACAAAACGCAATCACGCGAAGTCGGTGGTACCGGCCTCGGACTTCGCGATCGTAAAACACATCATTGAAGCCCACAACAGCAGGATTTCAGTAGCGAGCGAAATTGGCAAAGGGACGACATTTTCGTTCGATTTGAAGAAGTAGAGCCAGCTCTTTCCGACGTTTCAACATCCCGCATTGCTCTTCGTCTTGTTGTCATAGATCTCCGCGACCCTGCGCATGAGGGGAGTTATCAGCATTTCTTCTCCTTTTCCTAGTTCTCCTCAACAATCTACTCCATCCTGAAGAACCGCCACTCCGATGTTGCCTTCGAAGCCTTTTGCTTGTTTTCGGGGAAATAGCGCTTAACGATTTGTTAGTACTGACCTAACACTATCCTAATGGGTGAATGCTACCTTTGTGTCGTAAACGAACAAAGGAAGGTCGCGGAATTCCCGAGTAATCAGATGATTCTTCGAAAGTTCCACAAAGCAAGAGACTTGGGAGGTAAGCGATGAGGCTGATTGGTCAATTCATCAGCGGTGAAAATGATTACGAAAGTAGAAATCCGATTGACGATCGGGCGTTCGGATTATTAATGGCCATTGTCATCATCGCAACGTTGGCGTTCGGAATCATCGTGCATAGCACGCCATTCTAGGATTCTCGCTGAACAATTGTCCTATTGACTCAAGCGGGTGTCATCGTATTTGGATGGTTCTTTCTTCCGCGTGGATGTGTGTTCTGAACAGCTTTTGTCAGTGCACATGCGGATGAATCGTCGTTTTGCAGCCGCCATCATACTGAGTAATCAATTCGCAATTGTCGCCCTCAATCAATTCATTCCTTCTTGAGCGAGCCTTCAAGCAGCTCAAAATACCACACGAGTACTTCCATCAGATCAAGCTTGCGGCCGACCTGGGAGATGTCGACGGGAAGGGATTCCCGCCAGAGTTATTCCAGCTGAGTGCTCCTGTCATTATTCGGGGCTTGCTGAATTTCAGCGTGCTTCAGATGAATCGGAATTGGGTCTACCCCTTCTGGGTTCACTGCCAGCTGGACCCTACGAGTCCGAGTTTCGTCGCTCGCTCGCAGAACCCTCTCCTGATCAACGTCACGAACCGCTCTTGGACCGCACTGGGCTCCCCAAATGGGTTTCACGAAGCTATCGTGGACCCACGCGGGCTTCTGACTCCGCTGCCGCGGGAGTGGTCGGTCGATGTTTGGTTGGTTTGCGAGGATGACATTCTCTTTCCATCTCTCTCTCAAGCACCCCAACAGAAGCTCGACACCCAAGCACCTCATTTGACGACGACGTTCTTCTGGCGTGATTTTCGGATGGTGGTCGAGAATTTTGTCGATTCGATTCGGGGCGGGAGGGATGTAGTTTTCAGCAAAGTTAATGTCTTGAACATCGGATCTGAAGAGCGTACCGTCAGCCTATGCGTGTGTATCCGACCGTTCGGCCCTGAGGGGATGGCACCTATCCGAACGATTGATTTCAAATCACACCGGATCGCTTGGGTCGACAAAAGCATCGGCGTCGTATTTGCCCAAGAACCTGATGCGTGCCTGTTTGGGAGTGCAGCGCTCGGTGAGGTGGCAAATGTGCTCCGATCCAACCATCAAGGCCCGCAGGCTCCTGCCTCCAGCGGGTCTCACGGTGCTGTCAGATGCGAACGAGGATTGGCGCATGCCGCGGCATTATTTGACCTCGTGCTTGCTCCGAATGCGGAACGCTCGGTTTCTTACAGCATCGCGCTGGAAGACCGTGGGCAATTGAGCCGGACACCGGTCAAAGGCACCTGGCGCGTCTCGTTTGACAGGCGCAGAAAAGTCCAGCAGGCGTCATGGAGCAAGCAGCTTTCCTCGGGAGCACAGTTTCGCTTTGGAAGCGAGGCTCTACAGGAACTCTTCGATGCGAATCGTCTGACATTGCTGCAGTTCAACGATGGGGACTTCATTTCTCCCGGACCGTATCTCTATCACAGGTTCTGGTTCCGCGATGCAGTGCCGATGCTCCGAGCCCTCGATGTACTTGGCTTCCCTCAGAGGGCGCGTGAGGTCATCGACTCCTTCCCATCAAGGCTCACCTCGGATGGATTCTTCAGCGCTCCTGCAGGAGAGTGGGATTCCAATGGAGCGGTGCTCTGGACTCTTGAGCAACACTACAAAATGACTCGTTCGGTCCTATGGCTGAAGGAGTGGTACCCGCTCTTGCTTCGAACTGCTGCTTGGATCAGCCGTATGAGACGCCGGACCAGAGATACTTCTGCGGAGCATCGCGGTCTGATGCCAAGAAGTCTTAGCGCCGAACATTTGGGTACTGTCGACCAATATTACTGGGATTCCTTCTGGTCGCTTGCGGGGCTCAAATCGCTGCTGAACATTGCGCGAGAGCTGGGAAGACACGCGGATGTTCGGAAACTCGATCGGGAAATTGGAGGCTTCGAGGAGGACCTCCTCGACTCCTTTCTGAGTGTGGAGTTGAGGTTGGGTAGGAAGCTCATCCCATCCGGCCCGATGAGAGCATTCGACGAGAGCGCGATCGGTTCTATCTGTAGTGTTTACCCCTTGAATCTGTTTGACAAATCGATCGACCATCCACAGAACACTGTGAAAGCAATCGTGAGGGCGTTTGTCGATGACCGAGGATTCTTCCATCCGATTATCCATTCCGGATACAATCCTTACCTGAGTCTTCAGCTCGCACACTCTCTCCTGATTCTGGAGGACAGGGAGAGGGCCTGGAGAATTGCTGAATCGGTATTTCGCCAGGCGAGCCAGAGTTACGCATACCCTGAAGCGATCCACCCATTGACCGGAGGCGGTTCGATGGGCGACGGACATCACGGATGGGCCGCCGCAGAAGTAGTGCTGTTTCTGCGGGATTGTCTGCTGCGAGAGAGCGGGCGAGGGCTGGAACTTCTTTCCTGCGGCGCCGCAAATCTGATCGCAAAACGGAACGGCCTTGAGATCTCGAATGCGCCAACATACTTTGGCGCTGTCAGTTTTCGATTGGAGTTTGAGGCCAGAGATCGTTGTCAAATCACATTTTCACCAGAGTACTTTTCAGAATCTTCGCCGTCTCACATCGACCTCCACCTGCCTTGGAATGTCCTCAAAGTGAGCCCCGCGTCACCGCGACACGTGATGGCGCTTGAAAAGATAGAGAACGGGTCCAAACTCCGCCTATCGCCTGACGCTACGACACTCATCCTGCAGCTGTCCGACTAGAGCCTATCTCAAGAGTCACTTAGCGGCCCCTTTCACGAAGTGCCCCCTTCGGGGGCGGCCTTCGCGGGTTAAATCTAACCGCGAGAACGTCCGCCTCCCCGATGAGAACGTGCGGGGGTGGGCAGGCGGGAGCGACGCAGAGAAAATCTTGCCACGGAACCTCACAACCATATTCTTGACGTGGCTTCAGTACTCCTCGACTGCAAAAGACTCGTTGCCGTCGACGAGGAAGAAGCGCTGCTTGGTTCCGACAAGATCTGTAACGGTCTGGAAGTCGCTTCGATTGTCACCCACCCACAGCGAAAAACCTAGCGGATGAGTCAAGCGCAACAAGGGCAAATCGATTCTGCTGTCTGTTGCAGTGATGATGGGGGAGAAGAGGGGAACGAGGTGTCGGAACAGTAATGCCTTCCCGTTGCCTACTGGCAATGGTTCGATCAAGTCGGAGGTCAATTTGCCATCCCGAATTCTCGCCTGGATTCCGAATGAGTGCGACGGCGGAATTTGAAACCACCGCTCCGCGACAAGTTGAACAGATATGTGGTTGCTCGCCGAGAGCACATAGATCTGATAGTGCTGCTCTCTGAGGAATGAAATGAACTCGACGAACAGCGGGCGTGGAATGGGCCTCTGCACGAGATCGAGCGGGAACTTGATTGACTTTTTGCCGCGCTCCAGGAGCAGTTCCGTTGCCCGAACAACGATTGCCGGCTCAGTTCCGGCCATTGCCTTGACGACGTCAGCATATGCCTTGCTTCTATGGCTTCGGAGGACCCGCTGATACTCTGACCACGTCAAGGAGAGAGGATGTCCTTCAAAAGCGAGCTGGGCGAACACAGCATCTCCAATGTCGCCGACCAACATAGTGTTATCGAGGTCAAAGACAGCAATTCTTGCGGCGTCGGGAACCCCTGTTGTCTCGAAAAGGCGTTCCAACTCCAGGATCTGGTATTTGAGCAATTCAATCATCGAAGCTATTTCGTGACTGAGGACAGCGCAGGGAGCGTCACCGGGTAGTGCAACCGATGCTTCGGAAGCGTCTGAGTTGCGGGCTCAAAAGGAACCGAGAGGACATTGATTCGAACCTGAACACTTCCATTTTTGTACTGGAGTTCGTTGCACTTAAGAAACTCGATGGGATCGTCGCACACGGCGCCGGCCCCATTGAGAAACGTCATATCAGATTTTCGATACAGCTCATTCCGATGAACGTGTCCATGGAGAACATAGCGAACTCCAAGAGATTCAAAGATCCGGAGTATCTTTCTCCGGTTTCTCATTCTCATGGTGGTTGCTTCAATCTTTCGCCACAGACTGGAATTGATAGAACCGTCGTTCAGATCATAGAAGTGATGGTGGATTGCTACGATAGGAACTGTATTCCGCAGCCTTCCTTCGATCGCCATCTGGAGAAGTCCATTGCGCTGCAACTCACACAGAATGCCATTGCTGCCCAGCACGTTTTTTCTCAAGGACCATGGAGGCACGGAATTCAGGCCGATGATGGAATAGGGACCGACGTGTTTGACAAAAGGAAAAACACTGTTGGTGCCATAGGTTATGACGTTGTTGAATGTCTCATCGAATGCACGCTGAAACATCTCGAGGCGGCGCGCATAGTCCACACTGCGGATATGTTGTGGAAAACTCAGGACGTCGGTGGCCCGGTGCGGACCTCCGAAAATGTCATGATTCCCTGGAATGACCGTGAGGCGTGTCGCATCCAACAAATCCATCGTCCCGAAGATCTCTCGAGCTAGATAGTAATCGTCGCGATCACCCGTACTGACGATATCTCCGGAAATAACAAGGTGATCACAGCCTGACTCGACGATAGATCGGAGGAGCACTTTGAATGACTTGATATGTTCGCGATAAAATTGGCGGCTCAGATGCGGATCAGAGATATGTACGAGCTTGAAGCCCTGATGGCGCGCACGCGCAGCCGCGGTTGATCGCGCTTGCATCCCGAATTTATTTCCCTGGCTCTTTCGCCTATGCAGCTCGAGCGTGGCGGCGTTTGTGTTCATGGATAACCGACTCATAACTGTTGAACATTTGATCGAGAACGCTGTGCCAGGAGAATTCTTGAGCTCGCTTTAAAGCGTTCCTCGCGATTGATTCCAGAGCATTTGGGTCTGTGATGAGTGATGCAACGCCATCGGCCAGAGCAGCCCCGCTGTGCGGTGGCGTAAGGATGCCCGATTTCCCGTGCTCAATGATCCCTGCCGCGCCTCCAACGTCTGCTGCTACCGGCGCAAGACCAGATGCCATGGCCTCGACTGTCACGAGGCCGAACGTCTCAGTTGTCGATGGGAAAACGAACACGTCGGCGGAAGCGTAGCTCTCTGCAAGGGCTCGTCCGGACTGATACCCAAGAAAGTGCGCACCCGGCATCATCTTTTCAAACTCTTCCCTGGCATGGCCTTCTCCGACAATGACCATCTCAAAATCCGTTCCTTGCTGGCGGAGAGTACGATACGCATCAGCCAGCACAGCAAGATCTTTTTCCCAGACCAGGCGGCTTACGAAAAGCACGACAGGTTTCTTGGTGGCGCCGATTTGCTCTCTCCACTGCCAGGAGCGATTCTGAGGATTGAAGAGCGCCAGGTCGACTCCATGTGGCAGGTACTCGAGTCGACAGATGTCGTGTTCTTTCAGTTCTTCCAGAATTGGCGTCGTCGGGACAAACGTACGATCCATTCTGTTATAGAGGTATCGTGAAACTCTCCAGGCCAGCTCTTCCAATGCTGAGAGGCCGTAGTATCTTGGGTACGTCGGGAAATGGGTGTGATACGTCGCGACAACTGGAATGTTGAACTGTCGAGCATACCTCATTGCCGCAAAACCAAGCGTGCAGGGACTATTGATGTGGATGATATCGGCCGAAAACGCTTCCAGGGAACTTACAAGCATCTGATAACTCGGCAAGGCGATCCGGTAGTTCTTCTGGAGAGGGAAGACGACAGAGCGGACTTTTTGCATCGGTATGATTTGATCCTCGGGATCAGGCAGCGTCGAAGTGAAAGCCATCGCCTCGTGGCGTCGCGTGAGCGTGGCTTCGAACATCTTGTACATGACTCTTGTTACTCCATCCTGACCACGACGAAGATTGGCATTGAAGTAAGCGATTCGCATGGAAGACCCTCCATCAAAATGATGGTGTAATATAGAAGAGCAATTTATCCAAGTGTGATTGGCCCGTTATGAAACTGTAAACTCTCGTCGACAAAATCCTTGTGTTTGCCGTTTCACAAATCTGATGAACCTAATCTCCCAAGAAGTTGTGGTTTCGGAAGCCGGTCATTCTCTGCCAGTGCCACAGACTTGTGGAGTCATTGGAAGAGTGCTATCACGCCAACGCTCCATAACAATTTCTTAACATCTGACTAACACCTAGTTAATGACTAAAGGCTACATTGAATCACCAAACGACCGTGTTGAAATAAGAGTTCGTCGATCTTTGGTCTGATAAAGAAATGATCGAACACAAGAAAGATGATCAGAAGCCCTTTCCGTTCTGGCTCATCGAGACATTCCTGCCACCCGATGATGATGCTGAAGAGCCGGAGGCGATCAGCGATCGCCGATTCTACGTTGGTCTGGCACTTGCATTGGCTATTGTCGTTGCCGCCGGTATGCTGATACGCGGCTGTACCATTTGATCACCGTAGCCGTTGGCGTTCTGTCGTTCGAAGCATCCGTATTGCACGTTCCTCTTAACAATTTCTTAGTACGCTGCTAACATTTGGCTAACGGCTGTTAAGTAACTTTATGCTGCAAACTACCAAAGGAGCAGAGACCCAGGATGCCTCAAATGACAAACACGTCAGTAGTCGCAGAAGACAGGGGAAAGGCGAGCTTGCCGTCGTTCTTTGCCGGTCATTGGATCGGCGGACGACTTCATTTTGAGGATTGCGAACCTATAAGCGATAGCGAATTCAAGGTGCTGATGGCGCTTGTCGCGATTGCTACCTTTGCGTTCGGGTGCGTTGTCAACGGCTGGTTGCTTTGATAGCAGATTCCGCTAGGATTCACAGAGGTGAGTTCTTCATCAAAGGCCTGCCTCAAGTCCAACCGACATTCCCAACTCACTTGTTTTCTCTTAACTATTTTAGAGGAGATTCAGATGAAAAAACTGTTTCTAACGTTCTTCCTGCTCCTGGTTTGCGCGACTCTCGTGTTCGCCCAGGACAAAGGTTCCGCCGGAAAGTTCAGCGGTTATATGTTCGGAGATTACTTCTATAATGTCGCTCGCGATCCGAATTCCGCGGCATTGGCAAATTCGGGCGCGAACAGTTCCTCGCCGGGCGGCACATCCTATCAGGCGTTTCAGATCCGCCGGATCTACTTTGCGTACGATAACGATATCTCTGAGAAATTCACGACCCGTTTCCGACTAGAGGTAGATCCGATAGCAACACTGTTCCCCAACAATAAGATCGGGACGATGGTCAAGGACGCATATTTGATGTGGAAGAACGTGTTCAGCGGAAGCAACCTCGTCTTCGGGATTCAACCTTCTCCAACCTTCGACGCATCTGAGAGTTATTGGGGATACCGATCATTGGAAAAGACGATCATGGATTTGCGAGGTATCGTTCCTTCCCGTGATTTTGGTGTTGCTCTTAAAGGAAAGCTCACGGGAGACGGGATGGTCAACTATTGGCTGATGTTCGCCAATGGCAGCGGCAACAGTCCGGAGACGGACAAATACAAGAGGTACTATGGCCAGCTTTCCATCAAACCTAGCTCCGACTTCTACGCTATGGTGAACGTCGACTTCCAGGACAGAGCTCAGATAGCCGATCCATACAATGCGGGCAAGAAAGTCGATGATGGTACGTTCACGGCATCAGCGTTCGTCACGTACGGGCAGTCAGGCTCGTTCAAGCTTGGCGCTGAAGCGTTTACGCAATCCACTTCTAATGGCTACAATAACGGAACGGCATTGGCGAGCAAAAGTGCGCTCGGTCTTTCGTTTTGGGGTTCCGTTTTTCTTCAATCCGATCTTGCCGTGGTTCTGCGGTACGACAACTTCGATCCCAATACCGACAGCAATTCGAAGGGAGACATGCGGAACCTGATTATCGGAGGGCTTGATTGGAAAGTGGACAAAAACGTTTCGATCATGCCGAACATCTACTATGAATCGTACGAGGCACCGACGAACGGTGCGACCCCGAAGGCGGCCGTGACCGGGCGCGTAACTTTATTTTGGGTGTTTCTCTGATCGCTCCGAGATCCGTCAATGAACGCAACTGACAGGCCTAGTCACCACATAGTCACTCACGAAAGGAATTCACTATGAAAGCTTTGAAGATTGCTCTGTTCATCCTGCTCACGGTAGCAGTCGGTAACCTCACGCTCCATGCTCAGCTCAAGCTCAACGGAGCCGGAGCGACATTTCCCTACGTCATCTATTCAAAGTGGTTCGACGTATATCACACAAAAACGAACATCGAGTTTAATTATCAGTCGATTGGCAGCGGAGGAGGGATCAAGCAAGTGATCGAGGGAACGGTAGATTTTGGCGCAACGGATGGACCGATGACTCCAGAGCAGATGAAGGACGCGGCAACCAAACAGGGGACCGAGATCCTTCATATTCCGACAGTGATGGGCGCTGTGGTAGTCACGTACAACGTTCCTGAGATTGGAAGCGGTCTGAGATTGACTCCTGCAGTTCTCGCCTCGATCTTCCTAGGCGAGATCACGAAATGGAACGACTCGAAGATCGTAGATCTCAACCCGGGAAAATCCTTTCCGGATCAGCAGATCGTCGTTGCACATCGTTCCGATGGCAGCGGTACCTCATTCATTTTCACCGATTACCTCACAAAAGTGAGCAAGGACTGGGAAACCAAAGTGGGAAAAGGAACATCTGTCAATTGGCCAGTTGGGCTTGGCGGCAAGGGAAATGAAGGAGTGACAGGCCTCGTGAAGCAGGCACCGGGTGCGGTCGGATATGTGGAATTAGCCTATGCTGTGAAGAATAACCTGCCGTACGCCTTTATGAAGAATAAATCTGGAACTTTTGTGGAGCCAACGCTCGAATCCGTGACGGCCGCCGCGGCCGGCTCGGCGAAGAACTTTCCGGAGGATCTGCGTGTTTCGATTACTGATGCGGATGGGAAAAACTCCTACCCAATCTCAGGATTCACGTGGCTCTTGGTCTACAAACATATGAAAGACAAGGAGAAGAGAGAGGCCCTGGTCAAGTTTCTGAAATGGGCGATGGGGGAGGGGCAGTCCTACGCGCAAGATCTGTTGTATGCGCCTTTGCCCAAGGAAGTCGTGAAGCGATGCCAAGCGAAGATCGGCGCAATTCAGGTACTGAGGACGTCGCAACACCATCTAGTCACCGTTGAGACAACAGAGAAGACAAGCACAGTTGAACATTCCCAGCCAAGAATCCGCCCTCTCTCTTAGGCAAGCCAGAACATCCCCCAAGCACAACTTGGGGGATGTCGTTTTCAAATATACGACGATGATTTTCGCCGTGCTCGTTCTGTCGTTGATTCTGCTTATGGGATACGAGATGTACCAGGACTCGAAGCCCTCAATCCTGAAGTTCGGCTGGGGGTTCCTGACAGGGACAACATGGGACCCTGTTCAGGAGTTATATGGTGCACTGCCATTCATCTTCGGCACCCTCGTTTCCTCAGCCATCGCGTTAGTGATTGCTTTGCCATTGAGCATTGGGATAGCGATCTTTCTTTCTGAACTGGCCCCGTCGCGGCTGGAACGGCCGTTATCTTTTCTCATTGAGCTACTGGCAGGCATCCCAAGTATCGTGTACGGTCTTTGGGGAATTTTCGTGTTGGTGCCATGGATTCGAACCAGCATCGAACCCGCTTTTTCCCGCAACCTTGGGTTTCTGCCGATCTTCCACGGAGCTCCGTACGGATTCGGAATGCTCGCAGCAGGACTCATCCTGTCCGTGATGATTCTCCCAATTATTGCTTCAATATCACGCGATGTTCTGAAATCCGTCCCACAGACTCAGCGCGAGGCATCCTTGGGCGTCGGTGCAACCAAGTGGCAGTCGATTCGCTTGATCCTGAAGGATGCGAAATCGGGTATACTGGGGGCAACGTTGCTTGGATTGGGAAGAGCCGTAGGGGAGACAATGGCTGTCACAATGGTCATAGGGAACAGGCCGACAATTTCCTATTCGCTCTTCGATCCTGGATACACGATGGCGAGCGTCATTGCCAATGAGTTCACAGAGGCTACGACCTCCACGTATATCAGTGCTTTGATTGAAATCGCACTGCTGCTTTTCGTAGTGACAATCATCGTAAACATGCTCGCCCGAATTCTTGTGTGGAGCGTCACCCGGAGCAAACGATGAGCGCCACACCCTTTGTGCCATCCTGGCAATACTATCGCAGGAAAATCGTCGGGGCAACAATGCTCTCATTGTGTTACCTGAGCGCTGTAGTGGCACTTATACCGCTCATCCTGATTTTCTTCTACACGATTAATCGTGGGGTGAGCTATCTGAACCTGGACTTCTTCATCCAGATGCCGAAACCAGTGGGGGAGTCCGGAGGCGGAATGGCAAACGCGATCGTCGGGACGCTCGTGCTCGTCTCCACTGGAAGCGCGATAGGTCTTCCGATTGGCGTCTTGACGGGTGTTTACCTCGCTGAGTTTGGGAATAACAAATTTGCCTATTTCGTAAGATTCATGACTGATGTTCTGAGTGGTGTTCCCTCCATCGTCGCCGGCGTTGTCGCATATGGCCTTGTTGTCGTACCAATGAAACACTTCTCCGCCCTTGCGGGGGGTGTCGCTATGGCAATCCTGATGATCCCCACGGTGACACGGACGACAGAAGAAATGATCCGACTTGTTCCGAATTCGTATCGTGAGGCAGCATTGGCGCTGGGGATACCGCAGTGGAAAACCACAATGCAAATTATTGTGCGGACCGCATTTCGCGGAATCGTTACAGGCATTCTCCTGTCAATTGCCAGGATTGCGGGCGAAACTGCGCCTTTGCTGTTCACAGCTCTTGGCAACAGGTTCTGGTCAACCTCGTTGAACGAGCCGATTGGATCACTAACGGTGTTTATCTATGACTATGCCAAAGCACCATTCGAGGATTGGAACAATCAGGCGTGGACGGCAGCCCTTGTGTTAATTATTCTTATTTCGGGACTTAGTTTGGCAGTACGTGTGGTTACGCGAAGCAGATATTTGCAACGGTGAGTGCATATGACAACAGATTCTGATCAGTCAAATAACAGCTCTGCCAGGTCTCACGACAGTTGAGCAGCGGCGATCTGCAAACGTGAAGATGACGGCGAGAAGCGTGAATGCATTCTTTGGCAAGGTGCAGGTGCTTCACGATGTTTCCCTTGATGTTGCGGCAAATCAGGTGTTGGCAATTATTGGACCGTCGGGGTGTGGCAAGTCCACTTTTCTGCGGTGTCTCAATAGGATGCACGAAGTTGCCGGTGGAACAATGACAGGGAAGGTTGAGATCGATGGTCAGGACATATTCGAGACCGACGCTGTGCTTGTGCGGAAGCGGGTAGGGATGGTGTTTCAGAAGGCCAATCCTTTTCCAACGATGTCAATCTTTGACAATGTCGCGATTGGCCTGCGACTGAATGGTGGCGTACCAAAATCCCAACTGAACGACATCGTCGAGCGCAGTCTAAAACAATCGTTCTTATGGGATGAAGTAAAAGACTCGCTCAATAAATCGGGAGTCAGCTTGTCGGGAGGTCAACAACAACGACTTTGCATAGCCCGCACTTTGGCAGTGAATCCTGAAGTGATCCTTATGGATGAGCCGGCGAGCGCTCTCGATCCACTCGCGACGGCGAAGATCGAGGAGCTGATCTACGAATTGAAGAAACAATACACGATCGTGATCGTAACTCACAATATGCAGCAAGCGGCCCGTGTCAGCGATCGCACGGCTTTCCTCTATCTTGGAAAACTTATTGAGTTTGCCGATACAAAGGTAATCTTCACTAATCCATCAAACAGGCAAACTGAGGACTACATCACCGGCAGGTTCGGTTAGTCGGTCGTGAACGCGAATGTGCACAAATCACCGGCACCTGAAACCAATCTGAAGGAGACGTCGAATGGCGAGACATTTTGAACTGGAGCTTGATCAACTGCGAACGCTGCTGATCCGGATGGGGAGCCTGGTGGAAGAGCAGATAGACTATGCTGTCAAAGCTATCACAGAGGCTGACGAGTCACTGGCAAACTTTGTGATAGAGCGGGACAAGAAAGTCGATGAATTCGACATTGCCATCGATCAACGATGCATGAGCATCTTCGCATTGTCTCAACCTGTGGCAATTGACCTCCGGCTTCTGATGGCAGCACTCAAGATCAACAATGAGCTTGAACGGATTGGAGACATCGCGAAGAATTTGGGAGAGCGGGTCCCTGCATTGCTGCAATACTCTGACTTTGTCAATAGGACGCCGCTTCGCCGGATGGCAAACGCTGCCCGCGAGATGGTGAAACATTCAATTGATTCGTTCGTGAACAATGATCCGGAGCAGGCAAAGCTGGTTCTGACCTCCGACGACGTGGTCGACAGCTTCGATCGCGAGATATTCACAACGATGATCGAGAAAATGAAGGAGTCCCCCGACAACATTGCTCCGGCATCACACCTGATGATCATCTCGCGCCACATCGAGCGTCTCGCGGACCACGCGACAAACATTGCCGAAGATGTAATCTTTTTGGTGAATGCGAAAATCATCAAGCACCATGCCTACGATCTGGATTCACCCACGTCCTAGGGCCGTGTTCTTGCTTGCCTGCCAAGGACTCTGGGTCAGCGAGGTTGAAGGAAGGTGGAACAAGCCCCCTTCTGTTATGCTCCAACGACCCACCGTGTTGCAAATTCAAAGAATTGTGATATCTTGTAGCGACGGACGTCTAGAACACGAGAAAGGTGGCGAGTGGGAATCCGTTTTACAAAAATGACTGGCGCTGGCAATGATTTTGTCGTAATCGACAATCGCGCGAGGCGCATCAGAGATGGGTCGAGGGCTGCAAAGCTGCTTTGTGATCGGACGTGGGGGATAGGGGCGGATGGATTGCTCTTGCTCGAAAAGAGCCGCAAAGCCAGCTACAAGATGATGTACTACAACGCAGATGGCAGCTACGGGGGAATGTGCGGCAATGGGGGTCGCTGCATCGCCTGGTATGCAGTTCGGCACAGGCTCGCGGCGAGAACGCATGATTTTGAGGCATTGGATTACATTTACAGGGCAAAAGTGAGGGGGTGCGAGGTGGAATTGGCGATGAAGGACGCCCGGAATCTCAAGATTGGCATGGAAATCGGGATTGAGGGGGTGACAATGAACGTGAGCTTTGTCGATACTGGGTCGCCGCACGTTGTTGTTCCCGTCAAGGACTTGAGGGGGGCCAGTTCTGATCTGGGCTTGACTGACGTGATTGGGATCGGTCGGGCGATACGGAACCATGCCGAGTTTGCGCCACAGGGAACGAACGTGAATTTCATTGAAAGGCATGGGCGTAACTCGTTATCAGTTCGGACCTACGAGCGGGGCGTCGAAGACGAAACATTAGCATGTGGGACAGGATCAATTGCATCTGCTCTTGTAGCATCTCAGGTCTGGAACCTTCGAGCTCCCATAAGAGTCATCCCAAGGAGCAAGGTGGCGTTGTGGGTCAATTTCGACTGTATTGGGGATCATTTCGTGAACGTCAGATTACGAGGACCGGCGACGGAGTTGTTCACAGGAGTCGTTGAGCTGCCAGCGCGGCCGTGGGTGTCGCGTAAACATTGAGGTTTCTCTTGAACTGGACACGCTGTCTATTTGTGCGCGAGGTTATTTAGGGTTGGCTGGGGCTTGTCGTGGCCCCGGGTGTCTAGGCATCACTGCGGAGGGTCTTCGGCCAGACACTAGCCAACCCTCCGGGGCCTGTTGCCGTGGGAACCGTCCAAGCGTTTAAGGAGAGAACCAGCCGGACGATGCACTAGGCCAGTGAGAAGGTCTTGCCGGTTCGTGATGGGTCGGGGATATTCCACGCCGTGAGTGACGTGTGCATGCACCTCGGGTGCTGAGTACGCCATGAACGCGCGGCGACCTGAAGGAGCTCGTATGCCAGTGCCATTACAGCGTCTTCACGATAAGCGGGTAGAATCTGTCGGCGCCAGTGCTAGCGCCACGGGAGCAGTACGCCGTGGAAGTGCGTGAGCGGAGCATCAGGCTCTGAAAAAAGGACGATGCGAAGAGTTTGTTGGGGGTGCGGCTTTCTTCTGTCTCAGTTGTCATATAATATATATTATGTAAAGTGCAACCTCTAAAGCAAACCACGAAACACAAAACACTCTGCCGTTGCTTCTACTCTCCTATTGCTCTTCGGATGGCATCCCGGTAGGCGGTGCGTACAGTTTCCGTCGTCAGCGAGATGTGGCTCCCTATCCGGATTGTGCGCTCGCCGGTGACTTCCCCGATGACTGTAGCTTGTACGCCGCGGAATGTCGCGGCGGTTCGCACGGCATCAACGTTTTCGACACTTAGGCTGAGTGTGACTCGGGATTGTGTCTCGCCAAAGAGCGCAAAATCGTGGCGGAGCTCGGGACTCGGATACCGGGTCATAGACAAGCCGAGGTCAGGATTTGCCTCGTACAAGCACTCTATGAGAGCAACTGCAAGGCCGCCCTCCGAGCAATCGTGTGCAGAAGAAATTAGGGATTGTGCGGCGAGTTCACGGCACAGAGCCTGGAGATTGGCTTCAGCTGCGAGGTCCATAGCTGGAGCATCGCCGAGAATGCGCCCTGTGCGCTGAAAGAGGTATTCGGATCCGCCGATCTCTCCGAGATCCCTTCCAAGCACCATGATCATGTCACCTTCACGCTGAAATGTTGAAGGAACCGCACTCTCTACATCCTCGATCACGCCCAGCATGCCAATGACGGGTGTGGGCAAGACTGCTCCGTCAGGGCTCTCATTGTAGAAGCTCACGTTTCCGCCCGTTACAGGCGTGTCGAGCATTCGACACGCATCACCGATTCCCCCTACAGCCTCGGAGAATTGCCAGTAGATTTCCGGATCATAAGGATTGCCGAAGTTAAGGCAATTTGTTATAGCGATGGGCATAGCTCCCGTACAGGCAACGTTTCTAGCCGCCTCAGCTACAGCGATTTGTCCACCCCTCCGAGGGTTCAAGTAGACATATCGGGCATTGCAGTCAGTCTTCAGAACAAGGCCCTTCCTCGAATCCTTGATCCGGACGATCGCGGCATCATAGCTGGCTTGGATACTGTTCGTCCGAACCATTGAGTCATACTGATGATACACCCATTTCTTGCACGCGATCGTCGCGGACGATAGCAGGTTCAAGAGGACTTGGTTGTAGTCCTTTGGAGCTGGAATCGTAGATGGATCGAAGGAATGTACTTCCTCGATGTATTTCGGTTCCCTCGTTTCCCGGACATAGACCGGAGCGCCGCCACCGAGTACCAGGGTCTCAGCAGGGACATCAGCCTTGAGCTCCCCATTTTGATATATCTGCACCCGATCACTGTCGAGCACGTCGCCAATAGTCACCGCATGTAAGTCCCATCGGCCAAATATCTCTCTTATTCTGTTCTCGTGTTCCGGTTTAACGACGAGCAGCATGCGCTCTTGCGACTCAGAGAGCATGATCTCATAACTCGTCATATGTTCTTCACGCAGAGGCACGGCATCAAGATTGAGCTTCATCCCGCTCCTTCCCTTCGCGCTCATTTCCGTGCTGGAACAGGTCAATCCAGCAGCTCCCATATCCTGGATTCCCACAATGATTCCAGCCTGAATCGCCTCCAGCGTTGCCTCGAGCAGCAGTTTCTCTGTGAAGGGGTCACCAACCTGCACCGAGGGTCGCTTCGCCTCCGATTTTTCCGAGATCTCCTCTGAGGCAAATGTTGCACCATGAATACCGTCACGGCCCGTTGAAGATCCAACGATCATTACCAGATTATCCTTTCCCTTTGCGATCGCACGGGCGACCTGGCTGTGCTTCACGAGGCCAACGGCCATGGCATTGACAAGCGGGTTGCCAATGTACGAGGCATCAAAATATACTTCACCCGCAACGGTTGGGACCCCGAAGCTATTTCCGTAATCACCGATTCCTTTGACAATCCCCTTGAAGAGATAGCGGACCCGATCATTAGACAGGTCACCGAACCGCAAAGAGTTCAGTGCAGCGATTGGTCGGGCTCCCATCGTGAAGATGTCCCTCAAGATCCCTCCCACGCCGGTAGCAGCTCCTTGATATGGCTCAACAGCCGATGGATGGTTGTGACTCTCAATCTTGAAGGCCACGGCGAGTCCGTCTCCTATGTCGACAAGGCCCGCGTTTTCCTCACCGGCACCCACGAGTAATCGTGAGCCGGTCCTGGGAAGAGTCTTGAGGACGGCTATGGAGTTCTTGTAGCTGCAGTGCTCACTCCACATAACGCTGTAGATTCCGAGCTCGGTGTACGTTGGAGTTCTTCCAAGAATCGCCAGGATGCGGTCGTACTCTTCCTCGGTAAGGCCGTGGTCGCGCGAGAGCAAGGTCGACGACGGGCTCCTTGTGTCTAAGAGATTGATTCATCGGAGTTCACTTTATGTCTGAACAATTGAAGGGATTAGCTCATTCAATCTATAGTGCCTGAATAGTAACTAGTGGCTGACCCTTTTCGACTGCTCTCCCCTTTACCACGTGAATTGTTTGGATCTTTCCACGATGCGGTGCTCGTATCTCGTTTTCCATTTTCATCGCTTCGAGAACAAGAAGTCCCCTACCGACTTCCACCTCCTCAGCAACCCGAACCTCGATTCTGGAAATCAGGCCAGGCATCGGCGCACAGACTACGTGAGCGCTGGTTGAGGCGAGGCTCTCCTTGAAGAGGGATCTCAGGAGAAGAGATCGCTCGTCATCAACGCGCACTTGAAACTGTGAAACACCGACGCTTAGGAGGACCGTTCGTCCAAGCTCGCCATTCCGGGATTGCTGCTCAGAGTGACTGGTTCTCTGGATTTGCAGGCACTTCAATCGCATATACCTTGCCATTGAGAACAAGCGAAAAGGAACCGCGACGAAGCTCAACTAAATCATATTCGAATAGATTGCCATTGATCTCGAGTTGGCGTTCAGATCGAATGATGACTCTGTAAGACCTCTTGTCGATGCTTGCCGTGTATGTTACTGGGGTCAACGGAGCTTCTCCACCCTACTAAACCTCCATTTGTTGAACGATCTCGGCATGCCAACAGCTGGATGACCTAGGGACTTCCCGTCTCTCATCGCAAGCAACGCGGCCGAAGCAGCTGCAGCAAGTTGACGTTCCTCCAGATTCTGGCTTAGATCGGAGGGATTAAAATACTTCTCCACGAAGCGGATATCTATTAGCCCATCAATGAATGCTTTATGTCTAAGCACAAACAAGCAGAATGGAAGCGTAGAGCTCACCCCTCCTATGGAGAAATCGGACAGCGCTCTCTGCATTCGCGCAATCGCTTCATCGCGAGTTGAACCCCACGAGATAACTTTTGCCATCAATGAATCATAGAACAGTGAGAGCTCGTCACCCTGCTGGAATCCGTTCTCGACGCGGATTCGCCCCTGGGGCGGACGATAGTGCGTGATAAGGCCTGTTGAAGGCATGAAATCGTTCTCAGGATCCTCAGCACATATCCTGCATTCAATCGCGTGCCCGTGGATGCGGACCTGTTCCTGCTGGTACGAGAGCGGATAACCCTCAGCAATCTGAATCTGCAATTTCACAAGATCGATGCCAGTGACCTCTTCTGTCACAGGGTGTTCTACCTGAAGCCGTGTGTTCATCTCGAGAAAACAGAACTTTCCACTTGAATCAAGCAGGAATTCCATTGTGCCGGCATTGACGTATTGAGCGCATTTGGCAAGGAGCACCGCAGTTTCGCCGAGCTTTCGGCGCAGTTCCTCCGTCACAGCGGTTGATGGTGACTCCTCAATTACCTTCTGGTGACGACGCTGAATCGAACATTCCCGCTCTCCAAGATGGATCACGTTTCCGTACGCATCACCGATAATCTGCACCTCAATGTGCCGGGGAGAATCGAGGAATTTCTCGACGTAAACCCGTTCGTCGCCGAAGGCCCCTTTCGCTTCTGATTGTACCATCCGATAGGATGATTCGAACTCTTCAGCAGACTGGACAACCCGCATTCCCTTGCCGCCCCCTCCTGCCACTGCCTTGAGCAAGACCGGAAACCCAATCTCGGCTGCACTCTTGAGACCCTCCGTTGCATCTTTGAGGGGTTCGAGCGTACCACTAATTGTTGGGACACCTAGTTGGCGCGCAATCTTTCGGGCCGAGGTTTTGTCGCCCATCGACCGAATGGCAGATCCCGAGGGGCCGACAAAGATAATTCCGGCTTGCACAACGGCGTCAGCGAAGCTCGGATTCTCAGCCAGAAATCCATAGCCTGGATGAATGGCATCGGCGTTTGCCGCCTTGGCAATGTCAATGATTCGGCCTTGATTCAAATAGCTCTCGCGGGGTATTGATCCCCCAAGGGCATACGCCTCATCGGCCGACAAGACGTGGAGTGATTTGCGATCGACGTCAGAATAGACCGCCACGGATGCAATCCCGAGTTCTTTGCAGGCACGAATCACTCGGAGCGCTATCTCTCCCCGGTTTGCTATGAGCAGTTTTTGTATCCGTCGGGTGGTCATCATATCCTTACGAGTGTCAACGCAATACACCTATTCAAGCTCCACCACAGTCACCCCTGTGCCGCCTTCGTTCCACTCTCCGAGGCGAAACGATCGTATGTGGGGATAGGTTTTCAGGAAATCGCCAATGCGTCTCCGGAGAGCGCCGGTCCCCTTCCCGTGGATAATGTCGACACGATGAAGTCCTGCGACCAGCGCGTCGTCGAGAAAGCGCTCGACTTGTGTGATCGCTTCGTCGCCGAGCATTCCTCGCAAATCAATCTCGGTTTTTCCCTCCGGGGTGTAGAGTGAACCTTCGCTCCCTCCGTATCCGGCCTTTGGTGCATTGACTTTTTGCAGCGATTCAAGCCTGACTTTCAGCCTTGCATTCCCAACGAGCATAATACCAAACGGCGGCTTGATCTCGACCAATTCGCCCTCCTGCGAGGCATCCTTGACATGAACCGTGTCGCCAATTTGCAGGTCTTGAGCAACTGAGGTCTGTTCCGTATCGGTGAGTTCTTCAATCTTCTTGCGCATCTTCTGAACGCTTTCCCTGGCGGCCTGCACCGTCGTTTTTTCTGCAGATGATTCCTTGATCTCTTTTACGGCGCGTTCGATGAGGGACTGAGCTCCCTGCACGATATCCTTCGCTTCGTCAACCGCCTGTTTGCGGATGATTTTGAGTTCTTCGCGGAGGGCCTTCATTTTCTGTTCGTACGCCTCCACGAGCCCGTTGAGCCTATCCCGTTCAGCAGAAACATCTTTGATCTGAGCGCGATATTCTTGTGACTGTCGTTCCAGTTCTGCGAGAAGGTTTTCCAGCTTGATTTTTTCATCACCCACGAATTCACGCGCCTGACTAATCACGCCGGGGGGCAACTCGAGGCGCTTGGCAAGTTCCAGAGCATAGCTGCTTCCCGGGACGCCAAATCGAAATCGGTACGTGGGCTTCAGAGTCTCTTGGTCGAACTCCATCGACGCATTGGATACCCCGGGAGTTTCGTGGGCGAAAGCTTTCAACATTCCATGGTGCGTCGTCGCGATTGTCATGGAACCGCATTTCGTAAGAGCGGAGAGAATTGAAGCCGCCAGGGCTCCTCCTTCTGCAGGATCAGTGCCGGCGCCGATCTCGTCGAGAAGTGCCAGGCTCTGAGAGTCTGCACCGCGGAGGATATCGCGCATACGCAGGAGATGTGAGCTATAGCTACTCAAATCGTTTTCGATTGACTGCTCATCGCCGATATCCACAAAGATCTTATCGAAGACGCATAATTCCGACTCGGGAGCTGCAGGAATGTGCATGCCCGATTGAGCGCAGAGAGCGAGCAGGCCGATGTTCTTCATCGCAACGCTCTTCCCACCCGCATTGGGCCCTGTGATGACCAGCGTCCGAACATTTTCTCCAAGTTCCAGATCGAGCGGTATAACCTCTTCGCGTTTGTGGCGCTGGAGCAACACAGGGTGTCGAGCTTGGAACAAGCGAATTCGCATTTCATTTGAAATCAGAGGCGGATTGCCAAGGATCTCGATGGAATACTTTGCTTTGGCAAAGACAAGGTCAAGGCCAGCGAGCGTCGACAGTGTCGGCTCAAAGTTCGGCCGAATCTCTTTGACCTGCGTCGTCAGCTCACCGAGGATTCGTGCGATTTCACGTTGCTCCGCAAGCTGCAACTCGGTGAGCGTATTGTTGAGGTCCAGCGTTTCGGCTGGCTCAATGAACACCGTTGCCCCGCTGGCAGAACTCGAGTGAATGAAACCGGGGACATGATTCTTGTGCTCGGTTTTGACCGGCACAACCATCCTGCCATCGCGCGTGGTGACAATCTCTTCCTGCAGGAAGTCATTCTCCGAGACACGCTTGAGGATTGACGAAAGCCGCTTACGCAGAATGTCCGCGGTTGAAATCATATCCTGCCGAATGCGGCGAAGATCCTTGCTTGCCGAATCGCGAATTCGTCCTTCCTCGTCGATGCACTCCAGGATATTGTACTCCAGGACCTTGTCGCTGAAGAGCCCTGCCGCCATCACGCCGAGTTCTGGATAGCTCTTCTGGCGTTTTGCGACAAACGTGGCGAGCAGCCTCGACGCCCGGAGCGTGGATGCAATGTCGAGGAGTTCGCGACTTGTAAGGATGTGATTTTCGATGGCGGATCGCCTGAGAGCGGGCAGAACGTCCTTGATCCCATCAAGCGGAGCGGCTCCCTCCAGGATGAGAAGTTCCTTGGCTTCTGAAACACGCCGCAGCTCCAGCTGAATGGACGCAGTGTCCGTCATCGGTACAAGGTGTGCCGCTAAATCACGAGCCGGCTCCGACGACACGAGCTGCTGAAGTCGCTCAAGGACCTTGTCGAATTCTAGCTTGCGTATTGCCGTGGCGAAGTCAGCCATGAGGGATCTCGGTCCTCACTGCTGCGGAGCCTTGAGGGTGGAATCGACCTTGCCTTTGTCGGGTGAGGTCAGGCTTTCGATTGAGGCCTTTGCGCTGCCGAACAGATTTGAGAAAAAGTCCATAATCCCTGGAGCAACCGATGCGGTCGGTTGATAGAGACGGGAATCCCAAATTGTTTTGCGACCAGGAGGGCCGGACATCGTCAGGACAAAAATCACGACGCTGATGACGATAATCCCTTGTACCAGACCGATGACCGATCCAATAACTCGATCAACGATCCCGCCGATCTTGTAGCTATCCGTGAGGAATTTGTAGAGTACCGCCTGAAGAAAAAACATTATGAAGAAAATCATGAAGAACGCCATTTGGGGCGCTGTCGCTGATTGCACGCGCAGATTCTCCCTCAGATAGTCGCCGATGTCATGCATGAGGAACTGACCAAGAAACATCGTTATGATGACGACGACAATCGACACGAGTTTACGCACGGATCCATCGCGAAAGCCAAGTGCCCCAAATGAGATCAGCGGGAACAGAATGAGCAGGTCAATTAACATGGTCAGGCTCCCAGTTTTGCTTTCACCAACTCCTGGACAGTTTTTCCATCGATCTTGCCTTTGAGCTCCTTCATAGCGAGCGGCATGACTTTGCCAAAATCCTTCGCACTCAAGGCTCCCGCGTCAACAATAATTCGTTGAATAATTGCGGCAGCCTCTTCAGCACTCAGTTGCTTCGGAAGATAGGAAGAGATGACATCCAGTTCAGCCCGTTCCTTCTGGACAAGGTCCATCCTTCCCCCCTTCTCGTACAGCTCGATGGCTTCTTTGCGCTTTTTGATTGCGGACATCAGCACGGATAGCTCCTCATCCGGGGTGATGTCTTTGCCTTCGCCTCGCTTCGATAGCTCAATCATATGTGCGCGAAGCAGACGCAGCGTCTCCAGTCGGGTTCTGTCCCCCGATTTCATCGCCGTCTTCAGGTCGTTGTTAATCTGTTCATTCAAAGTCATAGTCGAGAACCTTCGTGTAAACGAAAAAAGGCAAGCGCTTGACTTGCCTTCGGAAGACTTTTCTCAATGGGTTACCATGATGATGATTGTCACTCGTGCGGTCGTTTCTCCACCAAATTATCCAATTTCATCGTGAAAATCAACAATGATAGCTAGAGACCTCCATATGCCTTGATCGTTGTCCCTGTTATGACTCCAGACTCCGCGGAGCATAGAAAGCAAACCAGGTCCGCGACCTGGGCAGGCGTAACCCATTTTGTGGAATCGTGATCCGGCATGGAAGCGAGGTTTGCCGAGGTTGCAATGATGCTCGGTGCGATAGCATTCACTGTGATTCCTGACCCTTTCACCTCCTGTGCAACAAGATCTGTCAGAAGTGAAACCGATGCCTTGGAGATGGAATATGGTATGCGCTCGGGGCTGGGACGAAGTCCGACCATCGCCGAAATGTTGATGATCCGGCCATACGATTGACCGCGCATTCGTCGCAATGCCTCTCTCGTAGAGAGGAAAGCGGACTTGAGGTTGGTGTTCATCATCAAGTCCCACTCCTCTACGCTCACATCGACGAGAGGTTTCCGGGGCAGAAATCCCCCGACGGTATTCACAACGATATCAACGCGCGAAGAACTGGCGAGGACAACATCATAGAGTCCTTTCACTTGTAATTCATCGGTCATATCGGCTTTGAATGTGTTCAGTCTGCCCTTCAGAGTTGCGGGAAGACACGTAAGCTCCTTTTCATGGACATAAGAGACAAACACCACACAGCCTTCGGCGCCGAGGCGCTTCGCAATTACGGACCCAAGTGCACCCGTACCGCCCGCCACAAGTGCGACTCTGTCATTCAGCGGCATGGGAGTTTTCTTCTGCTCGGTTATTGTTTGCCACGCGCAGGTTCACGAATTTGCTCAATTTTATGAGAGCAACCAGAACGAAAAGAGCACCCAAAGCAGCGACCACAGATGACCCTGCTGGAAAATCAAATTGCACTGAACAATAGATACCTAAGAACCCGCCAATCACACTGATGATGAGCGATATCCACACGACAATGTTTTTGCTTTGCGAAAGTAGGATAGCGGCCACCGGGGGAACTATGAGATAAGAGAAGACAGGGATCACTCCGGCAAGCCTGACAGCGAAAACGATGGAGAGTCCGATGCTCAGATAGAACAGGAAATTCCACAAGTCGAAGATTCGCATGTGCTCGATTTGCCGATTCTCGAATTGTTCGGTCAACTCGAAGAACTTCTTCCGAAAGAGGATTTGAACGACACCGATGACACCGAACACGATCGACAGAGACACGATCTGGCTCGTTGTGACGGTGAAGAGACTCCCGAACAAGACTTCTGAGATGTCGGACTCTCCATGAGGCGTCTTCGAGATCAAAAGGACGGTGCCGGCAGATGCGACGGCATAGACGATTCCAATGATCGCCTCGTGTTTCAAGCGCTTGTCTCTGACTTTGATGAATGAGAGCAGAAAAGCCCCGACCATCGTAAACAAGATTGATATGATCGTCTCGTCTCCTCCAACGAAACCTGCGAAAGCCACGCCCAACATCGAAATCTGACCAAGGGCGAGATCGACAAATACAATTCCGCGGCCCACGACGTGCACTCCTAGGTAGGAAAGCAGGAGGCCGAGGATCGCGCTCACGATCAAGGCGTTAACGACGAAACTCTGGCTAAACATGTCTGCCATGGTTTTTTCTCCAGTCCGGATTATCGAAGCTTTATCGCAAAGCCTCTACGAGTTGTGCGATGTTGTAATCAAAAAGGTCATAGTAAGTGTTGATTCGATCATTGGCGCCGACCGAGGTCGCCAGCGTAACGACCTTACCGCCGCTATTCCGTGCGACGAGATCGGCGGACTCCGTGGTGAAATACGGTGAGATAATGATGATCTTGATGTGATCGTGTTTCATTTCATTAATGACTTTGAGAAGCTGTGACGGAGTGGGAGGAATTCCAGGCTTCGGTTCCAGGAAGTCGGCGATCTGCAACCCGAAGCGCTGCTCGAAGTATGGCCACTCGTTGTGATAGGCAATGATCTTCGTGCCTGCATAGGGGTGCATTTTTTCCTCCACTCCTTTGTCTTCAGATCAATCGTTTCATTGAACTTCTTGAGATTTGCTTCGTACAGCGAGCGATGATCGGGATCGACCCGAACCAGCGCTTCGAAAATGTTTCTGGCTATGATCTTGCCATTGAGCGGATCCAGCCAGTAATGCGGATTGCCATAAATGTGAATATCACCCTGCCCTCTGCTTGCGCTTGTAGGAACCTGGAGAAGTGGAATGTTCACTGAGGCGTCAACATACCCCTCACCCCCCTTCTCGATCTTAGAGTTCCTCGCGCTGTTCAGAAGCGGAGGTACCCAGCCGATCTCCAAATCCAATCCAACGGTCACAAAGACATCAGCGCGCGCAAGCTTCAGAATGTAGCTTGGCTTCGGATCGACGAAATGAGGATTCTGAAAGCCTGTAGCGATGGCGAATGCATCCACTTGTTCGCCGCCGATCAGTTTGGTAATGCTCTGCAGGTCCGTGATTGTGGCAACAACTTTGAGTTGCGCGAAGCCGGATGAATACGCCAGGAAAGCGCAAAGCAGTGATAGACCAGCAGTAGATCGTAATCTCTTTTTCGACATCATGATTCGTCTCCAATATGTGAAATGAAATCTAAGCTTCAATTAGTATTGATGAGCAGCGTGGGTTCCTATTCCGAATATGATCCTGAAGGTTATTTGGTTAGTGCTCCGGTCATAATTCCGATCCGTATATTGATACTCGAGCGCAAGGACTTGGAACTCCGTGGGCTGGAATCGTAGCAACGCTGTGCCTGCCACATCTCTTCGGGCTGCGTTGTCCGGGTACTGGGAATAATCGTAGCGTGCGCCCACAAACCAACGTTGTGCAAACTGATATTCGGCCAGTGAATACGCGCCGTGCGTCTGCGCCACATTCGCGTCGGACAATCTCATGTTTGAGAAAAGGATCTCGCTCTGCCATGTAAACGATTGGAGCACGTTGTACCGAACCGGCTTCCATTTGTAGGTGAGATCGAGTCCTCCGATTGAAGTGGAGAAACCGAAGCGATTGGGACCGATGAGTCCAGACAACCCAAACTCGAGCGTGGAATTCTGAGCCAAATCGAAGAAGTTCTTGAGGTGGCCGACATACGACAGCTGACTGTTCTCCCCTCGAACAAGCGACGCGTTGGGTTCTGACCCGACGCGTCCAACTTCGAATGTCAGTTCCTGGAAAAAGTCATATGGATTCGGTACAAGCCAGCTGACAGAGGCTCCTTCCATATACATCCCCTCAGTATCAAAGTAGTTCGCCGTCATTTTCGGGAAATCAACGAAACTGAACACGTGGGGATGAAGAATATTCACCTTGCCGAACACCGGTTTGAATTTCCCGAGCGTCAGTTGGAGTTGATAGGGAAGCGAAACTGATGTCAGAGTAGCAATCTCGAGCGCCGAGGCAAGCTCTCCAGTATTGAAGTCCTTTCCAAAGGAAAACATGAAATCCGCTCGCGCATATGGATCCACAACCGATGAAACCTGTAACTCGAGCTGATTCAGATACAGATCGACCTTTCTTGGTCCGACGCTGGTATACGAGGTCCGGAAATCTCCGATTGCGCTAATGTCCGGATTCGTGCTCAACGTCGAGCGGGGCGCGGGAGCCGGCTGTTGTTGAACACTTGGAGTTGCCGGCTGCATCGATCGCTGAAGTTGAACGAGAAGAAGTGAATCTGCAACTGCAGTCGAATCTGTCTGCTGCGCAGCCGCTCTGTCACAGATCAGGAACATAAGAATAACGACAACACACATGATCTTGGAAGAGTTCATAGGTCCACCTGAATGAAGATTGTCCCAGTGAATTCGAGAAACGAAGAATATGTTACGATGAGAATCTGACTCAGGCAGACAATGACGGCGGACCCCGATCGGGCTCAGAGAAGTGTTCACCGTTCGAGGACGTCGGGCTTGCCACACATTCTACGAGTGGCTGTACGCAAGTCTTTGGGACCTCGGAAAAGAAAACGAGGAGTGCAATCGAAGATGAATCACGCAGGCACAGAAGACAATGACAGGAATCGTCGAGAGGTTTGTGAATCTCGTTCGCGCCACAATCGTGGCTCTGAATGGTCTGTCGGCTGTTGGAGCTTCCGTAAAGAACATGTTGATGTGAGAACGGCATGAAAAGCGATGCCCCCACATGGACGGCGATCAAGGCAAGGACCGCGATTTGCTTCCCAACGTTCTTTGTCATGCAATACAATGTAAGGAGCAACTGAGAGAGAAACAAGGATACTGGTTTATTGCATTTCAGTCGAAGAACCGGTATCTTGATTTAGCATATTTTCAAACCTATCATGAAAACCATTTTTTTAGTCGTTTCGTTCCTGCTTCTTGCGCTCGATCTCGACGCTCAAGGCCAGAATGAACCAAAGGTGGGCGCATATGCGCCCGATTTTGCTCTTCCGTACGCCACAAAGGATTCAATTTCGAGGATTCCCCTCAAGCTTTCCGACCTCCAGGGAAAACGTGCAATCATTGTCGCATTCTATCCCGCCGATTGGAGTACCGGGTGCACGAAGGAAGTCTGCACCATGCGAGACAACTTTGTCGCCCTGCAGAGCTTGGATGCGGAGGTCTTGGCGATCAGCGGCGACTATGTCTGGTCTCACCACGAATGGGCCAAGTTTCACAACCTGCCGTTCAAACTCCTCAGCGATCATGGTCACGTTGTCGCAAAGCTGTATGACAGCTTCGACGAAAAATCCCTCTACAACAAGCGCACTGTGTTCGTTGTAAATAAGCAAGGAATGATTGTGTACAAGAATATGGAATACAGTGTCGCTGACCTTCAGGACTTCAACAAACTCAAGACAGCGCTCGCCGGCTTGAAATGAAGCAATCTCGGGGATGACGGCGTGCCGCAGAGAAACGATGTGCTCCTCGTATAGTCGAGTAACATCCCATTCAACCACTTTTTGGTGAAGTGTATGCTCCGAATTCTTTGTTTGATGTCTGCTACAGTTCTTCTTGTGGCAACGATGCTCGCCAACGGACCGGACTCATTGCGGCATCCCGATGAGCGCCATCTTCGCAATATTCGGCAGTTGACGTTTGGTGGAACGAATGCCGAAGCATATTTTTCCTTCGACGGCCAGCGCCTCATTTTTCAATCCACACGTCCCCCCTACAGTTGTGACCAGATGTTCACCATGAACATCGATGGTTCAGAACAGAAGCTCGTCAGTACCGGGAAGGGGCGCACGACCTGTGGTTACTTTTTCCCTGGAGACGCGAAAATTCTCTTTGCATCGACCCATGGGCATGGCGACAACTGTCCACCATCTGCCGATAAGTCGAAAGGCTACGTGTGGGGTGTATTTCATGACTATGATATCTACTCAGCGAACGCGGATGGCAGCGACCTCAAAATTCTGACCGCGAGCGCCGGATATGATGCCGAAGCGACAATTTCGCCGAAGGGCGACAAAATTGTGTTTACCTCTTCCCGCGACGGCGATCTGGAATTGTACACCATGAACCTCGATGGTTCGGGAATACGACGGGTCACGCACGAACTCGGTTATGACGGAGGCGCATTTTTCTCCTGGGATAGCAAGAAGATCGTTTACCGGGGCTATCATCCCACCGACAGCGCAGAAGTACGAGAGTATCGGGACCTCCTTGCGGAACAACTTGTCAAACCGGGGAAAATGGAGATCTTCATGTGCGACGCTGACGGCAAAAACAAGAAGCAACTGACCAACAACGGAAATGCGAATTTTGCGCCGTTTTTCTTCCCTGATGACAAACGCATCGTATTCTCCTCCAACATGAAGGATCCCGGCGGCAGGCATTTTGAGCTCTTCACCATGAAGGCCGACGGTTCAAGTTTGGAGCAGGTGACATTCGGCGGGTATTTCAATTCGTTTGCCATGTTCACGCGCGACGGGAAGAAAATCGTTTTCGTATCCGATCGTCATGCAACGGGTCGATACGAATTCAACATCTTCGTTGCCGACTGGGTCGACTGAGCAGCATTCGTTTTCACCTGATAACGGACAAAGACTGTGCCATTGAGAGTCAAGGGCAAGCGCGTTGTCATCACTGGAGCATCGAGAGGATTGGGTTGCGCTCTCGCCTCGAGATTTGCCGACGGAGGAGCAAGGCTCGCACTCTGTGCGCGGTCCTTCGACGATCTGAACAGGCTGGCGCTCGATCTGAGTGTCCGAGGATTTCCTCCTTTTGTTGCTGCATGCGATATTTCCGATGCTGATCAAGTAGATGGCTTCGCGCGGTCCGTCCTTTCAGAGTTTGGGTCAATCGATGTGTTGATCAACAATGCCTCGTTGCTTGGTTCACGGGTCGAGATCGCAGAATGGACGAGGGCAACCTGGGATCGCGTAATTAATGTCAATGTTAACGGACTGTTCACTGTGACGAGAGCCTTCTTGCCATCGATGATTCAGCAGCGGTCGGGGTCGATCATCAATGTCAGTTCCTCTGTTGGCAAGGCAGGCCGTCGCCGGTGGGGTGCGTACGCGGTCTCGAAGTTTGCTCTGGAGGGGTTCACGCAAACGCTGGCGGACGAGGTCGGGCAGCTCGGAATCCGGGTGAATTCTGTGAATCCGGGACCAATGAACACCGATATGCGGCGCGCAGCATATCCGGAAGAGGATCGCTCGAAGCTCAAGTCCCCTGCCGAGGTCACAGAAGTATTTGTCTATCTTGCATCCGACGAAAGCCGCACAGTGAACGGCCAGTACTTTGAGGCGCAGGAATTCGTGAAAACCAAATAGGAGATGGTATGAATCAGCTACAGCGGGTCCTTTTCTTGCTTGTGATGTTTTCTTTGCTGGTGTCTCTTTCGCTCTTCGCCCAGTCGAGTCCACAGGTCACGGCTGCTGAGCTGGCGAACCACGTGAAATACCTTGCCTCAGACCAACTCGAAGGGCGCAAAGCCGGCTCAAAAGGCGCCGAGGCTGCCGCTCAGTACATTGCAAATGAACTCAAAACCTACGGCCTTAAGCCCGTTGGCGATGAAGGCACGTACTTTCAGAATTTTGACATCGTCGTTGCTGTTACACTCGGTCCCAACAACGCATTCGCCTATACAGCGGCCGGCGAGAAGAGCGCCGCTGTGGTGGATAAGGGTTTTCGACCCCTGGGATTCTCATCGAGCAACTCCTTTGAAGGGGGCTTGGTATTTGTCGGCTATGGGATTTCTGATACCGCCAAGAAGTATGACGACTACGCAGGCGTAGATGTCAAAGGCAAAGTGATCATGGTGCTGCGTAATGCTCCACCCTCTGATTCGACACGTAGCTTGAACCAGTTTGCATCATTGCGCTACAAAGCTTCAAAGGCTCAAGAACTTGGCGCCAAAGGGGTTATTATGGTCACTGGACCCGAGGATTCTGATACCGACGAGCTGATGAAACTAACCTATGACAATGCAACCGGCAACGCTGGCATCCTTGCTGTCAACGTCACAAGAAAGGTCGCTGATGAGCTTCTGAAGGTGTCTGGCACGTCGCTGAAGGATCTGCAGAAGGAAATCAACAAGAACTGGGCGCCAAAGTCTTTCTCGTTGCCGGGAGTATCCATCCACGTTGCGATAGACGTAAAGGAGATTCGTCAAAGGACAAGAAATGTCATTGGAATGCTTGAGGGTAACGACCCGGAACTCAAGAATCAGGTGATAGTCATTGGAGCTCATTACGATCACTTGGGCATGGGTGGAGAAGAATCCGGCTCTCTCAAGCCTGATACTGTCGCTATTCACCACGGGGCAGACGACAATGCTTCGGGTACGGCCGGTGTGCTTGAGCTGGCCCAAGCATTTGCCTACAAAAAGGAAACACTGAAAAGAAGCATCGTGTTTATCTCGTTCACTGGCGAGGAGATGGGCCTTCTTGGATCGGGCTACTACGTGAATCATCCTATCTTGCCTCTCGAGCGCACTGTCGCAATGATCAACATGGATATGATTGGGCGGCTCAGGAACAGGAGCTTAATCGTCCAAGGAGTCGGAACATCCGTCGGTTTCGAGACGATTGCGAATAGGCACAACAAGGATTCCGCCTTTGTTCTGAGACTGAGCAAGGACGGTTACGGCCCGAGCGATCAATCATCATTCTATGCCAAGCATATTCCTGTCTTCTTTTTCTTCACCGACACTCATCCAGATTATCACCTACCCTCCGACACATACGACAAGATCAACTACCAAGGGATGGAAAAGATCGTTCGCTATGTCGAGGAGATAGCACAGGACCTTGACGAGACTTCGGACCGTCCGCAGTACGTCGCAGTGGAGTCTCCCCGGCCTGCTGCAACGGGGAGAAGCTCAACGGTAACCATGGGTACCATCCCGGATTTTGGCGAGCAGGTTCAAGGAGCGAAGATCTCAGGGGTGCGGGAAGGGGGTCCTGCAGCCAAGGCAGGGATGCAGGGAGGAGATATCATCATCAAGATCGGAAGGGTTGATATCAAGAACCTTTATGACTTCATGTATGCTCTCGGTGAGCACAAGCCTGGCGACGAAGTGCATGTTGTATTCAAACGAGGAAGTGAAACGAAGTCAACGCGGGTGAAGCTCGACAGAAGAAACTAGGTGGGAATGTTCAGCCTCGGACGAACCGTCCGAGGCTGAACACTGTAATCAGTCGATTTCCGTTAATGTGGTATATCGGGTTTTCCCCTCCTTCACCATACTCTCCAGCTGATTCACAAGGTCTTCGCTTTTTTCGTCCAGGTTGTCCTCCAGTGCATCGAACTCGTCCATCGACGTGCAGGTGAATTCCTCGACGAAGGAGTTCTTCTTCCCTTTCTGTTCGTAGACCGTATAGGTCTTATTCCTCACCTGGCGGAAGTGGGCTTTCAGTTCTTTCACCAGAGCCAGGTATTGATCGCGCTTTTCCGGATCGATGTCATAGGAAATTTGTAGCAGGACTTTCGGCATAGGGTGGGTTCTCCGTAGATTGATGCCCGGGCTTATTCGAAATTCTTCAAAGCTTCTCGTACCTGTTTTTCGTTCATACCAAAATAGTGTCCAAGTTCATGGAACAGTACTTCTACAATCCGACGTTCAACTTCCTTCTCGGAGCCACACGTCCGCTCAATGTTCTTTTGAAACAGCGTTATCTTGTCGGGGGCGACAGGGTACATTCCGTACGACGTTCCCCGGTGCAACAACGGGACTCCCTGATAAAGTCCGAGTAGCCCGAGTTTTCCAGCTCGCGTGCGTTCAAGGGCGTCTTCTGACGGAACATCCTCCACCACGATCTGGACATTTTCCACTTTGCGTTTGAAGCCCTCAGGCAGACTGTCGAACGCGTGTTGTGCAATCTCTTCAAACTGCTGACGAGTCATGCTGTCCCCTCTTTCACCCTCACAGTCGATCCATCAGGTGCAGTTGCTGGGCCGCAAGAAACACACAACCACCGAGTACCCCGAGAGTGCAAAGAACTGCAATCGTACATCTGGCGATGCTCAGTCGGTGTGCCACCTTTGTGCCGAGCACGGCCAAGCCGATGCTCCACACTGATAGCAGCACATCAAATCCAACCAGGACGATGTACGATGCGGGCTTGATGGAGTAGGGGCTCGGATTTGAAGTGAACAAGTACATGCCGAACGTTAACAGCTCGATCGGAAGAACAAGGAAAATGGAAAGTACGATCGGCGTGAAAGAATATCCCAGCAACGCGAAGGAACCGCGAATATTCGTTGACCCCCCAAGAAGCTTTGCGACAAGGTGATAGATGAGTGTCATCGGCACTGCCAATACTACGCCACCCGTTACGCCGACACACACCGCCCAGGGCATGAGATCGAGAAGGGACTCAAATCGAGTTCCAAGCTTGAAGTACCAGAAGAACGTGAACGACAAGCTGATGCCGAAGAGCGAGAACAAAAACAAGCCATAGTTCTTGTGTTCTGCGAGGTTGATAGTGCGAAATGCCTTCCGCGGGGATTCGAGGATCTTCCATCCTGTCTCAAAAAGGTTCAAATTCGGGACACGATCCTGCAAAAAAGCCTTGCATAGCACACAGGTCGTGGCAAAATCATCATTTTCTGCGAGACAGACGGAGCATTTGATCATTGCGTTCCGGGAATTATCTCGCAGAATTTATGAAGTTTGGGCCTCGAATGCAATGATATTCTGTGGTTTGGTTCCGCGCGGTGATTCAGCGGGTGAGCGGTTCGAACTTGGCGGTGAAATGGCGGAGGACCGGAGCTTCCTCAATGATCTTGAAACCCCGAAGTTCGTGTCTCCACGCGTAGACATCCAGAATCACTTCGATGACGTAATCGATGTGACTTTGGGTGTAAACCCGACGGGGAATAGCGAGCCGGACCAATTCCATAGGTGGAGAAACCAACTTTCCGGAAGAATCGTATCTGCCAAACATCACACTCCCGATCTCGACGGCACGTATTCCGCCTGCCAGATAGAGCTCCCCGACAATTGCCTGACCTGGATATTGGTGCGGTAGGATATGCGGAGCGAACCGCTTGGCATCAAGATAGATCGCGTGGCCGCCCGGGGGTTCGACGATCGGCACGCCCCCTGCAACGATCTTCTCGCCCAGATACTCGACCGATCGTATCCGGTATCTAAGGTAATGCTCATCGAGGATTTCTTCCAGGCCCTGTGCGATCGCTTCGAGGTCGCGCCCTGCTAGTCCACCATAGGTCGGGAATCCCTCAGTGACGATCAACAGGTTTCGAGCGTTCACTGCTAAGGTATTATCATTCAGAGCCAGAAATCCACCCATGTTCACGAGAGCATCTTTCTTCGCGCTCATCGGTACAGCCATCGGCGTACGAGAACAGTTCCCTCGCAATGTCCACGACAGGCTTCTGCGCATAACCTGGCTCCCGTTTCTTGATGAAATAGGCGTTCTCGGCGAATCTGCAGGCATCGAGGAAGAGGGGAATCCCGTAGCGCTGGACCAATTTCTTTGTGTCGCGAATATTGGACATCGAGACAGGCTGTCCACCGCCTGAATTGTTTGTCACTGTTATCATGCATAAGGGGATGTTCGCCGGACCAATTTTCTTGATGAAGGACTGCAACGCTGGCAGGTTCATGTTCCCTTTGAAGTCCGCGATCAGATCAGGTCTTTTTCCTTCTTCCGTCGGGAAATCGACTGCCTCAGCCCCGGAGAACTCGACGTTCGCGCGGGTGGTATCGAAGTGCGTATTGTTGGGGATGTACTTCCCTTTTCCACCCATGATGGTGAAGAGAATCTTTTCGGCGGCACGTCCCTGGTGCGTAGGAATGATATGCTTGAATCCCGTGAGACTCTTCACCGCGCTCTCGAATCGGAAGAAACTCCTCGATCCCGCGTACGCCTCGTCGCCATCCATGATTCCCGACCACTGCTTGGCACTCATCGCAGAGGTTCCGCTGTCGGTGAGTAGATCAACCAACACATCGTCTGCATGGATGAGGAACGGATTGTAGAAAGCGTTGCGCAGGACTACATCGCGCTCGTCACGTGTGGTGAAGCGGATCGGCTCAACAGATTTGATCTTGAATGGTTCGATAATCGTTTTCATCCAGATTCTCTTTCAAGGATATTGAGGATCGCGATAGTCTTCTTCCAGTGGTTGTTCACCAGGACCTCGTGATGGATGACGCCACGAATGATGCCATGCTTGTCGATAACATAGGTCACACGTCGTACGCCAAGCCCGTGAATTCGTGCAACGTCGAAGACGCGCGCCAGGTCGTTGTTTGGATCGGAGGCGAGAGGAAAAGCGAGACGATGTTGTTGGGCAAACTGCACATGGCTCTCCCTGGTGTCAGAGCTCACGCCAATGATCACTGCCCCAAGGGTTCTGATCTCATCAGAATTGTCTCTAAAGCTGCACGCCTCTTTTGTGCATCCTGGAGTGAAATCCTTTGGGTAGAAGTACAGGACGAGATGATGCTTGCCGACAATGTCCTGAAGGCGGAACAGTTCGCCGGTGTGGAGGACGGCTTCGAATGATGGAGCTTGATCCCCCTCCCTGAGCACGTGTTCCTCCCAAAATCAAAAGCCCCTCATGACGAGGGGCGCAGTGGGTGAGAAAGTCTATTCGACATCATACTGAATGATGGAAAAGACGTCGTATGCTCCAAGCTGCGCTCTTCCATTGAGGAAGCTTAGCTCAACGAGGAACGAAAGTCCTGTGATGGAGCCGCCGAGCTTTTCCACGAGCTTGCAGGCAGCCGTGATTGTCCCTCCTGTCGCCAGGAGATCGTCGTGAATCAGGACATTCTCTCCAGGAGTAATGGCATCCTTGTGGATCTCGACTATGTCGGTTCCATATTCCAGCGCGTATTCCTGCTGCAACGTCGGAGCGGGGAGTTTTCCTCGTTTCCTGATCGGAACGAACCCTGCCTTCAGCCTTAACGCCAGGGCTGCACCGAGAATGAAACCGCGCGATTCTACACACACTACCTTGTCGATCTGTCGATCTCTGTAATGAGAGCAGAAGATATCGACTGCTTCTTCGAAGGCTCGGCGATCCTTTAAGAGGGTTGTGATGTCGCGGAACATAATCCCTTTTTTCGGAAAATCAGGGATTGTTCGAATCGAAGAGGCGAGGCGATGTTGGTGTGAATTCATGGTCTGATCGAATGCACAGGGTGGGCGTTACCATTTCACTGGTTCTTTTTTCAAGAAGGCATCAATTCCCTTCTTGCAGTCATCGGTCATGCGGGTGAGAGCGTTCAGGTTTGAGGCATAGCTGAGGCCGTCAGCGGCAGACATACCGTGCATACGGGAGAGCAACTCTTTGATGAGGCCAAGCGAGGAAGGGCTGCAGTTCTTCACTATCTCCGCCGCGAGGTTGAATCCGAATTGCTCAATCTCGGTCTCAGGCACCACAAAGTTCACGAGCCCGATCCGGTACGCCTCTTCAGCAGAAATGATATTTCCTCGAAGGGTCATTTCTCGAGCCCTCCCCTCCCCGACCCGGCACACCAGGAAAAACAGCACGATAGCGGGAATGAACCCGATCTTCACCTCCGTGTAGCCGAAACGCGCGGTTTCCTTCGACGCGACCACGATGTCGGAGACCGTCGCAAGACCACATCCTCCGGCTAAAGCGTTCCCTTGCACAATTGCGATAACGGGTTTGCGCTGTGTATAGATCTGGAGGAAGAGCCTCATCAGATTGTTTGAATCGTCCTGGTTTCTATTGAAATCGTATTTCGCGACACGCTGGAGGTATTCGAGATCTGCGCCGGAAGAAAAGGACTCCCCTTCACCTTTGAGGACAATGACTCTGACTTCTGCGTCTCGCTCCGCGGCCTGAAAAGCAGCCATAAGCTCAGTCACCATCATGTCGTCAATCGCGTTGTGCTTCTCGGGACGGCTGAGGGTGATGGTGCAGATGCGTTGGGCAGTGTGATACTTGATGCGTGTGAAATCCATAAGGGTGAGTTTTGTGCGAACAAAAAGTAGCAAGAATGAGGCTGAAATGCAAGGAAGGCAACAAAACAAAGGAGGCCCCAACCTGCCTTCGGGACCTCCCTGGACTTCAACTCGATCTTCTTGTCGACTTCTTAGGCGTCGTAGTAGAGAAGAAACTCATATGGGTGAGGTCGAAGAGCCATCGGCTGAATCTCCTTCTCCGTCTTGTACTCTGTCCACGTTTCGATCACGTCTTCGGAAAACACGTCGCCACGCAGCAGGAACTCATGGTCATTCTCCAGTGCTGCAAGTGACTCTGCGAGCGAACCAGGAGTGGACGGCACATCCCGCAGCTGCTCTCGTGTCATATCGTAGATGTCCTTGTCCAGTGGCTTTCCGGGGTCGATCTTGTTGATGATCCCATCGAGGCCCGCCATGAGCATCGCTGAGAACCCAATGTACGGATTGCACGTGGGGTCCGGGCAACGGAACTCAATGCGCTTTGCTTTCGGGTTTGAAGAATACATCGGTATACGAACCGAAGCAGAACGGTTTCGCTGCGAATATGCCAGGTTCACAGGCGCTTCGAAGCCGGGAACGAGCCGCTTGTATGAATTGGTCGTCGGGTTGGTGAACGCGCAAAGTGCGGGGGCGTGCTTCAACAGCCCGCCAATGTAGTACATTGCCAGCTCACTCAATCCTGCATAGCCGTTGCCTGCGAACAGAGGTTTGCCCCCTTTCCAGAGGCTCTGATGCACGTGCATGCCCGAGCCATTGTCGCCAAAAATGGGCTTGGGCATGAAGGTCACGGTCTTGCCGTGCTTCTTTGCCACGTTTTTCGTGACGTATTTGTAGATCAGGTAGTTGTCTGCCATTTTTGTGAGTGTATCCCGACGCATGTCGATCTCGGTTTGCCCTGCGGTCGCAACCTCGTGATGATGCACTTCCACCAATACTCCAAGGGCTTCCATGGTGAGCACCATCTCGGATCGAATATCCTGCAGGCTGTCGATCGGAGGAGCAGGGAAATATCCTTCTTTGAAGCGAGGCTTATGGCCGAGGTTCTGCTCAGAATTGTCGCCACTGTTCCAGAATCCCTCGTCGGAGTCGAGATAGTAGTACCCGAAATGATGCGATTGATCAAAGCGAACATTGTCCAGGATAAAAAACTCCGGTTCCGGGCCAAAAAAGGCTGTATCAGCAAGGCCGGTTGTCTTCAGGTACGCCTCAGCCTTCCTCGCAATGTGCCGCGGGTCGCGAGAATAGTTCTCATGAGTAATCGGATCAGCGATATCGCATATGAGACTCAAGGTCGGTACTGCGGTAAAGGGATCCAGGAACGCCGAGCCAGCGTCCGGGAAGAGCAGCATATCACTCTCGTGGATTTTCTGAAAGCCGCGGATGCTGGAACCATCGAATCCGATGCCGTCTTCGAAAATATCCGGCGAGAATTCGGTAGTGGTCACTGAAAAATGCTGCCATTGGCCGATCAAGTCGGTGAACTTCAGATCAACGATCTTGACGGAGTGGTCCTTGATCATCTTAAAGACCTTCTCCACCCCCGACGTCGACTTTGCTTTTGTAGCCATAGGACTCCTTGTTGGGTGAAAGGTGATGGGTTATTTGTGAGCAAGAATCTTGATGACTGTCGTTTCTTTTGGGCTCGAGAGCACAATGCTTGTAGTTGTCTTCACCACTCCAGTCCACGACTGGATCTTTGCCAGAAGTTTTTCCAGGCTGGGAGTGTTCTCGGTCCGGATCTTCAGAAGGTGGGTCCCTTCACCGGTGATCGCGTGACACTCAAGAATATCGTCGGCACTGTGGACATGCTCGACAAAGGAGCTGTAATGTTTCGATGAGTCCACCGTCGCCAGGATGAACGCCGTTATGTCTTTTCCCAGAGCTTGGTGGTTCAGCTTGGCGAAGTAGCCGGCAATGATGCCAGCCTCTTCGAGCTTCCGAAGGCGCTCACTGACCGCGGGAAGGGAGAGACCCACCCGGTCTGCAAGATCGTTTCTTCGTGTGCGCCCTTGTTTTTGGATGATCTCCAGAATCTTGTGATCGATGTCGTCAAGCATGGATCGAGACCATAATTTATTAAGAAATGTGTGCGCTTACATTATTTACTAAGCTGCGCCGCAGGTTTTGCTTACAAATATAAGGTACCGAGCGTGCACTGTCAAGTCCTTTCTGCAAAGAAAAAAGCCCCATGGGGTTGACCATGGGGCTTCGAAGGAATGAGGGAGGGAACACCAGCCTATGAGGGGGGCGACACTCTGCTGTATTTCACAACACCCTCATAAATTGTCATGTGCACGTCAAAGTTCCGGTTGAGCACGACAAGATCGGCATCTTTTCCGACAGCGAGGATTCCCTTCTTATGCTCTAATCCGAGCACTCTCGCGCCATTTAACGACGCCATGCGAACGGCGTCTGTCAAAGGCACGCCAACGAGCTCGACCATGCATTTGACTGCTTGCTCCATGGCGAGCGTGCTGCCAGCCAGCGTCCCGTTCTCGAGATAGGCCTTCTTTTCCTTGACGATAATCTTCTGATCCATGAAGGTATACTCGCCGTCGGGCATGCCACTTGCGCGGATTGCATCGGTTATCAAGATGATTCCCCCGTCCCCTTTGATCTTGTAAATGAGCTTCATGACGGCGGGATGAACGTGGAACCCATCGGCTATCAACTCAACTTTGAGCTCGTTTTGCAGGAGCGCAGCCACTGCAACGCTTGGCTGGCGATGGTGGAATGGGGTCATCGCGTTGAACATGTGCGTGATGTGCGCAGCACCATTGTCGATCGCCACGAGTACTTCCTCAAGGGTTGCAGCGGAATGGCCAATGGAAAGAACAACCCCATTGTTGGCCGCCGCACGCATCACTTCTCCCATTCCCGGCAGTTCGGGAGCAAGCGTCATGAGGCGGATGTAGCCCTGGCTCGCCGTGTGAAGCTTCTTCCAACCCTCCACACTGGGCTGCCAGAGGTAGTCGACCTTCATTGCTCCGTGCCATTTCTTGTTGATGAAGGGGCCCTCGAGGTGCATCCCCCACACGTTCGAATCCTTGGCCGATCGGCAAAACTCCGCGATTGTCCTGGCATCGGTAAGCATGTCCTGTTCGGGTTTGCTGTAGAGGGACGCGAGCAACCCTGTCGTGCCGTGTTGGAAAAAGTGCTGCGAGATATGTTCCACGGCCTCTTGGCTCATGTCTGCAAATCCGTACCCCCCGCCGCCATGTACCAGCAGATCAATATACCCGGGCGTGAGAATCATCCCGTCCAGATCGTAGGTTTTTGTCCCTTCCGGTATCTGGACCTCTGTAGCCCTCCCGATCGAGGCGATTTTCTTCCCTTCAACGATGATTTTACCATTGAGGATGACGCGGAACGGAGTGACGATATCCACATTTCTGATGGCAAACAGCATAGTGCTCAGTTATTCCCTTTTGCTGGCGTCACGCTCGCGCGAGATCCGCGATCGCCTTCTTGATATCCAGCTGGCGGAAGATCGATGTGCCTGCGACGAGAACGTCTGCTCCGGCCGCTGTTACAAGAGGCGCTGTCGTCGTGTCGATCCCGCCGTCAACCTCCAATCGGATGTCACGTCCAGACGCCTGGATCATGGATTTCATCTCTCGAAGCTTGTTGAGTGTCCTCTGGACGAATTTCTGGCCTCCGAACCCGGGGTTCACGGTCATGATAAGGACGAGGTCAACCTCCGCGAGAATATCTGTCAGCGTGGAGCAAGGGGTCGCAGGATTGAGGGCGACTCCTGCTTTAGCACCAAGCTCCTTGATGCGTGTGACCGTGCGGTGAAGATGTGGACAAGCTTCCTGATGGACGGTAATGCGATCGGATCCTGCTTCACGAAATGCCTCAAGATGTTTGTCCGCGTCCACAATCATGAGATGCGTATCCAGAGTGAGGCGGGTTGCCTTTCTGACCGAAGCAACCACCATGGGTCCGAAAGTAATGTTGGGGACAAACCGACCATCCATGATGTCAAGATGAATCCAGTCACCTCCCCCGGCTTCGGCTTGGGATAACTGGTCGGCGAGGCGTGAGAAATCTGCGGCGAGAACAGAAGGAGCGATGGTGATCATAGAAGTTGGCTAGTTCTGAAGATCGTTTTGCCTTTCTCCCTTTTGTGCGACGACAAGGTCGATGGCTTGGCCGGACGGCGCTAATTCTCCGGGTTTTGGAAACTGATCGATGACTGTGTTCGGCAGAAGATCCGCATTGACCTGATAGGTGATGTTCCCAATTCTGAGGCCGGCTTGGATAACGACGCGCTCAGCGTCGGAAAACGTCTTCTTGATCACGTCCGGCACGGCAACCTGGTCCGCGCTTTTCCCCTGGCTGACGACGACATTGATGAGGCGGCCGCTAGGGACCTTTGTGTTCTCCGGGGTGTTCTGGTCAACAATCGTACCTTGCGGGTACTCTTCTGATACCTCATAGCGAGTGGTACCAAGCACAAGTCCAACACGTTCGAGTGCAAATGTTGCGTCACGGAGCGATCGACCGCGCAACCCCGGGACCACAACGAGAGGTTCTCCGCCACTGACGGTCAGGTAAACGCCGCGGCCGAACTTAACCTCGGAACCAGCGGGCGGATTCTGCAGGACGACCGTCCCCTCGGCATACTGTTTGTCGGTGCGAACATCTGCCTTTTTCCCTGGAAGTCCAGCCTCCGAAAGGATTTTGAGAGCTTCATCGAGGGTCTGTCCGACGACGTTCGGGACCTTGGTCGTTCTCCCCTGCTGAACGTACCGGGGCATGAAAACGTTGTTGAAAAGGTAGAAAAGGACGATGAGGATGCCCAGGATGATCGCGGGCGTTTTCAACCTCTTTAGCTGGATTCTCTTCATCGTTGGCGTACGATTCTGTCGTGAAAATATAGGCAAACTTCGTCAGAGTTACAATATGCAAGGTGTGTGTTGAGAGGAGGAACGATCGAACAATTCAATAAGCGGCTGAAAGTACCTTCACGATCTCCCCACGCTCGACGCGCCATTTCTGCAGCCGTCATCTCGCTGTTCAAATCGCTCTCCCAGCATTCCCGTAGCCGATGAACCAACAGCGGATTGGTTTCGGTTGCCAAGGTGTTTCCTGAGCCTGAGAGCTTGTGTGGAAATAAACGTCGGTATGAGGAAACTCGTGTCGTTTGCTCGCGAGGATCCGACGAGCGCCCCCTCTTTCTGTTTCAGTCGTCTCCCCGCTGAACTTGAGCCACCACCACGACGAGTGTCGGCTTGCAGAGGACTTCCCCGACTGAGCATGATTGCAGCAGGCTTAGGGGAGCCTGTGACGGAAAAGTGCGGCGATCTCTCGCCGTCTCTGATGTGTCACATTGCATTTCAGTGCAATCTTGTCTATATTTTTCGGAGGTCGTCAACGCGGATAACCGACGGGTAGATGTCTCACGAACAGAAAGTTCGCTCGAAAGTGAAGCCTACATATAAAGAGCTTGTGAAGGGGGCGTTCCTCGCCAAGAAGCGCGCCCATGCACCATACTCGCATTTCCGGGTAGGCGCGGCGCTTCTTGCGGCGAATGGGAATATTTACACAGGCTGCAACGTCGAAATAAGCACCTATGCACTGACGATCTGCGCTGAACGTACCGCGATTTTCAAAGCGATCTCGGAAGGCGACAAGCGATTCAAAGCAATCGCCGTTGTTTCAGATGATCCTGGATTCACTCCTCCGTGTGGTGCCTGCAGACAGGTGTTGATGGATCTTGCCGGCAACATTGACTTCATGATGGTTAACGGAAAAGGGCAGGTCAAGGTTCTCAAACTGAAGGAACTTCTCCCCCACGCGTTTGGCAAAAAAAACCTTGAACGAACAAGAAAGAGACATAGGTAGCATATGGATACACCTGAACTCCACAGCGCCCCACGCCACACAGGATGGATCGAAGTCATCTGTGGATGCATGTTTAGCGGCAAGACGGAAGAGTTGATACGGCGTGCAAGACGGGCGGAGATCGCAAAACAGAAAGTGGCAATCTTCAAGCCGCGTATCGACAACCGGTACAGTGCACAGCATATCGTTTCTCACAGTGAGCAGGCACTCACTTCTCAGGTTGTCGATGACGCCCTGGAAATCCTTGAACTCAGCAAGGACGCACAAGTGGTGGGGATCGACGAGGGCCAGTTTTTCAAAGGAAATCTCGTGGAAGTTTGTGACCTCCTCGCTGATCAGGGGAAACGAGTAATCGTTGCAGGCCTCGACCAGGACTACAGGGGCAAGCCATTCGAGCCTATGCCTCAGCTTCTCGCCATCGCAGAGTACATAACCAAAACGTTGGCGATCTGTGTGGTCTGTGGCAATCCTGCGGATCGGACGCAACGCAAGACGCATCATGCCGATTGTGTTCTCGTCGGAGCCAAAGACATCTACGAAGCCCGATGCCGGCATTGTTTCGAGCCGCCAGCAGAGTGATCATCATCCACCGAAGAAGCTCGTTTGGCGTGGGAAATCAATCGATGCCGCCTGATGCATCCCTCGAGGCTGCGTTCTGTGCCAGAGCCGCTTACCTTTCAAGCGTTCATCTCGGTGGAGGTTCTTAGCCATTGACAGAAAAACGAAATCTGGACGGGATAATCAGCTATCTCACCTCTCGGATCACTCAAGCTCCGATCATTGCGGTGGTCCTGGGATCAGGTCTGGGTGATTTCGCGAATCAAGTCGTCAATGCAATTGAAGTGAACGCGACTGATCTCCCCGCATACCCGACATCAAGTGTCCAGGGGCACGAAGGCAAGCTCTTCTTTGGCAAGATCAGGTCCGATGGGAGAGAGTCCCTCCCGCTGCTGATCTTCAAGGGCCGCGTCCACTTCTATGAAAGTGGCGAGCTCGACACGACCACATTCCCTATACGGGTAGCAAAGGGCCTGGGGGTGCAGTACCTGTTGGCAACAAACGCAGCCGGCGGTATTAACCCGGAGTTTGCCGAAGGCGATCTCATGCTTATCGAGGATTTCATCAACCTTACCTTCCTCGATCCCATCAAGCACACTCAATCCGCCAGTCCAGGTCATTTCTACAGAAGTAGTGCTAACCACCTCGATAGAAACCTCGCGATGCGTATCACGGAATCAGCCACTGCTCTCGGAATCAACCTCAGGCGCGGGACATATTGCTGGTTGAAAGGACCGTCATATGAGACGAAAGCTGAGATCGAGATGCTGCGCCGGATTGGAGCTGATGCAGTGGGGATGTCGACTGTCCCAGAGCTGATGCTGGGATTCCAGCTTGGCATGCGTGTGGCAGGTATCTCCCTGATCTCTAACCTCGCCGCAGGTTTAGCTGATGGGCGTTTAACCCATGAGGATGTGGCAGAAACAGGTGCTCGAGTAAAGAAAACGTTTACAGGTCTATTGAAAGAAACAATTCTAAGAATCAAGAACTGAGAAGCACAAAGACATGGCCAACGATCAAAGTGCTGCGATTGATTATCGCGACCTCCGTTCGATTGGGGGCACCTTTTCGTCACTCTTCGTCAATTTCGTGACTGACTATGCGAATGTGCACCAGTTTTACGGGGGCAGTTTCCGGGATGATGCATACTGGAGATCGATGCTTCAGAGAGTCGTAGAACGTCCTCTGGATCGCTCTGCCCTGGTGCAGATCCTGGGCGAGCAGAATCGGAATTTCCATTGCGGTGTGCGGACTCTTGCCAACATCGATGCATTGCTCAACGACAACACGGTCGCCGTGGTCACAGGACAGCAAGTGGGGCTCTTCACGGGTCCACTCTACACGATCCTCAAGACAGTTACCACACTGAAGCTTGTGGAACAGCTCGCCGAACGTTACCCTGATAACACCTTTGTCCCGGTCTTCTGGCTGGAAGGTGAGGATCACGACATCGAGGAAGTCAACGCGATCAAAGTCGTGACATCCAATAATGAGGTTGCAGAGTTTCGCTATGAGATGAAGCGTCCGGCTGACGACGAGAATCTGGGCGCGGTAGGGAAAATCGAGTTTGATGAGACCATAGAATCGGTTTTCAGCAATCTGAGTCAATCACTTGTCCCCACAGAGTTTACCCCGAAGATTTTTGAGTTATTTCGAACAGCTTATCAGAAGGGGATGACATTCAATCGTGCCTTCGCCCACCTGATGAATGTGCTGCTCGAGAATTCAGGCCTCATCTTCCTCGACCCGAACGACACAAGGGTGAAACGACTTCTCAGTCCCCTTTTCCAGCGTGAGCTTTCTGAGACACCGCGTTTCTGCCAACTCGTCGTTGATCAGAGCGCCGAGCTCGAGAGGCAATACCACGCTCAGGTCAAGCCCAAGCCTCTCAACATGTTCTTTTTTCACCGGGGTGGACGGTACCTGCTTGAGCCAAGGCCTGATGGATATGGGCTTAAGGGCACACGGCAACATCTTACAAAGGATTTCATCGCACAGTCAGTCCAAAGTATGCCTGAACTCTTCAGTCCGAATGTGGTGCTGCGCCCGATATGCCAGGATTGGCTCCTCCCGACGCTAACTTATGTCGCTGGACCGGCGGAAGTAGCGTATTTCGCTCAGTTGAAGCCGCTTTATGACGAAGTCGGAATCCCCATGCCAATCATTTACCCGAGGGCGAGCGCAACCATTGTGGAAGAAAAGGCCGAAAAGGTACTCTCGCGGTTTTCGGTTTCTCTCCTCGATCTTTTCCGGGATATTGAGTTCGTGAAGGAAAAGGTCGCAAGCCAGGTGGCAGAATTGAATCTGGACGAGGTTTTCGGTGGGACGTTTCTGTCGCTGCAGGAATCACTCGACGGTATGAAGCCGGCGCTGGCGGATATTGACCCGACACTCGTGGGCGCGCTGGAGAATATTCAGAGGAAGACGATATCGACTATTGAAGGATTGAAGGAACGCGCGGTAGCTGCGCAAAAACGCCAACACGAGGTATCGCTGAGGCAAATTGACAAAGCAGCCAGCATAGTATTCCCCCACTCGAGCTTTCAAGAACGAGAACTCAACGTCCTCTATTTCCTGAACAAATATGGGATGGAGTTCCTGCGCTGGTTGTACGGAGAGGTCAAGATCGATCTCTTCAAGCATCAGATCATTTATCTGTAGATCGAATGGGATGTGAGCTCGTGAGAGTCGGTCAGATTGTCCCTTCCGTTTGCTGATTGAAGAAATGTGCTCGTGTCATGTCGAACACCATGTCCAGCGGTTTGCCTACAGGCGGTTCTTTACTCGACGGAACATGGGCGACGTGTTGAGCGTCATTCTTTCTTGTCGAGAAATAGACGTAGATCTCATTCCCCATCGGTTCCACAACCTCCACCATGACCTTTGTCTTGGAAGTACTCGGGCTGCCCCAAGCCGCGATTTGGACATGTTCGGGGCGCAACCCAAGAGTCACGGCTTTACCGACATAAGGCTTGAGGCGAGATTCATCTCTCTTCTGGATAGGAAGTTCGAGTCCGCTGCCGTTCTCTGTGAAAACAAATCCCTTCCCTTTCCGAACTGTTCCCTCGAAGAAGTTCATGGCCGGGCTGCCAATGAACCCTGCCACAAATCTATTGACGGGTTTTGCATAGATCTCCAAGGGCGAGTCGATCTGTTGCACAAAACCATCCTTCGTAAGAACGATTTTATCCCCCATGGTCATCGCTTCTGTCTGGTCGTGTGTCACATAGATCATCGTCGCGCCGAGACGCTGATGAAGCTTAGACATTTCAGCCCGCATTTGCACGCGGAGTTTGGCATCGAGATTGCTCAAAGGCTCATCGAACAAGAACACCTTCGGCTTTCGTACAATTGCCCTTCCCACGGCAACGCGTTGACGCAGCCCACCTGAAAGCGCCTTCGGCTTTCTGTCGAGACATCTTTCGATTCCGAGGATTGCAGCAGCCTCCCGGACTCTATCATCGATCTCAAGCTTGGGGAACTTCCGGAGTTTGAGGCCAAAGGCCATATTCTCATACACCGACATGTGCGGGTAGAGCGCATAGTTCTGGAAGACCATCGCGATGTCTCGGTCTTTCGGTGGGACATCATTGACCCGCTGGCCATCGATGAACACGTCACCTGCGGTGATCTCCTCGAGCCCCGCGATCATCCGCAGGGTTGTCGACTTCCCGCAACCCGAAGGTCCGCCCAGAACCACAAGTTCTTTGTCCTTCACTTCAAGACTCAATCGTGGGCGGCCGTAACGCCAGCCTCGTATGTCTTCTTGACGTTTTCTAGACGAACGCTTGCCAAGTCAAATCCTCCTGGCTTCTATTGCCGTTGTACGTGTCGAAGCAGATCCCAGAATGCGGGAAACGAAATCTCGACGCAATCTGAAGATTTGATCACTGTTTCTCCGGGCAGCGCCAAACCCGCTACTCCAAACGACATGGCGATTCGGTGATCGCCAAAACTAATGAATTCTGCGGGAATTAATGACTTTTTGCCGTGAAGAGCAAACCCGTCCTGATACTCCTCCACATCTGATCCCAGACTGCGCAGGTTGAGCACGAGCGCCTTGATGCGGTCAGATTCCTTGTTGCGCAAATCGGAGGCGCCGCGAACAACCATGCTGCAACCCGACAACGCCGCCACGACTGAGAGAATCGGAATTTCGTCGATGAGCTCGGCGACCAACTCTCCACCGAGTTCAAGATTACCAGCGAGTGTTGAGCTCTTTACGAGTAGATCGCCCATCGGTTCTCCCGCGACCGTCCTTTCATCAAGGACATCGATAGATCCGCCAACGGACCGAAGTATCTCCAGGATCCGTGTTCGTGTCGGATTCAACCCGACGTTCTGGATGCAAAGCTCGGAGTTCGGAACGAGGAGAGCTGCAGCGATGAGAAACGCCGCTGAGGAGATATCTCCAGGGTACTCGAAGAATCTGAGCAGGGATCTTGATGCCGCCAACAACTTCGACAGTGGTGGCCGTTGAGGATTTCTTTGCCTGAAGATCGAGCATTCGCTCTGTGTGATCACGCGTTTGCGTTCGTTCAGACACGCGTGTGGTTCCGTCGGCAAACAAACCGGCGAGCAATACGGCAGACTTCACTTGAGCACTCGCTATCGGCATTTGAAAGTCAATTGCTCGAAGTGGAAATGCACCATGCACTGTCAAGGGGGCGGTCAACGCTGGTGTGGCCTCGAATCGCGCTCCCATGAGGGACAGGGGTTCAATAATCCGTCTCATTGGGCGTTTTCGAAGCGAGTCATCGCCGGTGATCTGTGAAGTGAAACGCTGACCTGCAAGGACTCCGGCAAGGAGCCTGATTGTTGTTCCAGAATTGCCCGCATCGAGGATACCTTCCGGGCGACTCAGGCCGTACAGTCTGGAGCCCTTGACCCGAAGGACAGGGCCGTCCCAGTCGGATTGGGCTCCGAGCTGCTGAAGACACGAGAGCGTGCTTCTGGGATCTGCGGCGGTGAGAAGGCCATGAATCTCAGAAATACCGTCCGCAAGGGCACTGATGATCAAGGCCCGGTGAGAGATGGACTTATCCCCTGGAACGGTAACCGTGCCGTGAATGCCCTTTGACCTGGAGATGTGAGTATCCATCCTGGCATCAAAAATAAATCCTCACCCGCGGATTCGCCTCAATCGGCGGTTCATCGGTGTGAGGATTCTTGCTTCGTCAAATGTGCTGCGTCTTAATGTCTCTGATGATCCGGGCGATGCCTGTCACGAGGTGCATGTTCACGGCGCTCACGAGCCTTCTTCATTTCCTCGTGTGCGTTTTCCCCGCCCGGCAACAAGGCTTTGCGGCTGAGGTTCAGCCTTCCCTCTGTATCAATCTGCATTAACTTCACATCAATGACGTCACCGACTTTGACAAGGTCCTCGACTTTTTCCAACCTCTTTGTATCGAGCTGAGAGATGTGAACAAGGCCCTCCTTTCCAGGGAGGATCTCGACAAATGCGCCGAACTCCATGACTTTCTTTACCGTCGCCTTGTATGTCTTACCAACCTCCGGAAGTTCGGTCATCTTTCGGATGGCATCCATCGCTTTGTCAGCAGACTCCTTCTGAACTGCCGCAACGGTGACCGTGCCGTCATCTTCGATGTTGATCTCAGCGCCGCTGTCTTTTACAAGCTGGCGGATGTTCTTACCGCCGGGGCCAATGACCAATCCGATCATATCCACAGGAATCTTGATCGTCTGCAGACGTGGCGCGTATTGTGACAGCTCCGGCCGAGGTCCCGATAACGATTGTCCCATCACGTTCAGGATATGAAGGCGACCCGCCCTTGCTTGCGCAAGAGCTTTGTCGATGATCTCAAGCGTAATTCCCTGGATCTTGATATCCATTTGAAATGCGGTAATGCCTTGTGTGGTCCCGGTGACCTTGAAGTCCATATCCCCGAGGTGGTCTTCATTGCCCAGAATGTCGCTGAGGATAGCCACCTCGGGGATATGGACTTCAAGGTCACCGGGACCACACAAGGCATTACCGCATTTCAAATGGATATCAAATCCAGGGAATTACGCTTGAGATCATCGACAAAGCTCTTGCGCAAGCAAGGGCGGGTCGCCTTCATATCCTGAACGTGATGGGACAATCGTTATCGGGACCTCGGCCGGAGCTGTCACAATACGCGCCACGTCTGCAGACGATCAAGATTCCTGTGGATATGATCGGATTGGTCATTGGCCCCGGCGGTAAGAACATCCGCCAGCTTGTAAAAGACAGCGGCGCTGAGATCGACATCGAAGATGACGGCACGGTCACCGTTGCGGCAGTTCAGAAGGAGTCTGCTGACAAAGCGATGGATGCCATCCGAAAGATGACCGAACTTCCGGAGGTTGGTAAGACATACAAGGCGACGGTAAAGAAAGTCATGGAGTTCGGCGCATTTGTCGAGATCCTCCCTGGAAAGGAGGGCCTTGTTCACATCTCTCAGCTCGATACAAAGAGGTTGGAAAAAGTCGAGGACCTTGTCAAAGTCGGTGACGTCATTGATGTGAAGTTAATGCAGATTGATACAGAGGGAAGGCTGAACCTCAGCCGCAAAGCCTTGTTGCCGGGCGGGGAAAACGCACACGAGGAAATGAAGAAGGCTCGTGAGCGCCGTGAACATGCACCTCGTGACAGGCATCGCCCGGATCATCAGAGACATTAAGACGCAGCACATTTGACGAAGCAAGAATCCTCACACCGATGAACCGCCGATTGAGGCGAATCCGCGGGTGAGGATTTATTTTTGATGCCAGGATGGATACTCACATCTCCAGGTCAAAGGGCATTCACGGCACGGTTACCGTTCAGGGGATAAGTCCATCTCTCACCGGGCCTTGATCATCAGTGCCCTTGCGGACGGTATTTCTGAGATTCATGGCCTTCTCACCGCCGCAGATCCCAGAAGCACGCTCTCGTGTCTTCAGCAGCTCGGAGCCCAATCCGACTGGGACGGCCCTGTCCTTCGGGTCAAGGGCTCCAGACTGTACGGCCTGAGTCGCCCGGAAGGTATCCTCGATGCGGGCAATTCTGGAACAACAATCAGGCTCCTTGCCGGAGTCCTTGCAGGTCAGCGTTTCACTTCACAGATCACCGGCGATGACTCGCTTCGAAAACGCCCAATGAGACGGATTATTGAACCCCTGTCCCTCATGGGAGCGCGATTCGAGGCCACACCAGCGTTGACCGCCCCCTTGACAGTGCATGGTGCATTTCCACTTCGAGCAATTGACTTTCAAATGCCGATAGCGAGTGCTCAAGTGAAGTCTGCCGTATTGCTCGCCGGTTTGTTTGCCGACGGAACCACGCGCGTGTCTGAACGAACGCAAACGCGTGATCACACAGAGCGAATGCTCGATCTTCAGGCAAAGAAATCCTCAACGGCCACCACTGTCGAAGTTGTTGGCGGCATCAAGATCCCTGCTCAGATCTTTCAAGTACCTGGAGATATCTCCTCAGCGGCGTTTCTCATCGCTGCAGCTCTCCTCGTTCCGAACTCCGAGCTTTGCATCCAGAACGTCGGGTTGAATCCGACACGAACACGGATCCTGGAGATACTTCGGTCCGTTGGCGGATCTATCGATGTCCTTGATGAAAGGACGGTCGTGGGAGAACCGATGGGCGATCTACTCGTAAAGAGCTCAACACTCGCTGGTAATCTTGAACTCGGTGGAGAGTTGGTCGCCGAGCTCATCGACGAAATTCCGATTCTCTCAGTCGTGGCGGCGTTGTCGGGTTGCAGCATGGTCGTTCGCGGCGCCTCCGATTTGCGCAACAAGGAATCTGACCGCATCAAGGCGCTCGTGCTCAACCTGCGCAGTCTGGGATCAGATGTGGAGGAGTATCAGGACGGGTTTGCTCTTCACGGCAAAAAGTCATTAATTCCCGCAGAATTCATTAGTTTTGGCGATCACCGAATCGCCATGTCGTTTGGAGTAGCGGGTTTGGCGCTGCCCGGAGAAACAGTGATCAAATCTTCAGATTGCGTCGAGATTTCGTTTCCCGCATTCTGGGATCTGCTTCGACACGTACAACGGCAATAGAAGCCAGGAGGATTTGACTTGGCAAGCGTTCGTCTAGAAAACGTCAAGAAGACATACGAGGCTGGCGTTACGGCCGCCCGCGATTGAGTCTTGAAGTGAAGGACAAAGAACTTGTGGTTCTGGGCGGACCTTCGGGTTGCGGGAAGTCGACAACCCTGCGGATGATCGCGGGGCTCGAGGAGATCACCGCAGGTGACGTGTTCATCGATGGCCAGCGGGTCAATGATGTCCCACCGAAAGACCGAGACATCGCGATGGTCTTCCAGAACTATGCGCTCTACCCGCACATGTCGGTGTATGAGAATATGGCCTTTGGCCTCAAACTCCGGAAGTTCCCCAAGCTTGAGATCGATGATAGAGTCCGGGAGGCTGCTGCAATCCTCGGAATCGAAAGATGTCTCGACAGAAAGCCGAAGGCGCTTTCAGGTGGGCTGCGTCAACGTGTTGCCGTGGGAAGGGCAATTGTACGAAAGCCGAAGGTGTTCTTGTTCGATGAGCCTTTGAGCAATCTCGATGCCAAACTCCGCGTGCAAATGCGGGCTGAAATGTCTAAGCTTCATCAGCGTCTCGGCGCGACGATGATCTATGTGACACACGACCAGACAGAAGCGATGACCATGGGGGATAAAATCGTTCTTACGAAGGATGGTTTTGTGCAACAGATCGACTCGCCCTTGGAGATCTATGCAAAACCCGTCAATAGATTTGTGGCAGGGTTCATTGGCAGCCCGGCCATGAACTTCTTCGAGGGAACAGTTCGGAAAGGGAAGGGATTTGTTTTCACAGAGAACGGCAGCGGACTCGAACTTCCTATCCAGAAGAGAGATGAATCTCGCCTCAAGCCTTATGTCGGTAAAGCCGTGACTCTTGGGTTGCGCCCCGAACATGTCCAAATCGCGGCTTGGGGCAGCCCGAGTACTTCCAAGACAAAGGTCATGGTGGAGGTTGTGGAACCGATGGGGAATGAGATATACGTCTATTTCTCGACAAGAAAGAATGACGCTCAACACGTCGCCCATGTTCCGTCGAGTAAAGAACCGCCTGTAGGCAAACCGCTGGACATGGTGTTTGACATGACACGAGCACATTTCTTCAATCAGCAAACGGAAGGCACAATCTGACCGACTCTCACGAGCTCACATCCCATTCGATCTACAGATAAATGATCTGATGCTTGAAGAGATCGATCTTGACCTCTCCGTACAACCAGCGCAGGAACTCCATCCATATTTGTTCGAAATAGAGGACGTTGAGTTCTCGTTCTTGAAAGCTCGAGTGGGGTAATACTATGTTTCTGCTTCGTCAATTGCCTCAGCGATACCTCGTGTTGGCGTTTTTGCGCAGCTACCACCGCGTTCCTTCAATCCTTCAATAGTCGATATCGTCTTCCTCTGAATATTCCACACACCCACGAATTGTCGGGTCAATATCCGCCAGCGCCGGCTTCATTGCGTCGAGTGATTCCTGCAGCGACAGAAACGTCCCACCGAAAACCTCGTCCAGATTCAATTCTCCCGCCTGGCTTGCGACTTTTTCCTTCACGAACTCAATATCCCGGAAAAGATTAAGGAGAGAAACCGAAAACCGCGAGAGCTACCTTTTCGGCCTTTTCTTCCACAATGGTTGCGCTCGCCCTCGGGTAAATGATTGGCCGTGGGATTCCGACTTCGTCATAAAGCGGCTTCAACTGAGCGAAATGGTCTTCTTCCGCCCGGTCCAGCGACATAAGTTAGCGTCGGGAGGAGCCAATCCTCGATGTTCGGGCGCAGCACCACATTCGGACTGAAGAGTTCAGGCATACTTTGGACTGACTGTGCGATGAAATCCTTTGTAAGTGGCGTGTGCCCTTAAGCCCATATCCATCAGGCCTTGGCTCGAGCCCCCCCCCGCACCCCGGTGAAAAAAGAACATGTTGAGAGGCTTGGCCTTGACCTGAGCGTGGTATTGCCTCTCGGAGCTCGGCGCTCTGATCAACAATAGGTTGGCGGAAACGCGGTGTCTCAGAAAGCTCACGC
>CAVUAC010000084.1:0-7969 GCA_963739335.1 uncultured Bacteroidota bacterium | reverse complement strand
CAAGTCCTGTTCCACTCAAAGAGCGGAACGAGATCCGCGTCCCAAACGTTGTTTGGCACGGGACCCTTCAAGTATCCTGTCCCGCTTCCTAGGATTCCGCCCACTAGCGGGATTCCAGAGAGCGGAATAATGGGAGATCGTCTGGCCGATCATTGGAATCTGTTCACTCCTTCACTGACTCAACGACCTGTCAAGCACTTGCACTCGTAGATTGATCCACTGGATGGGCTATTTGAATCGGTTTTCTCATTTCAGAGGAGGGCCAAAATACTTGTCCAGCCACGCCAGTGTCTCCTTCACGAATTCGGTGTACGGGACATAATGATCCGTCTCGTATGTCTTTTGGAGTTTGTCCTCCTTGGGAGTGCCCAGGAGCTCGAACATCGGCCTGGCGCTCTTCTCATAGGAGAAATCCATGTCGTATTTGCCACTGAGCATCAGCGTCGGGATCTTCACCCTTGTGACGTAGGTGATCTCGTCGGACTCTGGGAGTTTGACGGATCCGAGTCCTCCCACTTTGAGGATGCTGATCTTCAGACGACTTTCTACGGCCGGAATGATTGCCCCGAGACGTCCGCCCCAACTGAAGCCGAGATAGGCAATCTTGCCTTTGTCGATCTCCGGCCGCGTCTCAAGAAAGTCTATGCTTCTTCTGACATCTTTCACGAGGTAAGCAAGGTATTCGGTGTACCGCCGACTTGGGGCCCCGGGCACAAACGCGTCAAGGCCGCGTTCGAAAGTGCCCTTGTAGATGGGATAGATGACTGCCCGGCCGTTGCTCAGCAAGAAAGAAAGGTTAATCCGAAATTCTCGGTACTCCTCTAAGTGTTCGCTTGATGGTTGTTGAGAGGATGTGACACCTGGAAAATAGAGAATTGTCTGATAAGGGGGCTTGGCATTTTTTGGCAGAAAGAGATACGCCGTGACACGCTCATTCTGATAAGCTGCGTCAAACAAGATTTTTTCCTGGATCCATTCCTTGGCACTCTCATCACGCCACTCCGTCACCTCGTGCAGCTTCGTCTTGTCGTAGGAGAATTGATTCTTGTACGCTTCAAAAACAGACTGCGGGACAGGCTTTTCCTTCGCAATGTCTCGCTCATTTTGTTCTGGAAATATTACTGCCTGGAACAATTCGGGTGACGTGTTCTCCGAGTCGGCAGAAACAACACACCGGAATCCGTTCCTCGGAGAACGGTCGAACGGGGAAGCCTGCGAGAGATCCTGAAAAAGGTACGCGGCATCATCCCATGCTCCACCGCGAATGAGCCGTCCACGGGGTGTTTCGTTCCAACACCATTCTCTGACGTTCCCCGCCATGTCCATTGCTCCACAGGAGGTCATGCCCCTGAGACTGCCGACCGACACGGGTCCGGTGCCATTGAAATCGCTCAATTGCACGAGGGCCGAGAAGAAATACATCGATCTATCCGAAAGATCAATGCCTTTCGCGAACTCCCAATGATATCTCGTTGGCAAGCTTTTCCCAACAAACCTCGCGTATGCATCAGCTTCATACCAGCTAACTCCTGAGACGGGATAGTCATCCTGTCCGTTCGGATATGTGCCCGCCTGCCACGCCGAAGGACCGGATCGCTTTGTTTGATCCACAAACTCAGCCATGGCGACTTCCCAAGTCAGAGTCTTTCCATCCTTAACGAGCTGATGCGCCCAGAGGTCCCTTTTCTCATAACCACCGTTGTCAACGAAGGATTTAAACTGCTTGTTGGTGACTTCACATTTATCGATGAAGAAACCATCGAGATGCACTTTAGCGGAAACGTCCCCTCCCACAACACGAACCATTCCTGCTGGGATGCTTTCTTTCTTATCGAGTACTCGCGAGAAATTCAAGGGTATAAATATCCTTTTGTCTGATCGATCGACCTTAAACGTTGGAGAAACAACAAGGAGAGGTTCGTAGCCCTCTTTCTCGATCTTCCACCTGAAGATTCCCATTGGCAACCTCATGCCCTCAACCGGCGTAGTGCCGACGTACTCAAACGCCGTATCGGGCTTTGTGTACTGCTTCGTGTATACGCTCGCACCCAGCGGTACTGTTCGAATGGATATCGTCACAGCGCATTTTGCCATGAGCCTGGAAAGCGTAGTGTCACCGGGCAGGTAACTCTCTGCCTCCCGAGCATACCTATAGGCTTCGACGAAGTTGTCCCGGCATTGTCTCTCATCATTCAAGAGTTGTCCAATCTGTGGCAGTAGCACATCTTTGGCCCAGCGAGTTTTCGCTTGACGGTCGAAGAGCCAGATGCCGAGTATACACAAAGCAAGAAGAGCAACCAACGCTGGAATAGCTACCCTGGGTTTACGAACGAGGGATAGGATCGCTCCCCAACTCAGAATCCCACCCTCGGCGGCGTGGGTCGTCGCTTGAAGTGCTTTGAGATCATTCAGCATTTCAACCACGGAGGGATAGCGCTCTTCCTGCTTTTTTTGCAGAGCACGATGAACGATATTGGCAATGTCCGTCGAAATGCTCGGCGACAGTTGTTCCAGGGGCTGGGGCTCTTCATTTACAATGGAGTACAGCATCGCTGCATCATGCTCACCGCGGAACGGTAGGTGCGCCGTGAGCATTTCGTAGAAGATAACCCCCAGCGACCAGATATCGGTTCGCTGGTCGACGTTGTCTCCGCGTGCCTGCTCCGGGGACATATACGCCACGGTCCCGAGCGTACTCCCCGTTTTTGTCAGCTTCGACGCACCGCTCAGTTTCGCCAAACCGAAGTCCACAATCTTCGCTACGCCGCTCTTCGTGATCAAGATATTGGCAGGCTTGACATCCCGATGCACGATGCCATGTGCATGCGCTTCTGAAAGTCCCTGTGCAATCTGAATGGCAAGGTCGGTAGCCTCTTCAATCCGCAACGGGCCTTTCGCAATCCGCGATTTCAGTGTTTCTCCTTCGTAACAGGCCATGACAATGAAGATCTGCCCGTCATCCGTTTCGGCAATCTCATGCACAGCGCAGATGTTGTTATGGTCGAGAGCCGAGGCAGCCTTGGCTTCGTGGATGAAGCGTTCTTTTGCTTCCGGGTCGAGGGTCAGTTCAGGAGGAAGAAACTTGAGAGCAACGGCGCGGTCGAGTTTGGTGTCCTCGGCCTTGTAGACAATGCCCATGCCTCCGCCACCGAGTTTTTCAAGAATCTTATAGTGAGATATGGTTTGGCCGATCACGTTCGCCCTTCATCCAATTCTACTTCTACACAATGTTGACGTCGACCCCGCAGGGGTCGGATATTCCAGGTCGGGGCACACGCCCCGACCCCACCCGCGAGAGTTTCACCGCCAACCCTGAAAGGGTGAAATATCTTCTCGGGTATATTACCCCTTCAGGGTAGGTTGATGTTGTGGTTGTTCGTGTACCGAGGGCGCCCGCCATCAAGATCGGCGGGCTGCCCTCGGTTGGAATATCTATCCCCTTCGGGGAAAGCTAGCGCAAGATCGCCATCCAGCGTTGTGTCGTGGTCCTTGTAGACGATGCGCATGCCAACTTCACCCAGCTTCTTGAGAATCTTGTAATGAGAGATTGTGCGGTCAATCACAAACAACACTTCGCGCCTTCGCCCAATTGTTCCAGAATTCTATAATGCGAAACAATTCGATCGATCATCAAGGCTTGCCTCCGCCTTTGCCAAGTCCCGTGCCGCCCAAAGGGCGGAACGAGGATCCGCGTTCCGAACAGAGTTTGGAACGGGACTTTTCATGGATTCTGTAGTGTGAGACTATTGCCCCGATCAAAAGTACCTCCGTGGGAGAAGTCGGGACGGAGAAAATTACTGCTACGATGCTTCCAGGCAATAAGAGGGAAAAACTGTGACACAAAGCTACTGCAGTTCTGCTTGAAAGGCAAACTGGAAGGTGTTACAACGATAGCACCTGAGGTCGGCGGCTGAAGATAACCTCAGGGTTTTTGTCTGAAATGAGAAACCTCGAACATCTTATCTGCGCACGAAAATGAAGTCGCCCCCTTCATCGCCAGTTTCGCGAATCTCCCCGTACTGTGGCATCTGGCGGTTGGGACTGTTGTTGATGACGGCCTGGCGGAAGCTCGCAAACAATGTTTCTGCCGGCAGTAGCGCCTCTGTGTTTTCCTTGAGACGTTTGATGAGGTACTCCACGAACACACTCTTATCAGGCACCTCTTTCATCGCCCCGCTGGTCATCGCCTTGCGGCTGGGAAGTCTGTAGAGCTCTCGTGTGGCAGTGCTGACTTTTGAAAATGCATCTCTCGTCTTGAAGATGCCGCCGCTGAAACAGGCATCGGAAACCAGGAGGGTGTGCTTGGTCCCCATGCCTGCGACATAGTCGCGGATCGTTCCATTCGAAATCCACTCTGTGCGGGTGCTCTGCGTCGCATCCACAGGAAGCCAGTACCCCTGCTTCAATCGCTCATCCCAGTATCCGTGTCCCGCATAGAATATCAGCAGGTTGTCTTCCTCTGTCAGCTTCTTCGCATAATCGTCGAACGTTTGAATGATGGTAATTCGACTTGGGTTTTTCAAGAACGTGACGTTCTTCGGTTCAAAATTATAGGAAGTCGTCAGAGTGTTAACGAGGTTTTGCCCATCCTGCACCGGATATTGCAGGCTGGTGACACGCGAGTCCTGATAGTCCTGCACAGCGATGACGAGAGCATAATACGCTCCCTGGATCATTTGCTCCTCGCGTTGAACCACCAGCAGCAGCTTGCTTTCGTTCTTAAACCGATCGATTGCCCGTACTTCGACTTCGTTCCGTCCCATCGCAAGGAGTACTGACGATGTGAACTCAGCCCCCTGCGAGGTGAGCGTGAACTTCGATTCTTCTCCGTTCACGAGGACAATCGCCACGCCGCTGGAATCCCTCGCGATTCCATTGACGGAAACCGAAGATGAACTTGTAGTGAAATGCGGCGTCCCCGCAGCAGTTTTCGGTGTGTTCGTTGTCAGCCGCACCGGCGCCACGACCTCAATGGCAGGAGGAGTGAAATCCCTTGCGACCATGGGTACAGGGGGTTGTTCATTTATGGAAAGGCTGATCGACACCGGATCGCTCTTGGCTCCGGAGGAGGCGAATGCCTGGATGGAAAGAACTGCGCGCTGGCTCTTTGCGTTTTTGTCCACGACGACATCGACTACTGAGTTCTTGAGTCCGCCTTTCCCGATGCTTCCGATCTCAACCGTCGGAGGAATGCTCACCCCCTGCAGTGATGGCGAAGCGGTGAGCCTGACATTCACACCCTCAGCGGAGCCGCCGCCGATATTGGACACTCCTATGTTGATCGTCCCTCGCTCACCTGCCTTCAACACGTTGTCAGCAGACGCAACCGCAAGCTCCGCAGTGAGTTTCAAGACTGCGGGTTGTGGGCTGAAAGAGCCTACGTTTGTCTTCCCGGTAATCTGGCGCGCGTGGGCCTGCCGCGCCAAGAAGCAGGAAGCACGCCAAGAAACATGCCAATCTCCGCATAGCCACCTCCTCAAGAAAAACGCGAGAATCTTCTTCAACAATTCCGAAATCCCTGCCCGCCTCAGTTGATTCATGAGGGCAGGCGGGCTAATATCGAAATTCTAAACAAGCACGAAATTCGAAGCATCAAACGAGACCCGTTTTGGACATTGGCATTCTGCTCTGCCGTGCGCTCATTGAGATGTCGGTCTGACCGTCGGGGGACTGGGCAAACCGGAAGGAGAAGCCGTCGTGGATGCCGCCTTGCCCCCGCTCAGCAACAATGCAGCAGCTCCTCCAACGACCGCCAGGCCTCCGGCGATATAGTACAACAAATTGCTCCCCCCTCCCTCCTTGATGATCTGTATGACGAACTCGAACGCATAATCATCACCCGACAACCCCTGCGGCACATCTTTCCTGTAATCCCAGCGGATTACCATTTTCACACCCGCATACTTCCCTTTGCCAATCGCCCCCGTGACTGCCGCAGGAACGATCTTGAAATTCTTGTCACCTGCCCTCGTCAACGTGATGCTCACATCATATGTCAGCTGAGCATCCCCGATGAGATCATAGGTGACGACGACCACGCCGCCGACCACTTCCCATCGCGCATTCTCGATTCGACCCTGGCCGACTGCCCGATCCTGCGCAACAAGGCGCACATCGAGCAGGAACAGCAAAAGGAACGGCAGAAGCGTCAGCGTGACCGGACGAACAAATCTGCCCATCGTCAACATTCTCATAGCCAGCCTCGGTTGTGCAGGAGCAATCCGCCTGCAGCGGATTCACGTCTTACTTCACCAACGTCATTTTCTTTGTTTGAAAAACTTTGCCATCGACCACGAGCCTCGAGAAATAGACGCCGCTCGAGGTATGACTTTCAGTCTGATCGCCGGCATTCCAGACAACGGTGTACGTCCCCGGTGCGTGATTTGCCTCGGCCAGCGTTGCGATGTGCTGTCCAAGCACAGATAGAATCTCAAGTTTCACAAATGATTCACGCGGAACTTTGTATGTAATGGAGGTCGACGGATTGAATGGGTTTGGATAATTCTGTGAAAGCTCCAAATCCTCCGGAATGTACTTTGCTTCTTGTGCACGAACAAAGCTCTTGTCGCCGATGATCAGGTTGAACCGCATCCGCTCCTTCGTCGTTCGCAGAGGCAGCTGATCCGTGCGCCGAAGATCGATGGGGACGGTGTTGTGTTCATCGATGAGGATTACCTCATAGCCGGACGGCAACTTCTCCAAACCCACGATGTGGATCCTGCCTTTTGAAAGCTTCGGGTTAGACACCTCGAAGGTCCATGTTTGTCCACCTCCCATGCGCGGCCGGAAATCGCTGCTGAAGCGCTTTTCTCTGCTGTCGCCTGATGGCGGAGCCAGAGAAAGGAACGCCTGGTCAAAAACCGGCGGCGGTTTCGGTTGGTTAAGGTCATCGAGCTCCTGACCCGCAGATGGTGCAATGCCGACATAGTTTTCCAGATCGACATTACCCTCCGTTTCAAGAGCAAGCTGCAACTTCCAGTCAATGACAGGTGGAGGGATCGGCTCAATCTTCGCCGCGAACGGATAGCGGATCTTCACACCGGTCGAGCTGCTGAAGAAGTAGTATCCCTTGAATGCTTCGAGCGTTGTGTTTGTCTGGAATCCTGAGGTACCGCCGTAGGTCCAGAGATTCGCCGTGAGAGAGTTGTCGGTCTTGATCGTTTGCCACGCAACGGGGACGTCAAATGGATTGCCGATGATATTCCAGCCGCTGCGCACACTGATCGTGTACGATCCATCCGGAGAGAGTTGGGGCATCGTGAGCGTGTTTGAGAAATTGAATGTTCCCTTCGTGACAAGCCAGTACCCCTCTCCAGGGCTCAGCGAGGAGGACGAGGAGAGTTCTGTGAGATTGTTAGGCTCTATTGCGCCATTGTCTTTGAACATTCTCCAATCTGTGTTTTGCACGCCGCTCAGGACCTGCCCGACACTGAGACTCGACGTTCCAGGAAAACTTACGAGCCGGTAGTCGGTCGAGGCAGTAGGATTCGCTGGGAACGAAACACCCGGCGAAGTAACTGCCCTGTTCGCGACAGTCGAGAATATGAAGCTTGATGGCCAGGCACTGTTGCCGCCTGCATTCTTTGCCCTTACGCGCCAATAATAGGTAGCGTTCGCGGCGAGACCACTCAGTTGCCTGGAATTAGATGCGACGGATGAATCTTCAAGCACCAACGGTGTGCTGTAGATCGCGTTCGTGGAGATTTGCACATGATAGGATGTCGCCGCCGTGACGGAGCTCCATCCAAGCGTGACAGTGGACGGGACCTCTGTCGCATTGTTTGACGGTGATGAAAGCGTCGGGGCATTCGGGACGGCGAAAACTGTCACAAAACTGTACGTGGCCGAAAATGGGCTCGAACCCCCTGCATTTTTCGCACTGACCCGCCAGTAGTAAGTTGTGCCATTTGCCAACGAGGAGACAGGTCGAGATGTCGTGGTGATCGAGGAATCATCAACGACGGGAGTC
>CAVUAC010000083.1:0-39020 GCA_963739335.1 uncultured Bacteroidota bacterium | reverse complement strand
CTAGTGATTGAACACGATCATGAGCTGAATTCCAGTCCCCGCAAACGAGTTGCTGGTGGTTTGCCCCGATCTATTCGGAGCTTGAGTTCGATAGAGCTGGATGTTTTTGGGATTCCAGAATCCGAGGAGATAGATCATCCAGTTATCATAAGTTCTCTGCCAGGTAAGGAGCCGGTACCATTCTCGGTTTGACCAGTCCCGGTACAGAATACAAGCTATCCGATCAACGAGACCCAGCGGATAATTCAAGGATAGGGCAGAGAATCCAAGACCGCTTGCGGAGGCAAAGGGCATGTCCGGATTTTCCGACCGGAAATATTCGGTCAGAGCTGTTAGCCCGTTTCCGATGTCGAACGTGTAGTCAGCTCCCAATGTCCACTGTCGCTGATATTCCAGACCGGGAAAATCAGTTTGATCATGGATAAGAGCAGCTTCGAACCATGCTCCGATTCCTATGTCCCACTTTCCGTCCAATGCGAACCGGTCTTCGGGAACATGGGTTTCCATTGCGGTGTTCGGAAACCCCGGCACGCTGGTGAAGTCTGCCTCCCGATGATGATACGTGGCGCCGAGCTCGCCAGTCCAAAGCGGAGTCTGCATCCTTCCGCCGTACTCAACGCTTTTCTCCCTGGTGGGGACAACTTCCCATCCCTTCGTCTCATCGTTGCCGTAAAGTCCCCAAAGCCAGATGTTGGCATTGTCGAGGAAATAGTACCGGGCGAGCAAACCGTAGACACCATCGGTCAATTGCAGAGGATCACGGGGATCAACTCTGTCGAACCACATCAGTGGCCTGAACAGCGTTGCTGAACCAAAGTTCATTTTCTGCAGGCCGGCCCGGACTTCGAACGTGTTCGAAGAGATCCGAATCCAGGCCCGGTACGGTTTTACTTTCCCTTCATATTCCGCGTGTTGGCTTTTTGCGAAGCTTCCTACGGCGTAACTGTTGAACGACAGATCCAGGTCGGCGGCAAGACCGCTGTCGATTTTTCCTCCGATCGACAACTCCGGTATGTAGCGAAAACCGGTTTGGGACACGGGAGATTTCTCGGGAATAGATGTGAGCCACGCGGAATGCTTGACCATGCAACGACCAAGTTTGTCCAAACGCGGTCGCCAACCCACAACAGATTAGTACCACGGAAGAAATGTATTTGATTCCTGGTTTCACAATCGCACTTCCCGGGTGATTCCTGCAGCGCTCAGGAGGTTTTCTTCATTGTCAGCGTTCCCATCTCGAAAGCAGGTTCTCAACAAGGTAATCTTTGATTGCATCGATCGGGAACAATTCAGGCGCCACGGTGTAGTTTGCCGTGATGCCATCGAAGAAAATGGCAAGGAGGTAGCAATCGAGGTCCGGGTTCTTCGATCCTGATTGGACAAGAAGGTTGCGCATTCTGTCAAGATAGACCTCGATGTATTGTTTACCTTTTCTTTTTACGAGTTTCCGATACCCATCGTCAAGATTCAGTCGGAGTGAGAGTCGAACCAATAATGGCTCGCTTTTCAGCAACCTGATCCAGCTGTTGACAAGGGAGGTGAGTTTCTCCTTTGGAGTCCGTGCATCATCAATCTCGTTGGCCCTCGGCAGCAGCCGATCGATTTCTTCGTCGATGATTGCGGTCAAGATTTGCTGTTTTGTAGGGAAATGGGAATAGATAAGCCCCTTGGAAACCCTGGCTTTCTTTGCAATCTCATCTGTTCTGGTCGCGGAATAGCCTCTCTTTGCGAACAGCTCCAGCGCCGCAGAAACGATGGCGCTTCGGCTTTCCGCCTTCATTTGTTCGGACAACTCCTTTGATCGTGGCGACACGATTGCCTCGGATTGTTTGACTGACTATTTAGTCAATGATAAAAAGGAAGAAAGCAAAAGTCAACCCTCCGTCGATTGCCGCTAGGGGAGAATCGGCTGATGCCTGGAATCATCCCTCCGACTCCGCAAGCTTCAACGCTCAGCGTCAGCTTGCTCTCGGCCGGCGAATCCCGAAGGATAGGGAGAAGGCAATCCAACTTGGAATGAATCGAGCGAATGATCTCGGCGAAGAGCTTGAGGTCCTGAACTGCCAAAAGCTTTTGCCAGCGCTCACGGTGATTCTTGGTGTAGTGGGCGAAGCTGTGAGGCTTTGCTATCTTATCATTGGAAAGCCACTATAGTAAATCTTTCCGCGAAATCCCCTGTGCCCCTACACATCGCGCTCCTTCAGGTTGACAATGACTTGCTGAAGTCATATTTTGCAGCACCGGCCTGCGTTTTTTCACAAGACACTGGTCGGTCTCCGGAATGAGGCAGTTGTCAGACAAGGGCTGCCTCCGATTAAGAAACGGGCCCTCCATGCGCTATATCGATGAATATCGTGACCAGGCGGCGGCAAACAATTATGCAAGGCTGATACGCCAGACGACCACGCGGCCGTGGACGATCATGGAGATATGCGGCGGGCAAACGCACACGATAGTGAAGTTTGGCATCGAGCAGCTGCTGCCGGAGGAGATTACTCTCGTTCACGGTCCCGGCTGCCCGGTTTGCGTCACTCCTCTCGAGATCATCGACAAAGCAATCAATATTGCATCACGCCCGGAGGTCATTTTTGCCTCGTTTGGCGATATGCTCAGAGTCCCCGGCTCAAAGAAGGACCTCCTGAGCGTGAAGGCAGAAGGGGGCGACGTGCGAATTGTCTATTCACCTCTCGACGCGGTCAAGATAGCACAACAGAACCCGGAAAAGAACGTCGTCTTCCTTGCGGTCGGGTTCGAAACGACTGCTCCGGCAAACGCCATGTCGGTCTGGCAGGCAAGGAAACTTGGCCTCACCAACTACTCGATTCTCTGTTCACACGTGCTGGTGCCCCCGGCGATGGAGGCACTTCTTTCGTCGCGGACGAATCTCATTCAGGGTTTCCTGGCTGCAGGACACGTGTGCACTGTGATGGGGTACGAGGAGTACATTCCGATAGCCGCGAAGTACAGGGTGCCGATCGTCGTGACAGGATTCGAGCCTGTGGATATCCTGCAGGGCATCTCGATGACCGTGAAGCAACTGGAGGAAGGACGCATCGAGGTCGAGAATCAGTACGCACGATCTGTGAGACGTGAGGGAAACATTCCGGCGAAAAAGCTTCTATCGGAAGTATTTGTGACGACAGATCGCAAGTGGAGAGGGATAGGGACTATTCCTTCAAGCGGCTACAGTCTCAGTGAATCTTTCGCTGCGTTCGACGCCGAGAAGATCTTCAATGTGGAAGCGCTCACAGCTGAAGAATCTCCACTCTGCATCGCCGGCCAAGTTCTGCAGGGTCTGAAGAAGCCGCACGAATGCAGCGCGTTCGGAAAAGAATGCACACCAGAGCGCCCGCTCGGGGCTCCTATGGTTTCGTCGGAGGGCGCTTGCGCAGCATATTATCATTTCGGACGGTCACGCTTGTCGGCGTCGGAAAACAATCGGACACGAAGCTAACAAAATCTGCAATATCATCTATCACTCGGGGAGGTGGATCATGAAGGTAACTCGCAACATAGCTATCGCACTACTTGTTCTCGCCGCAACAACAAACCTGGCGTTCAGTCAGATGGCTCCGTTGAGAGGCTCTTCCACACTTGAGCTCAATCTTGGACTCTGGAATGAAATCCAGGCCGGACAACAGATCTCACTTGCGGGGATCAAACAGAGCGCAAAGGCGAGCGGATTCGTCGGCGGTTTGACATACGGCTATTGGATGAGAGAGAATCTTGAAATCACCATAGCTGCGTCCTTGCTATCGTCCGAAGCATCGTCAACCATCACCTTTCCGTTGTCCGTACAACAGCGGTCAAATTCCGTGGTGTCGTTTCTGGTGGGCATGAGGTATTTTGTTCCTCAGCCGGAGCCGGAAGATCGTATTCGTCCCTATATTGCATTTGGCGTCGGGTCATACATGGGCTCGGAAGCTGAGAACTCGGTACTCGCTCAGTCGGCCCATTCCGAGTCAGTGGTTGGGGGCAGACTGGGTGTTGGGCTTGATGCTCTTCTGGGGAGCTGGTTCAAGCTCGGTGTCAACATCGGCTACAATATCATGGCCGATTTCAAGACTCCCGTTGGTGCAAGAAACAATTTCAACGGGTACGATATGTCGCTGGGAATTGGGTTTGTGTTCTAGAGACGCGCTGGAAAAGTTTTGCCACGAAGACACGAGGACACAAAGCATTACAAAAAGGGAATGAATTGAAATGTTTTTCTCCGTGCCTTGGTGCCTTTGTGGCTAGTAATGGGTTTTCGTCCGTGCTTCTGGCGGCTCGCAATCCACATGTAATACCTCGATTTCCGTAAACTATCGGGGCACAGCCATCAGCCCATGAACACCGCGCGTCATAGAATCCGGCAGGCGATGGATCTGGAGAGTCCGGATCGCGTCCCGTTGATGTGCCAGCTGAGCATTGGGCATATGCTCCTTCAGCTCGATGTCTCCCCTGTAGAATTCTGGCACGAGGCAGAGGTCTTTGCAGATGGATTGGTGAAGCTCCGAGAGCTGTATGGATTCGAGGGCATTCTTGTTAGCTTGCACGGACACGATCCCGATTGGAAAAACGATATCCTGTCGAGGAAGACGACCGCTGACGGAGAGGAAGTCGTTTGGAATGATGGCCGACGATTCTTCTATCTGCGGGATGATCTGCCTCAACTCATGAGCGATGAAGAAGCGAAGCCTTCCATTGCCGATTTCGCTGAGAAGGATTTGCCGGAAACCTTGAATTACATTCCAGTGTCGCAGGGTCTCAGGTTCAAGATTCATCCGGATCGCAAGTTCGATGTGTTCGATCTGCTGCGGATAAGAGTGGGATCTGACTATTCCATCCACGGCGAGGTCACTTCACCGTTTGACTACTTTCTGGATCTGTTCGGGCACCAGGCAGGTCTTCTCGGTCTACTCGACGAGCCTGAGAAATCGAAGCGGATCATCGGGCATTTTGGTGCTCTCGTGAAGGAACTCGCTCTCGAGATGTGCAGCGTGGGAGTTGATGCAATCAAGGTATCATCGCCGTTTGCGGGCGCGGGATTCATTTCGCCTCAATTCTATCGCGAGTTCGTCTTGCCATTCGAGGGAGAAATCGCTCGTGCTGTCAGACAGCAGAGCGTACACATCTACACTCACACGTGCGGTGCCATCGCTGATCGATTGGAGCTCATCTTTGATGCTGGTGTCAGCGGCATAGAATGTCTTGATCCGCCGCCTCTGGGCAACGTGGAACTGGAAGATGCAAAGAGACGAACGCGCGGACGAGGCTTCATCAAGGGCAACATTGATTCAGTGAATACCTTGCTCTATGGTTCAACAGAGAAAATCCTGGAGGACGTGAGGAGGAGGATCGAGGTTGGGAAAGAAGGAGGCGGTTTCATCCTGAGCACTGCGTGTTCAGTTGCTCCTCGCGTGGAACGTGAGAAGCTACAGCTTCTGCGAGAAGCTGTGGAACGTTGGGGATAATGCTTAAGGGCATCGCCGTTCCCAATCGCTAGGCCGGCGGTGACATTACCGAAGCAGAGACTGTGCTATGGCTCATCTCGCAGCTCGATCCGCATATGACAATCTGGTTGCGCGCCTGAATCGTTACCCTCAGGGGGCGCCCCCATCTGATCTGTTGTACCGAATCCTGGAAATGCTCTTCTCCGAGGAGGAAGCGAGGCATGTAGCTCTTCTTCCGATCAAGCCATTCACGATAGCGGATGCGGCCGGAATCTGGAAGATCCCGGTCTCCGAAGCCGGAATCATGCTCGATCGGTTGTCAGGTCGAGGCCTCCTCATTGATGTCGAGGGGGACGGCCATTCCGTCTACAGCCTCCCGCCACCGATGGCCGGATTCTTCGAATTTTCCATGATGCGCGTCCGCCACGATATCGACCAGAAAGCCCTTGCTGAACTTTTCTATCAATACCTTAACGTGGAAGAGGATTTCATCAAAGCACTCTTCGCGAACGGCGAGACACAACTGGGTCGCGGACTCGTACGCGAACCATCACTGGCCCCGGAAATATCTCTGCACATCATGGACTACGAACGGGCGAGTGAGGTCATCAGGACGGCAAGACACCGTGCTGTCGGAGTATGTTACTGCCGGCACAAGATGGAACATCTCGGAAGAGCCTGTGCCGCGCCGATGGATATCTGCATGACCTTCAACGACGCCGCCGGATCGCTCATCAAACACGGGATAGCACGTTCGGTCAGCATAGAAGAGGATCTGGATTTGCTGCAGCAGGCGTATGAGAACAACCTCGTTCAGTTTGGAGAGAATGTCCGGGAGCAGGTGAGCTTCATCTGCAACTGTTGCGGTTGTTGTTGCGAAGCGATGCTGGCGGCAAAGCGGTTTGGGGCGATGCATCCCGTCCATACGACGAACTTCATTCCGGAAATCGATGAGCGATCCTGCAACGGTTGCGGGAAGTGTATCGATGTGTGCCCCGTCGAGGCGATGGCGCTCGTCTCGGCCGGCGACCACCGCCGCAAGAAGAAAAAGAAAGCCCGCCTCAACGATGATCTCTGCCTGGGATGCGGGGTCTGTGTGCGCAATTGTAAGGAGGGCAGCCTCAAACTGAAAGATCGCCCCAAGCGTGTGATTACTCCGCTCAACTCTGTGCACCGTGCTGTCGTTATGGCGATCGAGCGTGGCAAGCTTCAAAACCTGATTTTTGACAACCGTGCGCTGTGGAATCACCGCGCGATGGCCGCAATTCTCGGCGTCGTCCTTCAATTGCCGCCGCTGAAGCAGGCAATGGCGAGCAGGCAAATGAAGTCACGCTACATGGAGTATCTGATCTCCAGGATGAAGAACTAACCTCGTCTCCAAACGAAAAAGGTCCGATGCGCGAGAGCTTCGCCAAATCCCGTTAGAGTCTGGACCATGCAGATTGATATTGCTTCGCATATGATGCACTCACTTGTTCTCTGTTGAAAGGAAATGGACAAGCACTGCTTTGTTGCATTCGACCTGGGCGCTGAGTCCGGCAGGACGATGCTGGGCACGATCGAAGGGGGCCGGCTTTCGGTTTCACAAGTGACCCGATTCCCCAACGAAATGAAGACGATCGATGGCCACCTCCACTGGGATATTCACGACCTTTTCGGCAGGATCAAAGAGGGGCTCCGTGCCACTGCCGCTCTGGGTGTGCACCCTGAAAGCATAGCAATCGATACTTGGGGAGTGGATTACGGCTTACTCCGTCGCGATGAATCCTTTGTCGGGCTTCCATTCTCGTATCGTGACCATCGGACAGACGGGATGATGGAGAAGTTTTTTGAACTCGTGCCCCGCCGGCGCGTGTATGAGCTGACGGGCATACAGTTCATGCAGCTCAATTCGTTGTTTCAGCTGTTCGCGGAGAAGCAACTCAATCCTTTGAACATCGAGGGGGCGTCTCGGCTCCTCTTCATGCCTGACATTTTCAACTATTTCCTCACAGGAGTCACGGCGACGGAGTTTACCTTTGCGACAACGTCTCAACTGTTTAATCCTCGCACGAGGAGTTGGGAAGAGGAATTGTTCTCAGCGTTGGGTGTCCCTCGCTCGATTATGCAGCACATCGTACAGCCGGGGACAAGACTCGGCAGGCTCCTCCCGTCAGTTAGCGCAGATGTCTCACTGGCGGAGGTTTTCGTGACAGCTGTCGCCTCGCATGATACCGGCTCGGCCATAGCGGCCATTCCAGCAGAAGGAGAGCATTGGGCTTATGTTAGCTCGGGCACATGGTCCTTGATGGGCGTCGAAGCCCCGGCGCCAATCATCTCGGACGACGCAATGACCTCAAACTTCACCAATGAGGGCGGGGTCGGAGGCACCATCCGATTCTTGAAGAACATCATGGGGCTCTGGTTGCTGCAGCAATGCCGCAAGGAATGGTCCGCTGACGTTCAGTACCGAATATGAACATCTGATGCAACTCGCGGCTGGAGCAGAGCCTTGCCGATCATTGATCGATCCTGACTATCCAGAGTTCTTCAATCCACCTAGCATGCCTTCGGCGATTCGGAAATTCTGCCGGGAAAGCAGACAGCCAATGCCGGAGACCCATGCGCAGTTTGTCCGCTGCATTCTTGAGAGCCTTGCCCTCAAGTATCGGTCAACCCTTGACCAGCTTCGACGATTGACCAACCGGCAAATCGAAAGAATCCACATCATCGGCGGTGGCGCACAAAACAAGCTGCTGTGTCAATATGCCGCAAATGCGACGGGTGTGGCCGTCGTCGCCGGTCCGGTCGAAGCAACCGCGATCGGAAATATCCTGGTTCAGGCTCTTGCTGCCGGTCAGTTCGCTTCATTAAAAGAGATTCGGAAGGTCGTCCAAAGGTCGTTCAGTCCAGTTTCGTATGAACCGACTGATCGCGACGATTGGGAGACAGCCTTCGTGCGGTACAAGAACCTAGCAGACATGCAGCACTAATTGGGCACCAAAGACGAGGAACCAATGTCGGACGAAACGAAAATCCGTAATACTTATGAACTCGCGGGGGAACGATACAGTGCAGTCGGGGTCGATACAGAACATGCTGTCCAATCTCTTGCCGGCGTTCCTCTTTCGCTTCACTGCTGGCAGGGAGATGATGTCGGCGGGTTCGAAAAACCGGCCGCTGAGTTGTCGGGAGGCGGGATCCAGGTAACCGGCAACTTCCCCGGAAAAGCTCGTTCAATCGATGAGTTAAGGTTGGACCTCAAGCAAGCGTATCGCTTGATTCCTGGCCACCATCGTTTGAATCTCCACGCGATCTATGGGGAGTTTGCGGGGAAACACGTTGACCGAGATGAGATCACGCCTGCCCATTTTCGGGGGTGGATCGATTGGGCAAAACAGGAGCGCTTGAAGCTTGATTTCAACGCGACGTTGTTTTCCCATCCCAAAGCGGACGACGGATTTACGTTGAGCCATCGTGATCGCGGAATCCGGGCATTCTGGATTGAACACGTTAGTCGATGTCGCGAGATCAGCGCCGTTATGGGAAGGGAGCTCGGTGATCCTTGCATCCACAACCTCTGGATCGCTGATGGTTCGAAGGACATTCCCGTTGATCGATGGTCTCACCGTAAGCTGCTCGTAGAGTCCCTTGATGAAATCTACTCTGTTCCTTTTCAGAAATCTGAGATGAAGGACTCGGTCGAGAGCAAGTTGTTCGGTATCGGAAGCGAAGCCTATGTTGTCGGCTCGCATGAATTCTATCTGGGATATGCGCTCTCAAGAAAGAAGATGATCTGTCTGGATATGGGGCATTTTCATCCTACCGAATCGGTTGGGGACAAGATCTCCGCCGTGCTTCAGTTCTTTGATGAGCTGCTCCTTCATGTCAGCAGGGGTGTTCGATGGGACAGCGACCATGTCGTTATTCTCAACGACGACACGAGAAGCCTGGCAGAAGAGATCGTGCGCTCAGACGCTCTCCGCCGAGTGCATATTGCGCTTGATTTCTTCGATGGGAGCATCAACCGAATCGGTGCGTGGGTCGTGGGAGCCCGGTCGACGCAAAAGGCGCTGCTGGCAGCCCTTCTCGAACCTCGTGTGAAGCTTCGGGAAATGGAAAACAAGGGCGACTATTTTGGGCGCCTGGCATTGCTGGAAGAGTCACGACTCCTGCCTCTTGGCGCTGTGTGGGACTATTTCTGCCTCAGTCAGGGTGTGCCTTCAGGGGAAGATTGGATCGCTGAGGTTCATCAATATGAGCGTGACACCTTAAGCAAGCGAAAATGAGGAATTGCTGTGACGCCACGCGAACGTTGGCTGGCCATATTTGCGAGTGAAAAACCTGATCGTGTGCCCACCGACTATTGGGCAACCGACGAAGTAACGGAACGGTTGTTTCGCGAATTGAGGTGCAGCACCATTGAGGAGCTGTATACGAAGCTCAATATCGACGGGGTTACCCGCGTCGAGCCGCCACGGACGAAGCTCCATCACCCTAGCGACCCGGAGTCTGACCTCTGGGGGCTGCGGCGAAGGAAAATGGATTACGGTGCCGGCATCTACGATGAGTTTGAGACGCATCCACTGGCGCATGTTTCCACTGTCGAAGAAGTACACGCCTACGAATGGCCAAGCGCGGATGATCACGACTATGAAGCGTATCGTCACATGATCCGGACAGTCCCTCGCCACCGTTTCGTCCGCACGGGGGAGTTTGAGCCGTTTCTCTTATATTGCGCGATGCGAGGCCTCGAGCAAGGGTTGATGGATTTCCTGGAGCACCCAGACATCCTGGAAGCTGCTCTTGGTCACATCTTTCAGTATTACTACGAGCTGAATCAACGGGCGCTTGAGATCGGCAAAGGTATCGTCGACGTCATCTACATTGCAGAGGATCTTGGAGGCCAACGTGGGCTTTTGATGAGCCACGAGGACATCCGGAGATACATTCTCCCAAACCAGAAGAAGATGGCTGACCTCGCGTGGAGTTATGGGATCCACATCTTCTATCACACTGACGGAGATGTCCATTCGGTGATTCCTGATTTGATCAACATCACCGGCATTGAACTCCTGAATCCGATCCAGTGGCGGTGCCCCTCGATGGGACGCGAGGGGTTGGTTCGGGACTTCGGAGACAAGATCATATTTCATGGTGCGATGGACAATCAGCAGACGCTCCCGTTCGGGACGGTGGAGGATGTCCGTGCCGAGGTGTTGGAGAATCTGCGAATCTTCTCAGGTGCTCGTTGGATCTGTGCCCCATGCCACAACCTCCAGCCAATCACGCCCACCGAAAACATCCTTGCGATGTACGAGACCATCCACGAGTATGGCCGACTATAGATTGACTCCAATCATGCTCGTGACATCCCTATGGAGATAGCAGCTTGAACGCACCACGTCCGTTCGACCTTCGCTGTGAATACCTCAAGGACCCGTTAGGGATTGATGCGGAGCGCCCCCGGTTTTCTTGGTCCTTGAGCCATACCCAACGCGCCCAAACCCAGAGAGCATATCGTATCCTCGTGTCTTCTTCCCGTGATCGAGCTGAGAGAAACGATGGTGACCTATGGGATAGCCACAAGGTCGAATCTCATGAGACGACGAATATTCGATACGGTGGACAAGCCCTTCGGACTGGCCAAACGTGCTGCTGGCGAGTGCAATGGTGGGACAAAGATTATCAGCAAAGCGAGTTCAGTGAAGTCGCATCGTTTGAGCTTGGTCTTCTGCGAGGCAGTGACTGGATTGGAAAGTGGATAAGCAAGCGGGAGTGCAAGGAGTTCCGTTCGAAAGGAAGCGTGCTGCTCGGAGAACCCCTTGGTGACTATGTGAATGCATATGCTCTCTACGTGAGGAACGAGTACGTACTCAGGGGTCCCGTGTCACGAGCTCGGGCGTATGTGTGCGGCCTTGGATACTATGAGTTGAGGATCAACGGAAAGAAAACCGGCGATCGCGTGCTGGACCCTGCGCAAACCGACTACAAGAGAATCGCGCTCTATTCAACCTACGATGTCACCGGCGACTTGATCGGATCGATTACCCGAAAAGGCTCGCCGCGGTTCGCTGTCGGCATCATCTTGGGCAACGGTCGCCACATCAAGAACTATGACTACGACCATCCGAAAGTACTTTTGCAGTTGGTCGTGGAATATGATGATGGTGGGAGGGAGACGTTTGCGTCGGATTCTCGCTGGAAAATGTCATATGGCCCCCTGCAAGAGAATGGTCTCTACTACGGCGAGCGATATGACGCCAGACTTGAAATGCCCGGTTGGGATGAACCCGGCTTTGATGATGATGCGTGGGAAAGAGCCGTGGCTGTCGATGGGCCAAGCGTGACTGCTCAAGCGATGGCGCCGATTCGAGCTGTCAAGAGGCTTCAGCCTGAGAAGGCTGTCCTGGTTGATGGTGGATGTATCTACGATTTCGGGCAGAACATCGCCGGATGGGTCAGAATTTCTGTCGAAGGCAACCGAGGAACAGAGGTGCGTCTTCGTCACGCTGAGCTGCTCAACGACGACGGCACGCTGAATGTCTCCCCAAACCAGAATGCCGAGGCAACGGATCTCTACATCCTGAGAGGAGGGGGTCCAGAGACCTACGAGCCACGGTTTACGTATCATGGCTTCCGCTATGCTGAGATCACCGGTGTTCCTGGCCTGCCTGCCCTCAAATCTATTGAAGCGTGTTTTGTCCACACAGACGTTGAGGAGACCGGTCAGTTTTCCTGCTCGAATGCCTTGATCAACAGGATTCACCGGAACATCCTCTGGGGCCAGCTTGCCAATCTGATGAGCATTCCCACGGACTGCACGCAGCGGGATGAGCGGCAGGGGTGGCTTGGTGACGCACACCTCGCTGCCGAACAGGCAATGTTCAACTTCGATATGGCAGCGTTCTACACGAAGTTCCTCGATGATGTTCGGCTTGCACAAAAGGAGGACGGAAGCCTCCCCGACACTGTCCCACCGTACCTCAGGAGATTGTATCCGGCAGACCCTGCGTGGAGCTCTGCGTACATCACAATCGCGTGGTATGTCTATGTGATGTATGGAGATCATGACATACTCGAACGACATTATGAGTCGATGAAGAAATACGTCATGTTTCTTCATTCGAGTGCCGAGGATTACATCGTCAAGAAGCTTGGCAAGTACGGTGATTGGTGTCCTCCCGGCAGCATCGCGCCCAAAAGGACACCTGTGGAGTTGACCTCGACGTGGTACTTCTATCACGATACTCTTCGTCTTTCGCAAATTGCTTCTGTTTTGAGCCGCAACGACGACGCAGGAGAACTTAGAGCGCTTGCCCTACATATCCGCGATGCTTTCAACAGAAAGTTCTTAGAGGAGGATGAGTACGCCGTGAACAGATTCGCGCCCGTCGATAGAAGCCCCGGGCAGACGTCCAACGCTCTTCCGTTGGTACTTGGACATGGTGCCTCCTGAAAAGAAGCAGCTTGTCTTCAACCGACTTCTACAGAGCATCGTAGAGGAGCAAGATTATCATCTTGATACCGGGATTCTCGGAACGAGATATCTACTCGATGTTCTGACCGACAACGGCCGAGCCGACGTTGCGATCAAGGTCGCGTCTCAACGAACATATCCGGGTTGGGGATATATGGTGGAAGAAGATGCGACCACACTGTGGGAACGCTGGGAGAAGATCACGGGCGGTGGAATGAATTCCCACAATCACATTATGCTGGGAAGCGTCGATGCGTGGTTCTACAGAGCCGTCGCTGGGATTTCGTGCTTGTCCCCGGGATGGAGGGAACTACAAGTCAAGCCGCACGTTGTACGGAGTCTTGAGTTCGCCGAAGCCACAATCAAGACAGTAAGGGGAAAGGCTGCTGTCTCGTGGAAAAGGACAGATGCATCCTTCACGATGAGCTTGCTCATCCCTGTCGGAAGTACAGCGCAGGTGTACATTCCACTTCCTTGGGACCGACAAACCGTTACTGAGGGCGAGCGAATGCTGTGGGAGAACGGCGAGCCAGGGAGCCTTGCCGACGATGCAATGCTCTTCCGGGACGCCGATGCAGAATTTGTTCACTTTGAATTCGGAAGCGGTGAGTATCAAGTGAGCGTGAAGAAGAGTCCTTCATTGTCGTGAAAGGCGTTTCTCCGATTGCAGAGGGTGAAGATCATTGGGAATGTGACCGCTCACGCCATTGCATGTTCCAGAGAGGATGAACGTGGATGACCATTAAAGCCAAGCTCTCGACCTTTGATGCCACGATGATCGTTGTCAGCCTGGTCATCGGCATCGGTATCTTCCGAACGCCCGCGATGGTCGCGTCGTCGACAGGCACACCTCTGATTTTCTTTGCCGCATGGATTCTGGGTGGTTTCATCAGCTTTCTTGGTGCGTTGACATTTGCTGAGGTTGGCTCGAGATTTCCCAAGCCAGGTGCATTCTACAAGGTCGTTGCAGAATGTTACCATCCGTCCGTCGCGTTCATGCTCAATTGGACAAATGTTACCATCGTCAATGGCGCTGGCGCTGCTGCAGTTGCGATGATCGGTGCAGAATACATTCTCCCCATCATCTTCCCGGAGAATCTGCGCACTCAGGCTGTCACTCAGTATACAGCGGGTGGATTGGTTCTTTTTCTCATTCTTATCAATTACTTGGGTATTAAAACGGGGGCGTGGGCCCAGAACATCCTTACGATCATCAAGATCGGTATGATCCTGATGCTGGGATTCGTTGCGTTCACGTTTGCTGGCGCCAGGTCGCCTGAGCCCGTACAAAGCCTGACGCATGAGCCTTTTTGGATCGCTCTCGGAGTTGGCCTGATCTCCGTCTTCTATACCTATGGTGGGTATCAATGCACACTGAATTTCGGTGGGGACATCAAGGAACCAGAGCGGAACATGCCTCGGGCGATCTTCTTCGGAATTGCTATCATCATCGGCCTGTACCTCCTGATAAACCTCGCTTATTTCTCTGTCCTTGGCATGCATGGAATCGCCGGGGCGAAACTTGTGGCAGCGGAGGTGGCCAGGATTTGTTTTGGTCAATCGGCGTACCTCATCGTCTCAATCGCGATATTTCTCTCGGCATTGGGTTTTGTCAACGTGACCCTCATGCAGATTCCCCGGTCCTACTACGCGATGGCCCAGGACGGTGCATTGCCGACGATCTTTATGAGAGTCAATCAGAAGACGCAGACCCAGGAATTTACGCTGCTGTTCTTTGGCGCCACGATTCTCGGGTGTCTGTTTCTGCTTGGCACGTTTGAGCGATTGCTGAACTATGTGATGTTTTTCGACACTCTCAACAACGCACTTGTGGCATCCACGATATTCGTCCTTCGCCGCCGAGGAATATCGTCCCCGGGCGGCAAAGCATATCAAGTTCCTTTCTATCCTTTTCTACCCGGGTTCTTTGTGGTTTTCCTCCTTTGCATAACCGTCAATGTCATTGTGTCTCAGCCTGGATCTCTTCTTGTCGGTGGGTCAGTACTTCTGGCCGGTTATCCGGTATTCCTGCTCATGCGCCGAATGACAAGGCGGGCAAACCCCGTCGATCCGGACCGGTCGGCTGGAAATCGCGTGTAGGCTGGCTGAGAACAAACAGCAGGAAAGCATTCTGGGTGCCATTTTCACTGTCCCGGTGGCTTGACCAAACGTGCAAGAGGGCGAAATTTCATTATTTGAGTTTTATGAGTACTATTGGAGCAGTGATCCTTTTCCCACGCCTTTTCTCTCAACAGTAAAGATGGCTGATCAGGTCCGCATAATGCTCCTGCCTCTGGGCCACGAGTTTACGGTGCAACGTGGAACGCCTCTGCAGGATGTTCTCTTCACCTACGGAGTCGAATTTCCTTGCGGCGGAAACGCTATCTGCGAAGGATGCAAGGTCAAGGTCCTTTCAGGGAACCTTCCGCTGACTCCTGAACAAGAGAACATGCTCTCCAGAAAAGACGCACGGGAGGGCTGGAGACTTGCCTGCCGCTGCAAAGCCGACGAAGACCTCACCTTAGAACTTGCTCAATGGGAAGCGCGCGTCCTCACGGATGACAGCAAATTCGAATTCGTCGGTCGGGAAGGCTTCGGAATCGCGATCGATCTGGGAACGACGACACTTGCAGCCCAGCTGATGGATCTTCAGAATGGAAACGTCCTGGCGGTCGAGACGGGACTCAACGAGCAAGGCAGGTTCGGTGCGGATGTGATGAGCAGGGTATTCTATGCCGTCACAGAAAAAGGGCAACCAACACTCGAACAAGCTATCCGAAACCAGCTGGGAGAGATGATCAAGAAGCTTATCAACTCTTCCAACGTCGATGGAGCACGCGTCCAAGATGTCGTCATTGTAGGGAACACGGTAATGCATCATCTGTTCTCTGGGCTCGACGTCGCACCGCTTTCTCAGTATCCCTTTGAATCGCCGAACGGCGGTCTTCAGCGATTTGCGCCTGAGCAGCTCGGGTGGAAGATTGTCCCGAAAGCTTCAATTCGATTCCTGCCTTGTATGGGCAGTTTCGTAGGCAGCGATATCCTCGCGGGAATTCTGGCGACGAATGTCTACAAGAGTGAATCCCTCGTCGGGCTCATTGATCTTGGCACCAATGGAGAGATTGTCGTTGGGAATCGTGATCGACTTCTGTTTTGCTCGACTGCTGCCGGTCCGGCATTCGAAGGATCGTGCATCTCGATGGGCATGCGCGCGACAACCGGAGCGATTGCTCACGTCGTCGCTGAGAACGGGTCCTTCAAGTGCCGTGTCCTGGGAAATGTGCCTCCACGCGGAATATGCGGAAGTGGACTTGTCGATGCGGTTGCAGCAGGGCTAGCGACACAAGCCATCCGGGAAGATGGAAAAGTCCTCAAGGGGGATGGAAAAATCTCGCTGTGCCCGCCTGTGGAGATCACACAGAGCGACATACGCGAGCTCCAGGTTGCCAAGGCTGCCATCGCATCAGGATTTCGAATACTGACAAAGAACTTAGGTTCATCGCTTGACGATGTCGGCAAGATCTATCTTGCGGGAGCATTCGGTAATTACATCGATCGTACGAACGCGTGTCGTATCGGGCTCCTGCCAGTCTTGCCGGAGAAAATCCAACCGACCGGTAATTCAGCGTTGCTCGGCGCCAAGCTTGCTCTTTTTCAGGCAAGTGACGAGGTCCTCGGACACATAGGGCGAATCGCACGACACGTCGCTCTCAATCTTGATGCGGAGTTTCAAGAAGTGTTTGTCAATGAAATGACTTTTCCCGACTCCATAGTCGGCCATGACACAGTTGCTGTGACATAGGGATGGAGAACGATGGGGATACAGGATCATTCTGAACCACGTCAGCGAAAACGTCGGTTCAGGTTCATATCGGATTTCCTGGAACAGGCAGGCAGCCTGACCGTGTTCTCCTTGCGTTTCTTCCCGAACGTCCTCACCCCACCGTACGAGTTTGGCGAGGTGCGTCGCCACATCGATGAGCTTGGATCTCGGTCGCTGCCGCTTGTGGGAATCACGGGCTTCATTGTTGGCCTGATTATCGCGATGCAGACGCGCCCGACGCTTTTTCGCTTCGGCGCGGATTCGTACTTGCCGGCCATGGTCGCGATATCATTTGTACGTGAATTGGGGCCGGTCATCGCTGCGCTTATTGTCGCTGGCCGTGTGAGTTCAGGCATCGGCGCGGAACTTGGGTCAATGCGTGTCACCGAACAGATCGATGCAATGGAAGTCTCTGGGATCGATCCATACAAGTTTCTCGTCGTCACTCGTGTCCTGGCCTGTATTCTCCTCCAACCGCTCCTGACTGCGATCGTCAATGCAATCGGCCTGTTCGGTTCATATGTTGCGGTGGCAATAGAATCGAGCATGTCCTGGCGACTGTATTGGGATAGCGTCGTTCAATCCCTCACGTTTGCCGATCTCATCCCTGGACTGGCAAAAACAGCAATTTTTGGCTTCGTCATAGGAATCGTCGGTTGTCACCAGGGATACCATGCGACTGGCGGGACGGTAGGTGTCGGCAAAGCGTCGACCTCGGCTGTTGTTCTTTCTTCGATGCTGATCATATTTGTTGATATGATTCTCGTGAAGCTCACGGTGTGGATATGGCCCTGATCGAGGTCCGAAATCTCTGGAAATCGTTTGGCGAGAATCACGTTCTCAGTGGCGTCAACTTGAGCGTTGAGCAGGGGTCGACCGTCGTTATTCTCGGCAAGAGCGGAGTCGGCAAAAGCGTCCTGCTCAAAATCATCATCGGACTGATTACCCCTGAGAGCGGGAGCGTTCAGATCGACGGGCAGGAGGTCTGTGGCATGCGCCACAAAGGGTTGAACGCACTGCGGAGGACGATGGGGTATCTTTTTCAGGGGGCGGCCTTGTACGATTCGATGAGTGTCAGGGAGAACCTGGCGTTCCCCTTGGAACGTCACGAGCGACTTAGTCGTGAAGAGGTCGAAGAACGAGTCGTGAATCAGCTTCGCCTCGTCGGTCTCGAATCCGCTCTCGATAGAATGCCCTCTGAGTTGTCTGGAGGCATGAAGAAGCGGATTGGTCTCGCCCGCGCCTTGATCACCAATCCTCGAATCATGCTGTACGACGAGCCGACAACCGGCCTGGATCCGATCACCTCGCGGGAGATCAGCTATCTTATGCAGAGCATGAAGGAACGCTATCAGCCGACGTCAATTGCGGTGACGCACGACATGGTCTGTGCTAGAATTGTTGCAGACAAAGCGACCATTCTTCACGACGGTATGCTTGAACAACAGGGTACGATTGAAAGCCTTGAGGGTTCTCAGGATGAAATTGTAAGAGGTTTCTTTGCATCAGAATAGAGGAATGCCATGAACAAGAGAAGTTCATTGATCCGCGTTGGCTTATTCATCGTAATAGGAGGGGCAGCGGTGGTGGTGGCTGTCTTTTTGGTGGGCAAGGAAGAGGGGCTGTTTCGGAAGAGTTTCGGCGTGACCTCCTATTTCAATACGATTGAAGGTCTTCGCACCGGTGCGTCGGTGAGGCTCGCCGGTGTCGATGTAGGGATTGTGGACAAGATCACAATCTCCCCGCAGAACAATAAAGTGCGGGTTGATCTCAAGCTGAACAGCAAAATAAAGAATTTCATCAAGAAGGATTCCTACGCGATGATCGAGCAAGAGGGGCTCGTTGGCAACAAATATGTATCGTTGAGCGTCGGAAGCTCGGCTTCAGAAGAGGTGAACAATGAAGACATCCTGCTGAGCACGGAGCCGTTCCGGCTGTCCGTGATCATCGAAGATGCCCAAGGTATGATTGCGAACACCAGACGAGCGACCGAAGAGTTCACAAAGATCCTGAAGGCAGTCAACGCTGGTCACGGCACGCTTGGTAAGCTCATTACTGACGAGGACGTCTATCGCTCGCTGCAGAGGGCCACGGCTCAGGCCGATTCGAGCCTGCGAAAAACGGCAGAGCAATTCAGCAACATCCCAATATTCATCACCGGTGTGAGCGAGAATCTCTCTGGAGTAACGAAAAACATCGAGAAGCTGATCATAGATGTGGATTCGACCGTCGTCAATGCCAGGGATGTGCTCGGAAGACTCAACCAAGGGCAAGGGACCCTTGGCGCCCTCTTGGTCGAGCGCAGGGTCTATGACAGCTTGCTGGTGATCGTCCAGAAAGGTATCGCGATGGCAGAGGCTGCGCGGCGATGGTGCCAGCCGGTTCGATGAGAATATGGAAGCTCTCCGCCATAATTGGTTTTTCAAAGGGTACTTTGAAGATCGCGGCTATTGGGACAAGGCCGAATACGAAAAAGAAATCGACGCGAAAATCGCTCAGATGAGGGCGCTCGAAGAAACGCTGAATCGTCAGTCTGGGGAGCTGAAAGCGCGTGAGGAAGAACTTCGCAAGCGGGAGGAAGCCCTGCCAAAGAAGGAGAAGTGAAGCGATCGTCGAATCAACGGAACAAAAAGAGTCCGCCAAGACAATACGAGTATTCGCCCTCGCTTCATTTCTGAATGACCTTGGGTCCGATATTGTCTATCCCATCTGGCCGATGTTTGTTACCTCCGTCCTTGGGGCCAACATGGCCGTCTTGGGCTTTATTGACGGTCTTGGTGATGCTCTCGTATCCCTCTCTCAAGCAGCCTCAGGATATCTCTCCGACCGGATTCAGCGCCGAAAGGTCTTCATCTGGGTAGGGTATCTCTTCGGCTCGTTGTCACGAATCGGGTATGCACTGTCGACGGTTTGGCAGCACCTGATTCCGTTCCGGGTCTTCGACCGGATGGGGAAAATCCGCAGCGCGCCGCGTGACGCAATCGTTGCCGACCTGTCAACAGATCAAAACCGTGGGAAGCATTTCGGACTGCTTCGAACGATGGACAACCTGGGCGCTGTCTGCGGTATCCTGATCTGTCTCGCCTTTATTGACATTGGCTATAAGAACCTCTTTTTGCTTGCCGCTTTTCCCTCGGCCATCGGCGTCGTAATGATCTTGTTCTCCATTAAGGAATCGCCCAGCAAGGGCACGAGGGCCTTCAAAGGACTCACCTTCAAGAATATGGACAGGAACCTCTGGATCTTTCTCGTTTTGAGCGCATTGTTCGCGTTGGGGTCGTTCAGTTATTCCTTTCTGCTCCTCTATGCAAGGGAGCTTGGCGCACGGGCAACGACGATGCCGATTTTGTACCTGATTTTCACGGTGGTTGCTGCAATCTTCTCACTCCCATTCGGCCGTTTATCCGATATCATCGGCAGGAAACTCGTTCTTCTTATCAGTTTTGTTTGTTGGGGATTCACATGCCTCGCGTTGCTCCTCTTGCAGGGGATGCCGGGCGCCATTTTGTGCTTCGTTGCCTATGGACTTCATCGAGCTGCAATGGAACCGGTGCAAAAGGCACTGGTTTCCGAGCTCTCACCGGATGGTTTTCGAGCATCAACCCTGGGAGGATATCAGATGGTCATCGGTCTCTGTGCATTCCCATCTTCCTTCCTTGCCGGAATTCTGTGGTACAGCGTCGACAAGGCAACACCATTGCATCTCTCGTTGATCTTGACTATTCTCTCCATTGTGCTCCTCGCGTTTGTGACCGAGAAACGATCGGGCACACAGAAACCCTCCACCAACGCTGGATAGATTCTATGAGTACAGGAGAAGAACCAGAGCGGATGGCAAACGTCTCAGCCGGGCTTGCATGCCCAATTCCGATCTCGGACTACCCGCACGTGCTGATTGCTCATGGGGGGGAGGCAAGCTCAGCCAACAAATGATCCAGAAAATGATCGTGCCGCAGTTCAAGAACGATTTTCTGGAACAGCTTCACGATGGCGCAATGTTCACTCTCGATGGAGTCCGAGTTGCCTTTTCCACCGATTCTTACGTTGTCAACCCGATCTTCTTCCCGGGAGGAGATATCGGAGAACTTGCGGTGAACGGGACGGTCAATGATCTATCAATGTGTGGTGCTCGTCCACTGTATCTCTCTGCAGCGTTTATCATTGAAGAGGGATTTGCCATGGATGATCTGTGGCGGGTGATCGTCTCCATGCAACGAGCTGCGGAGAAAGCGGGGGTGAAGTTAGTGACCGGGGACACCAAGGTGGTTGATCGCGGAAAGGGGGACAAGATTTTCGTCAATACCTCCGGCATTGGGGTAGTCCCTGAAGGCATCGAGGTTGGTTCGAGAAATGCTCGCATCGGTGATGCGGTCATCGTCAGCGGATCGATCGCGGTTCACGGCATTGCAATTATGTCAGTACGTGAAGGACTCGAATTTGAATCGAAGATCGAGAGTGACACCGCTCCTCTCAATGGTCTGGTGGAAGCGATGTTCGAGGCGAGCAAGAACATCCACGTCCTCCGCGACCCGACGCGCGGTGGAGTCGCCAGTGCGCTCAACGAGATTGCTGAATCTTCACATGTCGGCATAAAGATCGATGAGGTGGCTATTCCCCTCACGGATCCTGTTCGAGGTGCCTGTGAGATACTCGGTCTGGACCCTCTTTATGTGGCAAACGAAGGCAAGTTGCTTGCCTTCGTCCCTCAGCAGGATGCTGGGAGGGTCCTCTCGACAATGAAGCAACACCCATTGGGAAAGGACTCGGCTATCATCGGTGAGGTTGTTGCGGACCATCCAAGCTCGGTTGTTATGCGTACCGCCATTGGCGGGGCTAGAGTTGTCGACATGCTATCTGGCGAACAGCTTCCGAGGATCTGTTGACATTCCGTTTCGTTGAGAACTTCAACATACACTGTTGAAGAATTCGCCTACCCTCGTGTACGCTAAATAGCAACAACTTAGGCAGTCACGTAAGAGTGATTACCACTTGTTGCCTATTTTTTCAGCACAATTCCAATCTCAATATTCACCACTCTTTTTCCCTTACCTAACTTCAACGAATTCAAAGAGTTAAGCTCGTCACAATTGCGAATCCCCGCAACCGATTGGCACGGAATTATTATGCGTGGATGGTGAAGCAGTGAGATATCTGTGGAGATTCGCGCATGTCCTTCATCCTTCTACTACTGACATTGGCAGTGTTCATCGTCTTGGAACTTGTGAAGAGTTCGAAGAAAAGGGCTTTGACACAAAGACGTGCGGCCCCGGAGGCACAAGTCACCTACACGATCGTGGAACGCTACTACCATCCTGGCCATGCCTGGATGGTGGTGAATTCGCCTGAGGTCGTGACCGTTGGCGTGGATGACTTTGCACAAAGAGTGCTTGGACATCTATCGGGCGTTCAAATGCCGCTCCTCGGGACGAGCGTGAGGCAAGGAGAGGTTTACGCGACGATCGAGAGAGGGGGGAAGTTTTTGCCCCAGATTGCACCGTTGTCTGGAATTGTCGTTGATGTCAACAACAAGCTTGTCGGGCGCCCGCAGCTTGTCAATACATCTCCGTTCGATCGTGGTTGGATTGCGAAAATCGCGCCTGCGAACCTTTCGCTGGAAATCCGGAATCTCCTTCATGGCGCTGTTGCTGAAAGATGGGAAGAAGCAGTTCGAAGCCAGTTGATTCAGTGGTTTTCTCCTCCATTGCATTCGGTGCTTCAGGACGGAGGCAGAATTGCCGAGAACGTGAGCGATCTCATGAATGAGCAAGAATGGGAGCGGTTTGTTCAAGAGTTCTTTCCAAATGCAGGCATTATCCGAAACAACAACATCAAGAACTGAAGGAGCTATCCTTATGACCGTCATATTTGTTGTGATGACAATCCTTTTTTTCCTTGGACTCGACGCAATCGTTCGTCGTGTGAGAGCCAAGAAAGCCCTACCTGCCACCGTCGTCCAGACAGCACAGCTGGCCTATCCAGTACGTCTGCCGGACGGCATTTTCTTTGCCCGGTCGCATACCTGGCTGAGCCTCTTTCCATCCGGCAAAGTCCGGTTGGGTGTCGACGACTTTGTAGGCCGTCTACTTGACAAACCTCAGGTGGAGTTCCTTAAGGGCGTTGGGGATACTGTAAGGAAGGGAGATCCCCTCTTTGCGCTGAGAGAAGGCGGCCGCACGCTCACCGTACGTGCGCCGATGGATGGACGCATCGCGGGGCTCAATGAAGAACTTCCGAGGAACCCGGGCCTGCTGAAAGAGAATCTTTTCAGCGATGGCTGGGCATATACGATCCAACCTGAGAAGCCTTCGGAGCTCCGCCAAATGCTCCTCGGTGAGGAGACGCGTCGATGGATCCCCGAGGAATTCCGACGTCTCCGCGACGTGTTTGCCGCTGTTCCCAGCCACGGTGGCTTGATTCCAGCTCTTCTGCAGGATGGTGGTCCTCCGGTCGCAGGTGCACTCAAGCAGATGGGCGCTGATGTGTGGGAGAACTTTGAAGAAGAATTCCTCCAGGTACGATAGACTCGAAGGGACCAGCAATGACCAAGAACAAAGCAATGCTCATCGACATCACCCTATGCATAGGATGCAATGCCTGCCAGGATGCCTGCAAAACGGCAAACAAGCTCGCCGCAGGAGAAGAGAAGTCACTCTCGGCCACTGCCTATACGGCGTTGGAAGAGCACGACGGCGTTTTCGTCCGCCGGCTGTGCCAACATTGCTTGGAACCGACCTGTGTTTCGGTTTGTCCGGTTGGTGCGTTTACCAAGTCGCCGGAAGGCCCGGTCCTCTATGACGAGGACAAATGCATTGGCTGTCGGTATTGCATGCAGGCATGTCCGTTCCAGGTGCCGCGCTATGAATGGAGCAGCACATATCCGCGCGTGCAAAAGTGCGTGTTCTGTCATGACAGAATTGCAAAGGGGTTGCCGACCGCGTGTGCTGAGGCTTGCCTGACCGGGGCCACCAAATTCGGTGATCGGGATGACCTCATCCGTGAGGCACTCGACCGCATGAAAGCAGATCCCACGAAATATGTGAATCGCATCTACGGACAGAATGAGGTAGGTGGCACCTCGATCCTCTACATCACCAGTGTTCCGTTCGAGAAACTCGGCTTCAGGACCGAGCTTCAAACGGCGGCTCTTCCATCTCTCACCTGGAACGCCCTTTCCAAGGTCCCGGGCATTGTGACCGTTGGTGGGTCTCTCTTATACGGCATTTGGTGGATCACCAACCGCCGCAAAGAAGTCCAGCAACATGAGCAGAACCAGCGGGAAATGGAAGATCGATCGAACGGCAACGGTACCCATGTCTAACATTCTCAACACGAGGTGAAGACGATGAAACGGTTTCTTTCAGGACTGAGTTTTTGGAAAGTGGTGGCGGGGATCATCCTTCTCGCCGGAGCGTATTCGACCATCGTCCGATATGTTGGAGGCCTTGGCGCCGCAACGAACTTGAGCGATCAGTTTCCGTGGGGATTGTGGATTGGATTTGATGTGCTCTGCGGTGTGGGACTGGCCGCTGGAGGATTCACGCTTGCTGCCATTGTTTACATCTTCAATGTCAAACGGTTCGAACCAATCATTCGGCCGACAATCCTCACAGCGTTCATGGGGTACATTTTGGTCATCTGTGCCCTGATGTTCGATCTTGGACGGCCCATGCAGATCTGGCATGCCATCATCATGTGGAATCCACACTCTGTGATGTTCGAGGTTGCATGGTGTGTGATGCTCTACACGAGCGTGCTCGCCCTTGAATTCTCGCCGGTCGTTTTGGAGAAGTTTCGCATGCACAAGACAAAGGCGGTCATCAAGAAGATCACCGTGCCGATGATCATTGTGGGCGTGCTGCTTTCCACGCTCCATCAATCATCCCTCGGCTCTCTCTACTTGATTGTTCCGGAGAAGCTCTACGGTCTGTGGTATTCGCCGTACCTCCCTGTCTTCTTCTATGTCTCGGCGATCGCTGTCGGATGTGCGATGATTATCTTTGAGTCGTTCCTGAGTTCGCGTGCCTTCAAGCGTGGGCTGGAGTTGAATCTGTTGACGGAAATCGCAAGGGTCGGGGTGATGGTGCTTGGTGTGTATACGGTGATGACGATTGTCGACCTTGCAGATCGCCATGCGTTGCCGCTGTTGTTCCAAGCTCGAGCCGAAACGTATTTGTATTGGCTCGAGAAGTCCATCGGTGTCATCATTCCGTTCCTCTTGTTGGCACAGAAGAGGGTGCGAGAAAATGAAACGGGTTTGTTCTGGTGCGCTGTGATGATGATCATTGGATTTGTGTTGAACCGACTGAATGTCAGCATCAGCGGGATGGAAGGATGGGCAGGGACGTCCTATTTCCCGAGCTGGATGGAGATCGCGGTGACGCTGAGCATTGTTACGGCAGGGTTTATCGTCTTTGCACTCGCGGCAAAGTACCTCCCTCTCTTCAAGCACGAGAAGCCAGAGCGCCATGGAGTTCCGGAGATTGAATGGATCGAAGATCTTCGAAGTGTATCACAACCCAACTAAGAAAGGGGTTGCAATGAGTGAGTCTGAGTATCAGAGTAAGTATCCGATTGTGCCGCCCGGAGAGCTTCGCTGCGTGTGGATGACGGCAGGGGTGGTATCGTATCAACTCTGTGAACGAAAACTCGATTGCGAGCAGTGCCCGCTCGATATCGCACTACGCCAACGGTTTATCAATGAACAGGCGATGCACATGAAGGATGAGCGCAAGGCCGAAACCCAGGAATCCGAAGAACGCCTCGGGAATTTGTTGTACGGTAAGAGGCACATGTGGGTTAGAACTGGCGGGGACCATACTGTCCGAATGGGGATCGAGCCCGGGATGGCATCGGTGCTGCTCTCGCCAAAAGCTGTCGTGCTTCCGGCGGTTGGTGAACGCGTAGTGCAGAACAAAGTCTGCGCATGGATCGTGATTGAAGGAGGGACGCTCCCGATTGTGTCCCCCCTCAGTGGAAAAGTCTATATGACGAACGCACAGCTCGCTGAGAATCCGCACGCGGTCTGCACCTCGCCGCTGAGCAAGGGATGGCTCTTCGAGATAGTCCCGGATGGACCTGTCGCTGAAGATAAGAACCTCCTTTCAGTCGCAGACGCGGCCCGGGTCTATGCAGAAGATGAACGACGGTTTCAAGCCTTGCTCTCAGCCGAGTTGACCAAGGGAGGAGCTGTCGTAGGGCAGACACTCGCTGACGGTGGGCAGGCGCTTGAGAATCTATCCGAGATGCTCGGTCCAGCGAAATACTTCAAACTCGTTCGGATGGTGTACTCATAGCTGTTCGTGTTGTCGGCAAGTCGATTGCCTTGGATGTTCACGAAGGTGCTTTCTTAAGTGTGGCAATACGGGGTTCTGAGGGTTCTTAAGAATGCATTCCCGAAAGTGGCATTCAGGGCAATCGCCGCTTTTTGGGGTTCCGTTCTCTGGCATAGTTTCTGCCAGCATTCCAGCGGTGAATTCCGACTATGCGATGGTTTGAGACTCTCAAGGGTCGTCTTCTTCTCGGTTCCTTCCTTCTTCTGATTCTCTTCGGAATCTACTCTTATTTCTCTGTCCGTTTCTACACAGACCAGATGATGTCCCAGGTGATGGAAAGCGCGAATCGGGTCAGTGACTTCGTGAAAAGTTCCACACACTACAGTATGATGTTGAATCGGAAGGAAGATGTCTACGAGATAATTACCACCTTGGGGCATCAACCCGGCATCGACGGCATTCGGATTTACAACAAGCGTGGCAAGATCACGTTCTCGACCGAAAAGTCCGAACAGGGATCGGTGGTCGATCTGAAGGCGGAAGCATGTTATGGTTGTCATGATCAGGCGCACCCGCTCGAATCAGTCCCGGCAGGCAGTCGCATGCGAATCTACTCTGCATCAGATGGTCGGCGTATCCTGGGCCTCATCAATCCAATTCGTAATGAGCCGTCGTGCTCGAGCGCCGGGTGTCATTCGCATCCTGCCGAGAGGACGGTCCTGGGCGTGCTTGATGTCAGAATGTCCCTTGAAAAAGTTGATGCAGCGATCACCAGGTCGCAGTGGCAAATCATTGGCGTGGCAGCAATACTGCTGATCGTGGTTGCAGCGACATCGATATATTTCTTGTCCTCAACTGTGCTTCGTCCCGTGAGGAACCTGATGGAAGGAACTCGCGCGGTCTCATCGGGTGACCTCGCGCACGAGATCCCGATTCGGAAAGATGATGAGATCGGTGAGCTTGCACGGTCGTTCAACCTTATGACGCAATCGTTGCAGCGTGCACAGAAGGAGAATCGAGAGTGGTCGCTGACGCTCGAGCAGCGTGTTCGGGACAAGACCGCGGAACTGCAGAATGCTCATCGGCAGATCATGCAGATCGAGAAGATGGCCTCGCTCGGGAAGCTTGCGGCAACCGTGGCGCACGAGTTGAACAACCCACTCGAGGGGATTTTGACATACGCGAAATTGATCGCCCGTCGCCTGAAGAGAACCGAAACAAAAAGCCCGGAGGTCCAACAAACGATTGATGATATTGAGCTCATTCAGCGTGAAACGGACCGTTGCGGCAACATCGTCAAGAATCTTCTCTTGTTCTCAAAGAAGCAAGTAGGTGAATTCGCGCTCGTACCGGTTCGGCAGATCATTGAAAAAGCCCAACAACTGGTGAATCATCATTTTCAAATATCGAATGTTCAGTTTGAGGCTCTTCTTCCGCCTGAGGAGATCTCTCTGCTCTGCGATGAAAATCAAATCGAACAGGCGCTGGTGGCACTCTTTGTGAACGCTGTCGAAGCAATGCCCGGTGGAGGGAAATTGCGCGTCGAGGTTCAGCAGGGCCCCGCTGGGGGAGACATTTGTATCCTCGTGAAGGATTCGGGCGTCGGTATTGCTGCTGAGGATCTTCCTCATATCTTTGAGCCCTTCTACACAACGAAGAAGAATGGTCAGGGAGTGGGTCTTGGTCTTTCGGTAGTCTATGGCATCCTCGAACGCCACGGCGGGAGGATATCCGTTGACTCGCAACCAGGCAAGGGGACGACGTTCACGATGAGGTTTTCGCGCACCGAAACAAGCGATCTGCACGGCGGTTTATCGACAGGCCATGTGCCGTCAGAACCGTCGACCAAAGATCAAAACAGCACGGCATGAGGAACAGTATGAATTCAAATCCTTCGATACTCGTCGTTGATGATGAACAGGTGGTTCGAGATTCTCTTTCAAAGTGGTTCAGAGAGGATGGCTTCAACGTCTCGACTGCAGCCAGCGCTGCCGAAGCGCTTCAGCAACTTCAAGGTCGCAAATGGGACATCTTGCTGCTCGACATCAAGATGCCGGGCATGGATGGGATGGAACTGCAGCAGCGTATCAAGGAGATTGATCCCACGGCGACGATCATCTTCATAACGGCTCACGCCACGGTTGACACTGCAGTCAAAGCGTTGAAAGAGGGTGCGTTCGACTATGTTATGAAGCCGGTCGATCCGGACTACCTGTCGCATCTCGTGACCAATGCCCTCAAGCAACGTAGCCTTGCGAATGAAAACCTGAAGCTCAAAGAACAGATCTCCGAGTTCAGCAAGGCGGATGATATCGTCGGTGACTCGGCGCAAATGAAGAAGGTGTATGAGTTGATTCAGACGGTAGCGAAGACAGACACAACGGTGATGATTCGCGGTGAAAGTGGCACAGGGAAGGAGCTGATTGCTCGTGCAATTCACAGCAACAGCTCCAGGCGCTATTTCCCTATCGTGGCTGTGAATTGCGGAGCCCTGGCTGAAGGGATTCTTGAGAGCGAATTGTTCGGTCACGAGCGCGGTGCGTTCACGGGGGCCCAGTACCGACGCAAAGGCAAGATCGAGCTCGCAGACGGGGGAACCCTCTTCCTCGATGAAGTCGGGAACATCGATGTGAAAACGCAGATGGATCTCCTGCGCGTCATCGAGACGAAGCAGTTCGCGAGGGTCGGCGGCAATGATGTCATCAGGGTCGATTTCCGGGTCATTTGCGCGACCAACAAAGACTTGGAAAAAGCGGTTGCAGATGGAACATTCAGGGAAGATCTGTACTACAGGCTCAATGTGTTTAGCGTCTTCATTCCACCGCTCCGGGAACGGAAGGGGGATATCCCTCTGCTGGCGAACCATTTTGTGCAGAAGTACTCCCGCGCAATGGGCAAGCCGATCAACACGATTTCGCCCGAGGCGATGGACACGATCGTCCGATATAATTGGCCTGGTAATGTCAGGGAACTCGAGAACGCGATTGAGCGGGCCATGGTTGTCGGTCTGCCGCCTGCGATACGGCCGGAGGATCTGCCATATCAGCTGACGGAGAAGAACCACATCCTGCCGTCAGGTTCTTTGGCTGCGGTCGAGAAGGCGCACATTGCTTCAGTTCTGGACCAGAATCGATGGAACATTTCGCGCTCTGCAGAAATCCTGCAAATCGACCGGGTCACACTCTATAACAAAATCGAGAAGTACGGCCTAAAGAAACCAAGCGCTGGATAAGACACCTGGTGTGGCTTCTGCAATTCACATCCTGAACGCCTTGACAATTGAAGACGAGCGGCTGCAGGAGCTTTCACGGGCTGTCGGTCAGGTTTATGGCCTTCGGACATACGTGACTCCGGCTTCTCTGAATCTCGATCGGGCATTTGACGCTTCGCGTGGTCAGTGCAACTCCACGGCGCTGCTGATTCAGCTGATCAACACGTTCCCGCAATCGGATGAAAAGAAGATTGCGATTGTCGGTGTGGATCTCTTCATCCCTGTCCTAACGTTCGTGTTCGGTGAAGCTCAGCTCAACGGACTCGCAGCTGTGGTTTCGACGCATCGTCTGGCGAATCCGTTCTACGGATTGCCGCGCGATGATGAACTTGGCTTCAAACGCTTGGCGAAAGAGGTTGTCCACGAGCTGGGGCACACGTTCGGGCTCTATCATTGCCACCAGTTCGAATGCGTCATGAGGTCTTCGACGTATGTTGAGGAGATCGACCTGAAGCGTGGAGTGCCGTGCAAAGACTGTGCGGCGAAGCTCAAGGAGAGCGTTGAATAATTCAACGGCATTTGGCGGAATCAGGAAAGGACTTTTCTCAGGTTCTCATTTCTGACAAGGGATGGTCAAGCCTTCGAGGAGAATCCTCTCGCTGAGAGCAATAGAAGCATACTAGGTTGGCACGCAAGTTGTCAAGAAATACACAGGTTTGAGGGCATTTTGCGAGCTCGTGCAAGTTTCCGAATCCAATGAAGAAAGGGCATATCTCTATGATACGTGGCACGGTGACAATAGCCGAAGAGATCTGCAAAGGTTGTGAACTCTGTATCAAGTCGTGTCCTCAGGATAGTCTCGGTCTGTCTGATAAGATCAATCTGAAAGGATACAGATTCGTCGTCCTCGTCCAGGACAATTGCACCGGTTGTGTCAACTGCGCGCTTGTTTGTCCGGACGCGGCCATTACTGTCTACCGTCAGAAGAAACCAGCCAAAGGCGTCAGTCCGCAGGTCCAGGTTGCAGTCTAGCAGCCGACGCCGTCTCAAACAAACAGAAAGCCAGATAATGCTATGCCAACGCTCGAAGAGAAATCCGATATCCGACTCATGAAGGGGAACGAGGCGCTCGCGGAAGCCGCCTTCCGGGCTGGTATGCAAGCGTACTTCGGTTATCCCATCACACCTCAGTCTGAGGTGATAGAATATCTGATGGCTGAACAGCCAAAACACAAATGTGTCGTCTTGCAGGCAGAAAGCGAGGTGGCGGCGATCAACATGGTCTTTGGTGCCTCCGGCGCCGGAGCTCGTGTGATGATATCTTCGTCAGGGCCAGGGATTAGTCTCATGCAAGAAGGTATCTCCTACATGGCTTCTGCTCAGCTTCCGTGTTTGATCGTCAACGTACAGCGAGGTGGTCCGGGTCTTGGGACTATTCAACCGTCACAGGGAGACTACTTCCAGGCGACGAAGGGGGGTGGTCACGGAGATTATCGGCTGATTGTCCTTGCTCCGGCCTCCGTCCAGGAGATGGCTGATTTTGTGTTTGATGCATTCCGGCTCGCTGAGAAATACCGCAATCCGGCATTCATACTCACTGATGGCGCGCTTGGACAGATGATGGAGAAAGTTAAGTTGCCGCCGGCAGGATCGTTGCCGTATCCGGAGAAATCGTGGGCCACCACCGGGAAGAAACCTGAGCGAGAGCGGAACATTATCACTTCGCTGTTCATGCAGCCTGAGAAGATGGAAGAAATCAATAAGCAGCTTCAGGCAAAGTACCGACAGATGGAGGCGACGGAGGTCCGCTACGAGGAGTTTCAAGTAGACGATGCGGAGATCATCCTCGTCGCATTCGGTCTTGTGGCTCGCATCTGCGAGAAGGCGATGCAGTTAGCGCGTGAGCGGGGTATGCGGGTCGGCTTGCTGCGTCCGATTACCCTGTATCCCTTCCCCTCCAAACGGATCGCTGAACTCTCCGCAAAAGCGGATTCAGTGCTTACGGTAGAGATGAACTCCGGTCAGATGCTGGAAGATGTCCGCCTTGCCGTTGAAGGTCGTTGCCCGGTACACTTCAAGGGTCGGATGGGCGGCATGATTCCGTCGCCGGACGAGGTCCTTGAAGCCATTGAAGCGATCGCTGAGAAACACAACGTCGAAATGCAAAGGTGATTCCATGGATCTTCCCCCCATTACAAATGGCTATGAAATAGTCTACAAGAAACCCCAGACACTTACCGATACGCCCATGCACTATTGCCCTGGTTGTGCCCATGGGGTTGTGCACCGGGTCATGATGGAAGTTGTTGATGAAATGGGAATTCAGGATAAGACGATCGGTGTGGCGCCAGTGGGTTGTTCGGTGTTCGCGTATGACTACATGAATGTCGATATGCAGGAGGCGGCGCACGGTCGCGCTTCCGCTGTTGCAACAGGCATCAAGCGGATCTTGCCAGATCGGTTTGTGTTTTCGTACCAGGGCGATGGTGACCTCGCGGCAATCGGAACAGCTGAGACAATTCACACGGTCAATCGCGGTGAAAACATCCTGATGGTTTTCATTAACAACGCCGTCTATGGAATGACGGGAGGCCAGATGGCTCCCACGACGCTCTTGGGAATGAAAACCACGACTTCTCCTTACGGTCGAGAGAGCGGATTGGCCGGCTATCCACTCAAGATCACCAACCTGTTAGCTCAATTGCCTGGGTCATACTACGTCACCCGACAGGCAGCCCACACGCCAAACGCTGTGAGGAAACTGAAGAAAGCTGTTCGTGCCTCCTTCGAATACCAGAAGCTCAACAAAGGGACGTGCTTCATTGAGGTTGTTTCGAATTGTCCCTCCGGCTGGAAAATGACTCCGGAAGAATCGAACAAGTGGTTGGAAGAATTCATGTTGCCGCAGTATCCGCTGGGTGAGCTCAAAACACCCTCTCAAACAATGAACTAGCAGGCAAAGTCCTATGACGAAGACTCAAGAAATCATTATCGCTGGCTTCGGTGGCCAGGGTGTCCTTTCGATGGGCCAGCTGCTTGTGTACGCTGCGATGATCGAGGGCAAGGAGGTCAGCTGGATGCCATCGTATGGTCCCGAGATGCGTGGCGGCACAGCGAACTGCATGGTAATTATCTCCGATACGCGCATCAGTTCGCCGATCCTCTCCAGGTTCGACTCCGCTCTTGTCCTGAACCAGCCATCGATGGACAAGTTCGTCAACAAAGTCCTTCCGGGTGGCATCCTCATCTACGAACGGTCGACGATCATTAGCCCGCCAACACGAACAGACATCGAGGTCCTGAATATTCCGGCAATTGAGGAAGCACACAGGTTGACGAGCAAGCAGGTGGCGAATGTTGTGTTGCTCGGAGCCTATTTGGAGCGACGGCCGGTCGTGAAGCCCGAGAATGTGATCCTGGCGCTCAAGAAGGTTCTTCCGAAGCACCGCCAGCATCTCTTGCCGATCAATGAACAGGCTTTGGTACGGGGAAAAGAGCTTGCTGTGGAGGCTCTGTCTGAATCGATCGCAAGGTAACACGCAGAACGATCTAAGAAGGATGGGTTGATATGGACGAGACGAATGTCAAATGTGCGCATGCCTGCCGCAACACGTGTGCGATGCTCTCCGAGGCTCTCCGGGAGGAGAGCGAGATGGTGCGCTTCTATGAAAGGCTCCTCACGGAATGCAACTATCCGGATGTGCATGACATGGTGCAGGAGTTGATCGAAACTCGCAGCAGGTCTGTATTGATGATTAATCAGAAGCTGAATGAGCTCTCGGCGAGAGGGTTGATCCTCGACGGTATCATTTCCAGCTACAACCCGGCAGATGCGTGAGATAAAGGGCGCCGACCAGCATGAGCGTTTTGTTCAGCAGGCAATGTGAGTATGCCCTTCAGGCTGTGATGTATCTGGCTCTGAAACCCGACAGGGAGATGACCTCGGTCAGGGAATTGGCAAAGAAGATAGATATCCCTTATCACTTCCTCGCGAAAATCCTGCAGGATCTTAGATACAAGGGGTTGCTTGTATCCCAGAAAGGTCCGACGGGGGGGTTCGCGCTCGCGAAATCCGCGAAGGAGATCACGCTGTTCGACATCATTGAAGCGATCGACGGCGCTGGATTCGCGACAAACTGTGTCCTGGGATTTCCCGAATGTTCAGGGAAGAATCCTTGTGCGCTCCACGAGAAATGGGGTGAGGTGCGTGAGGATATCCGTGCGATACTCGTCAACAAGAACGTCGCACAAATGACCAGAGAAATGAAGAAGCCAGAGTACAAATCGGTCCTTGGATAGGATCCCAGGGCTGTAGAGAGGGAGGCTGCAGCATAAAGCCCCTGCTCGAGAGAGCGGGGGCTTCGTGTTTTGTAGAGCGAGAGCATCGCTGATCCCGAACCAGGGAAATGTCTGATCGGCTGCTTACTTGGGAGCCATCTTCTGCAGCAGACGTTTTCTCGTGTAGGCAATGAGTCCGCCCGCATCGATGATCGCCTGTCGCGCTTTTGGCAGCGGTTCAATATGAAAGTGCTTGCCAGTGCTCTTGTTCACGACTTCCGTCTCTGAAATCTCCAGCTCGTCGCCTTCCGCCGCATCAATGTTGGGGCAGACGATGGTGCGAAGTCCGAGGTTGATGGCGTTCTGGAGGAAGATTCTGGCAAATCCCGTCGCAATGATAGTCAACTCGTGCCCCTTCAATGTAGAAACAGCCTGCTCTCGGGAAGAACCGCATCCGAAGTTCTTGCCCCCAACCACGAAGCTGCCGGGGGGAATTTGCCTGGCTTTCAGCTTGCCGTTGAATTCCGCGAGATCAGCAAAGGCGTACTGAGGTGTTTCTGTGGGGAGCACCGTCGCCATGTACCGGCCCGGGTAGATTACGTCGGTGGAGATGTCGTCACCAAGTTTGAGGACTACTGTCGCCATCTTACTTCGCTCCTTTCCGCGGGCTCGCAATGACGCCTTTGATTGCCGAGGCAGCTGCAACCGCCGGTGAACAGAGAAAGACCTGCGAATTGGGATTTCCCATTCGGCCTTTGAAGTTTCGGTTGGTCGTCGAGAGAGCTGTTTCTCCATCCCCCAACGCCCCTTCGTGTACTCCGAGGCAAGGCCCACATCCAGGGTTCATCACCACGGCACCTGCCTTCATGAATGTTCCGATGTATCCCCTTGCAAGTGCTTGCGCATAGACGCGTCCAGAGGCGGGGAAGACCAGCATCCGCGTGTTTTCTGCGACCTTCTTGCCCTTCAGGATTGACGCCGCAATCGCCAGATCGTCCAGGCGACCGTTTGTGCAGGATCCGATGACGATTTGGTTGACCCTGGTTCCTTTGACGGCTGCGATCGGTTTCACGTTGTCGACGGTGTGAGGACATGCAATCTGGGGTTCAAGTTTCGACACGTCGATATCAATCATTTGTTCGTAGACGGCATCGGTATCCGGCGTCACCAATTCGATCTTCCCCTTGACTCCGGCTTCTTCACGAAGATAACGGACGGTCTCTTTGTCGGCGGGTACGACTCCCGCAGTAGCGCCGGCTTCGACGGACATGTTGCAGATGACCAATCGGCCGGACGTTGACATTGATCGAATCGTCGGTCCGTGGAATTCGATTGCCTTGAAGTTCGCCCCCTGAGAGCTGATTTTGCCTACGATGTGCAGGATCAGATCTTTCGGACCCACGAACTTCTTGAATTTGCCTTTGACGTTGACCTTGATGGTTGCAGGCACCTCGACGTTGAGTGCTGCCCCGAGCGCCCATACACTTGCCATCTCGGTCGCCCCGATGCCGAATGCAAATGCTCCCAGGGCTCATGACTTGGTTGTGTGCGAATCAGTCCGACGGGGGAAAGTTCATCAATCAATGAAGAAGTTCTTGAGGAAGTAAAAACCTGGATATCAGCACAGGCTGAAGCCGTCCGCATAGTGCTAACCGAGAACAGAGCTTTGATCGATCGCCTTGCGCAAGCCCTCATGGAAAAGGAGACACTTTACGGTGAGGATATTCAAAGGTTAGTTGGTTGATATGTTCTAACGAGAAATTCTTGACAAAAAGTTTGCTGAGTTGTAGTGAATAAGACAATTAAAACAATAATTGAAACTATTTCAAGGGGGATTTCAGTATGGCAATGACACTTGAGGAGATTAGTGGATTATTAAAGGATGCTGGAATAAAACATCAGGTTGACGAAGAACGAAAACACATCAGGACTGGCTGGGTCAGAGAATTATAAAGATTCCGATGGGGACAAGGTATTGGTATGATCATTAAACTTGAGGAAAACGGAGAATTTTTTAAGGTATTCACGCCGTCAGCCTATAAATATAAAGAAGGTCCTAGGCTGCTTGCTGTGCTTGAAACCAGCATGTATGTAAGCTGGCTGACAAAGATGGTCCAGTTTGAATATGACCCTTCTGATGGGGAAATAAGGGCGATCATTGAATTTCCGCTGGAGGACGGAAAAGGTACTGCAAAACAATTGAAACGGGTCCTTGGAGGGTTAGTTAGTATTGTTGATGAATATGACCCTATGATAAGGGCTGCGATTGACACAGGAAAGTTTGTCCCCAAGAAAGAAGATAAATCAGGTATTTCAGAATTGATGTCTGCAATGAGCGATCTCGATCCTGAAGGCATCAAAGAGATGCTTGAAGGAGATCAAGAAGCGAAAGCAGGGGAGCGCCGGCGCCCCACCTACTGAGCTGTGAGGTAGTCTGTCCTAGAAGTTAATTTATCCTAATACGTGCGATGAGTTGATCGGCCTTCCAGATACCGTATTTCCCCTTTCTTGTATCATGTAGCGCAACTTTGCCTTCTGAGTCTGCGTAATTTTTGGGATAAGGCTTTTTTGAAGAGATGACAATGCGAGATCGGAAACGATCATCTCTGTGTTTGACTCAACGGCCGAGACCGTGATGGGAGGATCAGGATAATTTAGGTTCCGGTTAATAGCTATTTTTAGGGACATATTGAGGGTGTTGAAATTTTTTTCCAGAATAAGTTTCTCGTTTAATATCTCAACATTATTTTCAAAGGGTTCTGCCTGAGGAAGAAAGCTCAGCTTGCCTCCTGAGTGACGAAGCAATTCCAAAATATTTTCTTTGACCTTGAGGGTTATCTCAAGGACTGAATCATCTTCTGATTGTTGGTGCTCATCGTTTTGTGAAAGCTCAGACAAGTCAAGATTGATGTTGGAATGCATCTCCTTTCCTGCCTGTAGATCCAACAGAATCTGAGCACCATGCACACCGAGAAAGATGTTCTTCTATTTGATCTTTCCTGGAAAACTTGAGAACGTTATAAATGTATTTCAGAAGATCTAGCCTCGAATAGCAACCGACTGGCTCAAGTTTTTTTGCAGTCTGATGGCTCGGAGAAGCAAGAATTGATTTAAGAAGGTTCTCTTCTTCCCTAGCAATTTCTTGTAACTTCTCCCTGCACACCCCACATCGTTTAAGATGTTGCATCAGCTCACCATGTTTTTTGTCATCCAACTCTTCTTCAAGGAGACCGATGAGTAGGCTCTTATCCGGACAACTTATCATTTCTCTTATCCTCTAAGACGGAGAATTTCTGCAAAATGTCTTTTTCCCCTTTCATACTTGCTGACAGGTGGGCAGAAAGTTTTCTGGCACTGGAAACAAGGCCCCTCACGGTGACTTCGTTCTCAGCGCCCATAAGTCTCGAAACGACATCATATGGAGTGGTAATGACAAACCCTTTGAGCTTGTCCAACTCTTCGATGCGCTGCAATTCTTTCCGCTGAAGCTTGGTTCGCACTGAGGTAAGTTTTTTCTGGCCCTTGATAGCAATGGATACATCCGATGCGGGAAAAGCAGGGTCAGTGGATAACACTTGCTCCTTCCGCTGAAGAAGCAGTACGTCGAAGAAAAGCCTCTCCAGCCTTTCGAGCATTTTCGATTTTTTCATACGTTTCTGTGGAAGTGTTCCTTTTCTCCGTGGAATGCATGAACTATCTCCACGGTAAGGTCCTTTATTGTCATGCCACGTTTCCTGGCCAGGCCCTGTATTGCCTCAACGGGGAAACCAAAATAATCATAATATCTCAGAAGGAAGGCCCAACGTTCCTCATCCTTAAGAATGTAAAGAACTTGGGGAAGGGTTTCACTTTCAGGTTCAACCGGATAATATGTATTGAGCCTGAGTGAGGTGTTCCTCATCAGGAGTGTCTGAATCTCCGGCCGATAGCTGAAGCTCTTTTTCGTGTTTCCTGAGCCAAGTCTTAATGGACCAATCAAGCTGTCTGGTGATCCAGGATGATAGGGCACAATCTCCCTTATAGCGTCTGAGGGTTTTGAATTGCCCCTTGTCCTCTAGCCGTTCTTTCAGAATATCGATGATTTCTTCTTTGATTAATGTCTGTGAAGAGATCGGGATATTTGGTTTCTATGTAGGCGGGATATTTGGTTTCGAGCTCATGGTTTCAACTCGTCCCAATTCTTCTTGGTCACCTCTAGCAAGGAGCCGAGCGACCTGCAAATCTTGAGCATGCCTGGAAGGCGAGAAAATCTTTCATTTTTTGTTGAGTTGCCGTGCGGCGATCGATCGTCTGCTGTCGACTGAAATTCAGTGAAGTATTTTTCTTCCATAGTCTTGCTCAATATAAGCGATACTCTGAGACTATTTCAATCAAATTCTGTTACTTGAAAGAAAATCAGGGTGTAGGCTACACCTTTATTTTTGTCTAGAAACTTTCTGTAGTTCATCTGTAATACTTCATGGGAGAATATTACTGTTCTTCTTTTCCCTGCGAAATACCGCTTGAGAACGAGCCTTTCTGCACCTCTATGCATTTCAGTATAAGCAAAAATGTTTCCACTGCTGGCCTTTATTATCTTAGGAATAAAATACTTCAATATGAAATCGTCATAACTCAATGTGACCTCCTTTAACTCCTAGAAGTCGAGCTGTTTAAACCTAAAATAATTATTTGGTGAGTGGGCCATAATTTCTGCACCATTAAAAAAATATCCGATTTCGTGGCTTCAAGCAAATAAAATAGATTTTACGATTATATGAGCGAGATTTTCTTGCTGGCTTTAAACAAAAAGCGGGTTTGCATCGTCTAAGAAAGTGAATTCAAGAAAAGGAGGTGATAGACAAGACAATGGGACGATTGATTGCTATAGGGGATATACATGGTAGGTTGACAAAGCTTGAAGATCTCGTGGAACAGATTGGGCTGAAAACGGATGATACACTTGTTTTTCTTGGTGATTATATCGACCGGGGAGCACATAGCTATGAAGTTGTAGAGTATGTAATACAGCTCAAAAAGAATTTCCCGGATGTAATTACCCTCAGAGGATTTATGAAGATTTTGTCATCTCTTTGTTCATGGGCAACCTCAATCCAAGAGATAGAGAAATATGGCTTACCATGAACGGTGGCAGGGTGACCCTTGCAAGTTACAGGATCAACGGCCATCATCTAAGCGTTCACCAGGAATTTTACATGAATCTGAAACATTCTTTCGAGACCGATGACTTCTCCTTTTGCCACGCTGGAGTGAGGCCAGGCGTATCGCTTGAGGATCAACGAAAAATAGACTTACTGGAAATTGATGAACCATTCCTTTCAACAGAACGGGAGTTTGGGAAGGTTGTTGTTCATGGCCATACGATAACTGACAGGGTCGTCATTAAACATAACAGGATTGGGATCGATACGGGAGCAGCACAATATGGTCCACTTTCCGCCATCGAACTGCCATCGCTTAAGATTTGGGAATCAAGAGGAAAAAGTAGGAGGCGAAATGAGTATTACTGCTATACATGATTTTGGAAAACGTGAGAATCAGC
>CAVUAC010000082.1:0-84011 GCA_963739335.1 uncultured Bacteroidota bacterium | reverse complement strand
CGCATTGTTGCCATTCGCAAGACCATTGCCAAGCGGATGACAGAGAGCAAGACGACAGCGCCACATTTCTACGTCAGCATGGAAGTCGACATGGATCCCGCGATCACCTTCCGGGACCAAATCAACAGCGTCACCGAACTCAAGCTGACGTTCACCGACATCATCATCAGGGCGACTGCTGTAGCTTTGATGAAACATCCTCAGGTGAACGCTACGTATCTCGGAGACAAGATGCGGCAGTACCACTACGTTCATCTTGGGGTTGCCGTGGCGATGGAGGAAGGCCTCGTCACACCGATTGTCCGCAACTGCGAGCAAAAGCGTCTTGATCAAATCAATGCCGAGCTGAAGGACTTAGTCGATCGAGCACGATCGCGCAAGCTGAAGCCCGAGGAGTATCTCGGCGCCACCTTCACGATCAGCAACCTCGGTATGTTTGGCGTCGAGGATTTTGCTGCCATCGTCAATCCTCCCGAAGGCGCGATTCTTGCGATCGGGACCATTGTCGAGAAACCTGTCGTCAGGAACGGGCAGATTCTCATCGGACACACGATGAAGATAACGCTGTCATCGGATCACCGAATTATCGATGGAGCTGTTGCAGCGCGCTTTCTCCAGGATCTCAAGAAGATTCTCGAAAATCCCGCATCGCTCGTTCTGTAGGGAGTGCGGAAGGAGAATACATTTCTGTGAACGAACCCGACCAACCGTCGGGTTCGTTTGTCTGAATCTGTGAGACGGACCATGCTGACATCGATTCGCCGGAGAATTGCCGCGGAAATGACAGGAGCTGCCCTTCCGTTCGTTGCCTTCTGCATCGCTTTAAACCTCACCGTTGGTCAGATCACGGCGGCTCTCAAGATTCCGCTCTACCTGGATTCCATCGGGACAATTCTCGTCGCGGTGCTTGTAGGCCCCTGGTCAGCGGTAATCTGTGGAAGTGCTGCGAACATTCTGGCGGCTGCGCTGGGTAACCCTTCGATGATCTTCTTCATCCCCGTCGTGATCGTCATCGGCGCATTCACAGGCTTCCTTGCCCGTCGGGGATGGTTTCGCAAGTGGTATCTCGCCATCCTTGGTGGCATCATCCAAGGTGTGCTCGCGGCCATCGTGTCCGCACCGATTTCCGCCTATTTGTTCAGCGGAGTGATGATGGCAGGAACCGACTTCCTTGTGCTCTACTTCCGATCGGTCGGCAACAACATCCTCAATAGCGTGTTGTATCAGGGACTTACGTCGGACCCCGCAGATAAGCTGGTCAGTTATCTCGTAGCTTTTTTTCTTACACGTAATTTGCCCCAGCGCCTTGTCAGCAGGCTCCGCGGGGCGTCAAACCTGCAAGGAGCGGATACGCGAACGTGATCATCCGTCTCGATCTCCCTTCAAAGCTCGCATGTGTCTTCCTCCTGTGGGTGTGCGCGTTTACACTCCCGTGGCCCATTCAGGCATCGCTTTGTCTCGTCGCGATCGCTGCTCGTTTTGCACACCCCGGATTCCGCCCGCAGTCCGCACGTTCCGCCAAAGCATTTTCAAAGTTCATCCTGTATAGCATCGCTATCGCTACGCTCGTTGCGCTTCTCAATGCGGTCCTGATTCGCAGCGGAGGCGTCCTCGGCTCTCTTCTCGGTTTTTCTCTCTACGAAGAAGGGCTTCTGTTCGGTTTGAAAACAGCTTCCAGGCTTCTCCTGCTCTCGTTCTCCATTCTGCTGTTTTTCATTTCAACACCTCTGCCCGATTTCATTCGATATCTTCAGAGCAAAGGTCTTCCGCCGTACCTGGTCCTGGTGCTTCTGCTCACGCTCCACTTCCTCGATCAGTTGCCGCTCCGGATTCACCAGATCTTCCTGGCACAGCAGGCGCGTGGCGCTCCCATCGATTCGGGAATCTTCTCGAGATCGAAGGCCCTTTTGTCAATCTTGTCCCCCCTCGTTCTCTCGTCGATTGTGGAGAGCATTGAACGGGGAACAGCGATGGAGCTGCGAGGATTTCTCACAAGCACAAGCACCACTCACCACGTTGCAGGAGAAGGCTCTCAACGCAATCTTCTGACAATCTCACTGCTGTTGTTTGCAGTTATCATTCTGGTCTACTCATTACTCGCATGGCTGATCGCATAACGCTGACAAACTTCACGCTGCGGTACTCCGCTTCCGCACCGACAGCTCTCTCCTCGGTCTCGCTTGAGGTCCCTGCCGGAAGCTGCTGTGCGATGATCGGCCCGACAGGGGCGGGGAAAACATCGCTCCTTCATTGCATTGCAGGCACACTCGGCAAACACCACCCTGAAGCGCTCGCATCCGGACGTTTGCAGATCGGAGAAAGGACATTTGACACACTCCCTGACCAGATCCTCTTCCCCGCTGTTGGTTTGGTTCTTCAGGATCCTTCTGTCCAGATTTCAGGTGTTCGCGATACTGTGTACGAAGAGATCCTCTTTACACTTGAGAATATGGAGCCATTGCCAGGCAACCCATCGAGCCTCATCATACCGCTTCTTCGAGAACTGGGGATCGAACACCTCGCCGATCGCAAGCCCACCACGCTGTCGGGCGGTGAGACCCAGCGTGTTGCTCTGGCAACCATTCTCATCGCTCAACCGCATACCCTTCTGCTGGATGAGCCCACGACATCTCTCGATACACGCGCACAGGAGAAACTCCAGTCGATTTTGAGGGCCTTGAGCAACAAAACCACGGTCCTGTTATCAGACACGCAGCTCGACTTTGTCCTGGGCGTGGCAGATCAGATTGCCATCCTCGACCATGGCAGGATTCTCTTCTGCGGCCAACCGTTGTCGTTGTTGGAGAACATCGGAGAATTCAGCAGCATTCTCCCGGTCGATACCTGGCGTCAGTTGAAGCTCGACAAAGCAACGCTTCTGCGAGAGGCTTCACTGCGCCATGCACCGCTCGCAAAAGGACTGTAATTGGGATGACGCTCGAATTCCAAAACGTTTCCTTTGAATATCGCAAGGGCCAGCCGGTTCTCAGCGACTTGTCATTCTCGACGAGCACAGAAGATCTCCTTTTGATCATTGGCCAGAATGGTGTCGGGAAGAGCACACTCCTGAAACTCCTGAACGGAATCCTGAAACCTACAGCCGGTCGAGTGACGGTGGGAGATCTCGATACATCGACACACTCTATTGCCCGGCTCGCTGGAGAGATCTGCGTCACATTTCAAAATCCGGCCGATCAAATCTTCGCGCCGTCAGTCCGAAAGGAAATTGAATTTGCACCGCGGAATCTGAAAAGAGAGAACGTCGACACTCTCGTCGAAGAGGCGCTCACCTTGTGCGACTTGGCCAAAGTATCGTCCCATCACCCCTACGATTTGCCGGCAGCCCAGAGAAAGCTGCTCACCGTTGCCAGCGCCATAGCTTCCGGCACCCCCTTTCTCGCATTCGACGAGCCAAGTGCCGGCCTTTCCCAAATCGAACGAACGGTCTTCGAAAACCTACTCGCCAAGCTCAGGCAGGGAAAACGCGGATTGGTTGTCGTCTCTCATGATTTAGGCTTCTTCCTCCGGTATGCCACCAAAGTCCTGATATTGGCGGAACGCCGCCTCCTCTTTTCAGGTGACCCGGCGATGGTATTAGAACAGGATGGTCTGCTACAGCAAGCGGGATTACAACTGCCACTGCCGCTCAGGCTTGCGAGAATTCTCGGGATGTAGTCGATGGGAACGTTTGTTCCCGAACTGAGGGTCAGCGTGTGCTGCTCGCAGAGGCGCCAGAAGAGCCAGGGATCTTCAACACTTGATTGACCCTGATCTTCGATGATCGGAGTTTGTTGTAGTGCATCAATTCCTTTGCACTTGTACCGAATTTCTGGGCAATGGTCGAAAGAGTTTCACCCTTTTTCACCTTGTGTGTCTGCTCAACAACTTTGCTCGGGCTCGCAGCAGGGCTTTTTGATTTCGGACCGGCCTTTACAGCAGGAGCCGGTGTTGCAATGATCTTGGTGCGCTCTTCGGGCTCACTGTAAATGTCCAGTGATTGTCCGATGACGATCTTGTTTCCGCGCAGTCCATTCCACGTTCTCAAATCGCCGACACTGACGCCGTACTCCTTCGCGATTTTCTCAAGGGCATCGCCTTCCTTGACAACGTATTGGATCCAGCCGCGGCCATTGTCATTTTCCTTTGCCGGAGTTGCCGAATGGCTTGCATCCCCGCCGCTGCCAACCTCTTTCCGCACAACATCTTGCTTCTGAGCAAACGTCATGTCATCGATCTTCCTGAGCTGAGCGGACTTACTCGCATCGACCCAGATCACTATTTCTTCACCGGCCTGGATCAGGCTTCCGTAGCCGACGTTGTTCCAATTGCGTATGTCGCTTGCCCGCACCCCGTACCATTCAGCAATATGGCCAATAGTATCGCCGCGCTTCACAGTATAAACCAACCGTTGTTTGCCCTGTGGTGCCTTCAATGCCCGCTTGGAAGATCTTGAACTGTGACTGACGTCCGGTTTCGCTGCGGCGAGAGCGGCGTCTTTGCCCTTGCCAAAGATCACCCTGTCCAGCTTCTTGTCATACTCGAATGGCACTTTGTCATTCTCAACTTCATCAGGCGAGACGGGGATTGCTATCGATGTTCCGACTTTGAGAGCCCGAGTTGTATGGATATTGTTGATTTCGCGCAGAACCGAGGCGGTAACCCCATATTGTGATGCGATCTTTGCCAGGGTTTGCCCTTTTTCGCACCTTGTGCATAACCCACTGCTTTTTCTGGTCAGCCGGGATCTGCGCGTAGCTCTTTTCGAAGGTATCCTTCTTGCCCACCGGGATCCGAAGTCGATAGCCTGTCACTCCCGCCGGCGTGTATTCCCTGAGAAGTTCAGGATTCAACTCTTGCAGGATCTCGACCTCAGTCCCCGCACATTTCGCCAGCACCCTGAGGTCCACGCAATCATTGATGAGAACTACATCATACTGCAACGGATCGGCAGGCTTCACGTTGAAGCCGTACTTCTCCGGCTCCATTGCCATCCGGGCAACGGCGATGAACTGAGGAACGTAGTTGCGCGTTTGGCGCGGCAGGTATCTGCGCATTTCCCAGTAATCGATTTTCCCGCTGCGCCGGATTCCCCTATAGACCCTTCCGGCACCAGCATTGTACAACGCGAGCACCAGATTCCAATCCCCCAGCTCTGAGAAAAGGTCCTTCATGTGCCGTGCAGCCGCGCGGGTCGACTTTTCATAATCCCGTCGCTCATCGTACCAGAACGTCGTCCTCAGTCCGTAGAGATTGCCCGTCGCCCGCACAAACTGCCAGAGCCCAACAGCCTTCGCCCATGATTGGGCATCGGGCCGAAGGCCGCTTTCAGCCATCGAAAGATACACAAGTTCCTCCGGGACTCCTTCTTCCCGGAAGATTCTCTTCATCGTCGGGAAATACTTGCCTGCGAGGTAGAGCCAGCGTTCAAAGTGGTCGCGCCCCCGGTTCATGAAAAAGCTGACGGCGCGCTCCACATAGTCATTGTAGGTCAAGGGAACCGTCGTGCCGACAATTTCATTCGTCGGAATCTCAACCTTCGCCCCGCCCGACTTCTCGATGTCGTTGCTCAGGTTCTCGAGCAACGCAAAATCAGAGGCAGATCGTCCAAGATCGCTGTGCGTGGAGATGTACTTCTTGTAATCGTCGATGACGTTGCGGTCCAGGTCAATGAAGTCCTTGTTCCCCTCGATGTCATAGTACTGCAACTCCTCCAGGATTCTGATCGCATTCTCGAATTCCGGAACAGCCTGGGTGGAATCTCCTGCTTCCTGGGCTGCCAGCGCGGCTACGTAGTGTTGTCGAGCAAGCTCAAGACCCCGAGAAATGAGAACGGATTCCGTTTCGAGGGTGTCCGCTACCCCGTTGACGCCAACAGCCAGTGAATCCGGCCAAGATGTGCTATCCTTGGATGCAACGGGTTTGGATTGAGGAGAAGAGGGAATTGTGTCAGATGGAGGAGCGGTTTGTTTTGTTATCTTCTCAATGCGGGCAAGGGTCTCATCCCCACGAGTCGAGCGCTCAGAGGAACAACTGACCATCAGAAGACATAAGACCCCTAGTAGGAACTGCTTCATCGGCACCGTATTCGCAATGTAGGAGGAAGTAACTCTTTAAAGATAGCATAAAATCGAGAGAGAATCAACGAGTTACGGAAAACATGGGTCGAACGTGATCCAACGTGTGTCAGAGAGGGATGTTGCCATGTTTTTTCTTCGGATTTGAGTCAACCTTGTTCTCCAGAAATCGTAGCGCACTGATCAGCTTTGGCCTTGTCTCACTCGGTATGATGACTTCATCAATGTAGCCTCGTTCGGCAGCCACATACGGATTGGCGAACTTCTCCCGATACTCGTTGACTTTCTTCTCTGTTGCCTGTTCTTTGTCGTGAGCTTGCTCGATTTCCTTGCGGAAGATGATCTCCACGGCCCCTTTTGGACCCATCACTGCAATCTCTGCGCTGGGCCAGGCAAGATTCACATCCCCTCGTATATGCTTGGAGTTCATCACGTCATACGCCCCACCATAGGCTTTGCGCGTAATGACCGTGAGACGTGGGACTGTCGCTTCACAAAACGCATAAAGGAGCTTTGCGCCGTTCTTGATGATCCCCCTCCACTCCTGATCTGTGCCCGGCAGGAATCCAGGGACGTCTTCAAACACGACGAGAGGAATATTGAAGGCATCGCAGAACCGCACAAATCGTGCTCCCTTGATCGACGCATCGATGTCCAGAACGCCCGCCAGCACCGAAGGCTGGTTCGCCACAATTCCCACTGACATACCGTCGAGCCGTGCAAAGCCAACAATGAGATTCTGCGCGTACAGCTCCTGGACTTCGAAAAACTCGCCGTTGTCAACAACCTTGCCGATGACATCCTTCATGTCGTACGGCTTGTTCGGATTCTCAGGCACGATGCTGTCCAGATCCTTCTCCATCCGCTGGGCATCGTCTGATGAGGCCGCTCCTGGCGGGTCATCGAGATTGTTCGAAGGGAGATAGCTCATGAGCCTTCGGATCGCACGGAGGCACTCGATCTCATTTTCACTAGCGAAATGGGCTACGCCGCTCTTTGTCGCGTGTGTCACTGCTCCGCCGAGTTCCTCAAATGTCACATCTTCATGAGTGACTGTCTTCACCACGTTGGGTCCTGTGACGAACATATAGCTGGTATTCTTCACCATAAACACAAAATCCGTGATAGCCGGAGAATAGACGGCTCCGCCCGCACACGGTCCAAGGATTGCGGAGATCTGAGGAACGACCCCTGACGCAAGCGTGTTGCGAAGAAAGATGTCTGCGTAGCCGCCAAGGCTCACGACCCCTTCCTGGATACGCGCTCCTCCAGAGTCGTTGAGGCCGATCACAGGAACGCCGAGCTTCAATGCCAGGTCCATGATCTTACAGATTTTCTCGGCATGCGCCTCTGATAGTGAGCCGCCGAACACGGTGAAATCCTGACTGTATACGACGACCTGCCGTCCGTCAATCGTCCCCCTGCCGGTCACCACACCGTCGCCCAGAATCTTCTGCTTGTCGAGTCCGAAATCTGTGGACCGATGCCGGACAAACATCCCGATCTCTTCAAAACTTCCCTTGTCGAGGAGGAGGTCAATCCGCTCCCGGGCCGCCAGTTTCCCCTTCTTGTGTTGTTCTTCAATCCTCTTTGCCCCTCCGCCCTGAAGTGCTTTCTCGCGCTCCGCGTGCAAGTGCTGGATCTTGTCAGTGCCCATAATTTTCCTATCCGGTTGGGGAAAAACGTCGTAGAACACGTGAGAAGCTCACGCGACAAACGAATATAGGAAACGTCGTCCGCGTAAGCAAGAAAGGTCTCTTCGTCGGGTGTATTCTAAGGAGGGTGGTTTCAGCCGGAACGATTATCCAGGCTGCCCATCGTCCTGCTGACGGAGTTCTCTTTTGAATCGTTCTTCAAAAACCGTATACAATGAGGGAACAAAGAACAACGTCAAAACCGTCGAAACGGTCAGTCCTCCTATGACTGCGATGGCAAGGGGCGCTTGAGTCTTCTCTCCCCCCAGACCAATCGCCATAGGAATCAACCCCAGAACGGTAGCCAGCGAAGTCATGAGGATGGGCTTCAGTCGGGTTCTGCCAGCACGTACGACAGCCTCGCGCAACTCCACCCCCCGCATACGCATATGGTTCGTGTAGTCGACAAGGAGGATTCCATTGCTGACGACGATACCCACCATCACGATCACTCCCTGGAAAGAGGTAACCGACAGGGTTGTGTTTGTCAGGAAGAGCATCCAGAATACGCCCACGATGCCAAGGGGAACGGTGAACATGATAATGAAAGGATCGAGCAGCGACTGAAATTGCGATGCCATCACCACGTAGACCAGCAAGATGGCAAGCGAGAATGCGAGCAAGAGATCTCTGAAGGTCTTCTCCTGCTGCTCCACGTTGCCACTGAGCCTCAGCTCAAAGCCCTGGGGGATGTTGAGCTTTTGCAGTTTATCCCGAATTTCTGTTGCCACACTGCCCAAGTCGCGGCCGCTAACATTCGCCGTCACATCAACAATTCTTTGCTGCTGTTTTCGGTCGATTTGAACAGGTGAGGCCTCCTTTTCGATAGTTGCAACATTTCCCAGCAAGACCTGCTGGCCACCGACGGAGGTCAGAACGATATTCCTCAGATCATCAATATGGGACCGGTAGTCTTCGCTCAACCGTACGAGAATGTTATACTGGTTTCCGGTCTTGGGATCCGTGAACAGGGATGCGACGGCCCCGTTGATGCATGTATTAATCGTGTTCGAAACTTGAGCTGCACTAATACCGAGGACACCCGCCTTATCCCTGTCAATCTTGATTCTCAGTTCAGGTAGATTATTGTCGCGACTGATTTGGACATCCACTGCTCCGGGCGTTGTACGGACGACTGCTGCGACGTCTGCTGCGAGTGCTGAGCCGGTTGCCAGATCATAGCCGCGGACTTCCACGTCGATTGGGGCGTTCGACCCAAAGTTCAACAGAAATCGCAAGAACCCTCCCGGATTGATGAAAACCTGTATCCCCGGTATAGATGACACCTTCGGCCGAATGTCCCGAATGATTTCAAACACGCTTCTCTTTCGTTGTTCAGGCGGGACGAGAGCAACTTGCAGATTTGCGGCGTGGCTGCCTGAATTCCGATTGCCGATGCTTCCGCTCCGTGATGAAGGAATTCCGATGTCGGAGATGATGGCGCTGATCTCGGGGATGTTCTGTTGCAGGATCTGCTCGATCTTCCGAATGGCTTTGTCTGTCTCCTCTGCGCGTGTACCAACCGGGAGTTTGATCGTGAGACTAAATTGTCCTTCGTCCTGATCCGGGAAGAATTCCGTCCCAATGAATTTGATCAGTCCCACGGAGACCACGGCGATGACGATGATCGTCCCGATAACCAGCCGGCGATGATCGAGTGCCCAACGCAACCAGCGTTCATACCAGGAATCGATCGCATCGATCGCGTCATGCGCCTTGACGCGAATACGGTCGGAGAGTTTCCTTGAATCGCGGTCCATGAGTTTTTCCGGCGGGAGGTACTGCATGCACATCAGAGGCGTGACCGTCCGCGAAATGAAAAACGAGCCAAACAACGCTACGGCGATCGTGACGGTCAACGGGATAAAAAGGAGCTTCGCTATTCCTGTCAGGAATACTATCGGCAAAAACACGATCACCGTCGACAGAGTAGAAATGAAAATTGGACCAGCCACTTCACGTGCCGCATCAAGCGTTGCCTGCAGTTTCGTGAGGCCCTCCTTTCGCTCATTGTAATGGCGCGAGATCGCCTCCAGCTCTACGATCGAGTCATCGACAAGGCGTCCAACCGCCAACGCCAGCCCGCCAAAGGTCATGATGTTGAGCGTCGCATTCCCAAAACGGAACCAAATGAAGGTGATAAGGATGGAGAGTGGGATCGCCACCAGGATGATCAAGGTCCCCCGTACATTGCGCAGGAATATCATGATGATGAGCATCGCGAGCACAGCGCCAAGCAACGCTTCTCGCTGCAGTCCTGCAATAGTCTGACGAATATAAAGCGACTGGTCAAACGTCATCCTTAACTGGACGCTCTGCGGAATCCCCACAAGATTCGGCATCGCTCTGAGAATATTGTCAACGACATTGATTGTATTTGCCGCTGCCAGCTTCTGAACGCGCAATGTGAGTCCCGGTTTGCCGTTGATTCGGACGAGCTCTGTTTGCTCCTGGTAACTATCCTCGACACGAGCGATATCCTTGATGCGGATCGCAACACCGTTCACGATGCGAAGAACGATGTCCTGCATCGGTTTCACGACGTTGAACCGGCTCTCCGTTTTCAGGGCATAGTCGAAGACACCTGTGCGCAGGTCTCCCGAAGGGATGATTAGATTGGAGTTTGCTATGGCATCGAGGACGCTCTGAACTGGCAGATGCAGTGCCTCGAGGCGCTCTCGGTCAACAACGACATGGATCTCTCGAATGCGACCGCCAATGACTTGCGCTGACGCGACGCCCGAAAGGTGCTCGATCTGGGGCTCGATCACATTGAATGCCAAATCGTACAAATCACGCTCGTCCATGTCTCCAGAGACTGCGATGTTGCATACGGCAATCGAGTTGATGTCAAATCGGAGGACCGTCGGGAGCGTTACACCCGTCGGAAGCTGGTTGATCACCCTGTTGACTCGCTGCACGACATCAACGAGCCCGACATCAACATTGGCGTCCCAGATGAAATTCACCCGGATGTTGGAGACCCCCTCACGAGTCGAGGACTGGATATAGTCCACGTCGTTCACGGAACTGACAGAGCGTTCTATGATCGTCGTGACGGTTTGCTCCATATCCAGAGGGCCCGCCCCGGGATAGAAACACACTGTCGTGACAACCGGTATCGAGATGTTGGGAAGAAGGTCAATCGGGAGTTGCTGGAACGACACGAATCCCAAGACCAAAATGGTGACGGCGATAAGGAAAGTGGAGATTGGGTATTTAAGAGCGAGACGTGTTAGCCACATAGAGACGCAATGACCTTATTGGACTTTGACCGGCCCGCCATCCTTGACGAGCTGCTGACCCATGATGATCACGTCTTGGTCATCCTGGAGCCCATCGAGAATCTCAGTTCTTCCCCCTTGCTCAACGCCGATGTTCACATTCATGCGGTGAGCTGAGTTGTCCTTGGCAGCGTAAACGTAAAAGCCGGCATCATCGCGGAGCAGCGCTTGGGTGGGAACTGTGATTTGGTGAGGACGCTCCGCCACGAGAAGTAGAACGTTCGCGTACATGCCAGGCCTGAGGAGCATACTAGCGTTCGGGATGTCAATCTCGGCCGTCATTGTTCGAGTGGAAAGATCAATGGCCTGGCTCAAACGGGCAAGCACACCGCTGTGTTCTTTTCCTGGGAACGCGTCCACTGTGATCACAGCCCTTGTCCCGATATGGACAAGCTGAAAATCTTTCTCCAGAATGTTCACAACAACCTTCACAGTGTCATAATCCATCAATGTAAACAGCGTTGCATTCGTAGGCGTCGTGACCACGGCGCCCGGATCCATGAACCGCTTCGTAATGATGCCGCTGAACGGTGCAGTGATCCTTGCATATCCCAGCCTCGTTTTCGCGTTGTCGTAATTTGCCAGCGCTACTTTCATTGTGGCCTCGGCATTGTCGAGGTCCTGCTTCGAGACGAGACTCCCTTCGAGCAACTCTTTGGTCCGTTGATAGGAAGCACGTGTGTTGTAGTACGTCGCTTGAGTCTGCTGGAACTGCTGCACGAGCTCTGTCGTGTCGATCAGGGCCAGAAGCTGGCCGGACTTGACCGCTGACCCAATGTTAACATACATTCGGTCCAGGGTTCCACTGACTTTCGAGAAGATGCTGGCTTGCTGCACAGGTATGACGTCGCCGGTGAGCTGGATCCTCTGGGTGACCTTTTCTCGCTTCGGCTTCTCGACAGTGACAGCCGGGATATTCTGTCGACGCATCTCGGAAGACGGCCGGTCGCTGAGGATCTTGTAGGCAGCCACCGCCAGCAATGCAACAACGATCACAATCGGAACAACAATCTTTCTTTTCATTCTTTCTCTAGCCGATTCAAAAGGCGTTCACGGAACCTGTCCGCCAAGCAGGCTCGGCATCAAATTGACTAACACCCGAGACCACAAAAAGTTCCGCGGACATAGGAAGGCTGAATTCTCATGGCAGGCTGCTTCAAGGCAGGGGCGGCAATTGCGCCGTACAACAGAAGCACATCGATAAGGCTCCTTCCCACGCGGACTCGGACCTTCCATCTTCAGCCCCGCTGCAACGCGGCGAACTGCGAGAGCTGCTCACCTCTCGGGACCCTCACGCCGCTTGGCCTCACGCTGATCACTTTCCTTGATATAATCATCGAACAATTTGTTCTGATCAGCAGTGAGCAGCGCTCGGATGGATATTCTCAATGTATCACGCTTCGCCCGGAATGATCCCCAGTATTGGCTCTGGACCTGGCTGAAATTCTGTCGAAATGCCTCAAGGATCGAATCCACCCTCACACTCTGCGCGCTATCCAGCTTAAGTCTCTCGTCAAAATGTTTTTGCATCTCAGCCCGTGTCGGTCGATGCCCGCCCCCCTGTCCAGTAAGATAGGTCTTACCGATGAATCCACCTGCGATGCCGCCGAGAAGAAAGCTGGCGATGATGAATGCAAAAGTCTTAGTTTTGAGTTCCATGGGAACACGCCTCATTTCGAGAGAGCGGCAAAAACAACGTCATCTTTCGAGATCTCTTGTTGACTTCCGAGGACAGCATGAGCTGCAGAATCTGATAGTTCACCATTGACATAGCGATCCACCCCCATCTGCGGCTGCGGCTGGAGATAACTTCCAAACGCGACGACAACAAAAACAAGTACACACAACGCGACAACGACATTCCGTGCAAACCGCTCAGGCCCGAGCCAGGTCACGTATTCTTCCTCCTCATGGCGTAGAGCGCGCTGGACCGAGAAGATGAAGTTATCGGGGAGTACAACCGTCGCTGCACTCTGAATGCCGACTCGGATCGCTCGCATCTCCTGCAAACGCCGCTGGCAAGAGGCGCATTCCTCGACATGCGTTCGGACCGACTTCATCCGAGCTTCATCAAGCTCGCTGTCGACAAAGGCCGACAGAAGTCGTTCAATCTTCCTATGCTTCATATTCGCTCCTGAAAGTAGTCCTTCAGCAATTCCCTCAGTTCCTCCCTCGCCCGGAATATCCTCGACTTCACAGCTTGAGGAGATATTCGCAGCGTCTCTGCAATCTCATCGTAGGAAAGATCCTGATACTCCCGCAAGAGTATGACCGTCCTGTGTATGGGCGAAAGGTGCTCCAGTGCGTTGCGAATGACCTCCTTCTTTTCCTTTTGGAGGAGCTCATCTGAGCCTGTGACGACTTCTCTTGCCCGCTTTTCTCCCTCGAATTTCTTCTCCGACAAGAAATCGAGAGGGATGAGCTTTCGGATCTTCTTCCTGCGAATCTCGTCAATGCAGAGATTTACCGCAATCCGGTAGATCCATGAATACAGTGATGAATCAAACTCAAACCGATCCAGCGATCTGAAGACTCGAACGAAGACCTCTTGACTGAGATCATCGACCTCTTCCCTGTTGCCAAGAGTGAGGTAGATGATGTTCGCGACCTGTCGGTGATAACGTCTGACGATTTCTTCAAACGCCTTTTCATCGCCATTGCGAAAGGCTTCGATCAGTTTGAAATCGTCCTGTCGTTCCACGCTGAACTGAGTGATAAACGGTTGTCGATTCAGAAAGTTTCTCGTGGTCGGCTCATCCAGAACAAGAACCAACCTCCGGAAGGCACATCAAATTCCTAAAAACACACAAAAGAGACTCGTGCAACCCTAGTCCTTACAACAGAATACGCCAGCTCAATGCCCAGAAGGCTTGCGGCCCCTATGAAGGCAGGACCTCCTCAATAACACCGCCTCCGACAAGATCTTCCCCATCATAGAGGACCACGGACTGGCCTGGCGTTATCGCTCTCTTTGGTTTGTCAAAAATAAGACGAAAGCCCCCATTTCCTCCATCGTGAACAGTTGCAGCGGAGGGATCGTCTTTGTATCGGACCTTCGCTTGTACCCTCATTCCCTCGACGATAGTTTCGCGCCCGACCATGTTGATTTGACGAGCCACGAGGCCCCTTCGTAGCAAGTCACCGCTGGGCCCAATCCGAATCCTGTTCGTGCCCTTCTCGATCTCCACGACATACATCGGCCTCCCAAACGCCCCGATGCCGCGCCGCTGGCCAATCGTGTAAAAAGGATAGCCGCGGTGCTTACCGACGACTTCTCCGCCGATCACAATGTCGCCCGCCGACACGCGACTCTCAAGATCCGGCACCTGCTCTTTGAGGAATCGCTCATAATTGTTGTCAGCAACAAAGCAGATTTCAAAACTCTCCTCTTTCGCCGCGTTGCGAAGACCGTATCGACGAGCCAGGTCGCGAACTTCTTCCTTTCTCATTCCCCCAAGAGGAAACATTGTCTTGCTGAGCGCGTGCTGTGACAAACCCCACAGTGCATAAGACTGGTCTTTGGCTTCGTTGACCGCTTTTGAGATGACGTATCGTCCGCGCGCAGCATCGAACCGGATCCTCGCGTAGTGTCCTGTCGCCAGGAATTGCGCCCCTAATGCCTCGGCCTTTTTCAGTAGCTGACCCCATTTGATCTCGCGATTGCAGATGATGCAGGGATTTGGAGTACGACCTTTCAGGTATTCATCCACAAAATTCTCAATAACTTGTTGGCCAAATTCCCGGCGGAAGTCGACAACGTAGTGAGGAATCCCGATCTGAGAGGCGACCAGTCGAGCATCGTTCATTGCACCGAGGCCGCAACAACTCGTTTCATTCGTCACGTTTCCACCGACCTCATCAAAATCGTACGTTTTCATGGTGATGCCGATGACGGTGTAGCCTTGCTCCTTCAGAAGTGCAGCGGCCACTGAGGAATCAACCCCACCGCTCATCGCAACGACGACGGTTATGTCCTTGTCCGAAACCATTCATCTCAAAAATACAGAAAAAACCGCCTATAAAAAAGGCGATTCTTCCGTAGAGCGACTCAGATGGGAAACTTGGAGGAGTAAGCAAAAGGATTTCGAGGGGAAGACCGAGAAGCGCCTACCCGAATGACCGGATTGGGTTTATGCCGCAAATGCCATCCGTCGAGGCGGAGAAGCGGACCAAGAGGCGAGGCATGGGTTCACGGAGCTGCATCTCTGACAACTGCCTCTTTCACGGCTCCATTTTCAGCTTGTCGATCTCTTTCTTGAACTCTTCAAATGTACTCTGGCCGACCTTGAAGTGCCTCTGAACTCCATGCTGATTGTAGATGAGGGTCGCCGGAAGTGCTCCATTCCATTGAGGATTAATGGCATTGATGAAGTCCTCCTGATGATCAAACTTCGCAACGTAAACCTGGAACGGCACATCGTGTCGTTTGAGAAAGGGCATGATTTTCGATTCGATTTCGTCGGTATAGTCGGCACTGATTGCTACCACATCCACTGCGTTCTCGGCTTCCATGCGCGAAAGTTTGACAATGTCAGGGAATTCTTCGACACAGGGTGCACACCAAGTGGCCCAGATATTCAGAAACAAAATCCTCCCATTCCTTTCCTGCACAAGCTTCCGTAGTCCTGTGCTGTCAATCAATTGCACAGGTTTGATCTTGCTCGTTCCGGCAGCCGGTGTGGTTGTCCCCGACTGAGCCTCACGAGGTTTCTCTGACCGACAGCCAAGCCCCAACCATGCCAGAAAGAGAAGGACGATGATGGCTCGATCCATCGTCATCAATTGACCCGCTTGATTGAACATCCGAAAGCCTTTGTCTCTCTGACCTCTAAGGTTTTCCCTTCAAGAATCCTGTCGAGGGCTGTTCGAAGATCCTGCGACATGACTCGGTTTTCTCTCGAGGAATCATCGATTCGACCATGGTAGAGGATTTCAAGATTCGAGTTCAAAACATAGATCTCGGGAGTCACTGAAGCTCCGAGTTTGTCAGCAATGATGTTGTTCCAGTCCTTCAGGATCGGGAATTCAAAACCGTGCTCCGTCGCATGGTTCTTGACCTCCTCCGCTCCCTCTTGTTTGTTAGCGTTGATGCCAACGAACGCGACACCTTTTGAGGCATAGTCCTTGTGGAGCGTTACCATTCGCCCATTGTAGGCGTTGGAGACCGGACACTGCGTCGCAATGAACATCAGCACGATCGCTTTGGATGACTTATAGTCTATCAGAGAATGCTTGACGCCATTGTAGTCCTCAAGTGTGAAATCACTGACCTTTTTCTGTGTGTCATCAGCGCGAAAACCCAGAGCAAAGAGGGAAACGATCGTGAGCAAAGGTACAAATCGACTGGCCATGACTGTCTCCTTTCAAGAACTTCTATTGTTGTTTGAAACGGAATCACACAATTCAGCTTCTATTGCTTCTAACGACAAATTCGCCCAACGGGTTCCACCGCCGATCAGGACCAGCGGAAGTCAGCAGGTTTCAGCTGTGGTGCCTTTCCTCTCATTGCTGCCAGACCAATTAACCACATCAGAGCTTTATGTCGATTTGAAAAGCCAGGCGGGTATCGAGAACGCCAACGCTCCCAGCTCCAGCTGCTTCTTTTGCGCCTGTTGCTGCGTGACGGGTCTGAGAGAGTTTGATGGCAACATCGATGGAACGGCTATGAGAGTAGCGGCTGATGACATACCACCGGAATCCTTTGCCATAAAGCCCTGGGTTCGTGAATGATCCTAGTAGGTCATCTTCATACTCATAGACGCGCGAGTCGTACGAAATCGTCTGAAACGCCACCGCACGCAGCTGGACAGTCAGATTTCGACATGGAACAAAGGAAAAATCCTGGAAGGCCATCATGCCAGTCTCAAGACCTCCGAGCGTCGGATATTCCACCACCACAGCTTCCACCCTGCTCTTCCATGCTATCGACTTTGACACTGCAATGCTGAGGGTGCCGCGGTAATTGGTCTGAATCCTCCTCCAGTCTTGTGTCATTGGTCGACCGTTCGCATCAATGGTGGCAATTCTCGCAGGCTTCTCTTTCCGGTGAAGTCGCAGCGCAAGGGTCAGTTTGTCCAGCAGGCGTGTTTCTACATCGCACAGGAAATCATTTCCGTTCGACGGTAAGGCAGCAAGTGTTGTTCGCCAGGGAAACGAGAATTGGTCATGAAACATCGATACGCTCAGCCTTTCGCTCGGATGATACGTCACTCCGATGTAGGCCCCCGATTCATTCTCATTATTCGTCCCGCTCTCGCCCGAACTGGACCCGTGAAAATGCGTGAAACTCCTCGGATAGAAGCGAACCGATAAGGCAAGATCAATGTCGCGGCGAGGACTCAGGAACACCCCAAGCACTCCGGCTCGCGCCTTTTGATGATCTTGTGCCATTTCGGCCGAGACACCGAAGTTTCCTCGAACAAACGAAGCGTCAATGCCAATCACTGAACCCTCATCTCCCCGAAAACCAAACGGACCAGGCAAACTCGTGGACCGATTGAACTGCGTCCGATAGCCTGAGGCTCCGATATTCAAGCCCTCCGTAACGCTGGACGAAATCCTTGCTCCCAGCAGGCGCTCCCGTGTGTTGTTTTTTCTTTGTAGCTCAGCTTCGGTCTGATGAAGTTCATCCGTCGCGAACCGAACGATCACGCCATTCGTATCCACCGTGGCGTCGAGTGGCCTGTAGGAATAAAACAGGCTGAGTTCGATCGACTGGCATTCCACGCTCGCCCCGATGCCCCGAAAGAACCACGTCTGGCTCGCCGAAAGGGACGGTCGAATACCCCGTCCGTTTTTACCCACATTCGCTGTCACCTCTCCGCCTTTCGAGAAGAGCGACGATCTGGAAAAAACCAATCCCTGCCCCGCCTCGATTTGATAATCTCCTATGATGACGCGAGCAGAGAGACTTGGGATCTTCGCTTCGAGTTGCCCCGTGACGGCATCGAGGAAATTTTTCTCGCCAGGGATCCTTCTCCGTCACAAGACCGCACGCGAACGATGGACTCTCTACGCTTCCTTCACGCGAACCTGTTTTTGTCACGCTCTCAATCCCTCCACTATGAACCACCAGTCGGTTGCAGACCCGCTCGGCCGTCCCAAGGAATTTCCCCTGTTCATATTCGGGCTGCAAGTCGAGATCCCTCGAAACCAACACGCGGAAAAGAACATTGGTTCCCCGCGAACGAGCTCGAGTCGATTTGCTGCCAACCCACGTCAAAGCTGCCATCTCACCGAGCAACTGCGGCGTCATCCCTTCCACCTGAGTGAGGTCTTCCAGGCGCTCAATCGGCCGCACTGCTCGGAAGTACGCAATTCGATTTGCCAGCACCGGGCTCATCCCTGGGATTTGTTCGAGCTCAGCGGTTGTCGCTCGGTTGATATCAAGGGGCTCCGCCTCCATCCAGTTCAGAAAATCGACGAGTGAACCCGCATTTCCCTCCTCTGTGGCGAACTCCATAAGGCGTTCATATCGCGTCTGAGCCGGAACCAGCAATGTATCAGTAGACTCGTGGCATTCCGTGGTGAAGAGCGGCAGACTGACCGTGAACAATATGAGAGATGAGCGTCGCACCATGTGTTATGGCGAGAGTTGAACGGAGAGCTCGAATTGGTGGGTCCATCCCAGCTGGGGGTGGCTGTAGCCGGCGTACAAGAACTGCAATCCTGCGTACCACGCGCCAAATCCCAAAGTAAATTTGTCCGGATGGTTCGAAACACCGAAGCGAAATGAAATCGCACTGAGCACCTTCTGTTCGAAACCAATCTTTGCGCTGAAAGGAAACCTGATATCTTTTTCCAGTTCCGCGGTCAGGAGAGAAGACGGAGTGAAATCGTAGCCGAGTCCGATAGAAACGATCTGAGGCAGTTCATCTCGTGCTCCGCCAACGGTTGCGGCTGTGACATTCTTCCAGGCAAATCCGGCGTGGAGATCGTCCTGAACATCCGCGAGAACCCCCAGATCAATCGTTGCGCTTGCTGCGCTTCCATAGCGCTCAATGGCAACCCTGCAGAGGTTTATGGCAACCCCAAGGCAGCATCCATCAGCGACACGCGTACCAAGCCCCAGGGCGAAACTCGTTTCACGGTACAGATTGAACCCAAATTGTTCCGCGATACAGCCAGCAGTGGCTACGCCTAATGGGATCGCGAAGCTGGCAGATGTCGTCCGAAGCTCTTTCAGTCCGAATTGGTCGGGCACAACGAACGCCGCTGCCTCCAGCGTCGAGACCTTTGCGAGTCCAGCCGGGTTGTACCATGTCGCCCAAGAATTATCGGCGATGGCAACGTACGCGTTCCCCAACGAAATAGGTCTCGCACCCCGGCCGTTGTTCTCGATTCCCGCCGCGACGACGCACGGAATCGAAGCGAGCAGGAAGACCATCCTTACATGCATGACGCCTCCCTTGTGAGAAGAGGGGAAAATTCCTATATTGATTGAGAACTACTTAGCGGGGACCTATGAAATTGCGATGCGTAGCTGCTATGACGGGAATGCTGATGCTTGCTGCGGTTAATGCTGAAGCTCAGGAGCTGAATTGCGATGTGACTGTCAACGTCGAGAATATCGCGTCGGGTCAACGCGACTATCTCCGTACGTTTGAAGCGGACGTGAAGAAATATATCAACAATAATCGATATACAGACGAAGACCTTGGTGGCGAGAGAATAGACTGTTCGATGAACGTTTTCTTTCTTCCCGGGTCGAGCGAGAACAGATATCAAGCTCAGGTGGTGGTGGTGAGCCAGCGGCCCGTCTACAATGGAAACGAGAAATCGGGCAAGAACACGCAGGTGATTCGAATTCTGGATGAAAAATGGGATTTCACCTATGTGCCGAACCAGCCAATGAACAAGGATGACTATCGTTTCGATCCGGTGACATCATTTCTGGATTTCTACGCCTACCTTATTATCGGGCTCGACCTCGAAACATATACCGAACTCTCAGGAGCCCGTTGTCTTCAAAAAGCGCTAAACATCTGCAACCTGGCGACCTCGACTGCGTACTCATCTGGCTGGCAAGCCGCCGCGACTGGTTCCTACAGCCGGTTTGGCTATCTCGATGAGCTGATGAATATGAAGAACCAACAGTTTCGCGAGGCCTTCTATTCATACCATTTCGATGGGCTCGACCTCCTCGCCACACAGCCACAACTCGGGCTTGACAAAATCTTGAAATCTATTGAGTCAATCGCAGAACTGCGTAAGCAAAACCCGCGGACAATTCTGGTGAAAACGTTTTTCGACTCCAAGTATCTGGAGATCGCTGACGTCTTCCTGGTGTGGCCTGATCGAGGAGTGTACGACCGCATCACAACGGCTGATCCCCAGCATCAGGGGACGTACGATACCTACCGACAGCGCTGATGCCGGTATTCGCGCGACTCACTCGATGGTGATCTGTGTGATCGTGTCACCGATCTGAATGCGATCGACGACATCCTGGCCGGCGACCACCTGCGCGAAGATCGTATATCGTCCATCAAGATGCGGCGTTGGCAGATGTGTAATGAAGAACTGACAACCCTCCGTATCTTTGCCCGCACTGGCAATCCCGACCATTCCCCGGCCAAATCGAGCCATCGAAAACTCGGAACGAATGGCATATCCCGGCCCGCCCCAGCCATCACCGCGTGGGTCGCCCCCCTGGATAACGAAATTCGGCACCACCCTGTGGAACTGCAGCCCGTTGTAGAACTTCTTCTTGGCGAGCCTCACAAAGCTCAATACAGTGAATGGTGCATCCTCCTTCAATAACTCGAGGGTGATCATGCCTTTGCTCGTCTGTATGAAGGCTTTATTCAACGGCGCAATCGACTCAAGTGCAGACCAATCATAATCGGTGTGCAGGGCCTTTGTTGATTTCGGGACCTGGGAGCTGTAGTCTTTGCCTGTGATGTCGTGCAGTGCAAGGGCCGCAGCAGCTGCGACTGTCTTGTCGGCATCCTTCAGAGCGCTTTCGAGGGAGGACACAAACCTCTTGTCCCCTATTCTGCCCATCGCTGCGATGGCCGCTTGCATCGCCTCAACATCATCAGGTGACGTGAGAGTGGAAAAAGCGCCCTTCAGGGCCAGCACCAGTGAGTCAGAAAGGCCGCTTTCCTTGAACATTCCAAAGTACGTAGTATCGGCGAGTGCATTCGAAACCAGATGTGTGATCGCCATATCCTTTCGTTTCAACGCGTACAGGGTCTTCCTGTAGAGCGCAGGACGAGCATCAACCCAATCCGGATCACCTGAACGAATCTTCGACAAAATAAACGGCGTCAGAAAGCGGCGCACAAAATCCCATGCAGCCATTGCCACCCTCACATTGGGATCGTCGAGAGCAAAGAGCATGATCCACAAACTCCTGCCGGTGGGCACATAGCTCAAGGCCTCAAGGACCTTCGCACGCTCACGAACGGAAAGCTCTTTGTTGGCGAGGAAGTTTTTGCGGCCGAACTCCTCCGGAAACAGCTTCGCCAAGGTGACGAACGCTTCCCCTCGCGTGAGTTCTGCGTCTGGGTTCTTCGTGGATACCAGCTTGCCCAGTTGTTCCCGAAGCCTGAGTGTATCCGCTGTGGCGTCCACGGATTGCTTGGGAAGTGCGGACAATGATTGCAGGGCTGCGATCTTGACATGGCCGTTCGAGGCACTCAAGCACGCGATTAAGTCGTCGATAAACTCAGGCTGAGAAGATGACAGCGATGCGAAAGCCTGGGCGAGCTGCACTTCCACCTGCCAATTCGGACTCTGACGATCTGCATCCTGGATGGCCCGTACCAAATCGGCAGCGTCGCCGGATTTCGACCGTGCGAGAAGGCTCGCCAAATGGAGTCGCACATCCATATTGGGATCGTTCGCCAGGCGCTTGAGATCCTCAGCTCGCTTCGCGATTTCAATGTCGATGAGTCCATGCGGAGCCGTCCTCCAGAGAGCGAGAAGCGCCATCCATCGCACCTGTGCACTCGGGTGCGTGATCAGGTCGAAGCAGAACCAGATCGAGCGTTCAGACCTTATAGTCCGGAGTGCGAACCGAGCCACAGCGAGCGCCTGCTCGGATCGAACAGAGGGTCCGGCTGTAGAATCCCCGTAGGCGACAATCTCCTCAAGAGCGTTTTCACCGCCCACCTTGCCCAGCGCCTCCAGAATCCTGGCCACCACCGTCGAGTCACTCTCCCGGCGCAAAGCACTGAGGAGAGAATCCTCAGCCTTCGACGTCCCAATTTGGCCTAACGCGAACGCCGCGGCCGCCCGAACACTTGGCTGGGGATCATGCAGCAACGCAGCTGCAGTTCCGGTGGTAGATGTGTCTTGAATGTTCGCGAGCGCGATCAACGCGCAGTAGCGCAGGTGCGCATCCGGATTGGCGAGGTACGAGACCAACTCACCATTCCCCAGCGACCGTTGGTCTTGAAGTGTCAATATCTTCTTTTCTGCGTCCGTCAGTTTCTGTCCGGAAAGGACGACCGGAACGACTATCAGAGCGAATACAGCTCGGGCAATTCTCATCATTGACGTTCCTTCCAAAATCTCCGTTCTAGAAATAGGGCCTCACCTTGAAGTCCACGCCGATTTCCATCTGCACATACTCTCGTGCAGCAGAGGCGTCAATATCATCGAGCCCCACGACCGTCATCACAACTTCGGGGATATGCTTCTTGCACTCTTTCGCAAACTCCACCATCGCCCCGTGATATCGCTCCCCATCAAGGCGCATCAGCTCGCCGTACTGTTGAGGGTCAATCGAGTTCAGGCTGATCGAAACGCTGTCGACAAGCCCAACCAGTTCAGGGACGATGTCCCGGTGGTTGATGACATTTCCGTGCCCATCGGTATTTAGCCGCACGCGTCCCCCCTTTTCCTTTACTCGGCGGGCGACGTCCTTGATGACATCGAGGCGGATGGTCGGCTCTCCATACCCGCAAAAAACGATCTCATCGTACCTCCTGGGATCTCCGATCGCCTCGATCACCTCATCGGCGGTCGGCTCGCGGTCAATTTTTAGATTGTGCCCCTTCACGATCGCTTCACCCCTCCGATCACAGAAGACACAATCTGCATTGCATCGAATCGTAATATTGAGATAAAGTGAATTCTTCAGTTTGTAGACTATCTGTGGTGGGTCGGTTGGACCAATGTTGAACAGTTTCTTCGTGTTGAATCGCGCCGTCCGTGCGACATCCTCCACCGAAACACCAAATACATCGGCGATCTTCTGGGCTATGAGACCAATGTTGGCAGGTTCGTTCCTTTTTCCTCGAAGCGGAACCGGCGCAAGATAGGGAGAATCAGTTTCAAGGAGAATGTGGTCAAATCCGGTTTTCTTGAGGACGTCGATCGTGGGCGAATTTTTGAACGTGACAATCCCGGGATACGATACCAAAAAGCCGAGTTCCAGCAGTCGCCAGACATCTTCAGCTCCGCCCGGAAAACAATGGAACACTCCGCGAAGAGCCGGGTACCTGGTATGCACCGTTGGTGTATTGGCTTTCCAACCGGGATTCTTCCCGACCGCTTCCGCTACGGTGGCGACGGCCTCGTCAACCGATTCTCTCGTGTGAACGACGATCGGAAGACTTCGACCAATTGCCATGTCAATTTGCTGTCTGAATACTTCCCGCTGCTTCTCGCGCGGCGAGAAATCATAGTGGTAATCTAAGCCGATTTCACCGATGGCGACGACCTTTCTATGCTTGCTCAGAGTCTCGATCTGTGCAAGTACTCGGTCCGTGGCTTTGGACGCCTCGTGCGGATGGATTCCGACGCATGCATAGATGTTTTGATGCTTCTCAGCAAGCTCGACGGCTTCCGTGCTCGTTTCAATCGTCGTGCCCGGAATGATAATAGCCTCAACCCCGGCATCCCAGGCCCGTTTCAGAACCTCATCGAGGTGAGCTCCGTAGTCATCAGAAAGTACGTGTGCGTGCGAATCGATGTACATACAGACTCAGTGAATCGGTTTCTTGTCAAATGATCCCAAACGGGATTCAAGGTGACTACCAACTTCAGTCTGTTGCAAGGAAGGAGTGATGAACACCGAGCACAGATCCGACGCCTAGAAGATTCCTTCAAGAACCAGGTAGTACGTGCGCACAGGTCCCAGGTTGCCAAGGAGCTCGACGTAGTAGTAGTTTAGGAGATTATTGATGTTGAAGCCAACGCGGACCGGGACTCCAAGGTCCGTCAAATCGTACGAGGTCCGGATGTCCACGATGTTGATCGCGACACGGTCGTCTCCATTCACAATTGGCGCCAGACGAACCAGATTCTCGTCGATGCGCTCAACACGCGAGAGATAACGATAATCGGCCGAAGCATTCAGGCGATCCAACGAAAACTGTGCCGACGAATAGAAAATGTGACGCGGACGGAACTTCAGCATGCTGTTATCCGACAGATCTCGAGGCCACGTGTACGTATACCCGAAATCAGTCGAAATGAACTTCTTCCACCATTCGACGTGAATTCCAGCCTCGAGACCTTGAATTCTCGCCTTGGTGACGTTATCGAACTGGATCACCGGACCTTCAACTTCATACGGCGACGACGGATTCGGCCGATAACGCTTGATCTGGACGCTCGGTTCGATGAGATTTTCGAAATCGTTGTTGAAAAGCGCCAGATCGAGAGACATCATTTGTCCGATCGAGCGATTCACCCCCACCTCATATGAAATGCTCTTTTCAACCTTGAGGTCCACATTGGGCAGCACGGCGACCTGAGAGACGTTCGTCGAACTCTGGATGTAGAGCTCGCCAATCGCCGGATAACGGAATCCTGACCCGAACGACGCCCGGATGCTTGTTCCTTTGTCCGGCATGTAGACAAATCCTAGCTTCGGGTTCAACTGAGCAGTTCCCTGAAGTGCGGACACTTTTTGCCAATCAAGACGCACGCCAGCGGTGAACTTCATATCAGCCATCGGCGCGATCTCGTCCTGTGCGTAGGCAGCGGCACCGACTCCCGGATGCGACCCGAACACGTTGGCGTTCACCCGGTCATAATTCCCGGCAATGCCGAACGTCAGAACATTGAGGCGATTCACATTGTACGTTGCCTGGATGTCGACGTTGAAGAGATGTGCCGCGGAAACATTGTTGACCCTCCCTGAACTGTCGTCTCGCCAGAAATTCCCGAAATAGATACCCTTGACAGTATAGAAGAACTGATCTGAGAGGAACTCCTTGTATGCCACGCTGACGTTACCACGATGAGACACCACCAGACCGTTGAGCTGGCTGTCGGCAGGCCGGGTCGCCTCACGAAGGCTTTTCCACCAGAAGAAATTCCCATGAGACCGGTCGAGGTAGTTGCCTGCGATCGTCAGGCTCTGCGAGCTGGATATTTCATACTTCAGCTTTGTAAAAAAGCTCCATCGATGATACACATCGTTCTCGCGATAGCTTTCGTCGACGGTCCGTCCGACACTGACGAGATAGCTCAAAGAACTCAGCTGCCCCGAGTAACTCATCACCAATCCACTGTTAAACCTCGGTCTTGAGGACCAATCCCATTCCGCATATCCTGGCTTGTCGTACAGGCCCGAGAAGGCCCTTACCCGGAGTTGCGGCGTGTTCGAGGTTTCTCGCGTAATCACATTGATGACCCCTCCGAGCGCGCTCGATCCATACAGCGCCGATCCTGCCCCTTTCACCACCTCGACGCGCTCGACATCGAACATCGGTATGGTTTCCCAGCTGATTTCGCCGGTATCACCGGTGATGTAGGGCAATCCATCGAGTAGAACCAGAACTCTGCTTCCGACCCCTCTGCTGTACCCCGTCGACCCGCGTATGTTCACTTGGTCTGTCATCATATTGACGCCGGGCACATAGCGCAGGGCATCGTCAAGGGTTATGATGTTGCGCTCGGCGACCATTCGCGCCGTGACGGTCGAAACGCTTACAGGCACTTCCTGTAGACTCTGCTCACGTCTGCTGGCGGTGATCACGACCGGCTCTATCTGGAGCGGAACTGGGCGCAGCGCAATATCAAGCGATTTGGACTCTCCCTTCGCGAGAGTGATCCCTTCAAGAGTGAACCGTTCGTACCCAAGCATCGACACGACCAGGGCGTGTGCACCTGCGGGTACTTGCGAAATGCGGAATCTGCCTTTCGCATCACTTGCGGCACCGAGGAACGATCCGCGAAGTGTTACGTTCGCTCCTACGACAGCCTGTCCGGTCTCACCGTCCTTGATTGTTCCGGAAATCGTTCCCTGGCTCAACTGTCCCAAGGCGGATGCCGCCAGGAAAACAAGAAGGGCAATATGTAAAGGAATGTTCCTCAAAATGGCTGTGGCGGCGGCTTGCGGAAATTGACCTTCAAATCAACTCCGGCGAAAAAATTGGCCTCATTGACAATCACGGGAATTGGCAGGGGAGGACTGTCGTTCGTGCCATACATCCCAACAACTCTCATCGTATGAATGTTGATGTCGTTTGCAAACCTCTGGATCACCCCGACGTATTTGTAGGTCCCTGGCGGGAGTATGAAGGAATATGAGACAGAGTCAACAAACAGAGGGAGACTCTTGTCAAACGCTGGATAGAGGTAGATCAAAGGCGGATTTGAGAACAGACCCTGGAACACCTTCGCTGAATCCAACGGGTAAAGCTCGGATGCGAATATCCACAGGTTGACAAGACTATCCGCGGCGGGCCACGAACCCCATTCGAAATACACCGTCCCTCCGAATCCCGGCTCGACATTTGGAGGTGGCGCCAGTCCGTGGTCGCAGGACATGGACAAAACCGCTAGAGCAACAATGAGGAGTCTTTTCATCTTCAGCAGCAAAGTACCAATAGCGGCACTCAAATGCAACCACGCGGCACCGAACTGCCAACGAGTGCACGTGATTTTCGCGCCAACTCAACTGTGTCCGTTTCGGGTTGGAAATCTTGGCAGCGTTGCGTATATTTTGTGTTCGAGTGTCAATAAGCGTACACGAGGAGCGAGGATTCTCGACCGGACATGACCGTGCACGATACGATCCCGACAGAGCGGCAGACCTACGAGCATTCGTACGTTCGGTCGTTATTCGATCGCATAGCTCCGCACTATGATTTCCTGAATCATTTCCTCAGCCTCGGATTCGATCTACGATGGCGTAAGAAAGCCGTCGGCCTTCTGCGGGAGTATCACCCGAGGACGATTCTGGACCTGGCGACCGGGACCGCTGACCTCGCCATCGAGGCCTCCACTCTTTCCGGAGCAAGGATCTCTGGTGTCGACCTGTCGCCCGCGATGTTGAAGCTCGCGCGCGAGAAAATACGGCAGCGCGGTCTCGCCGACGTCATCTCACTCGAAGAAGGATCAGCTGAACATCTCAGATTCCCCGACGGTTCCTTTGATGCTGTTATGGTGGCCTTCGGAGTGCGGAACTTCTCTGACCTTCATCAAGGACTCCGTGAAATGCATCGCGTGCTCCGCCCCGGTGGCGCAGCGGTGATTCTGGAGTTTTCAAAACCCCGGCGTACGCCGTTCAAACAGATCTATACATTCTATTTCACAAGGATACTCCCCAAACTTGGGGGAATAGTGTCGAAAAGCCATGAGGCTTACCACTACCTTCCGAGCACGGTAGCAACATTCCCCGAAGGAGAGGAGCTGACAAAGGTCCTCGAGGCTGCGGGTTTTGTCGACGTCAGGCAGTACCCCCTGACCTCGTGGATCGTAACGATTTACAAAGCCGAAAAAACGACACACTCATCACTGTGATGATGATGGAAAGAATCATACGTGTAGGACATAGCCCCGATCCCGATGATGCGTTCATGTTCTATGGTCTCTCCAGCGGGAAAGTGAAACTCGAAGGTATTACCATTCAGCATCATCTTGAAGACATCCAGACGCTGAACGAACGGGCTTTTCGCGGGGAACTGGAGGTAACCGCCATTTCCGCGCATGCCTATGCTTTTGTTGCCGATAAGTATTGGGCCATGAAAACCGGGGCCAGCATGGGAGAAGGCTATGGTCCCGTGATCGTCTCCAAGAACTACCGCTCCCTCGACGAATTGAAAGGGAAAAGAGTCGCCACACCCGGAGCTCTGACAACCGCCAGCCTCCTGTTCAAGATCTTCACCGAAGACATTCAGCAGAGCGAGATACCGTTCGACCAGATCATGGACCGGGTAAGCAGCGGCGAATTCGACGCCGGATTGCTGATCCACGAAGGCCAGATCACGTTTCAAGAGCAGGGTTTCAACAAGATTCTCGACTTTGGTGAATTGTGGGAGCGCCTGTACGGTCTTCCACTTCCTCTTGGACTCGACGTTGTGCGAAAGGATGTCGGAGAAGAAATTGCACGGAAGATCTCGCTCGGTCTTCGTCAGAGCATCCATTATGGATACACACATCAGTCAGAGTCCATACCGTATTCACTCCAATACGGACGAGGCATCAACGAAAAACTCGGCGAGAAGTTTGTGAAAATGTACGTCAGCGAACTCACAGTGGACATGGGCGAAAGCGGAAAGAAGGCACTGGAATTGCTTTTCCGCCTCGGTGCCGAACGGGGTGTCCTGCCGGCGATTCCGAACCTCGACTTGTTCTGAGCTCAACCACAATTCCATGATCGGTCTTTTCAAAATATTCGACGCTCACGTCCATTTCTATTCAAATTCGTACTTCAAGTTTCTCGTCCGGCAAAAGATCAATCGTCTCGACATTAATGCCGAACTCAAGAACCTTGCCGCCAAGGGGCGCATCGAGGTCCCGGGCGAGGACCCCGTCCTACTGGCAAAACGTTGGATCGAAGTCATTGACAAGTGGAAGATTGAACGGCTGATGCTGTTCAGCAGCATTCCGGGAGATGAAGACGCCCTCGTGAAAGCCGTTCAGGCTTTCCCAGCCCGCTTTTCCGGCTTCTTCATGATCGATCCGAATTCGAACCTCCTTCTGCCGAATGCCGAGAAGAGGCTCAAGCAGGAAAATCTTCGCGGCATCTTACTTTACCCTTCGCTCTACCACATCAATGTGGGTGATCCGTGGCTTGATCCACTCTATCAGATTTGCCAGGAAACGAAGGCAGTTGTGTTTGTGCAGTTCGGCAGGTTATCGATGAAACCACGAGACTACGCGGGGCTGCAGACGTACGTCAATGAGGAGTTTTCCAATCCGAAGGACTTGATACCGGTGGCAAAGAAATATCACGGGATCCGGTTCATCATTCCGAATTTCGGTGCCGGGAGGTTCGAGGAAACTCTTGAAGTCGGGAAACAATGCCCAAACGTGTCTGTCGACACTGCAGGTTCCAACTCATGGATGGCCGATCATCCCTCCAAACCCGACCTCCGGACTGTGTTTCAGAAAGCTCTGGCTGCGTTCGGGTCAGGCAGAATTCTCTTCGGATCGGATTCCGGAATGTTCCCCCGAGGCTACCGATATGATATCGTCGACAACCAGACGAAGCTGGTCCAAGAGATGAGGCTCCCGCTTGCTGACGGGAAAAAGATCTTCTACGAAAACGCGAACGCCCTCGTCGGAGCCTGAGGACTTTGCTACTCCCCATCATCTCCCTTCGCTTCACTTCGCCCCAAGCAGACGCAACAAGTTGGAAATGGCTGCCGCCAGATCGAAGAGGTTGATCTGGTTCGGCATCGGCGGCGGTCGCATCGGATTGTTCGGGTACTCCGTAGACCTGTTGATTCCTTCTCACTTGGGCTTCCAGTTCTGAGTACGGACCAAAGTCACTGAATGCTCGCCGCAGCGATTTTGTCATCTCGGTGTATCGCGCGTCCTCCCGCAGCGCTCCTTGAATGATGCTTTCCTTCAAGAGGTAGTCCTTGAGCTCAGGGTATTGTCGCGCCAGGGAATCGGCCGATTCGAACGTCAACTCCGGCAAATGGCCCTCGAGAAAATCCACCAGGCCGATGACGCCGGAGGATGTTCGTATGGATGGTTTTTTAATGAAACCTGATTGCGTCCGGTCAACTTCAGACTTGGGCGGAGGCGACTTCTTTTCCTGCGGTCGATGTGTTGTATCCTGAGTCGCGGCATGATCGCACTTCGACAACGGAAACAAAGACCGTGAAGCGCTTCTGCGTGCTGCCAGCAGGTTGGGTGCAAGAAGGGCACAAACAAGAAGGGCCAGTGAGGCGCCAATTCGGACGCTGCGATGTTTCTTGCGCATTCTCCGCTCGATCGCTTGCAGAAGGACAACCGCAACGGGTTTGAGAGAGCTCGAGATGTAGCAAGGTCAGGCGGCAACCTCGGCCGGTTGCGCGACCTCCAGAATCTCGTAGAGGGTGGTTCTCTGAGCGGCCGCAAAGCCCGCTTCGTGGATCAACTGAATGCACTCCTGCGTGTTCGTTTTGTTCACGAAGTTGGCCGCCGCGTGCACATTCTCTTCCATCAATGTCCCTCCAAAATCGTCCGCTCCAAAGTGAAGTGCAATCTGCCCCGTCTTCTTGCCTTCGGAAAACCAGGAAGCTTGAACGTGCGGGAAGTTGTCGAGATAGATCCGGGAAAATGCAATGATTTGAAGATAGCGAGTCGGGCTTGCGTAGGTCGGTATGATCTTCTCGAGCGGCGTGTTGCCAGGTTTGAAAGACCAGGGAACGAATGCGGTGAACCCTCCGGTCTCGTCCTGGAGGGAGCGGATCCTCTCGAGATGCTCGACGATGTCCTCCTCTGTCTCGAGATGCCCGTACATCATTGTGGCTGTCGACTTGTAGCCGATACGGTGAGCTTCACGCATGACGTTCAGCCAATCCTCCGACGTCCCTTTCTTACTGCTGATTTTCTTCTTCACACGGTCAGAGAGGATCTCGGCACCTCCTCCTGGTATCGTCCTGAGGCCTGCCTTCCACAACTGCTCCAGCACCAACTTGATCGACAGCCCCGAAATTTGTGACATCCCGACGATTTCAGATGTCGAGAAGAAGTGTGGATGAATTTGCGGAACCTCGGCCACGGTCCGGCGCACCATCTCAAGATAGTAATCGAACGGCAACGAAGGATGTACGCCACCCTGCAGCAACACCGTCGTCGCGCCTTGAGCTGCAGCCTCTTTGACCTTCTGGATCATGTGATCGACGCTGTAGGTATATTCCCCCTCCTGGCCAGGATGCCGGTAGAATGCACAGAAGATGCAGTCTACTGTGCAAACGTTGGAGTAGTTCGGATTGGTGTCCAGCAGGTACGTTACGTATCGCTCATGGTTCTTCTTGAACCGGATCTCGTTGGCTAGGGCACCCAGGTCCAACAGTTCAGCATTCCGCAGAAGAAAGACCCCCTCTTCGCGCGTGATGCGCTTTCCCTTACGTACTCTTTCCTGAATTCCCTCGACCGTCATAGACCCTTCTCACAATGACACAACGTATCCAGCAGTTTTCAATTCCCTCATGATGCTCAGGCTTGCTTCCTCGAGCTTGACAACAATGGGCTTAATCAATACGCCCGGCATGTTTTTCGGGACTTCAACGTCCGTCATATGCAGCACCATCACGTGGTTCTTTCCGAGCTTGCCGACGAAATGCCCAAGTTCGAACATGGCATAGGTCAAATCATCGCTGGTGAAAACGAAGAAAGCGAAACTTGCACCGGGGTTGTCTGCAATGGTGTCCAGCGCAATCATCTCCCCATGGTTCCGATCGATCGGAATCTCCGCAATGCCAATCTCATCGAGGAAGATGGCAAGCTGTTGCCGAAGCGGGTCGGTTCCCTCCCCGATGACATAGACCTTGCGCGGCGAAGCGCGCGCCAATACTGGAGGCGATGCGGCTTGCGCAGGAGCTGCCGGAGCAGCTGACCCGGGTTTTGGCGGCGGCTTCAGTGTCCTCGTCCCGGTGCTCGTCTGCGATGGACCTGGAGGGGGTACAGATGGCGCCGGTGTGGCTTCTACGGGAACTGGCTCTGCCGCCAGCTCAGGCGAGGCTTTCACTTTCTCGAACAACTCTTTAACGCTCGAGAGAATCAAGTGCGCCGATGCCTGATAGAAGTACGCCCCATTTGCGTCCCCGGCGATCTTGTTCTTGTACGGAACACCAATTGGGCCGACGAGCTCCAGGGATTCCAAACACGCCCTTCGCCAGGCCAGGTACTTTTCCTGCAGCCGGGCATTGTAGCCAGAGAAGTCGAAGCCTCCAAGTGGTGTCAGCTTCGCGCCCTCTTCAACAAGTCGTTCGAATCTCTGAAGTAAACTCTCTGACATAGCGTGAATCAACTCTCAGTACAGATGCAGCAAGCTGGCGTTCAGTTCCTTTCCACTCTGCTCTCGACCATGGTCAACAAGCCTTCGAAGACCTCCATCGCTTCACGCTCGCGTTCCCCGAGACGATAGTTGAATCCTTCCAAGTACTCCGTCCCCTCTTCAATCGTGAGCCCGATGCGGGTTGCATGGGAGCGGCTGATGCCCTCAAGATCATCCTCACCTTTCAGCAACGCATCCTGAATGATGGAAGACAGCTCGTCTCTCTTCTCTTGAGGGAGTGATTTCCTGACTGCCCACACCGCAAAGACGAATGGGAGCTTTTGCCAATCATACCACTCTGTCGCCAGGTCATAGACAAGCTCGAAGCTTTGCAGACCTGTTTTCATATGCCTCAGCGCTTCGTCACCAATCAGCAGGACCGCATCAAGACCTTCATAGCTGTTGACACCTGCATGCAGGCGCTCGAATTCGGCTTTCACACCGTACTTCTTTTCGAGCAGGACCTGGAGGAGCTTGACGGACGTGGCAGTATCATCGACGATACCGATTCTCTTGCCGGCCAACTCCCGCCATCCGTGGTTCGAGAAAAGCATCACGCTCTTCACCTGGTCTCGGGTGGCAATGCAATACGGTAGTAACGTCAGTGTGTCCTTTTGGCGCAGATAGTCAGCCAGAGAGAACAAGCCGGCATCGATCTGATCGCTCCTCGACAATAGGCCCATCCGCCTCGGGGCGACCGGAAGGATTTTGAATTGCCGCTTCTCCAGGTGGTAGTAGAAAGGCACCGAATTCAGGTAAGGGATCTTACCCACAACGTCTGAAGTATAGACGTTCAACGGGTCGTAATACACATCCCTTTCGACAGGGATTTTGCCTGCATCCCGAATAATCTTGATGAGCTTTTCTTTCGTCAGCTGCATCGGCGTAATAGCGCCCGCATCATGTGCGATCTTCTCGCCACCCACGGTGCCATCCAAATCGTCAGCCCCAAAGTTCAGTGCAACCGAGGCCACCTCTTCCGTCAACATCACCCAGTACGCTTTGATGTGCGGGAAGTTGTCGAGCATCAATCTGGAGACGGCGATCATCTTGAGATCGTCGATCGCCGAGGTGAAACGATTGGCCGGTTTGATGCCGGTATCGCCGGGCTGGAACGCGAGGGGGATGAACGTCAGGAATCCCCTCGTCTCATCCTGCAAAACTCGAAGCTTCATCATGTGCTCGACGCGCTCTTCGAGTGTTTCGATGTGGCCGTAGAGGATCGTGCTGTTCGTGGGAATTCCAAGCCGATGAGCTGCACGATGGATATCCAGCCACGCCTTCGCACCGATCTTCGAGCTGAAGAGGCGCTTCCGCACGCGCTCGGAAAACACTTCTGCACCACCGCCGGGCATCGTGCGCAAACCCGCCTCCTTCAGTTGGCGGAGGACTTCCTCGATCGAAAGTTTGAATTTCTTGTGGAAGAAATCTATTTCGACAGCTGTAAATGCCTTGATATCGACGTTCGGATACTGCCGCCTGATCTGCCTGAGCATCTCGAGGTAGTATTCCCATTCCCACGTCGGATGCAAGCCCCCTGTAATGTGGACTTCGTTGATCTCGGGCGGGAGCTTCTGAAGAATGTTCTGGATCGTCATCTCGTAGGCATCGGGCCGACCGGCCTTTGTCGCAAAATCGCAGAACTTGCAGGCCAGGATGCATATGTTCGTCGGCTCGATCTTCTGATTGAGCGCATAGTAGACCGCATCTCCGCTGCGTTCCCTCTGCACGAAATGAGCCATCTTGCCAAGGGAGATCACGTCGGTCGTCCTGAACATCTTCACGCCGTCTTCCAACTCCAGCCGCTCACCTCGCTGTACCTTTTTCCAGATTGGCAGGAGCTCTTTATCCGCAAAATGAATCGTCGTTCCCATTCTTTCCCTACCTATAACCAATATTGTTTCCAACGACTATCGACTTTCTTCACGATCTCATCCGGCATCTTAAGAGCTCCGGGATATCCCTTCTTCCAGGTTGCATCGATCCCCATCACGCCGCCGTAGATTGGAGCAATTCCCATAAGCTTCTGCTCCGTAAAGACGACATCGCGTTCACCATCGAATCGCGTAAACACGCCCCAGATGGAATTCTCCCGGTTCCTGATGTCGACATCTTCGCTCACAGCGGCAATGATCTTGAGATGTTGAAGATCCTCTCGTTTGACCAACTTTTCCACGACAGCGCGACCCTTGTCCGCGACTTTTACAAGAAGAAAACAGTTATCAAGAATATGAGCATCCAGAATTCTGCGGTCAGCAGAGCGAACGTCTCCTGAGCGGATCCGGCGATGCAGTCTGGCCTTCGACCGATCGGCGGCGGGAACGCGTTCCTTGCGAGTCGCATCGAGCACAATCTTGCTTCCAAGCTCCATCTTGAAACTCGTAAAATCGAGCGTATCCAACGGCACTTTCGGGATCAGGACAAAATCATAATGCGGGTCGAACTGCTCACGAATCTCCTTAAGAACGGCACTCCAGTTCCGCACATCGACGCCAGCCGACACAAGAATCATGCACTTCGTCAACGACAGTTGGCCGCTACCGAGAAGTCCCAACGCCGCCTTCATGGCCTCCTTTTTATAACGCTCTTCGACCGAGACAACAAGGAGATTATGGAACCCGGATTCGTAGTATGCCCATAGATCTCTGATTTCACTGTGCAGCACGCGAGCGAGGGGCCCAAGGATCTCCTCTGTCGCGTCACCCAGAAACTTGTCCTCCATCGGCGGTATCCCTACAACAGTGGCGGGATAGATGGGATTCCTGCGATGGGTCATCGCTGTCAAATGGAATACCGGAAACTGAGCAGAATGGGAATAATGACCGAAGTGATCACCGAACGGTCCCTCGAGCCGGCGCTCCTTCTGCGGAACAATCCCCTCGAGAATGAATTCCGCGGACGCGGGCACCCGGATGGAGATGCTTTTTCCTTTTGCCATTCCAATCGGCGCACCGCGCAGGAAAGCCGCAAACGCAACCTCGTCCATGCCTTCAGGCAACGCAGCAACCGACGCGAGCAACAGCGCCGGGTCCGTTCCCAACGCTACAGCCACTTCGAGATCCCTATGCAACTGCTCTGCACGATGGTAGTGAAAGCCGCCACCCTTTTGGATTTGCCAGTGCATACCTGTCGTCTTCGAGTCGTACACCTGCAGACGATAGATACCGACGTTTCGTTTAGCATCCACGGGATCATACGTGAACACCTGACCGAGCGTGAGGAACCTGCCGCCGTCATCAGGCCAACACGTTTGAATGGGCAGAGCGTCCAGATTTGGAGGGCCGACCATTCTCTGCGAATCTGCCACAGCAACCCCGCCCGCACGGGCAATGGCCGCGCGAGCGATCTCCCTCCTTCGCTGCCACAGAGAGCCGAAGCTCGGTGGAATCAAACCATCCACAAACCGGAGAAGTCCCCTGCCGATCTCTCCAGGATGCCTGCCGAGGGCGTGCTCAATCCTTCGCTCGCTCGCGTACACGTTTATGGCCAGCGGGAATCCCGAACCTTTGACATTTTGAAAGAGAATCGCGGGCTTCCCCTCTCGAAGGGCCCGCACAGCAATCTCTGTGACTTCAAGGTATGGATCCACCTCTACCGTTGTTCGCTTCAACTCCCCAATAGATTCGAGGTAGCGAAGGAAGCCACTCAGGGATGAAAAGTTCATAGGATATTGCCTTGGAATTGATGTAAGCTACTCCAGTTCTTCAGCTCTCCACCCTCTCGATTGGCGGGCACCAATCACGCCCAGCACTTTGTCGACAAACGCCTGAACGTATTCATCGACAGTCCTAGGCACAGAATACATGGGGGGCGAAATGGGCATGATCATTGCCCCGTCGCGTGAGAGCCGGGCACATTGTTCAAGAGTAATGGTCGACAGTGGAGTTTCCCGGATGCAAATCACAAGTTTGAAGTGCTCTTTGAGCGCCACCTGGGCCGTGCGAGTGATGAGTGTGTCGCCAATGCCGGAAGCGATTTTCCCCAGCGTCGACGTTGAACACGGGAGGATCACGACTGCGTCAAGATGATTCGATCCTGAGGCGATCGGCGCAGTCAGGTCGTCATCGGAGAATTCTCTTTTCACGGACGGCAAGAGGTCTTTCACGGCGATCCCGAGCTCGTCCTTCAACAGCACTTTTCCCCACTTGCTCACAACAAGATACTTCTCAGCATCACATTGCTTCAGAAACTCACGTGCAAAGATAGCACCGGATGATCCAGTGATGGCCGTGACGATTCTCATGGGAAGTAGACTCCGACGACAATCATTCCAAGAATAACAAATCCGAGCACCGCGTTAATTCCGAAGAATGCCAGTTCAACATCTTCGGCTTTTTTGTTCTCCAGGTACAGCAAATAACCGGACAGCATCAGGAGTGGAAGTGCCGCAAGACCTTTGATATACAGAACAAACAAGAGAGCAAGTGCTGCAAATGCCGCCAGATGCAGCAACCCAGAGATCTTCAGCGCAGTACGCCGTCCATAGCGAGCGGTGATGGAGAAAAGTTGTTCCTCGCGATCGAACATCTCATCGAGAGTCGAATAGATGATATCAAAGCCCGTTACCCAGCACAGCGTGAAGACCGAGAGGAGGACTCCGGGAAGCAGGTTGTCCAACGAACGCTGAACTGCGAACCAACCGCCGAGAGGTGCCATGGCCAGGCCGAGGCCCACGCCAACATGGGCAAGCACGGTAAACCTCTTCATATAGGGATAGACTGCAAAAATGACGAGCGGCAATGGCGAAAGAGCGAGGCAGAATGGGGAAATAAATGCCGCGGCAATGAGATAGATCGCACCCCCGATCCCAAGAACGATGAATGCCTCGTAGAGGCTCATCCTGCCGCTGGGCAGCTCCCGAATCGCAGTTCGTGGATTGCGCTTGTCGATCTCCCGGTCGATGATCCGGTTCAACGCGAGCGCCGCTGTGCGCGCACCTGTAGCCGCCGCCAGGACAAGCCCCACAAGAACAGGAGTCGGGATTTCCTTTGAAGCCAGAAACATGCCGGCGAAAATCAGCGGGAGCGAAAACAGAGTGTGTTCAATCTTGACGAATCGGATAAAACTTTGGAGTCGCTGCAACAAAATACCTTGGCTGTTGATAGTCAATGGTGCTTCAATATAGGGTACTTTGACGCCCCAATCAAGAAACAGGAAAGCGCAGAAAACACAAATGCCATCGACAGCGATGGCATTTGGTTCAGAAACGATTACACGAAATCTATTTGATGATGCTCCCGCTCTCCAGATCTGCGTTCACTGTCAAGAGTGCAAACTTGCCTCTGTTGTCGCTAGCCGCAAGCAACATGCCCTGCGACTCCTGCCCCATGAGCTTGGCTGGCTGCAGGTTTGCGACAACGACGACGAAGCGTCCGACAAGATCCTCGGGTTTGAAGTGCTGAGCGATTCCCGCGACAATCTGTCGCCGCTCGGGCCCGATCTCAATCTGCATCTTGATAAGCTTGTCCGATTTCGGGACACGCTCGGCACTCAGGATGCGCGCAAGCTTGAGTTCAATCTTCTTGAAATCATCGATTGTTATCAGTGGTTTTGCTCCCATGGGCTGCTTCGCGTTCTCCCCGGCAGGAGGGCCGTTCAAGGCGTTAATGATTTCATCAATTTGCCGGTCTTCTATTTTCGTCACAAGTATCTCCGCTTTTCTGAGTGACAAGTCCGGGTTCGAGTGTCATCTGGCCGGCGCTCTCCCATCCGGCTGAACTTGGAGCACCCTTGAGATTCATCGTCGTCCATATCTTCTGAGCGATCGCCGGCACGACGGGTTCCACAAGAATCGCCAGCGACCGTACCGACGTGCAAGCATATGTTCAGGGTGGTGGCGCACCCTTCCGGGTTCGACTTCAGCGTTTTCCAGGGCTCGCTGTCGTTGAAATATTTGTTGGCAGCGCGGGCCAGATTCATCGTTTCGATCACGCCGTCCCGAAACCTGTACCGTTCGTACAGATCTCCGATCTTGGACGGTGCTTCAGCAAGCACGCGTATCATCTCTGTGTCAAGCGCACTCCTCGCCCCTGCCAGCGGCACCCCACCATTGAAGTTTTTCTCGGTGAAGGCAAGGGTTCGATTGACAAAGTTCCCAAGGATATCAGCAAGTTCATTGTTGGTGCGCGCCTGGAAATCCTTCAGGTAGAAATCGCTGTCGCGTGATTCCGGAAGATTGATCGCCAGTGCATAACGCAGCGTGTCGGCAGGGAAATGAGCCAGAAAGTTCTGAAGGTCAATCCCCCATCCCCGGCTCTTCGAGAATTTCTGCCCCTCGAAATTCAGAAACTCATTGGCAGGCACATTCTCCGGCAACACGTACTGCTCGTTGCCTCCGTCGTTCCATCCCATCAGCATCGCCGGAAAGACGATGCAGTGGAAGACAACGTTGTCCTTCCCAATGAATGCGATGTACTTCGTGTCCTTCGAGAGCCAGTAGTCCTTCCAGCGGTCGGGATTCGACGTTCTCGCCGCCCACTCCTTGCCGGAGGAAATGTACCCAAGAACAGCGTCGAACCAGACATACAGAACCTTGGACTCGTAGCCTGGCACGGGAACCGGCACTCCCCAGCTGAGATCCCTGGTAACGGCACGATCCTGCAAACCCTCCTTGAACCAGCTCTCACAATAGCGCAGGACGTTCTCTTTCCATCCATCTCGCTCCGATCGCTCCTTGATGTAATCCTGAAGACGGGTCTGGTACGTTCCGAGCGGGAAGTACCAATGCGAAGTGGTGCGAACGACCGGAGTCGTTCCACAGATCTTGCATTTGGGATCGATGAGCTCAGACTGATTCAGCCACGTACCGCAATTCTCGCACTGATCTCCTCGCGCTTCCGGCTGTTTGCAGTTCGGACAGGTTCCTTCGACATACCGATCGGCAAGGAACATCCTGTCTTTCTCGCAGTAGAGCTGTTGTTCCTGTTTTTCCCTCAGGATACCCCGCCGGTGAAACTCAGCGAAGAATCCCTGCGCCGTTTTGTGGTGAAGAGCAAGAGAAGTCCTGGAATAGTTGTCAAAGCTCATCCCAAACTTCTCAAACGCCTCTTTGTTCAACGCATGGTAGCGGTCGACCACCGCCTGGGGCGTAACCTTTTCTTTCTCGGCAGTGACCGTGATTGCCACGCCGTGTTCGTCCGAGCCACACAGGAACAAGACATCGCGCTTCTTGGCACGCTGGTAGCGCACGTACATATCAGCCGGAAGGTAGGCACCAGCAAGATGCCCGAGGTGGATGAGGCCGTTTGCATACGGGAGTGCGGCGGTAACAAGGATTTTCTTAGCTTGAGTATTCACGAAATCGCTACAGTCAAGAGACGAGATGGCGTTTCAAATCGATTGCGAGACCGGTCACAACAAGAGGAAGGTAGCCATTTTTGTCTACAAGAGCAATGCTGGTCTCGACGCTCTCCAGAGCTTTCGGAAGGTCGGCGCGCGGGAATTTCTGATTGAAGCTCTTCAGGTCTTTCAGGTGATCGAGGTTCAGGAGTCCGTGCTCCCCTTGCTCACGGAGCACAAACGCGTCGCGCAACCAGACGCCAAGAAGTTTCATCCATCGCTCCACAGCAGCACGATCTCCTAACCCGGCGATGCGCTCGATCTCGAGAGCGAGAGGGATCTTCTGCGAGCTCAGAACCAGACGGAGAAAGTGGACAGCTTCCTGACGCTGGGCAACGATATCGACGTTGAGCATGCTGAGTGCAGCAGTGTAGCTCCCATGGGCGAGCCGTGCGACAAGCGCTGCCTGATCAGACTCGATTCCATTGCGGGCGATCAGCGCCTCCTTCAGCTCCTGCTCACTCAGTGGATCGAACTGAACGAGCTGGCATCTTGAGAGAATGGTAGGCAACAGTTGCTCCTTATGCGCGGTGGTCAGGATAAACACTAAATCGGAAGACGGCTCTTCGAGCGTCTTGAGCAGCGAATTGCTCGCCTCCGCGTTCATCTCCTCGGCATTGGAAATGATGAAGACGCGCTTACCTCCTTCGAACGTCGAAAGAGCAGCCTCGCGCCGGAGATTGCGGACACTGTTAATCTTGATGAAATTCGCTTTCGGAACAGCAATGCGATGATAAGGGTTTTCAGCCTTCAGACGCAACTGTTCTTGAATCGCATTCACCTGGTCTTCCGAGAGAACCTCGACAGGGTCATCACCTGACTGCTCGTTCTTGCCCACGGGAAGGGCAAAAATGAGCTCGACATCCGGATGCTGCAGGAGGTCTACCTTCCGGCAACTCACACATGTGCCGCAAGGGTCGACGGAGTTTGCCTGGCAGTTGAGTGCGCGGGCAAACTCAATCGCCATCGCATCCTTCCCCACCCCCTCCTCCCCCCCAAAAAGATGCGCGTGACCAACCGTCCCTGATGCAAGCACACGCCGGAGAAGCTCCTTCACCCGATGCTGACCAATGATTCTCTCCCATGCCATCGAGAATACCTCAGAATGCGTGCCCAATGCCAAAGTGCAGAACGAAGTTACCCAAGGTGTCCTTGTAAAACTTCTTCTGCGTTATCCATCTTCGCGCCGGTATGTCGTTTGGATCATAGACTCTGAACCCAAGATCAATCCTGACAGGTCCCGCGACGGTGGCGTAGCGCAGTCCCAGGCCCGTCGCCATGGCAATCTCCGAAGCCCGAACCTGTCTTAATACCGGCCACACGTTTCCAACGTCATAGAAGAACACGAGCGACAACTTGCTGAACTCAATGAAACCGAGACGGCCGGCATTCTTCAGCAGGTTCCATCGGCTCTCTATGCTACCCTCGAACAATGCATTGCCCCCTTCATCCGGAAGCTTTGAAGCCGCGAGCTCTCGGGCCCTCCATCCCCTCACGCTGCCGCTCCCGCCGCCATAGAACCGTTGCGTGACCGGAACAGGAGCCGGGGAGTTGCCATAGAGCTCCGCAACGCCGCCGTAGAGACGGAATGCCCAGATTGCGGTCTGCTGCGAGGATGGGTCCCAATACCACTGGCCGCGGCCCGTGAGCTTGACGTATTTCGAATACGGGAGATCGCTCCCGAACAATCCGCCAAACACGGATGGAATAAGACCGGCTTCTTCGACACTGACCGAATGCAGGAAACCTGCAGATGGATAGAAAAGATCATTCCGTCTGTCCCGCTGCAGGGTGAAGGAGAGAATCGAGTTGAACTGGGGACGCCGGTCAATGCTGAGAGAATCAAAATAGAGTGCTCCAATCTTGCTGTTGATCGGCTCGTACCCAATACGCTCCAGACTCCACACGAGAAAGGCTGTCGTGTAGCGGGCGGTCTGTGAGGTAACGCTGAATCGACCCCGGACGATGGGGTTGAAGTAATAGCGGTGTCTCTTCTCAACAATGAACGAAAGAGACGGTGTGAAGGAGGTCTTGTTGTTGAAAAAATACGGTTGATGGATCTGAATCGAGAGCTCGGTATTGCCGATAACGCTGCTGTCTCTCAGGCCCGTCTCGTGAAACACGCGGGAGAACTCCACATCTTGGATCGACTGGAGTTGGAACTGGAACTTCGCTTCAAAGTGCCTGGCTTCACCGAAGAAATTCCGGTTACTGTAGCCAAGTCCTGTGAATACGTTAAAGGCATTGTTCTCATCATTGACGCCGATCTCGGGGACAAGCTCCTGGAACGGACGGGCTCGCACAAAGACCTGCATGGGGATTTCGAGCAGACTGTCGGATTTCATTCCGATAATTGGCTCAATCCTCGATGTCTCGAAGACACCGAGCCGGTTCAGATTGCGCTCGCTGTCGACCCTCTTCGCTTCGCTGTAGAAATCACCACGCTGAAAATCGAGATGGCGACGAACCACCTGGTCATCCACGTATTCTGACGCCGTCGAGTCTTGCCGAACAACGATATCTCCAAACTGATACCGCTTCCCGCGAGAGAACGCGATAATCAGTTTGATATTGTTCGTTGACGTATACCGATAGGGATGGACACTGTCGATGTGGACATCGGCGAAACCATTGTTAAAGAATGCGTTGACGAGGCGGGCCCGCTCATTCACAAGATGGTCGAGAATGAAAGGACCTCCCACTTCGATCATCGGTCGAGCCTTGATTTCCTCCGTCAACGCGGGGGGCAGATCATCAAAACCGACGTACTGGATGGTATCGATGTACCGAGCGCGGGCCTTCCTGGATTCGGAAGGAAAGAGAGATCGTCTTCTTCTCGCTGTTGATGCGGACGAGCGTGTCGATTGTGGCGCTGAAGAATCCCTGATCCTGGTAGTAGGACCGGAGACGGGAATAGTCCTGGTCAAAGAGAGGTGGATCGAAGTATTCAGGCTTGTCGCCCAGTTTCTCACTGATCTTGTAGAGAAACTTCCAGAAGCCGGCGGGCGTCTCCCTGGTGCGGATGACACTGAGAAGGACATCGTCACGGAATGTCTCATTGCCCTCGAAACGAAGGCTTGCGATTTCGAGTTCTTGCGGTCGTACCTGCGCATGAGCGCACGCAAGTCCAAGAGCGAGAATGGTAAAAATATTGCAGATCCGACGTTTCATGGTATATTCAAAAAAAAACCCAGCCACGAAACGCTGGGTTCACTGCCGGCCCTGTCCGTCATCAAGGAGGGCAACCTCACGTAAGGTTCTCGGAGAAACTAGTACTCCTTGTCGTCTTCAAAAAAGAAATCTTCGTCCGTTGGGTAGTCCGGCCAAATCTCTTCCATACTTTCATATGGTTCGTCGCTGTCTTCCAACTCTTCAAGATTCTGGAGAACCTCGAGGGGCGCACCAGTCCGGACTGCATAATCAATCAACTCCTCTTTCGTGGCAGGCCAGGGTGCGTCATCAAGATACGAGGCCAGTTCGAGTGTCCAGATCATTTTTCAAAAACTCCTCCGAGAGCGTACGACCGAAGAGATTCCGCCCGCTCAATACTTTCAAAGCTACTGAGAAAGAGCTAGCTGCTCCTTGATCTTGTTGTAATCGATGTCGTCAAAGAAATAGTCGACGGGGTTTTGCAGTTGCCCGTGCAGTCGAACTTCGTAGTGGAGATGGGGGCCTGTCACGACGCCGGTGCGTCCCGACCGGGCAATGAGCGCACCGCGGTTGACGCGCTCCCCTGAACGGACGAGCACCTTGCTCAGATGGCCATAAACCGTCGTGTAGCCGTACCCGTGATTGATCACGATCATGATGCCAAGGCCAGCAGATGTCCGCCCTGCGCTCTCGACGACGCCGTCACCTGTCGCATAGACCGCGGTCCCGACATCGTTGGCAATATCGAGGCCCTCGTGCGGCAGCATAGCATGATACACCGGATGATACCGCATCCCGAAGCTGTGCATGGAGTAGTATCCCTCCATCGGTTTGATCGCAGGGATGCACGGATACATTTCCTTGTTCTCATCGTACTTCGCAACAGCTTCATGATAGACCGTCTGCTGAAGCTGCAATTCTTTTTCGGCTTTCGTAACAGAAGCGCGCAAATTGTTCAGCATCTTGTTGACGTCAGTCGCGACGCCAAGGTCAATGCGCTCATCCGTCCCTCCGTATCCCGCCTCACGCGTATCAGTGTCAACCTTCGGCAAGTCCACGAGCAAACGCAGTTCGTTTCCTTGATTGCTCAGAGCCGCAATCTTCTCGTGCAGGCTCTGCAACCGGTTCGTGAAGACGCGGAGTTGATCTCGCAGCACTGCGTTCTCTGCCACGAGAGCTTTGTTCCTCTGCACCCCCAAGCCAAGAGCATCGCCGAGAATCTGGTTTGCCTCAAAGCCGATGCCCAAGATCACCATCCCCAGGATCATCGAAAGCACCGCGAATTTCATCTTGAACCAGCGGGCTTCAATGAACTTGAGAGATCTCGTCGAAAAATAGTAGAGTTTGAATCTACTCATTCAGTGCTCGAGGTTTTCCGTCCGTTCTGAATGCGTGGATAGGAAATTGTGCCTTTCTCCGAAACCTGCAAAAAGCTGCCCGAAGTTAGAGAATATTTGAGGTTATGTCAAGCCATTTGGCACGATTACTCGAAATCATGCTCAAAGTAGTCAATGGCTCTTTTCCCCCTGGATTTCTCTGCAATCGCCGCATCAAGCCGGCTGGCGAACTCCCGTGCGGCATCGTAACCGTAGTGCTTTAATAAGTAGTCCAGGGCAATCACTTCCACGATGACCGTGATGTTCTTTCCCGGGAATATCGGAAGCTTGACATGGGGTATTTCCACGCTGAGAATGGAGATGTTGTCATGATCGAGTCCCGTGCGCGTATATTCCAGATCATTCCTCCAGTCTTCCAGCTCGACAACAAGCTCCGCCCTCTTCTGAAAGCGGATCGAACGAATTCCGAAAATTGATCGCACATCGATCAATCCCAAACCGCGGATTTCCATGAAATGCTTCACGACATCCGTCCCGTATCCAATGAGAATGCCTTCCCCCTTGCGGGTGATCATCACAACATCATCCGCCACGAGTCGATGGCCACGTTCAACGAGGTCGAGTGCTATTTCGCTCTTGCCAATGCCGGAGCGACCCACGAGCAGGACGCCGATTCCATAGACATCGATGAACGCACCGTGGATCGTCGTCTGCGGCGAAAACTGGTCATCGAGAAAATCACTGACGAAATACACGAGTTTAGTCGTCTCGAGAGGCGTTCGGAATACAGAAACGCCCCGCCTCGTAGCAATGGCTATTAGCTCATCATCAATCGTATTGTCGCCGGTGATGACAACACAAGGGATTTCAAATTGGAAAATCGTCTCGAAGGCCCGGATCCGTTCGGAGAGGCTTAGGTGTTTGAGATACCGAACCTCGGTGTTGCCCATGACTTGAACACGGTCATAGGTGAACAGCTCAACATATCCCGCCAGACCAAGACCCGGCCGGTGTATGCTCCTGTCCCGGATGACCTTTTGAAAACCCACATCGCCGTTGATGGCGATCATCTTCAGACGGTCTTTGTTGCTTTCATGGAAAGAGCCAACCGTGATACTCTCTCGACGGGACTCTTTCAAATTCTCGAGTGCCATGGAAGGATTCCTTCGCTTAGTTTAAGCTTTTGCGCGAACGCGTCGAACCTGCTTGCGATCCTTCGCGTGCAGTTTCTCTTTGTATTTCTTCAACCGAGCCAACACCTTGTCGACGGCGCCGTCAACCGATTTTTCGAAATCATCACTCTCCCCCTCCGCGGTGATCTTATTCTTGTAGACAGTGACGATGATTTCGGCAATCTTTACGCTCTTATGCGATTTCTGGAAATTCAGCTTCACTTCACATTTGATAATACCATCATAGTAGTGATCCAGCTTCTCAACAGCTGCCTTTGCGTAATCAACCAGTGTATCATGTGCTCTGAAGTGCCTGGATGTTACGATCGTGTTCATAGGAGGTTCCTTTCTGTTAGCACGGTCGAGCGCATGGTTCCCCTGCTCTCGTCTAGGCCTTTGGATGAGACTGACGGTAGATTTTCTTCAGTTGTTCCGTTGAAACATGAGTATACACCTGAGTCGTCGAAAGGCTCTCATGCCCCAACAACTCCTTGACGGCCCTCAAGTCTGCCCCGCGATTCAGCAAGTGAGTAGCAAAGGTGTGCCGAATAACGTGCGGCGACCTCTTTTCGATCTCCGACACCTTCCCAATGTAGCCTTTGACCATCCGAATCACCGCCTCGGGATAGAATCGTGCACCCTTTGCATTCAGAAAAAGCGCGAGCTCGTCTGGAACATCGCGCGAACGCACCGCGATTCTGTCTCGATCGGAGAGATACAATCTCAGGGCACGGAGCGCGTGCCGACCGACAGGCAGGATCCGCTGCTTTGATCCCTTGCCCGTCACCTTCACAAGTCCTTGCCCGAAATCGAGGTCTTCGACATTCAAATTGATCAGCTCGCTCAATCGCATCCCTGTGGAATAAAAGAGTTCCAGAATCGCCGCTGCGCGCCTTCCCTGCGATGTCGTGGTGTCGATCGAGTTGAACAATCGCTGAGTTGCCGATTCATCCAGAAACGAGGGGAGCCGTTTCTCCAGTTTCGGTGATATCAGGGTGAGAGTGGGGTTCGTCGATGTGATCTTCTGCCGCTTCGTGTATCGGAAGAAGGACCGCAAGCAAGCGATTTTCCTGGCCACGCTCTTCTTGGTCAGACCCGAATCGAGCAGACTGCTGAGATACGAACGAAGGAGATTCTTGTTCACTTCGTTCAGCGTGTGAACAGAGCTGGAGAACAGGTAAGTGATAAAATGACGCAGGTCAGCTTCGTATGCACGGAGAGTGTTGGACGAATAATTACGTTCGACTTCAAGATATTCCAGGAAACTGCGAACGCTCTTATGCATACCGACGCAACCTCTCGAGTAGGCAATAACAATCGATGGGTGAACTAGGCCCCAACGGCCAATTGCTCTTTCGCAAATTCCTCACCGCACTCAGGACACTTGAGATACTCTCCTTTCGCCTGCGAGTATTTACTCACGACATAGGTCGAACCGCAATTGGAGCACGGCTGACTGACCGGCTTGTCCCAGGAAGCAAAATCACACTCCGGGTACCGGTTACAGCCGTAGAACGTACGCTTGCCCTTCTTGGTCTTTCGCTCAACAAGATCGCCGTGTTTGCACTTCGGACAGGGAATCCCCATGGAGATCGGCTTCGTGTTCTTGCACGTCGGATAGTTCGAACAACCGAGGAATGTTCCAAATCGACCGGCCTTCACCACCATATCTCCACCACACAGCTCGCACTTCATGCCGGCAAGGTGCTGGTGCTTTTCCTGGTCCTCCGCCAACGGTTTCGTGTTCTTGCAATCGGGGTATCCCGAGCAGGCCATGAAGCGACCATTGCGCCCCCACTTGATAATCATCTTCCGGCCACACACCACACAGACCTCCGCGGTCTCTTCCTGAAGTGACTTCTTAATCTTCTGGGCGTGCTTGTCCACTTTCTCGAGCGCCCGGATGAAAGGATCGTAGAAGTCCTTCATCACTTTCACATACGGCTGCTTGCCCGAGGCAATGGTGTCCAGTTCTTCCTCCATTTGCGCCGTAAACGTAACGCTGAAAATGTCGGGGAAATACTGGACGAGGAGTTTGTTGACCTGCATCCCAAGCTCCGTCGCGTAGAGCTTGCGGTCCGTTTGCTCGATATATTTCCGATCGATGACCGTGCTCACGATCATGGCATACGTACTGGGTCGGCCTATGCCCAGCGACTCCAGCTCTTTCACGAGACTGCTTTCGGTATAGCGTGCCGGCGGCTTGGTAAAGTGTTGTCGCGGAATCAGATTTCGCAGGGCTGCGGCTTGTCCCGCAGCGAGATTCTCCGGAAGTTTTGACACAGGATCAGCGTCCTCCTTGTCACCACCGTTCTCTTCCGCAACGTCGTCGTATACCTGCAGGAAGCCACGGAAGAGAGGCCGCTGATCGGTGGCCCGAAACAGGTACTCTCCGCCGACCACATCGACCGACATCTGCTCAAATTCCGCCGGCAACATCTGGCAGGCAACAAATCTGTTCCAGATGAGCTCGTAAAGAAGGAAGAGATCCTTGTCAAGATGCTTTTTCACCGCCTTCGGTGTGTGTTTCAACGACGTTGGTCGGATGGCTTCATGGGCATCCTGCGAGGCTTTCCCTTTCTTGAAGAGACGCGGTTCTTTCGGCAGGTACTCTTTGCCGTAGTTGTCATAAATGTACTCACGCACTTGCGCCACAGCCTCCGCACTGAGCCTCGTCGAATCCGTACGCATATACGTGATGAGCCCGGTGGGTCCTTCCTCTCCCACTTCGACACCTTCGTAAAGCTTCTGAGCAAGCATCATGGTTCGTTTCGCCGAGAAGCGAAGTCGCCGCGCCGCCTCCTGTTGAAGGGTGCTCGTGATAAACGGGGCGGGCGGATTTCGCTTGACCGGCTTCCGATCGACGGCGCTGACCTCGAACTGTTGTCTCTGGATTTCTTCGAGATATCCACGTGCGGTTGTCTCATCGGGGATGCGCGGCTCAGCACCCGCAACCTTCATGAGTTTCGCGAGAAAGGGCTCGCTCTGAGAAGTCTGAAATTCTCCCGTGATGGACCAGTATTCTTCAGGAACGAAACCACGAATAGCTACTTCCCGTTCACAAATGAGACGCAGCGCGACAGACTGCACCCGTCCGGCAGACAACCCATAGTACACCGTCTTCCATACAAAAGGACTGACCTTGTATCCCACGATACGGTCCATCGCGCGCCGGGCCTGCTGTGAAAGGACTAGATGTGAATCGATCTTCTTCGGATGGCGCATGCCCTCCTTCACGCCTTCAGCCGTAATCTCATGAAACAGCACACGCTTGATGTTCTTATTGACATCGCGAATTTCTTCCGCCAGATGAGCCGCAATCGCTTCCCCTTCCCGGTCAGGGTCAGTTGCCAGAAAGATCGCTTTTGCTTTCGCCGCCCTATTGCGCAGCTTTTCGATAACCTCGTCCTTCCCCTGGATGTTTTCGTACACCACGGCAAACTCGTTGTCGACATCGACTCCGAGCTTGCTCTTGGGAAGGTTCTTGATGTGACCGATGGATGCTTCGACGATATACTCTTTTCCGAGATATTTATTAATCGTCTTCGCTTTCGACGGGGATTCTACTATGATGAGTGATTTGTCCATTCAACCTGCACTAGTGAATCGTATCATCGCTATTCAGTGAGATCCGGCCGCTCATTCCCGAATGCCCCTCGTTGTCGAGCAGCATCCCGGCCACAAAGCTCTTCATTTCAGGGACGCCGGCGCTGGAGAAGCCAGCCCCCATGATTCGTTCAATAATCGTCTCGATATCGGCGTTCGTCAGCAAGCCCAGCTGCCTGCACTGCAGGAGGTAGCCGAAGCCTTCAGGCGTAATGACCATTTTCTCGGCTTCGTGCAGAACACGGTGAGAAAGGCTGGTGTCGCTGATCCTTGGCCACCAACTCCTGGCCCAAAGACATTCGTTCGAAGAGCCAGGAGAACGCGGTGGAGATTTCTGTCTGGGTGTAACCGCTTTCAGTCAGGAGTGAAACATCGACGTCATTGAGCTGCTTGTTCGACTTCAGTTCACTTACCAGAAAGAGTATGATTTCTACAATCCGTTCTTGCATAGTCCTTTCACCTCGTGGATGCCGACAACTGTGCGAGGAGAGCATCTTCGCATCGGGTCATCCGGGCTTTCTTCCGTGGACTCGAGTCCATGTAGCCGAGCAGATGCAGCATACCGTGAATAATCAGCCGCCGCGTCTCCTGGACAAACGTGATCCCGTAGTCGCGGGCCTGACTTTTTGCGCGGTCAAGATTCACATAGATCTCCCCCTCGCGACCGTTTCCGTCTCCCTCGCCAAGCGGAAACGCGATGACGTCCGTGATGTAATCATGACGGAGAAAGCGTCGATTGATTCCGCGAATGAAGCGGCTCTCCACAAAGACAATGGACACCTCGCACGAGGACACAGACTTATACTGTAAAACACTCTGTACAGTTCGGAAAGTGTCCCGTATCGGAAATCGAAGAAAGGGATGATTGTTCGCGACGAGAATCATCCAATCCTGTTCTTTTGTTTCCGTTTGGATTTCTCCTGGGTTCTCTGGCTCCCCTTCACCTCCGAGCCCAGGGGTGCAGGCTGAGGTAGGATGTTTTCGGTCAACGACAACGCGATGCCGGAGAGCATCACCTCCGGACCCAGTGTCGTAAAGTCCCCCGAGAGAATGCTTCGATCGACATTTGCATAGAGCGAGCAACCACCTTCCCGCTCCACCGTGAGGCCCGATAGTTTCTCGTCAGATTCGGCCACGAAGGTAATCTCACCGAGCAGTTTGCTGACGACGTACCCCGTGCAGAAATGCAGCTGGAGATGAGCAGTCGGCGTATAGATCGAAATGAGATTCCCCTTGCGCTGACCAATGTTGATGTTCGGGTAGATCTCAAGAGCAAGCTTCCGGTTGGAGTTCTTGTGTTCGACCTCGAACCGATAATTGCTCCCTCGGTGTTTAGCCTGGACACCAAGGATCTGCGCGATCTTCTTGATGTCAGCTTCCTTGAACTCAAGTCCTGTCAATGAGCGTCCTGGCATTTCCGTCACAGAATTGAAAGCCCCGGCGAGTCTTTCTCACCAGGCGTTGGTGAGACGCGGGGCTTTGCCATGAATAGAATGACTCGTGGTCTTCAAAACAACACTTTGCGAATGCATTCGCCCTGAATATAACCAAGGCACCATCGATTGTCAAGTTAGATGGATATCACCATATTCTCGGCCGCCGCCTCACATTCAAACCGATATCCTCGTGTCTTAACTTCCTTCTTACACTTGCGGAGAATATCGTCGACCTTTTCATCACTGTGGTTTGGGTCATGATGGAAGAGATACAACTGTTTGGTGCCTGACTCAGCTGCCACGCGCAAGGCGAACAAGTAGTGAGAGTGTCCCCAGCCGACCCGGTCGATATACTCTTCGGGGGTGTAGGTTGCATCGTGCAATAAGACATCGGCTCCCTGACAGAAATCGAACACGCGCTGGTTCGGGTCGCCGGTCGTAGACTCAAACTTTTGCTTGACCACGGTTTCGAAATTTGAAAGGTACGCCGCCACTTCACGATCGTACGGTTCGTTGTCGCTCATATAAACGAGCGACTTTCCCTTGTATTCGAGCCGATAGGCAACGGTGAATCCAGGATGGTTCAGATAGATCATCTTCAGGATGCATCCGTGGAGATTCATTACACCCTCATCACGGATTGGAATGAAGTTGATTTTTGCCTTAAGCTCGTGCAGCTGCACGGGGAAGTAGATTCGATTCATTTGCTCTGCGATGATCTCGCTCAGCGTCTTCTCAGGACGCTCGGTGCCAATAATCGTCAACTCATTTCCTGAAATAAATGCGGGCTTGAAGAAGGGAAAACCCTGGATGTGGTCCCAGTGCGGATGCGTGATTAGGAGATGAGCTTTCACCGATGCCCCATTGTTGATGAGGTCATCGCCGAGATTCCGAATACCTGTGCCGGCATCGATAATAAAGAGTTCTTCGTCATCAAGGCGTATTTCGACGCATGGAGTATTGCCGCCATACCGTACAGTGTGTTTTCCTGGCGTTGGGATCGATCCACGGACACCCCAGAACTTGAGCTTCATGACATACCCCTGTGACAAGTTATTCACGATACGTTCTGACGTATTCAACATAGTTTTGAGCAGATTGGGCAATTTCTCGACGTTCCTCCTCTGTCAACATCCTTTTCACTCGCGCGGGCACTCCTGCGACCAGCGCACCTTCCGGAACCTCATCATGCTCCAGCACCAGCGATCCGGCTGCAACAAGCGCATGGGGACCAACCTTGGCATTATCCAGAATCAAGGCCCCCATACCAATCAAGCAACTGTCGCGGATCGTTGCAGCATGAACGATAGCACCGTGTCCGATAGTGACATCGGAACCAATGACAAGAGGATACATCTCGTGTGTCACGTGCAGCACGCAGTTGTCCTGGATATTCGTCCTCTCGCCAATCCGAACATAGTGCACATCGCCGCGGATAACCGAGTTAAACCACACGCTGCTGTCCTTCCCTATCTCCACGTCGCCGATGATCTGCGCCCCCTCAGCCACATACACTGAAGGATGAAGCCGCGGCTTGATCCCCCGGTACGATATGATCATTTCTCTGTCGCCTCGACGTACTTCGGAGGCAGCCACCCCGGGCGATTCCATCGCATCAATTGTATCTTGATGCTGCCCAGAATGACGTTCATGCGGGCGAGGATCGGTACCCGTGCATCGTCATTGCTGAACCACCCGCGAAATCCCCCCGTCAACCCGAAGATGCCTACGTAGTCTGCCTTTCCATCGAACTCCACGACATCAACCGGATATTCCACCCCATCAGCCTCTGCTTCCGTATGCTTGCCTATGAAATTGATGTACGTGGATTCCTGTTTCCTTTCAATGAGGGTTGGGACATGCACCTGGCTCTGTTCGCGGACGTGCTCGCGCGCGTAGTAGAACAGCGAGAGACCATCCTGGCAATGATCCGCAACGGTAACAGTATCAATCGAGTCTGGTTTTCGTTCCTCCGTTGAAAGTTTCTTGCCAACCTCCAGAAATGCTCTCTTGTTTTCGTAATCAAACCGTAATCGCTTGAAATTGATCTCCTTCTTCGAGCTATCCTCCATAACCCAGTGGTGTGAATAGACGCTTTCATCCATCTCAGTGTAGAACTGGATGTGCAGGTCGACGAGCCAGCTCAGGCTCGGGTTCGAGTCGATGAACGCACGACATCTGTAGACGGCTTGCCCGTTCCGTTCCTCCCTGCTGATGACCTTCGTTCGAATCGTACCGATGGTGAAGAACGAGTAGCTTACTTTGTACTCCAGCTCCTCACCGACCTCGAGCATCTTGCTGTCGCGAGCCGGAGGTATTTCGATCGTTGACGTTGAGGCTGATATCAACGGTGATCGGACGCCCACGAGCACCATACCGCACAGAGCCATGCTCCCAAAGAAAACCGAAACCGGTTTCCACAGCCTATGTTTCGTTTCGCTCATTCCGGGGTTAGTTCAACTTCGCAATTTTCTCGGCCTCGGGGAAGAGACTCAGCGCCTTTTGGAACTGAGAATCTGCCTGAAGGATGACCGGATACCATCCCTCATTACCCCAGAAATTCTTTGCAAACGTCGCCTTCAGTCTGGTCTTGATGAACGAAAAATCCTTCTCGTACTCTTTTTCGTCCAGCTTGACGTCGTGCTGAATGACAAAGGAGCGGTAATCACCGAGGATCTCATCCGAGACTGCAAAGGAATCCCGGAACCGTTTCCAGTCGTTTGCATACTCCGCTCGGATCTTCAGTCCTTTTCCATCGAGATAGAAAGTCACAAACTGCTCAAACAATCCACGACGCAAGAGGTTCTGCGTCAATGCAGTAAACGTCGGGCCCTTCACGACATAGTCAGGCGTGATTCCACCCCCACCATAGACCACCCGGCCTCCATGCGTGTGGAAAACAGGCCGTGAAGAGTCCCCCTCTGCCTTGTGTTCGATGTTCTCCCCTTCCTTCTCCGTTCGCTCAAAGGCTTCCTTCTGGTATTCTGCTCTCTCTTTCCCCTCGTACTCCCTCTGAATCAATCGGCCGCTCGGTGTATAGTATCGGGCGATGGTCAAGCGTAGAGCAGATCCATCGCTGAGTTTCCATTGTCTCTGCACGAGACCTTTTCCGAAGCTCGTTTCACCCACAATAAGACCTCGATCCCAATCCTGAATGGCACCGGCCACGATTTCACTTGCGCTTGCCGAGTAGTTGCCGATCAAGATAATTATGGGAAGGTTTTCATAGGGTTGTCCGGTTTGGGCATAGTACACCTCGTCGAATTCCGGCTTTCGGGCCTTCGTGTAGACGATCTTGTGCGGCGCCTCGGTGGTGCCTCCATCCAAGAAAAGATCGGTCATCTCGAATGCCTGTTCAAGGAGACCGCCGGGATTCACCCTGAGGTCCAGAATGAGTCGCTTCATCCCCTGGGATTTCAGACTCCTGAGTGACTTATCCATTTCTGCGTTCGTCTGCTCACTAAACCGGTTGACGCTAATGTAACCTACATCCTTGTTTACCATCATTGACACATCAACGCTGGTAATCGAAATCTCGTCCCGGATAATCTCGAAGTCCAGAAGCTCTTTCACCCCTGGTCGATGGATCCCTACCTTCACCTTTGTCCCTTTCGGGCCCCGGAGGCGTTGCTTTACCTGATCGTTCGTGTAGCCGATAGCCGAGGAATCATTGATTCGGACGATGCGGTCATTAGTCTGGATCCCAAGCCTCGATGAAGGCCCCCCTCCGAACGTTTCGACGACGAAGATAGAGTCGTTACGGATCGTGAACGTGATTCCGATTCCTTCGAATTTCCCCCGGAATTCCTCAGTGACCTGCTCTAATGCTTTAGGGGCGATATAGACGGAGTGCGGATCGAGCTTGTCGAGAAGTCCTTCGACGGCTGCTTCGGTAAGCTTCTTAGCGTCCACCTCCTGGACATAGTACTTCTCCGTCAGGTTGAGCACATCTCGAAACTTGTTGGCCTGGTCAAATACGGTGTCACCGGAGACCAACTGCCTGATTTCCATTCCTGCGAACAGGCTCACAGCCATGAGCGCGACGACCGTCCAGATTGATATCTTGCTCTTCATTCTTGTGCCCCTTGCGATGGCCCTCCCCTTTCAGCGCTGAATATCGTCAGTTTTATGTAAATTACCGAAAATCGCCTCAAAAGCAAGGATAAAGCCCCGACATGCGCCACATGAGCGCCAAGGTCGCTGAATTGTTTAAGATACTAGCAGATACCAGAAGTTGAACTTGAGCTGTATGGCGGGTTCGCTATGGAAAGTGAACTCCCACGTCAGGCTCAAAACGAAGACGGTCTTTTGACCGAGAAGAGTCAATTGGCGTACGCCACAAGCCCGTAGGAATCGATTTCGCAATTCCACCCTCTCGTCCTATTTCTCGGGCTTCATCTGTGGAAAGAAGATGACATCTCGAATGGAATCTTTGTTCGTCAGAAGCATAGTCAATCTGTCAATCCCGATACCGAGTCCTGCCGTCGGAGGCATGCCATATTCGAGCGCTCTTAGATAATCCTCGTCGAGCACCTGTGCCTCTTCGTCTCCCCGAGCTCGCAGGTTCATCTGTTCTTCGAAGCGCGCGCGCTGATCGAGTGGATCGTTCAACTCCGAGAACGCGTTGCAGATTTCCTGTCCATTGACAATCCCCTCGAATCGTTCTACCAATCCTGACTCCGAACGATGTTTTTTCGCGAGCGGGGACATTTCGACCGGGTAATCCGTAATGAATGTCGGCTGGATCAGATACGGTTCCGCTTTCTCACCGAAAATCTCGCCGATGATCGCGCCCGTACCCATCGCCGGCTCCACCTCGACGTGAAGCTCTTTTGCGATTTGCCGGAGTTCTGATTCATTCTTGCCGCGCAGGTTTTTGCCCGTGAACTCCTGGATCGCGTCAAACATCGTGATCCTTTTCCAGGGAGGAGTAAAATTGATCTCGTGTCCTCCCAATGCCGCAACGGGAGTTCCGTTCACTGCCAACGCCACCTCGTAGATCATCTGCTCCGTCAGTTCCATCATCCAGCGGTAGTCCTTGTAAGCGACATACAGTTCGAGCATCGTGAACTCGGGGTTGTGAGCTCGATCCATCCCTTCGTTTCGGAAATCCTTCGAAATCTCGTAGACGCCATCGAACCCGCCAACGATGAGCCGCTTGAGATACAATTCGTCCGCGATCCTCAGATACAGGTCGATATCCAGGGCATTATGATGTGCTATGAACGGCCTCGCTGACGCGCCGCCGTATACCGGCTGGAGCACGGGCGTCTCGACCTCGAGATACCCTCGCGCATCGTAGAACTTCCTGATGGTGCTGATGATCTTTGCACGCTTGATAAAGACTTCCCGTACATCGGGGTTGACAATGAGATCGACGTACCGCTGACGATAGCGCAGTTCTTTGTCTGAGAATGGATCGTAGACGACCTTGTTTCCTTTTTCATCGACCTTCTCTTTGACGATGGGGAGCGGACGAAGAGATTTTGCCAGCAACGTCAGCCGCTGTGCATGAACAGAGACCTCCCCCATTTTCGTGCGAAAGACGTATCCTCTGACCCCGATGACGTCTCCGATATCCATGAGTCTGAAGCTGTCATAGATCTCCCCGACTTCTTCCTTCTTCAGGTAGATTTGGATCTTTCCTTGAGAATCCTGGACGTGGCAAAAGGATGCTTTCCCCATCCGGCGGATTGACATGATCCTGCCAGCGACTGAAACAGTCCGAGGCGGAGCAGCATCGTTGTATTTCTCGACTATTTCCCTCGAGAAATCGGTGTGGTCGTACTCATACGGGTATGGATTGATGCCGGACTTTTTCAGATTCTCGAGCTCTTCACGCCGACGCACCAGGAGTACATTCAGCTCCTCGTGCTCAGGTGCGTTGTGTCCGGCGGGAGCATTGTTCTTATTTTCGGAGTCAGTCATCGTCGTTCGCTTTGTAGTGTTGCCTTGGTAGCGATTTCGGATTACGGCATTCGCTTCTGTGCCGGATAGGGCGGCAGCTCAAGTCGGTCTGGTGAAACCCGTCCGTACAGAGCCGCAATATCATACATCTTGAGAGCGTGTTCAGGGTCGACCTGGTCCCATGAAAAACGCCAATCCCAATTGCCAAGAGCCTTGCCGGGGAAGTTCATTCGTGCCTCTGAGCCGAAGCCGAGCACATCTTGAAACGGGAAGATCGCCAGGTCAGCAACCGACCTCGAAGCGAGCCGGATGAGTTCAGAATGAACCTGCTGACAGTTTCCTCCGCAGTATTTCTTGACAAAGGCCTTCTCGCGATCGGTGGCGCTCTCGAACCAGCCGCGAGTCGTGTCGTTATCGTGAGTGCCTGTATAGACGACACTGTTGTGCTCATATCGATGCGGGAGGAACGGATTGTCGGGTCCGCCGCCGAAAGCAAACTGCAGGACCTTCATGCCGGGAAATTCAAACTCATCGCGAAGTGCAGTGATCTCGGGAGTGATAACTCCCAAATCCTCGGCAATGATCGGCAGAGTCCCCAGCTTTCGTTGCACCGCCTTGAAGAGTTTGTCCTTCGGTCCTTTCACCCAGCGGCCATGGACAGCCGTTTTCTCCGCTGCAGGAATCTCCCAATATCCTACAAATCCCCGGAAGTGATCGATCCGAGCGATATCGACGAGAAGAAACGTCCGTCGGAAACGCTCGACCCACCAATGGAATCGCGTCTCTTCCATCTTGCCCCAACGGTAGAGAGTATTCCCCCATCGTTGCCCTGTCTCGCTGAAGTAGTCGGGCGGAACGCCCGCGACAACCGTGGGCCTCCCGTTCTTGTCGAGGAAAAAGAGTTCGGGGTGCGACCAGACATCTGAGCTCTGGTGTGCAACGAAGATCGGGATATCACCGATGATCTTGATACCTCGGTCGTTGGCATACTTCTTCACTTCAGCCCACTGACGGTAGAACTGCCACTGCGTGAATTTCCAGAATCGCAGCTCGCCCGAGAGTTCCGTCCGCGCCCGCTCGTGCGCTTTGACTTTCCGTTGCGCAAGATCGCGATCCCAGTCCGTCCACAGGACTCCTTTGAAATGCTCCTCCAGAGCTTTGAAGAGCGCGAAATCTTCCAGCCAGTCTTCTTGCTCCTCGCAAAACGAATCGAAATCGGATTCATCAATCGCTCCATGGCGAGAGAAAAACCTCTCGGCCGCCCGCCGAAGCGCCTGCATACGATAGTTCGTCACCTGCGGGTAGTTAATGCGATGGGGATCAAATGCCGGGATCGGAGCAAGATCACTTTGCACGAGCCAGCCTTTCGCGAGAAGTCCATCCATGCCGATGAGCAACGGATTGCCCGCGAATGCTGAGAGGGCCATGTACGGCGAGTAGCCGTACCCTGTCGGCTCCAGGGGCAGCACCTGCCAGATTTGTTGGCCTCCGACAACGAGCCATTCTATAAAGTGCCGTGAAACATCGCCAAGGTCACCGCAGCCATAAGGCCCGGGGAGCGATGTGGGATGCAAGAGAATGCCGCTGCTTCGGGGAAAACGCATGGTGTTAGACTTCGAGTCCTGCTTGTTGTTTCACATAGTTAACTTCTGCACGCGTCAGATGACGCCACCTGCCGCGAGGCAGGCCTTCTGTCGTCAGCCCCGCGAAAGAAACGCGTTCCAAACCTTTCACCCCATAGCCGATCGCCTCAAACATCCTTCGGACCTCGCGATTGCGCCCTTCGGCGAGCGAAAGAATAAGCTCTGTCCGTTTCGTTCCGGGCATCATCGCTGCTCGTCGCGGTTTCGCGATCCCGTCCTCCAACCGAATACCGCGTCGAAACTTGTTGAAGTCCTCGTCAAGCATTCCGCGCTCGAGTCGCACCCGATACACGCGCTCGATCTCCTTTTTGGGATGCATCATGGAATTCGCGAAATCGCCGTCGTTCGTCAGCAGTAACACTCCTGTCGTGTTGCGATCCAGCCTCCCGACCGGATAGATTCGCTCGTGGACTTTCACGTAGTCCATCACAGTGGTGCGACCGCGTTCGTCACTCAGTGTGGTGATGCAATCCTTCGGTTTGTTGAACAGGATGTAAAACGTCTTTCGTTGAATTGAAACCGGCTTGCCTTGTACCGTCACCCGGTCCGTCAACGGATCCAACTTCACACCAAGTTCGCGAACAATCCTGCCATTCACTTTAACAACACCGGAGAGAATTAGTTCATCATTCTTCCGCCGTGAACTGACTCCCGCGAGGGCGAGGAACCTGTTCAGCCGAATAGCTTTTTGATGAACCCTTGAATCTTCTCTTTCCAAGACTTCCACCGGGACTTAGGTTGGGAACCGCGTTGCTGGCGCAGCACCTCCTCAGACAGCGGTTCAGTGTCTGAGTACGCGATGCCTTGAGGGTGCTCCTGAATAGTTGGGGCAACAGGTTGTGGGACTGGAGTTTCAATGACGCCGACTGTTTCAGCCTGATCAGCGATCTCGATCGTCTCATCAACGACTTCCTCCGTCGGCTGGATGGCGGCAGGCTCAGAGACTTCGGTTATCCGTTCCTCAAGTCGTTCAGCTTCGAATGTCGGTTCCGGCGTCGGTTCATGCTCGTCAGGGCTAGCCACTTCCTCCGGGACACTAGGTTCGAGAGAAGAGATCTCGGCAGCTTCTGGCTGAGCCACGGGCTCTTCAGCTTGCTCCCTTGGCAAAGCCTCGGGTTCTCCCTCACCGACACGCACAATCGGCTGAATCGGCGGCAGATAAACAGTCGGTTCGGCTCTCTCTGCAGGTTCGGTTGCATCGATTTCTGTCGGTTCCATCGTCGCGGTATCGCCTTTTTCCAGATTCTCAGCTATGGGAACATCCTCAGGAACCATCGAGATTTGCCCAGGACCAACTGGTTTCTGTTCTTCCATCACTGGGCTCGGTTGAGCCTCTGGAGCCTCTTTTGCAGCTGCTTCCTGCGCAGCTTGACCTGCCTCCGGCTCCTGCCCAGCTTCGCTCGGTTTCACTTTGAGCTCTCGTGTACGGACCTTCGGAACAATCTTCACCTCGTCGTCCAAACCAGCCTTTCGCTTCGGGATGTGCGGGAGACGGGATTTGAAATCCTCGTCCTTCTTCTCCTCTTGGCCTTGCTGGGCTTCGAGCATTCGGCGCTCGGTTTCGAATTGACTATCGCCGAGAATCTCCTGTATCTCACGCGGCCTCGGAAGATCGTTAAGATCGTTCAAACCAAAATGCCTCAAAAACTCCTTCGATGTGCCGTACAGCAGCGGGCGTCCCACGGTCGTCGCGCGACCGACGATCGTCGCGAGTTCTTTCTCGAGCAGCGTCTTGATCACATAGTCACAGTTAACCCCCCGGATGGACTCGAGCTCCGGTTTGGTGATCGGCTGTTTGTAGGCTATGATCGCGAGCGTCTCGATCGAAGACTGCGAGAGCTTCCGACGCATTTGCTCTTTGAAGAGCTTTCCAAGCCACTCTGCATACGCGGGCAGCGTCGCGAATTGGTAGCCTCCGGCAATCTGAACGATTCGGTACGGTCTTTCTGCAGTAGTGTACTCTGCGTTCAGTTCTTCGACGACGCGTGTTATCTCCTCATAGTCTATCTTCCTCGGCTCACCGCCTTCCACACCCTGGTCCTCGTAGAGCGCTTGGACCTGTCGGACGCTGAGAGGGTCACGCGCGCCGAAGATCAGCGCTTCGATGAGGCTCCTCACCGTCGTCGGCACCTGTAAGACTACCTGCGGTATGATCGGGTTCGTGTCGGCCATGGGTGTTTACGCAACGCTCCTCATAATCGATACTTCGCCAAATGGCTCGGCCTGGCGTACCACAACTCGTTGCGATCGAATCAGCTCGAGCAACGCAATGAAGGTGACCACAACCCGGATTTTCTCCTCCATGTCCTTGACCAGCTCGTAGAAGGTCGCTTCGGATCGTCGGGAGAAGTAGTCGAGGATATACTCAATCTGTTCATCGATAGTCACGTTCAAGCGGACGATCTCATGGATGAACTTCTTCGGCATGCGTTCAATGGCGAACTTGAAGGAAGAGATGAGATCGAATAGGGAGACATCCCGGAGGGAAGCATCCTCCTCTTCCTCCATCGTGATACGCGGGTCCGCCTCGTAGTATCCTCGATAGTAGGTCTTGCGCTGCTCATCTTCCTGCACAGACATTTCCAGGGCAGCTTCCTTGAAGCGTTTGTACTCGACGAGCCGCTTCACAAGATTGGCACGCGGATCCATTTCTTCTTCCTCACTCGGTTCGGGCGGAAGGAGCATCTTCACTTTGATCTGCATGAGCTCGGCGGCCATGACAAGAAAATCGCCGGCGACCTCAAGGTCAAGTGACTTCAAGTAGTGAACGTAGTCCAGAAACTCCTTCGTGATCCGCGAGATGGGGATGTTGTAGATGTCGAGTTCATCCCGCTTGATGAAAAACAAGAGCAGGTCGAGCGGTCCTTCGAATTCCTGGAGTTTTATAGTATACATCGCATCAAATAATAATTAAATGGGAAAAAATGAAACAACGCGCACCGGTGACTTCCCAGTTCCTACGTCCAACTTTGTTGTTCCCACAGTTTTCTCCTTTTTCCTTTTTCATTTTGCATCGTTCATCCCAGGTTCATCGCGGCATGGACTTCATGCATGGTTTGTCGCGCGATGCCTCGAGCCTTCTCTTCCCCATCGTGCAAAATTGTTTTCACCTCGTCGAGATGAGACTCATAGTACGCACGTTTCTCTCTGTGTGGCGCAAGCGCAGCGGAAATTCTGTCGGCGCAGAGCATCTTGCATTCCACACACCCGAGATTCCCGCTTTCACAGCCGGTGCGGATATCGTTCACCTTTTCCGGAGTGAACTTGTTATGATAGGCGAAGACCAAACAAATATCAGGATGCCCGGGATCGCCTTTTCGTACCTTCTGAGGATCAGTAACGGCACTCTTCATCTTTTTCTTGATCTCGTCAGCAGGATCCGAAAGGAGAATGGTATTTCCAATGGATTTGCTCATTCGACGACCATCAAGCCCCGGCAGTCGGGCAAACCTCGTCAGTTTGCCCTCCGGCTCCGGAAAAACCGGCGCTGATGGAGCATAAAGAGCGTTGAATCTCCGAGCGATTTCGCGTGTGATCTCGATATGCGGCATCTGGTCTTCACCGACAGGCACCACATCACCCTTGTAAAGCAGGATGTCCGCCGCCTGGAGTACGGGATAGCCCAGGTGGCCGTACACGACGGTTTCCAGTTCGAGATCACGTACCTGCTCCTTCAGCGTCGGATTGCGCTCCAGCCTGGATGTCGTGATCAGCATCGAGAAAATAAGATGAAGTTCCGCGTGCTCCTTGACCCGAGATTGCCGAAACATCGGGCTGATTGTTGGCTCAAGCCCTGCAGCGAGCCAGTCAATCAGCATCTCAATCGAGCTCTCATAGATCCCGGAAGAATCCGGATTTGTTGTGAGAGCGTGATAGTCGGCAATCAAGTGATAATTCTGGTATTCACCCTGAAGCGACACCCAATTCTCCAAAGCTCCCACGAGATGACCGAGATGGAGTTTGCCCGTCGGGCGCATGCCGCTCAGAATGACTTTCTTTCTTTGGCTCAACTCGGGCTACAAACTCCTTTCAAAAAGAGCAACGTCAGATCATCCAAGCAACCTGGCTCGGATGAAATCAACTCATGAAAAGATACGGCTTCCAACGATCATCCACACTGCCAACGAAATCGCGTATGAACATCACATGGTTTGGCCTGATCGGTTTTCGCTGCAAGGACATTTGTGCCTCTCCAGGAAGTCGGTCCCCCTTCTTGTTGTTGCATCGCACGCACGCGGCAACCAGGTTCTCCCACGTCTCTTCGCCACCTCGTGCTCTCGGAATGATATGGTCGACTGTCAACGGCACATCCCCCCGACCGCAGTATTGACATCGATGTCCATCGCGGCGCAAGATGTTCTTCCTTGAGAGTACGATCTTCTTGAAGGGGATACGAACATAGACAGAAAGGCGAACAATGCTCGGGAAGGGCATCGTCATCGAAACGGAATGCAGGTACCTGCCGTCTGATGCTTCGATCAATTCAGCTTTTCCGAGAAACAGAAGTATAACGGCTTTCTTGACGTTGCAGACACTCAAGGGCTCGTAGTTATGGTTCAAAACGAGCACCTTGCGGTTCATTTTTCCATTGGGGTATATGGCTAGTTCTGCTGCGCTGAAGTCTCAAGCACCTCCTTACGTCGGCAAATATGGGCCTTTAGTGAACAGTTGCTTGAAGAATCAAGGATTACGCCTTGCAAAATATAGCATAATCAACGGAGAGAGTCAAGGATTGAAACCGGCTGGAATCGGGAAATTCGAGCATTTTCCCTCACCTGGGCAGTGGGGAAGAATCGTGCTTTAGTCGAGCGCTCCTTTTTGCGCAGCAGATCGCGGGAGACAAGAAATCACTTCATCAGCGCGACTTTCTGTACCTGGATTGGATCTCTCGCATCGAATCGCCTCCGAACTTCTCCAGCAATGCATTTGCCAGCACTGGAGCGATGACAGCCTCTGCAATGACAGAGCACGCAGGAACAGCACATACATCTGATCGCTCATATCTCGCGTCAACAGCCGTCATAGACTTCAGATCGACAGACTTGAGAGGATTGGCAAGTGTGGAAATCGGCTTCATCGCCGCGTGAAGGACGATTATCTGCCCATTCGTCACGCCTCCCTCGAGTCCCCCTGCTTTGTTGCCTGTGCGCACGACCTTACCCCGCCGAATTCCAAAAGCATCATGGACAGACGATCCAGGTTCCTCCGCAATCGCAAAACCAGATCCGATCTCCACCCCCTTGACCGCATGGACGGACATCAGAGCTTGCGCAAGGAGGCCGTCGAGTTTTCTGTCATAGTGCACGTAGCTTCCGAACCCGATAGGCACGCCGGTCACAATGACCTCGAACACTCCTCCTAACGTATCCCCCAACTTCTTCGTTCGCTTGATCAAGGCCATGGCCCTCCGAGCAACACTCGCATCGAGAATACGCACATCGGATTTGTCAGCCTCTTCCGTGGTCTTATACGCACCGCACGATGCCCGTGTGAGACGGCCAATCAGGCTGTCGATCTTGGCCCGATCCGTGACCTTGACGTTTCCGATGGAGAGTACATGACTGCCGATAAATATCCCAACATCCTCAAGGAGCTTTCGTGCAATCGTGCAGCAAGCAACCCGGATTGCCGTTTCGCGGGCGCTGCCTCGTTCAATCGTGTTCCGAATGTCGTCGAAACCATATTTGACCGAACCTGCATAGTCGACGTGGCCGGGGCGGGGAATCGAGACTTTCTCAACATTTCGGCCGTCTCCTGCCACAGCCATTTTATCCGACCAACTCTGCGAATCCCAGTTTCGGATCAAAAGTGATATGGGGGATCCAATCGTTTTTCCAAATCGAATACCGGACAGGATCTCAACACTGTCCGATTCGATTTTCATCCTCCCACCACGACCGTATCCCTGTTGCCGCCGCCAAAGCTGATGATTGATGTACTCAGCGGAAATCGTAACGCCAGCTGGGACGCCCTCGACCACTCCGACGAGTGCCTGTCCGTGCGATTCACCTGCAGTCAGATAACGGATCACCGTAGACTCCTTCGATACTCAACAGGGTAGTTCGACGTGCATTCAATAAAGCGAAATTTGGGAGGATTATCAATTCCACCAAAACGAAAGGGCGCAAGCCCAGATCCGCTTTGTGCGGACAGAGCTTGCGCCCATTGCGCCATCACTTTGCCGTCACTTGCCCGGGACTTCGACAGCCACGAACCGCGTAGACTTATCTTTCCCTTTTACCCGCATCAAAACCGCATCACCAGCCTTCTTGCTCTTCATCAGCTTGTCGAACTGCGTAACAGATGAGACAGTCTTGTCACCAACGCTGATAATGACGTCGTTCTCCCGAACGTCGCGCTTATTCGCTTCGCTGAGAGGCTCGACGGAATCGACGATGATACCGTTCTCAACCCCATACTCCTTCTTCGTTTTGGCGTCGAGGTTACGCACCGTCATTCCAAGGTCGTCAAGTTTCAGAATCCCCTTTGAGCTCACATCTCTTGGTTCATCGCTCTCTTCGGTTTGGTCATTTGAAGCGGTTGCTTCTTCAGCTACATCGCGTGACTTGAGTGTCACTTTCTTCTCGCTGGTTTTCCCGTCACGAAAGATTTTCAACGTGACAACCTCACCAGGGTACTTCGAAGCAATGATCGTCTGCAGTTGATTCGACGTGTTCACCTCTTTTCCGTCGACAGTCAGGATGATGTCCCCCGCCTTTACACCCCCGGTTTCACCGGCGCCACCTGCGATCACCTGCTGCACGAAAACTCCCTCCGGCTTGCCGAGACCATTTGCCTTCGCCATGGTGGCGTCCACATTCTGGATCGTGACACCTATGTATCCACGGCGGACCTTTCCGTACTTGATGATGTCGGTCGCCACCTTCTTTGCCAGATTGATCGGGATCGCGAAACTGTATCCTTGATAGCGTGCGTTCGTTGTCGCGATCGCAGCATTGATCCCAATAACTTCACCATTGATGTCGACGAGCGCCCCCCCGCTGTTCCCAGGATTGATGACAGCGTCCGTTTGGATGAAATCTTCAATGCCCAATCCAGTCCGGCGTTCACCAATGATATTAAGCTGCCTCCCAAGCGCGCTAACAATACCCTGGGTCATCGTTGAGGTAAGCCCAAGCGGATTTCCGAATGCAAACACCGTGTGGCCCACATCGACATTGTCCGAGTTTCCCAACCTGGGTATGGGCAGATCCTGCGCATCGACTCTGATCACGGCCAGATCGGTATACATGTCTGTTCCGATGAGTTTTGCCTTTTTGAAGACACGATTGTCCCACAACGTGACCTCAATCCCATCAGAGCTTGCACCATCTACCACATGATTGTTTGTCAGGATGTATCCATCAGGTGTGAGGATGACCCCCGAGCCGGCACCGACTTCAGGCAACGACCGCGGGTTCTGCAGATCGGGGCCAAAGAAGAAATGGAAAGGATTTTGAGTTCCGCGCTCCGCCTTCGGCTTCGACGTCACGATGATATAAACCACTGTTGGAGTCACGTCTTTGGAAATAGCGTGGTACGCTTCGTTCAGCGCCTGCAGCGTCGCATTCGGCGCCGGCGATTTCGATTGAGCTCCCAGCTTCACGTCCTGTCCCGCGAATGTGAAATCGACTCCTTTGAAGCTCGAGACAAGCGTTACACCGAAAACAATTCCCACCGCAATCAAAAGCACTGCAACAACGACAGACTTCGTCGACATAGCTCTCCTCCTAAGAACAAAAGGTACTTTAAAAAGTTTTAATACTTTGAACTACCACTTCGTCAGCTCCTGCCGCTGGGCTTGGACCCCGAAATTGTGTAATTCTTCAGGATTTCCATAGACTTCAGCGGCTTAAGGTCTTCGAAATGTTGACGTAAATACAAACGCAAAGTTCCATCAATTTCGTTCCCTTGCGCGCTGCTGAGCTCGAGCGACGAGACCGTATCGAGTGGAGCGGTTAGGAGCCTTTGAAGGGTCTTCAGTGTCTCGACAGAGACACGAGTATTTCCTTCGTCAGGTCGCCATGCGGTTCCGACTTTGCTTCGTGTCGGATTCAAAGGAGGATTGTCGCTCTTAGTAACCTTTGCAGACTGGCCGCATCGACTGCACAATACCGCCCCTCTGGACAGTTGGAACACTGCCGAACCTCCACTGCCGATATCATCGAGGCTTCGGTGACAGACCAAGCAGACTTCCAGGTTCGGCGCGAAGCCAAATACTGCAGCGCACCGAATCTCAAATGCAAAGAGCAAGTTGACGCAGTTTTTCTTTGCCCGTTCGACCTCGTCAAGTGTCTGGACAAGAAGAAGATAGAGGGCGTCGTTTCCTTCCTCGTCGTGCGTGAGTTGATTCAGGAGTTCAAGGACAGAAAGCGCAACAGCCATGCGATCCAACTCGCTGTGAATGGTCTTGTACGTCGTAACGACATCGCACTCCGAGATGAGCTGGAGATCCCGGTGCTCTTTCTTGTAGAGGATGAGTGAGACAGCAGAGATGGGCTCGAGAGAAGCCCCAAACTTGCTTTTCATCTGGCGGGCACCTTTTGCGATGCCCTTGAGCTTGCCGAAGCGTCTCGTGTAGAACGTGACAATCTTGCTGCTATCACGATACTTCATCGACTTCAGCACGACAGCGTCAGTCTTGGTGATCATCCCACGTTTCTAGTGAAAAACCGCCTTCCGGACCATTGATGACAGGTCTTTTTTCTTCAATAAATCCATCGCCGTCCGATACGGACTGCGCAGGACACCTTTCTCGGTGATGATCGCCGTAATGAGCTCGTTGGGGGTTACGTCAAAAGCCGGGGCATAGACGTCGATTCCAGCCGGAGCAATTTGATGGCCGCCAAAGTTCGTGACTTCGCGCCCGCTCCTCTGCTCGATCGGAATCTCCTTCCCTGTCACCATCTCAAAATCGATGGTGCTGGTCGGCGCAGCGACGTAGAACGGTACACCGTGGTGTTTTGCCATGACCGCCAATCCATACGTCCCGACTTTGTTCGCGACATCCCCGTTCAGTGTCACACGATCAGCTCCCACAACCACGGCATTGACTTTCTCTTGCTGTAAGAGGAACGCTGCGGTGCTGTCGGTGATGAGCGTGGCCGGTATCTGGAGCCGTTGAAGCTCCCATGCGGTCAACCGCGCACCCTGAAGGAGTGGGCGAGTTTCATCGACATAGACATGGTTGAGCTTGTGTTGTTCCCACGCCGTCTTCAGGATGTTCTGTGCGGTTCCATCGCCGCCGGTCGCGAGGCTCCCTGTATTGCAGTGTGTCAGGACGCTGGCTGCGTTAGGCAGCAATTCAGCACCGAGCTGACCGATCTGCCGGCATTTTTCCTCATCTTCGGCATGGATGGCTTTCGCTTCCGCGAGGAGGTTTGCCCGGATGTCGTCGACTGCTTGCCCGGCGGAATCGATCGCAGCGTGGCGCATACGATTCACCGCCCAGAACAGATTAATCGCCGTCGGGCGTGTCGAGGTGAAGAGATTCGTCGTTCGTTCAATACAGGTTGTCAAAGACACGGCATCGACCGACTGCAGCTTGTTGAAGGCCAGAACAAATCCGTAGCTGGCCGCGATGCCGATCAGCGGTGCACCGCGAATGGACAAGGACTTTATCGCTCGGGCGACAACAGCCTCGTCGTCCGTATCGACATAGAGCTCTTCGGCGGGGAGTTTTTGCTGATCGATAAATCTGACTTTCCCATCCCGCCACTCAATCGATCGCATCCGGATTACCTTTCGTCAAACCGCGAAAGCTGCATGAACGAGCGATATCGATCCTGAATCTGGAGATACGTAAGATCTTTCAAGCCATCGACGCTGAACTTCTCAACGCAAAATGACGCAAGCGTGCTGCCATATACCACAGCACGTTTGAGGTTTTCTGCAGACAAATCATCGGTTCGTGCCAACCAACCTACGAAACCGCCGGCAAACGTATCGCCGGCGCCGGTGGGATCGTTGATGTTCTCGAGCGGATATGCTGGCGCCGAGAAAATCGTTTCCTCCGTGACGAGAAGAGCCCCGTGCTCACCCTTTTTGACGATGACAATCTTTGGACCCATGCGGATGATTCTTTTCGCGGCTTTCACGAGATTCGGTTCGTAGGTGAGGAGCCGCGCTTCGGACTCGTTGACAACCAGGACATCCATGAACTTCATCGTTTCAGAGAGCTCTTTCGGTTTGCTCTCAATCCAATAGTTCATCGTGTCTCCCACGACCAACCGCGGTTTGGCAAGTCGTTCGAGTACTTGTCGCTGAAGAATCGGGTCAATATTCCCAAGGCACACATAGGCACTATTCTTGAAGCCACTAGGGATAATTGGATTGAAGTGATCGAAAACGTTGAGCTCCGTGTAAAGCGAGTCCCTCATATTAAGATCGTAGTGATATCTGCCTCCCCATCGGAAGGTCTTGCCGTCCCGGATGATCTGGAGACCATCGAGATCGATGTCCCTCTCTTCGAGGAATCGAATGTGGTCCTTGGGGAAATCACCTCCAACGACAGCAACGAGCCGTACGGGAGCCGTGAAATAGCTTGCGGCCACAGAAATATAGATGGCTGAGCCTCCGAGGGCGTCCTTCACGCTGCCAAACGGTGTTTCAACAGAATCGAATGCCACGGAACCAACGACGAGAAGACCCAATGGAATCTCCTTCTATGGATTACGAAGTTGACAGTGATAGAAGCCGGGACGCTTCTTGCCCCCCGACGAAATAGTCCCGCACGAGCTTCAGTGCATAGCGCTGGCCGGGCCAGACGAGCTTCTCGTTCGCCTCCTCATACGTGCACCATTGGCATGCCTGATGCTCGCTGGAAAGACGGACTTTTCCTCCAGGATTCACCTCAACAGCGAAAACCGGACTCACATGGACTGTGTCGTTGACCGGGACATAAAAGGAGTTCACAAACGGCACCACCCAGAATCGACCGACATCCATTCCCGTTTCTTCGTGAAACTCACGAAGGGCAGCGTCGACGGCCCGTTCTCCATCCTTCACCGATCCGGTGACAAACTGCCATATCCCTGGATAGATCTTGTCGTCTGAGGACCGCCTGAGAAGAAGGTATCTTGCTTCCCCTCCTTCAGTCTTCAGAACACACACTTCAACGATCCGACTTACGATATTCACGACGCGACTTGCTCCCTGCCTTCGGCTGCCGGCCCTGACCTGAGGTGTCCGGGTTTCTTGTGAGCCCAACGGACTCTCTCAGATCGGCCACCTCGTTCGCTGAAAGCTCACGAGAATCTCCCTCCGCCAGGTTTCCCAGCTCCAACGGCCCGAGCGAAATTCTGCGGAGACTTTGAACTTCGTACCCTCGCTCTCCCAACATTCGACGTATTTGCCGATTCTTTCCCTCGGTAATCGAGATTTCCGTTTCTGCAGAATCCTTTTGAATCACGACCGCCGACTTCGTCCGATGTCTGGTGCCTTTCAGCTGAATATCAACTCCTTCAGACAGCACCGAAAGGTCTTTTGGCTCAAGCGGCCGGTCAAGGGCCGCGACGTAGGTCTTCTGAACGCCCGAGTCCGGGCTCGTCAATCGATTCGCGAGCTGATGATCGTTTGTGAAGAGAAGAAAACCCGTTGTGTCTTTGTCTAGCCTCCCCACGGCTGAAAGACCTTCCCCGCGTTCACCGAGCAGCTCAAACACTGTCCGCTTTCCGTGTTCATCCACTCTCGTCGTCACAAACCCTCCCGGTTTGTGAAGCAGAATGTACCGAAAGGCCTGCGGCTTCAGAGCACGGTTGTCGATCTCGATGGCGTCGCGCTCAAGGTCAACCCAGCGGTGGGGGTTCAGTTCCACTCTCGTGTTGACGCTCACATTTCCGCTGAGAATCAGTCGAACCGCTTGCGAGCGAGACGCGAAGCCAAGCTTCGAGATGGCGCGGGGTAACGAGACCCTTCCTGGCCCGTGGGAGGTTTTCATTTCAATTTACACAGGTGCGTCACGTCGACAAACGCAGCCATGTCACGGACGCGAGTACCGCAAAAATATAAACCAAATTCACATGGAATCCAAGGAATGCACCGCGGCACGCTCATCCATTCAAACCGGGTATTCCCGGCACGCCCTTCGCAGCTTTCACGGCCCGGCGAATGGCTTCCGCCGTGAGTTGAGCTGCCAATTCTGAAACAAGGTCGAGATCGGCCACAACATCACCACACGAGAGAGCAAACGAGACATCGCCATCATAGGACGTATGAACGGGAACGATAGCTCGCGCCATACCATCGTGTATCCGTTGCGAGATGCGATAAAGCTCGAGCTTCGAGAATCGGGCATTGGTCGCTACGACGGCGAGCGTGGTGTTCGATTGCTCGAGGACCTTCCCACGTGCGAGCGGACGATGGATTTCAGTATCACCGATAAATGTTCCATCCTTTCGGCGCGCACCTGCAAGCACGGTCCCATTCACCTGAATGATATCGCCAACAGAGTTGACAACCGCCAGGGCCCCCACGATCAAACCGGACATCTGTGTCGATGCACTACCGAGTCCCCCCTTCATCCAGAATTCAATTCCCTTCCACTTCCCAACCGTCGTCCCTGTTCCTGCTCCAACGTTGCCTTCTTCGAAAAGCTCCGAGGCAGTCTCACACGCACGATATCCACCCAATGCGTCAGGACGCACAGAACTGCTTCCGGCGTTCAGATCAAATACGACTGCGGTCGGAACAAGCGGAACCTTTGCCCACGGTGTCGCGTAGCCGACTCCGTGCTCCTCCAGCCATCGCATCACCCCATCGGCCGCAGCCAGACCAAACGCACTTCCGCCTGTCAACAAGATTGCGTGGATTTCCTGAGCGGACTTTTCAGGAGCCAAGAGTGCAAGCTCCCTGCTACCAGGAGAACTCCCGCGCACTTCACAGCTCGCCCTCGTGTTGGGCGGGCACAGGATCACTGTGCATCCAGTGAGCGCTTTGATATCGGTGCAATGCCCGACTTTGAACCCTGGAACCGCGGTGAACATGAAAGGCTTATGCTCCTTTTTTCTGTTCTCTTTGAGCCCGCACATGGGCAAGCACAATTCCGCAGGCCACGCCGACGTTCAACGATTCAGCCTTGCCGTACTTCGGGATTCGCACGACCGAATCCACCATCCCGTGCACCTCCCGGGAGATGCCGTGCGCTTCATTGCCAAAAACGAAAACCACTTTTCCGTCGACGAGTATATCCGTGTAGGATTGCTTTCCGTCGCCTGAAAACGCGATGATCGAAAACCCATGCTCTCGCAGGGAAAGAAAAGTCGTTGGGAGATCGACTCCTTCAACGATCGGGACATGGAAAATCGATCCGACAGTTGATCGGACTACCTTGTCGTTGTAGAGGTCAACGCACCCCCTGCCGAGAAGTACAACGTCCACATTGAACCAATCGGAGGAACGGACAATGGAACCCAAATTGCCTGGGTCACCCACCGCGTCAGCCGCAACCACGATGGAGGCTCGTTGGAGACGTTCAGCATCCAGCGCCTGCAATTTTTGCTGAACAACGGCAATGACACCCTGGGCGTGTACCGTATCGGCAACGGCCTTCAGATCTGACTCCGCCAGCTCCTTGACGGTTGCTCCGCGTTGTTGGAGTTGTGAAAGTATCCCAGAATAGTCCGGATCCTCGAGATACCGAGGCAGCACGGCCACTATCTCAATCTTCGAGGTGGAGTTGATTAGCTCCTTCAGAGCCCGCCACCCTTCCACAACGAACTTGCGCTCCTCCTGACGGACCTTCTTCTGCGAAAGTGACCGTACGTACTTAACTTCTGCTTTGGTGACTCGCATGCCCTAATATAGACAAAATGGCGACAAGAGACAAAACATGGAGCCTTCACCGCATCTCTATGAGCCCATCCACGAGAACAGTTCCATTATTGTTCATATTCTCCCCAGACACTCCTCAACGCGTCTGATATCTCTCCGATCGTTGCATACGATTCGACAGCGGCAAGGATGTATGGAATCAGATTCTTCTTCGTCAGCGCAGTCGTTCGGAGCTCCCCAATTGCCTGTTTTACCTGCTGTGCGTTCCTTGCCCTTTTCGTCTCATTCAAGGTCCGGATTTGTTTCGCCCTTGTCTCTTCATCGATCCACAGTATCGCGGGCGCCGGTTCCGCTCCGACTTGAAACTCATTGACACCAACAATGATCTTCTCTTTCCCTTCGATTGCCCTCTGATACTTATACGCGCTCTCCGCAATTTGCGACTGATAGTATTGCTGCTCAATGGCACGAACTGCTCCTCCGAGTTCATCGACCTTCTTGATGTATTGCCATACCCGACGTTCAATTTCGTCCGTCAGCGATTCGACAAAGAAGGAGCCTCCCAGCGGGTCGATGGTGTCTGTCACCCCGGACTCGTGGGCAATGATCTGCTGTGTTCTGAGAGCCAGCCTGACAGATTCTTCTGTCGGGAGCGCGAGTGCCTCATCGCGTGAGTTTGTATGGAGTGATTGACAGCCGCCAAGCACCGCTGCAAGGGCTTGCAGGGTCACCCGGACAACGTTGTTGTCTATTTGCTGAGCCGTCAAGGTCGATCCGCCCGTCTGGGCGTGGAATCTCAATTTCATGGTCTCCTCCAGCTTCGCCCCGAACCGATTCTTCATGATCGTGGCCCAGATTCGTCGAGCCGCGCGGAATTTGGCGACCTCCTCGAAGAGATTGTTGTGTGCATTGAAGAAGAACGAAAGCCGACCGCCGAATGTATCGACGTCCAATCCCCGATCCACAGCCGCCTGAACGTAGGCTATGGCGTTCGTCAGAGTGAAAGCCAGTTCCTGGACAGCAGTCGCACCTGCTTCACGAATGTGATACCCGCTGATGGAGATTGTGTTCCAGCGCGGAAGATTGTGGCTGCACCACTCAAACACATCCGTCACAAGCCTCATCGACGGCTGCGGCGGAAAGATGTGAGTTCCCCTTGCGACATATTCTTTCAGGATATCATTCTGGATTGTGCCCGATATGTTCTGCAGATCTGCTCCCTGCTTTTTCGCGACCGCGACAACCATGCACAGGAGAATTGCTGCCGTGGCATTGATTGTCATGGACGTCGTGACGTCCTCGAGCCGAATCCCCCGAAACAGCCTCTCCACATCAGCCAATGTGTCGATCGCTACGCCGACCTTGCCGACTTCTCCTTCTGCAAGTGCGTGGTCCGAATCGTAGCCAATCTGCGTCGGCAAATCGAAAGCCACCGAAAGTCCTGTCGTGCCGTGGTCGATGAGATAATGGTACCGCTGATTGGACTCCTCCGCCGTTCCAAAGCCCGCATACTGGCGCATTGTCCAAAGCCGATTGCGGTACATTGCCGGATAGATACCTCGTGTGTACGGATATTCCCCAGGGAATCCCAGTCGTGACTGAATATCCTGGTCAGAGGGAAGATAGAGGCGATGTACATCAATTCCGGAATCCGTCGAGAAGGATTCCTTGCGCTCGGGGAGTTTCTGAACGGCAGGCTTCACCCGTTGTTCTGTCCACTGATTAAGTTGTTCTTCCATTGAGCTTTGCATCAGTTCCTCCTTTAAGTCCAAGAGTCAGCTCGCACCACACACGTTAGAGACTTCGCTTCACGAGATGTCATATGACTCAATGCTTCTTGAAAGGCAATAAGCCCACTCAGCTAGAGAACGCCACTCCGTCTCCAATCCACGATATCGAACTTCTTCCCGTCACTGCGCAGAACGAGAGCGCCGTCAAGGTCAGTTCTCTTCGTCATGATGCCCAGGCGTTGATATCGAGACATCACGATCGGTGACGGATGATGGAATCTGTTCAACCGTCCCACTGAGATCACAACCAGTGAGGGTTCGACGACTCTCAAGAACTCCTCACTCGAGGCAGTCAATGCTCCGTGATGTGGCGACTTGAGCACCGTGCTTGCGAGGAGCGATCCGGCACGGTGTATCAGAGCATCCTCGACATTCTGGCTTGCATCTCCGGGGAGCAGAACGGACGAACCCCCGTAGACAACCTTCAGCACAACCGACTGATCGTTCAGATCGTTGGGCCGGTACGATACAGCCGGCTGAAGGACAAAGATGCGCGTCGTGGGATCAAATTGCAAGACCTCCCCTGCATGGGCAATTTTGATAGGCGTAGACGTCCTTCTTGCGGCATCGAGCGTTTCCCGGGAAAGCCTGGTCGGCGCAGCCGTGTCACCAACAACGAGTTGCAGGACCCGAATATTCTCGAGTATAGACCGACATCCTCCAACGTGGTCGTCATGGGCATGCGAGAGGACCACCGCATCGAGCGCCGTAATCCCGCTTTTCCGAAGAAATGGGAGTATGATCCGTTCACCCACGTCGTAGCCGACATATCGCGGGCCTGCGTCCACGAGGATATGTTTTCGGTTTGGCAGTTCAAGCAGAATGGCATCTCCCTGCCCCACATCGATGACCGTCATCTCCAATGCCGGCGCTTTGGGTGAGAGAGCATCCTTGTACAGAAAGACATTCAGGGCCAGCAGAAGCACTATGATTGTCCTGGCGATGAATCTGGGCTTCCCGACATTGAACACCACCCCAACCGCAACATAGTAGATCACAGTGGTCATCAAACCGGCGTTCAAGGTCTCCACGTAGGCATAGGGAACATTCGAAGCCGTTTTGACAAACTTCAAAAGAAGCGAAACCAGAATATCATTGAGTGCCGCGTAGCACGAAGCGATCGGATTGGAGACGGCAGAGAATGCGATCGTCGCGAAACCCAACAATGTGTTGAGACCGCTCAAAGGAACGACGAGAAGATTTGCCAGGACGGCAATCAAGGAAACCCTGCCAAAATAGTACGCCGTGAAGGGCATCGTTCCAATCTGTGCAGCCATCGAGACAGCAAACAATTTGAGGGCTGAGTCAACGACAGTGGACTTCGCAAATCCCCCCGGGATCAGTTCAATCCAATGTTCAAGTCTCGGATAGAAATAAACAATCGAAATGACTGCTGCGAAGGACAGCTGGAAACCGACATCAAACAAGAACAACGGATCCCACAGCAACATCACGAGTGCGGCCACTGCCAGCGTATTGTAGATGTCCCCCTTCCTTCCAAGGATGCTCCCTATCAGTAGCACTCCACCCATGATCGTCGCACGAATCACGGACGGACTCAGGCCAGTAATCACCATGTACCAGATTAGTCCCGCGAGGGTGAGGGCTGTGGCGATCCGGGAAGAAAGCCGGAAGAATCCTACGACCGAAAAGAAGATGAGTGCTACGACAACAACGTTCGAGCCGGAAACCGCGAGGATGTGGATGGTACCTGTGTCCATGAAGGATTGCTTGATTTCCGCAGAAAGATCTCCGCGGTAGCCGAAGACGACACCCTTGAGGAAACTTGCTTCTTCTGGTCCATGGTAACGGTCGAAGATGGCATAAATGCTATTCTGTGCAAGAGCTACATAATTTGATACGGAGAGATCGGTCGCCCTCCCAGACAGAAGCACGGCGTTCGAATCGCGAACAGTCATAAATCCCTGGATGCCGTTCAGTGCGAGGTACCGTCCATAGTCGAAATCGCCAGGATTGCGAGCTCCGGGCAGGGTCTCCAAGTACCCCAGCATACACACGTGATCACCGATCTGAAGCGAATCAGTGTTTTCCCAACGTGCGGTTCGCGCGACCTGGACGAGCACTCGCCGATCAAGTTGATACTCCGTGTCTCCCCGTTTTATGCACCTCGTTCGGACGACCATTTCCGAGCGCGAGCTCTTCCTTATCGGCTCCGATTCAATTCTTCCGTCGAGAGCCACCCGTTCCCCGTGGTAACTCGGGCTCAGAACTTCCTCCTCGACCTGGCTCCTGCGCAGCGTCGTCCAAAACAGCCCAATCAAGACAAAGGCCAGATGAAGGGCAAGCGATGCACAGGGCGAAAAACAGGTCCGCCTGAAGCCGAAAACGGCTATGAGCAATAGTATAACCGTTAGGGCAAGGACGTGCGATGGTTTCGCTGTCATGCCGCCAGAAACAATCAGGCCGACGATGAAGAGCAGGAGGGCCCTGACTGCTGGCCTCTTGCTCCCGGACGAGTGCTCCATATGGTTCAGAGCAACGCGAGAAGTGCAGGCGTTACGTGCGTGAGGCTTTTGAGGATTTTACTGAGTTCCCCGCGTTTCCTCCCCGCGAGGATGCAGGGAACAGGATTCCGCGTGTGCGTCTTTGTCGAGAGGTCTTCGATATTCCCGTGGTCACTGGTTAAGAGCAGCGTGAACCCTTTTGGATCGAAATCTTCAAGAAGGCCGCCTAGCAGACCATCGAAGCGTTCGAGGATTTCAACTGCTGTTGCCATATCGCGGCCGTGGCCGGCAAAGTCTGTCAGCCAATATTCAAAAAGGGTGAAGGAATGTTGGAGGGCAATCCTCCACAGGTGTCTCCCTGCATCTCGTGGAACGATCACAGGGAGGTCGGGATAGCCTAATCCCGGCCAGCGTGCACGCGTGATGTCGGCGGAGACCGCTTCATCACGGCTCAGCGCGTCGGCACGAAGAAGATCCACTCCGGCGTACCGACAAGCAAGAGATGTCACGCTCAACCGCCGATTGCCTGCCTCAACATAATCGAAGAACTGCTTGGGGAACGCATTAGCGAAGCAAACGGAGCGACCGTGAGATTTCACTTGCCGAAAGATATTACGTTCGTCGATGAGCGGATGAAGGGTCGTTGCAGGATGAGGGCCGAAGTGGCGTCCAATCAGTTTCGCGGCATTGACTCCGGTGAACAACGTTGCCTGCCCTGTGCCGCTCTGCGGAAGACCGGAGACTCTGAGTGTCGCGTTGAGCGGAACGAGCTCAGCAACGTTCGAAGAAATCCGGCGCAGGCCGAGATGCGGCAGTTCTCCGCCGAGCAAGGATCGCAGATGCGGCAGTCGTGCATGGAAAAACGGATTGACAGCTGCATCCGCCTTCCCAATCCCAACGCCGTCAAGAAAAAGGAAAACGATTCGCAAGAAGAGGTTCCCGCGGTTCTAGTTCAGGTATTGTCTTTGCTCTCGATGAGCACAGTCACCGGTCCGTCGTTCACCAGCTCGACATCCATCATCGCCCGGAAAACACCGGTGGCGACGTTCGCATCACCCAAGGTCGTCTTCAACCGTTGGACAAAATGCTCGTAGAGCGCCTCGGCCTGTTCGGGAGGCGCAGCATCGCTATAACTCGGCCTGTTGCCTCGTCGTGTGTCTCCGTAGAGAGTGAACTGCGACACGATCATCGCGGCGCCGCCAACCTCTTTGATCGCCAGGTTCATTTTGCCCTGTGGATCGTCAAAAATCCTCAAGGCCGTACACCGGTCGGCAAGAAAGATCGCATCCACAACTTTGTCGGTATACTTGACTCCAAGAAGGATGAGCATTCCGTGACCGATCGAACTATGGGCTTTGCCATCGATCATCACCGTGCATCGGCGGACACGCTGGATAAGGGCTCTCATATGCTTTGGTCGTGTGTGATCTTGTGACGCGTCATTCTACGATCGTAGTTCCATCAGTGGCACATTCCCATGACGACCCTAGGAACTCCCTCAAGGTCATTGACTGAGCGAGTCTCCCGGAGACCACCCTCGTCAAAAATCTTCCGGACCGTGCCCGCTTGCCCATACCCCACCTCAACCATGATCCATCCGTCCTCCCGGACCAGGTTTTGAGCGACCTCTGCAATACGACGGTAGAATTGATAACCATCTTTCAGATCGCTCACGGCTTCTCGCGGCTCATACCGTTGGACCTCCGGGTCCAAGTGCCCCCACTCCTCTGCTGACACGTACGGAGGATTGCTCACAAGGTAGTCACACTTTTCAAGGAGCATCCGATCGAGAGGTTCAAAAAAATCAGAACAGATGAACGAGATGCGGTCCGACACGCCGTGGGCCATCGCATTTGCCTGCGCCACCTCGAGTGCTTCCCCGCTCTTGTCCATCGTGGTAACGTGGACATCACGAATAAGCTTCACGAGGGAAACAGCGATATTGCCGCTTCCTGTGCCAATTTCAAGAATCGATGCACGCTCACCAGTCGTTCGTCGGTTACTCACGAGAATTGCCTGTTCCACCAACGTTTCGGTCTCTGGCCTCGGAATGAATACGCGACGATCCAGATTGAACTTCAATCCCATGAAGCTCGTCGAGCCGACGATATACTGCACGGGCTCGTGGCTCAGCCTTCGTTCATACAAACCTCTGAAGCGCGTGAGCTCTTCCTTGCTCAGCGGTTTCTCGAAATGCATATAAAGCTCAATGCGTTGGCATTGCAGAGCATGCGAAAGTAGGAGTTCGACAGTAAGACGAGCTTCATCAAACCCGTGACGCTGAAGGTGGCCAATGGTGAACTTCATCAGGTCCCGGATCGTCCAAGCCTGGGTCTCCTGTTGAAGCATTATTTCCGCCGGGATCGAGTGAAACGGGGTTTCTTGGAAGGTTTCTCGAGCTTTCGCTTGCGTGCGGCAGGACGTGACTTCTTCGTTAGAGCTGCCTTTTTTGCTTTCGAGACGGTAGGTTTCTTATCGGACTTCTTCAGTGCGAGCCCTAACTCCTTCATTTTCTCTTCCGAGAATGTGTTTTTCACTTCTCGCTGGAGTTTCTGCGTCTTCGCAAGAATGTCGAGCAATTGATCTTCGGTTTCTTGATCGCCTTCAGGCCGGCGCTCCCAGGCCTTTGCGAGAGCATCCATGGTCATATCAACCTTGCGCCGAATCAAGCTGCCGATGACCTCGGGCGTCAGTTCAACACTCTTCAGCTTGACGCGATCACCAGAGTAGAAGCCGAGGCTCTCCAGTTCATCCTCCTGCGCGGATTCCTCGCGAGGGAGCTCTTCGAGCGGCTCACCATTTTCGTCAAGAGAGGCCATGAACTCAAACCGTGAGTCGCCTTCGAGGAGAGCCGTGAAGTCAGCCAACGAGGGGATCTCGAATCCTTGTTTCTTCCCTTGTTTCTCGACTGATTCCCAGACTTTCTTGACAGGCACAATCACGTCCTTGTCTGCTGCAAGGATGCGCTCGGCCTCATTCAGACATCGCTCGTACAAACGTGCCTCCAATCTCAGGCGTGGAATTGTATCTGGATTAAGGTAAAACTATTTGGAGGAAAGCGCAAGCGCAGACGACTTGCGCAAAATGCAGCGTCGATGGCTGGTGGATGTTGGGACGTGATCGATCAGGTCGAGGCTGAAAAACTAAAAAGGGATCCCTGCACAGCGATCCCTCGAAGACAACGAAGATCAAGACTCCGACTACTATTTCTTTTTCATCTTGTCTGCAAAGAGTTGAGCAGACTTTTCGATATCATATCCAACCTTCGGCATGTACACACCGCCGAATTTCTCCACCATTGATTTCAGCGTGTCATATGCATCCGCACTGCAGAAGAAAACCGGCGTATTGCGATTTAAGCCTTCACGCCGTGCCAATTGCAAAAGCGCAATTCCAGGAAGGTGACCTTTTAAGTGAGTATCTTTAAAGTCGTTGTCGAGAATGATGAGGTTAAAAAGCTCCGATCTAATCTTTTCCCACGACTCGATACTTGTTGCCGTTTCAACAATCGTGATTTCGTCTTCCAGGATAGCCGTACATACTTCGAGCGCAAATCCGTGGGATCTGCGCTGCCCTTCATCGTCATCAGCAACGAGCACTTTATACGGCATTTTCCCCTGTTTCCTTCAGCGATCGCTCTTGGGCTTGCAATGAACGTACAATTTTTTCAACCCAAAAACAACCCGCACTGATTCCGGTCACTCGGACGCGGAAGTCGCTTGAGTACCGATTGTATACTTCCACACCGGACACGAATGTCTTCTCTACAACAGTCGTCAGGATTTCTTGCGGAGGAACCTTCATGATGTCCTTCGAGAGGACGACAAAATCTGCTAATTTGCCTTTCCCCAGCGATCCCAAGAGACGCTCTTGAAAACCGGCGTACGCTGCCCACGTCGTGAAAGCCTGAATAGCTTCTTCTCGTGTCATTTTTTGGGATGCATACCACCCGTTCTCAAACGCGGCCGAATCGCGAATTCCCTCCGCCGAAAGCTGGAAAAAGGCCCGAATATCCTGCGCGTTTCTCGGTCGGCCTTGTTGATCCTGGCGGGTAACTGCCGCATAGATTCCGAGCAGCGGGTTCGGTTGCTCGACGGGGAAATCTGAACCTCCGGGGAGTATCACACCTGTATTCAGGAGAGACCGCCATGCATAGGCGCCCAACACTCTGGAAGGCCCCAGACGAGCTTCAGCCCAGTACATATCGGACGTGCAATGAGTCGGTTGCATGCTTGGAAGAACGCCCAGTGCCTTGAAGCGGGGAATATCATTGAGAGCCAGCACTTGTGCGTGCTCGACGCGCAAGCGCTGGTCCGCTTGAGGATGCAGCTTGAGCGCGGCCTCATAGACATTCAGAATGATACTGTTTGCACGGTCACCGATCGCATGAGTGCAAACCTGGAATCCATTGCTGAGTGCCTCGTCCACGGATTTCCTAAGTGAGGCTTCGTCCGTGACGGTGAGCCCTCTATTTGTCGGATCGTCGCTATACGGTTCCAGCAGCGCTGCACCCCTCGACCCAAGAGCACCATCCACGTACAGTTTCAAAGCGCGGATCCACAACCGATTGTCGCCGTAGCCAATCAACGGGCCTTTCGGCGAGGGAGAAGGAGTCCTTCCGATAAACTGATTCCACGTTTCCCCTGGACCATCGATCGCCGCGTAGACTCTGAACGGAAACTCATTCCTGTCAATGAGGTTCTTGTAGGCTTCAATTTCTTTCAAGTCAACGCCCATGTCATGCACTCCCGTGAGACCGTGTTTCAGACATTCGTTCACGGCAAGCAGAAATGACTCTTCCGTCTCCTTGACAGTTGGGGGCGGCAGAAACTTGCTTACCAACCCCATCGCGTTATCAACAAAAACGCCGGTCGGATTTCCTGACGCGTCACGCAGAATCTTGCCACCAACCGTATCCGGCGTCTGTTTCTTGATTCCTGCTATCTCAAGCGCTTTCTTGTTCACCCATGCAGCGTGCCCATCGATGCGAGCCAGGTAAACTGGATTGTTTGGAGAAACCCGATCCAACACTTCGTGCAAAGGAAATCTCTTCGATGGCCAGAGGTTCTGATCCCATCCCCGACCTCTCACCCACTGCCCGGGTTCGCTCTTTGAGACTCTTTGCCCGACAAGAGCGGCAATCGCTGTTTCTGTTGTCATTCCCGAAACATCAAGCGTCAACTTGAGAACGCCGAGACTCATCAGGTGAGCATGCGCATCGATGAAGCCAGGAAAAACCACCTTGCCGCCGAGATCGACCGTCTTCTTTGGCCGAACACGGCTTTCGAGATCACGTTGAGTACCAACAGCGACGATTCGTCCGCCGCGCACTGCGAGAGCCTCAGCGACACTCTTGTTCGGGTCCATGGTGTACAGATGTCCATTCACGTAAAGCACATCTGCAGGTTCAGGCACAGTTCGGAAGAAGAGATATGTGCAGACAAGAGCACAGACGACAAAGAGTATGAAGAGAGTCAGCTGAGTGTTCATGACGATTCTTCTGAGAAAATTATCGTTCGATCGCTCTCCACAACCGGAACGCACGCGTTCGTTTCATCTCCGCCGAGAAGCTTTCGTTTAAGCCGGACAATCGATGAGCGCCTAGAATTGCCCGCACTTCACCACTGGGTAAATGGAAGGGGGAGTGATTGGGAGATTTGGGTTGGTGTTCTAGCACAATAACAGCAAATCCTGAAAGCGGTGGATAATTTACCTTTCGGAGGGGCGAATAGCAATGGAAAACACGAAGGACAAAAAACGATCCGACTGTACGTGCGCATAGGCCGCATTCTTCCGCTTCCTATCGACATACTATCACGTGGACCTGCACTGATTCTCGAAGCTCGGAGACACGATTGTGCCGTCGAATTGAGGTCGACATCGTACGGCGCCCTTCTTGCTTTCGTGACGCCGGAGGCTTTGCTCCCGGATGATTCGTTTGATGCGACCCATTCCATGGTTGACGATGGACTCGTATCGTTGGCAGGATTTGGCGAAATGGGCGCAAATGTGAAGAAAAGTGTCATACAAGACGCCCAATCTGTTGGAACTAAACGTGCTTGACAAGTCGCTCAACAATCCCTATTTTCCACCTGCCTTCGCCCAAAATCACCTCAGAACTGCAAATTCCAGGGACCCTAGAGGGATCCAATGCACACTGATCTTCTGAACCAAACCCTCCCATTCATCAAGAATCATGTCCATCCGGCCTCAGTTCCGTTGGCGGATTGGAAGCTGAAAGAAGGGGAGCTTAGCAACGGCGCCTCCCCTGCACTCAACGATGCTTCATGGTGGAATTACACAATTCCAGCTCCGTGGGGTGGGTATGACAAGACAGTCTGGTTCCGAAAAAGAATCACCATACCCGAGGAATTCACCGGCAAGCAAATCGGCTTGTTGATCGATATTCCCGAGGCGTTGTTGTACGTGAATGGAAAACCGTATCAGGGGATTGACAAGCATCATCAAGAAGTCCTTCTGACAACCAAGGCAAGGACAAACCAATCCTTTCTGCTCGCGGTTGAAGCCTATAGCGGTCGGAAACGAGACCTGAGCATTTTCCACTCAGCTCACCTGGTCGTTGTCAACCCTATCGCCCGAGCTCTTCACAATGCCCTGACGGCGCTCCACGATTTGGAGAAAATCCTTGGGCCATCGTCGGCAGAGACAAAGGAAATCAGGGAGCTCATCCGTCAAACGCTTATTTTTCTTAAGTACTTCAAGCCGGAAGGTGAAGAATATCCGAATGCAATAGAGCGAGCCTACAACTTCCTCACCCGGACGGTTCAATCTGAATATAAGACCAGCATTGCCGGCCTCGTTCACCTTATCGCTCAATCACATATCGACGTCGTGTGGCTCTGGAGACTCCAGGAGACGAAAAAGAAGTGTGCGCGCACGTTTTCCACTGCCCTTCGGTTGATGGAGGAATTCCCTGAGTTCAATTTCAGCCAGAGTCAGGCTTTGCTCTATCATCTGACCAAAGAAAGTTATCCCGAACTCTTCAAGGAGATCAAACAGAGAGTAATTGAAGGGCGATGGCACGCGATCGGTTCCATGTGGGTCGAGCCTGACTGCAATATCCCGAACGGAGAGTCTCTTGTGCGCCAAGTCCTTCACGGCAAGCGTTTCTTCAAGAATGAATTTGACCTGGATTCCGACATCCTCTGGCTCCCAGACACGTTTGGTTTTAGCTGGGCGCTTCCGCAAATCATGAAGAAATCCGGAATTCGGTACTTCTTTACAACCAAGCTCACCTGGAATGACACCAATCCATTGGAGTACAATACCTTCTGGTGGCGAGGGATCGATGGAACCAAGGTCCTTGCCCACATTCCTCCCGTCGGTCTCGAAGGCTCCGTCACCCCGAAGGACTTGAAGAAAAGCTGGGAGAGCTTCAACGAGAAGGAGAAGAGTCCCCAGACTATCCAGACATTTGGCTACGGTGACGGCGGTGGCGGCCCAACGGCCGAGCACGTCGAAGCAGCCAGCGTACTCAGGACGATCGTAGGTCTTCCTGCTTCCTCATTGTCGACGGTTGGACAGTTCTTCAAGTCCATTGAGGAACAAGCGAAGGAGCTCGAATCGTGGAACGACGAACTCTACCTTGAGAGACACCGGGGTACATACACAACACACGGGTGGGTCAAGAAGGAAAACCGCCAAGCGGAAACGTTGCTCTATACCACAGAGCTGATCGCCGTGCTCGCGATGCTGGCTGGCAAGTCAGGTGCGTCGCGCCGGTATCCGCAACGCCAGCTCGAACAAGCGTGGAAGGGATTGTTGCTCAATCAATTCCACGATATCGTCCCTGGATCCGCGATCGCGGAAGCTTATGATGACGTTCGAAAAGAGTACGCTTCGATACGGAACGTGTGTCAGAAAATCCAGGAACAGATGCTCTCGGGACTTGTAGAGAGAGAGGGGGAAAAGAAGCCTCAGAAGGAATTCCGATACTCTGTTTTCAATCCCCTCGGATGGAAGCGCAGCGACTATGTGCTCCTCGAAATCAAGTCTCAAGAAAAGTCATTCATCATCACCGATGGAAACGACAAGACGCTTGAGTATCAGGTGCTTGGCCGGAAGAAAGGAACAGTGCTCATCCTCTGTTATGTTGAGGATGTGCCACCTCTCGCATTCTACGATTTCGTTGTGGTGCCAT
>CAVUAC010000081.1:0-11212 GCA_963739335.1 uncultured Bacteroidota bacterium | reverse complement strand
TGTGGGTTGATCCGGCGGATGTCGAGAAGACCGCGAAGGCGCTCGGCGCAAAGTAAGGCTCCGTAGAGCGATCGCTGAGGGAATGCGGAAAAAGCAGACGCCCCTGTGAAGGGGGCGTTGTGGTGTGCGTTTAGCTGCGATCTCAATCAGCGAATGATAATGAGCTTCTGATACGCCGTTTCACCTTTGGCGTACTTCAACTGGCTCGTCACAGGATCGAGATAGTCCGCCGTCACGGTGAAGTGGACAATGTACACCCCGCTTACAACTACCTGGCGGGACGTGGTATTTGACTTCCACGTCTCGTCTCCGCTTCCATTCTCGTGACTGATCGTGTTAATGAGGTCGCCGTTTTCCGTATAAATCCTGATGAGATTTTTCGCGCCAGAGCCCGCCACCTCTCGCTTTTTCCTGGCTACCTATTCCTTCTTGACCTTAGTTTGATTCTTCGACTGTACAGTTGTAGCTTTGTATAAGCATAGCCCAAGTTGCGAATCATCTTCCACAGAGGGGAACTACCCTTGAGCGAAAAGCACATTCTTGCGCACGAATTGGGGACAAGCTCCAACAAAGCAGTGCTGACGACGGTCTTTGGGGAGATCGTGGCGACCGCTCAAGAAACGTATCCTTTGCATCATCCGATGCCGGGATATGCGGAAGAGGAGCCGTCCGATTGGTGGCAAGCCGTTTGCACAACAACACGCCGAGTTCTCCAGCAGGCTGGAGTTGCCGCTGAGGATATCGTGGGGGTTACATTCTCGTCGCTTATGCAAACTCTCATCCCGGTATCGGCCGACGGCACTCCGCTCTGTCGTGCAATGATTTGGCTCAATGGGAGAAGTGCTGAGGTGATACGGGAACGGTTGTGGACTCCGCCCCAGGTACAGGGCTACAATGTTTTCCGCCTCATGAAGTTCCTCCGGATTACCGGCGGAGCCCCCGGACATACAGGCAAAGACCAGATCGGCAAGCTCCTCTGGCTGCGCGAATATCAGCCCGAGATCTTCGCGAACGCCGCACGGTTTATTGATGCAAAAGACTACCTTGTCCATAAATTTTCCGGCAACACAGTCACCTCGGTGGACGTGGCAGTGGTCTGGTGGCTCCTGGATACCCGAAAGAACCGGTATGCATGGCACCCGGGATTGTGCAAGCTCGCCGGTATCACACCGGACAGGCTGAGCGACGTTCGCGAAAGCAGCGCAATCGTTGGAACGATAACACCTCAGGCTGCAAAAGAGACCGGCCTTCTTCCACGCACGCCTGTCATCAACGGAGCAGGGGACATGGCGACCGCCGGCGTGGGTTCGGGAGCGCTCGATGATGGATCTCTCCACATCAATCTGGGGACGAGCAGCTGGGTTGGAGGTCACGTCACCCGGCGCAAGGTCGATCTAGCGCACTACACAGGTTGTGTCGGCAGCGCTTATCCTCAGAAGTTCTATCTGGCCATGGCACATCAGGAGACCGCCGGCATCTGTCTTGAATGGCTGAAGAACAACGTCCTCTACCACGAAGAACAGCTTAAGGCGGAAGCTGGTGTATCGAGCATCTATGAGCTTCTCGACCAATTGGCGGAACGAATCGAGCCGGGGGCAGGAGGACTGATGTTTACTCCGTGGATGTTCGGTGAACGGAGCCCGCTTGATGATAGCTTCGTGCGTGCGGGATTGTATAACCTCAGTCTTCGACATTCCCGGGATCACATTGATCCGGGCCGTTCTGGAGGGAATTGCATTCAATACACGCTGGGCGATGGAGACCCTGGAAAACCTTTACTCGCCCGTCACAGAATTGAACATGATCGGCGGGGGAGCGAAGAGCCCGCTCTGGTGCCAGATCATGGCAGACATCACGAATCGAGTGATCCGCCAGGTGGCGGACCCCCATCTGGCGGGGGCGAAGGGAGCAGCGTTGATTGCAAGCACGGCTTTGGGATACATCTCCTCGTTCCGCGACATCAAGAGGTACATACGCATCAAACAAACCTACCGGCCAAATCCGGCGAATCGCCGGCTCTACGACCGCCTGTTCAGCGAATTCAAGAATATCTACAAGCAGAACAGAAGCTGGTATCGGCGCATGAACCGTGTACCATGATCCTATCACATGATGTGGAAGATTTGGCGACTCTATGCTCCTCTGGTGTGAGCTATGAAGATCGCATGATCAGCGTTGCCAAGGATGTCATCCTCCGTGTCGTGACGTTTGCACCCCCCGCTGAAGTTGGCAACCCTACGGTTCTTTTCGTGGCGGGGTGGATATCGCAGATCAGCGCGTGGGCATCTGTACTCAAAGAAATGACGAGAGATTTCCGGGTCGTCTACGTTGAGACGCGCGAAAAAATCTCGTCACAAGTACATGGAGCCGCCGAGTACAGCGTTTCAGCCATCGGGAAGGATCTTGTGAGTATCGTCGAAGAACTCGATCTCGCTCCCGGGCGCTACGTCATCTTCGGTAGTTCGCTGGGTGCGACGGCGATTGTCGATTGTTACCCCTCTCTGAAAAGGAAGCCATTGGCATTGATTCTCGTGAGCCCCAACGCTGTGTTTCGGGTTCCACGGGCCTGGATGATGGTTGTCACCCTTTTCTATCCTGGATTCTACGCCCTTATCAAACCTGTCGTCAAATGGTATTTGAAGAACTTCCGTCTGGATGTCAAAACAGATCGGGAACAGTACCAGAAGTATTGCAGGGCGCTAGACGCTGCGGACCCCTGGAAGCTGAAAAAGGCGGTCCTCTCTGTCTCGAAGTATGAAATTTGGGATCGGTTGCAGCTCCTGAGCAGCCCCACCTTGTTGATAGAAGCGTCGAAGGATGTTTTGCACGAGCCGGAGAATCTCAGGAAGATGGCCGCGGAAATCCGCAACGCGGTGATGGTAGACCTGGAGACAAACAGAGCAACCCATAGCGAGCGCGTTGTCCGGGAAATGCGCGCGTTCCTTGAGCGCATTTCGAGACAATCTGCCAACAGCCCAAAATAGAACTATTCAACCTCCCCGTCCGCGTTTCCATGTAGAGCTTGGCGGTGTTCTCTCTGCGTTGACTTTGAGATGATCGTCCCTTACCATCCCGCTTGGAATTCTGGCGCGAACATATGCGTGTCAAGGCGGGTATCAGGAAATCATCTCACAGAGGGAGCGTCCCGAATTGATCCTTCGGACATACAGATCATTGTTGAGACGCGTGAGCCTTCTTCTGGCGCTCGCCTTCGTGCTTGCCGATGAGGGGAAATCCCAGACCTCTCAGCTGGAGCTTCCCGACAGCGAGCTGGTGGGGACCTACCAGCAGGCGGCGACGAAGAATGTTCTCGCGGCGGTCAACCCCAAAGTCTTTTTTGGCTATTGGTCAGTCTGCGCTGATGGCAAAGGATTCGGATACGGCAATACTTACCCGTCGCTGGATGGCCATCAACTCACCGATGCACTCTTATGGCTCGGACAAGTCGACGTGGTAAATGCTAATTGGGACTACGTGCGATCGTTTCAGCGGCGTGACGGACTCCTGCCGCTGGCTATCCTTCCCTCGATGGCCGGAAAGATGGTAGGCCCCGAGGGCGCGCAGTCGCTTGTGGCTCCGAACGGCGGACTGTACAAGCATTGGGTGCCGGGCAATCCTCTTGAATCCCTCGCCAGCACGACATACATCCAGAATGCCGATGTGATCTTTCGCCACACCCTCGACCGGCAGTGGCTTTCGGCGCAGCTCCCTTCGATCAACCTCGCGGCGGATTACCTCGATTCCCTGACGACGGACCAGGGTGCAGTCAGAGGCGCGGGCTACTACATCGAACGACCTGCGCGGATCGAGTCGGACGGCGTGACCCAGTGTCATGCCGTGGATGCATTTCGACGCGTAGGCGCTCTGAACCGCATTGCAGGCAACGATGCTGCGGCGCTGCGATATGAGCAGTTGGCCGATCGAATCCAGCGGCACTTCGTGACCCGGTTCTGGGTCAACGATCATTTCGCTGAGTATCTCCATCCGCAGCGAGGATTGATTGCCAGCCATGGATTGACCGACGTGGATTGGGCAGCAATCGCCACGGGTCTGGCTACACCTGAGCAGCAGGCAATCCTCTGGCGGCAACTTAAGGATGAAAAGCGGTTTCACTACGGCGGGATGCCCACAGGGATCAGCACTCGGCCGGAGACGTACGAGCCTTGGGAGTTCACATACCCCGACCGGTACGACCTCGCGGCGATGGGCCGTGTCTGGTATCTGGAAGCGTGGGCTCGTGCGCGCATGGGAGACGCCCAGGGACTCCTGGAAGGACTCCACAAGGTCAGTCAGGTTGGCCGCGAGAACGGCTACTCCTGGCACGAACGCTATCAGCCCGACAGTACCCGGGGTGTTCGTGCAACGGGTCCTGACACGTACTGTGCAGTACCCCGCCAACCTGATCCGCATCGTTCAGGAGTTTCTGTTGGGGGTAGACATGCGATTGGACGGCTCACTCGTGCTGGCGCCGACGGTGACAGAAAGCTTCTGGCAGAAAGGATTCGGGCAGACAATGGTATGGCACGACTGCAAGTTGCGTTATCGCATGATGCAAGACCGCGTTGAAGGCACCTACACGGGCAACGCTCCTCTGCGGCTTGGTGTGCAGCTGCCGGCTCGTCGCGGATCGGTCGAAGTCCATGCCTCCATCAACAGCCGTCGAGCCTTGGCATTGCAGCAGGAGGCACTGATCTTCATCACGTTGCCTGCGACCGGTGTGAAGGAGTCCTGTCGTTTCGAGATCGTTCGGTCGATTGAAGAGATGAGATAGACCATTTTCACTCTGTTGACGCCTACTGAGAAGTCAGGGATCGAAATGAATGTGCGTTTGTATCCATTCCATTCTCCGAGTAGCTCTGTGAAGGCAGCGTGGATAGCTCTCCTCGCTGGTTTGTTTCTTCTTGGATGCAGCGGAAGGGAGGAACGGGTTACGTTCTATGCCAACGGCCAGGTGAAAGAGCGATGGCACGAGAGGATGATCGGGCCAAACAGGATCGTCAGAGACGGGAAATACGAGGCTTTCTACGCCAATGGCGCAAGACTGACGACGGGAGAGTACAACAATGGAGACAGTCTCGGCTTGTGGGAGGAATGGTACCTTGCCGGAGGGAAGCGGTATGAAAGGACGTATAGTCAGCTTGCGAAGCCGAAAGGAAGAAGGATAGTCTGGATGCCAAGCGGTGATACGCTTGAAACAAAGACTTTCAATGATCTCGGTGAACTCGATGGAAGGTATGTTGCCTTTTGGCATGACAATGGCGAGATGCGTGAGCAGGGGGAATACAAGAATGGAAGGCGTCACGGAACATGGCAGAAGTGGTATCGAAGCGGACAATTGGAGCATGAACGAGAATACGATCGGGGACGGTTTGTTGGAAGGTGGACTGATTTCAATTTTGACGGGCAGGTCGCATTAAGCCATGAATTCCTGAGGGATTTACCCGACGAGCTGGCGCAAGTATGGGGTGAAGCTCTTGTGGATGGAGTACCGACAGGGAGGTCGCAGTTTTTTCAACGGCGAGATCGACGAGTCGACACGATACCGGCAGAGGAGCGTGAATACGGTGAACTCAGGAAGAACGGCCTGGATTGGATAGTTCCTTTCAAATTGTCTTCGCCGCGCTTCGCAGCTCTCTACAAGCCGCGAAATGATACATTATATGTCTGGAGGCACCACCCGACAGAATTGGCGCGGTAGTTTTAGACTTATGCATGCAACCTTGTGGCGAGTCCAACGTCCGTACTTGGCCCGCTGCATACCGCGGATTGTTTCTTCTTCTCCGCATCTGTAACTTGTTTTTGCGCGACACGTAACATACTTGCAGTGAAATGTGTTTGCTCGCCAGAGCAGACAATCAAGGGACGGCTGAATTGTGGAGGCCTCTGGAGAGTGCGCATCGCATTCGAAAGGGGCCTTCGCTGTTTCGATATGTGTCCACTAGCAGGTTGTTGAAATTCCAGTTTCAAAGACAAAGATGAACCGCCAAGGCCGCCAAATGTTTGAGGTTTTGGACAAAGAGGAAATCCGAATACTTTCTTTGCGGTCCTTTGCGCCCTCGGCGGTTCGTTTTTCAACATCTTCCTAGTGTCGTGTCTTGGAAGAACCTTGAATAAGTCACCGTCACGAAGCAGAGGTCTATTTAGACATCAATTCGCGTTTCACGAAAAAAGCACACGCCCCTCGCTCCTCGTCAGAGTCTAACGGACTCTGACGAGGATGTAAGGGGTGTGTGCATTGATTCTCTAGAATTCACGAAAATCCAGGTATTCTTATCGTGTCATGCAAAAAGTCCAACCGCGCGACTTAATCTAAAGAACTTGCGAGACACAACACTAGCTGAATGGAGAGAACCATGAAATCCTCATGTCAACAAAAACTCACTCGACTCTTTGCAGCTCTTTCTTTCTGCATTTCCCTTTCTTCATTCAACAGCGTTTTTTCTCAGGTGAACAAGTTGGATGAAAAGAATCTCGAAGAGACGATGCGCAATCCTTGGACACCCGACAGATCGGCATTTCTGCAGGATTGGTTAATACTTGGTTCGATTCCGATCAATGCCATGGAAGAGATCGATAAGGATTTTCTAGCTGCAAGCAACGGTGAAGCCAATGCACAGCCTGCAGCAGGACAAACAGTGACGATCTCCGGAATTGAAATGAAGTGGGCCCCGGTGAAGAGTAAAAACATCGTGGATCTGCAGAGGTTCTTTCAGGGGGGCAGAACAGAGGACGCTGTTGCCTATGCTTACACAAGGATCGATCGAAAAGAAGCAGGGAGGGTGTGTCTCTCTTTAGGTACCGATGATGGAGTGAAGGTCTGGCTCAACGGAAGGATGGTTCATCGTCTCTTAAGGCAGAGAGCCCTCAACCTGGATGAAGACGCGCTGCAAGTGAACATGAACGCCGGCGAAAATCACCTGCTTTTGAAAATCCAGCAGAGCAAGGGTGGCTGGGGATTTGCTGTGAGGATGTTGGTTAATCCAAATCTCCTGAACATCATCACAGGAAACATAGAGTTCTCGCTTACAGACATTAACCCAAAGAAAACAACGCTGACAGTTTTTTCCGAAGGCAATCTGGACCAGGCTCTTTTGAAGCAAGCGGTAACGATGGAGGTCTACACGACGGGCGGGAAAACTGTCGCAAGCAAGACCTTCAACTGTTCAGAGCCGGTCGTTCTCAAGTACGGAACCTGGCCGGATGGCGTCTACGAATTTAGATTTGCATACAAAGATATTCGAGGCACGAAGTTCTTCAAATACACGACCTGGTACAAGGGAGATATCTTGTCTGCGGCGCGTGATATCGTGAACAGTGCGCCGGAGAGAAGCCTCAGGACTCCCGAAGCAGTCACTCATAGAATGCTTGCAGACATGATTCTGGATCGACTTGGTAAGAACTTGCAGAATCCGGATTCATCAAAACTCGCCGCCTTGCATGCACCGTTGATGGAATTTGCCGAGATCGGAGCTCACAAGCAGATTCGGGCCGGCGGCTGCATACGGATGGCATACATCGACGATATCGATCATGCACCTCAATTCTGCAGGTGCTACTTGCCTCTGAACTATGATCCTTCCAAGAAATGGCCGATGGTCGTCTATCTCCACGGCTATTACGAGAACATTCCTGAGTACTACAACCTGTGGGATGTCAACAAGAGACATGAAAGTGCGAGCGATAAACAAAATGTCATTTTCATTGAACCACACGGACGCGGAAACACACAGTATTTGGGAATCGGCGACCGTGATGTGATGAAATGCATTGAAATGGCAAAGCAGCGATTCAGCGTCGATGATGACAAGGTTTATCTGATGGGCTCTTCGATGGGCGGATTTGGAACATGGAATGTGGCGACGAGACATCCTGAGCTTTTCGCTGCGATCGCACCCATCTATGGAGGTGGTGACTACCACGTTTTCATTTCGAAAGAGAACATCGAACGTATGAGCGCGTGGGAAATATTTCTGAACGACAAGTCCAGCTCTACCGCTCAGATGGAATCTTTATTGAACATGCCGATTCTCGTCTCACACGGCGATCAGGATCAAAGTGTAAATGTCAATCTCTCGCGCTATATCGTGAGGCTGCTCCAGCGGTGGAACTACGATGTTCGCTACATTGAAGTGCCCGAGAAAGGTCATACCGATTTAGGTCTCTGGGATCAGATAATCTCCTGGCTGTTGCAGCACAGGAGAAACGCTGCTCTGAAGCACGTGCGTGTAAGAAGTGCAGATCTCCGGACGGCGTCCGCGTACTGGGTCAAGGTTGGTCAGAGAAACACCCCAAGCGAATTTGTGGATGTCGATGCCGAGGCGCTTCAAGGCAATTTGATACGCGTTGATTCGAAAAACGTCTGTGAATTGTCGTTGACGCCCGGCAAAACACTGATTGATTATGACAAACCTATCAAAGTGGTGTGGAACGGGAAGACCACACTTGTGAAGGACGTTCAGGCGAAGCCGATCGTTCTGAAGGACGAAAACTACAAACCTCTCTCCCTCCACAAGACTCCTTCGACTGCCGGTCCGATTTCTGATTTTCAGAATACCCCGTTCATCATTGTGGTCGGTACCATTTCGAAGGATACCATGATGAAAAAGGTCATTGAGCTGAAAGTGGGACCAATGGTCGGCGATTGGAAAGCAGTTCAAAAATATGAACCGCGTGTGAAGAAGGATGTTGATGTGACGGACGCTGACATGAGAGAGTATTCACTCTTTCTCTTAGGAGGGCCGGAGGAAAACAAGATATCGAAGCAGGTCTTTGAAAAGACGCCTTTTGCGGTCACCTCGAGTGAGATCCTCGTCGACGGCAAATCATTCAAGGCGAAAGATGCTGTCTTGCACGCCATCTACCCGAACCCCTACAACGGTGAGCGATATGTTGCTGTCGTTGCGGCGACTTCTGCCGCTGGCTTCTCCTTCTTCGATCCGCGCCGCACAGATCTGTCGCAGTTCGATTTCTACGTCACCGATGGAAAGATTCCGGTCTTCTCGGCAGGGGCCAAAGGCGACAAAATCATCATTGCGTCTGGATTCTTCGATCGCAACTGGAAGACTGACAGCTCCTTCATGAACAAAGGTGATGAGAATCTGCGCTCGAAATGTGCCTATTATGTTGTCGACAGCAACCTGAGCATGACGGTCCTGAGCATTGCCAAACCCTCGATCGAACTTCTGAAATCGTATGCCGGCACCTATCACGTCGAAGGTGGTCCCGAGGTTAGAGTGTTTTTCGAGAATGACATCCTTAAGGCAGCGCAGGGTGAATTCTCGGTCAAGCTGCACGCAACAGCGGAGAACGAATTCTACGTGCAGGAAATAAACCTGTCAGTCGCTTTCAGAAAAGACGGAGCGACGAATGACTACTCGATGATTGTCTACCAAAACGGACAAGAGTACACAGCCAGGAAAGTAAAATAGACCGATACAGACAGACATGATTCGGGGATGTTTCCGGTACCACTGCCGGGTGGCGTAGTGTGAGTGGAAGATCTGAGGAGCCTGCCCGCCTTCATCCTGTTTCGTCCGACAGCTTAACAAGCGAGGAAAGATATGCCGCTGATCATTGCCGTCATCGCAATGGTGGTTCTCTTGCTCTTGATCATGGTCCTGAGAATAAATGCGTTCATAGCATTTATCATTGTTTCACTGGCTATCGGAATTGCCCAGGGGATGGAATTAGGAAAAATCGTCACATCTGTTGAACAAGGGCTTGGTGAAACCATGGGCATCCTGGTACTGATTCTGGGTTTCGGTGCAATGCTGGGAAAGCTCGTCGCTGAGAGCGGTGCAGCGCAGAGGATAACAAGCAAGCTTGTTGGTATGTTCGGTGTGAAGAACGTTCAGTGGGCGGTGATGTTAACCGGATTCATCGTTGGCATTCCCATGTTCTACGCGGTGGGATTTGTCATTCTTGTGCCGATAGTCTTTACCGTCGCCGCTGCCACACGATTGCCCCTCTTGTACGTGGGCCTGCCGATGATCGCTTCGCTTTCGGTGACTCACGGCTATCTTCCTCCGCATCCTTCTCCAACCGCCATTGCGGTGATGTTCGGTGCCGACATCGGAAAAACATTGTTGTACGGCATTATCATCGCGATACCGGCGATCATCCTCGCGGGACCTGTGTTTTCCAGGTTCATCAAGCATATTCATGCACAGCCGTTGAAAGAGTTCTACAATCCGAGGATACTCAGGGAAGAGGAGATGCCTGCGGTGTGGGTGAGTATTTCCACTGCTTTGTTACCGGTCATTCTCATCGGTGCGGCAGCTTTGGTGAATCTCTTTGTTACAGATGCCTCCTGGAAGAGCGTAATCGGTTTTGTCGGTAATCCTGTCGTCGCAATGTTGATTTCAGTGCTGGTCGCGATCTATACGCTGGGTCTGGCTCAGGGGAGAACGATGAAAGATGTCATGGAGGGGATCACCAAATCTGTTTCAAGCATAACGATGATCCTTCTCATCATTGGCGGAGCGGGAGCTTTCAAACAAACGATGGTCGATAGCGGCGTGAGCACCTATATCGCAGAACTACTGAAGAATTCACCGGTGTCCCCCCTGATTCTGGGATGGCTCATTGCGACATTTCTTCGCATCTGTGTCGGTTCGGCGACTGTTGCCGCGTTGACTACTGCAGGGATTATGGCGCCTCTTGTTTCCAGCACATCGGTTCGCCCCGAGCTGATGGTGATATCCATCGGCGCTGGCAGTTTGATGTTGTCTCAGGTGAACGATGTGGGCTTCTGGATGTTCAAAGAGTATTTCAGCCTGAGCATAAAAGAAACGCTCTCGAGCTGGACGGTCATGGAAACAATCGTCGGAGTCGTTGGCCTGATCGGCGTGTTAGTGTTAAACTCTCTTCTTTGAGGAGGCTCCGCTTTGCAGCGTTCTCTGGAAATACCCCAGGCCCATCGTCTTCTTCGCTGTTAGTGTCGTGTTCCGCAGATACCTTGAATAAGTCGATTTGCCAAAGCAGGGATGCATCTGAAATACAGAAATGAGCATGCCGGACACAGCACACACCCCTAAATCCTCGTCAGAGTCCGTTGGACTTTGCCGGAGTCTAACGACCCTCTCTCTACCACACGGGCCATCGCTTCAGAGGGGACTGTTTCCGCAGACCCCATCCTAGCCTTCCCCTCCGAGGGGAAGGAATGAATGTACTCGAGAAGAATGATCGCCGACTGATGAAGTTCTTAGAATGA
>CAVUAC010000080.1:0-19139 GCA_963739335.1 uncultured Bacteroidota bacterium | reverse complement strand
TCGTTGAGCTCATTCCCCGTGCTGTTCTCGCTCCGATTCTCATCTTCGTTGCGCTTGACATCATGGTTCAATCGTTCCTCGCCTGTCCTCCGCGGCATGCTCCGGCTGTCGCATTTGCCTTTTTCCCGACGGTGGCGAGACTCCTATCCATCAAGCTCGGCAATCCGGATTTCGTGCCCATCGAGAATTTCCAGAAGCTTCTTGTTGCGTCAGGGAAGTCTCTTCCAGAGTTGCTCGTGACGGTCGCTCTCGGCAACGGATTTATCCTGACCGCAATGTTGTGGGGTGGTATGCTCGCCGAGCTCATCGATCGCCGGCTCAAAGCATCCGTTGCGTATCTGCTCCTTCTGGCAGTACTCACCTTCTTTGGGATCATCCACTCAGCTTCGCCCGATGGGATTATGTACTTCCCGTGGACACTCGAAGGGTTCATGCAGAAGATCCCCTACCAATTCACCGCGGCGTACATTGCATTTGCAGTGATGTTGTTCTTGTTCTCTTTCACGAGGGAGTCCCACGAGCCACTGCCCGAGCACGAATAGGCCTCGCCCTGAACAAAAGGTGAGTTTCAGCCGCATAAAATGGGCTCGTTTCCTCGTTTGACATTGAGTGAAGTCCGTCACAAATTGGTTCGCGGCGAAATGATATGGTGTTGCGGTAGAGATTGTGCGGTCTGTCATCAAGATTCGTTTCTGGACCCCCACCCATGAACGAGCCAACGATTGCAGAAATCCTCAGCGCCCTCACTCCGGTGGAGACCAAGAATGCGGTCATAGAAACTCTCCCCGGAGCCCTGATCGTCATTGTGTTGTCGCTCGTTTTTTCCCTGCTTACTTATCCGGTCTCCATGATCCTTGCCGCCTTCAACCGCAGTTTTGGATTCCCTGAGATCCCGAACTGGATCTACACGGCACTTTTTCTTGGGATCGTCCTCTGGCTTGTGAGAGGACAGAGTGTCCACTTGCCAATCCTTGGGGGCGTTGCATGGCTCGTGCTTGCGTTCATGTTGATCCCCGTGGTTGTTGTTTGTATCTATGCTCCCGACTGGGCCATTCTGCCGTTGATCCTTCTCGAGTTCACACCGATCTATTTCGTTGCCAAACTCCTTGAGGAAGGCCGAAAGAAAATGGAGACAGGAGAGATATAGTAGTTCTGTACTTCAGCAACTCCTATCCTCCCTGTCGCCATGAAGGTTCGCCAGCAAGGGCTCTCTCTGAGGCGGCGCAGGCGAATGTGGTGTGAAATACGTGGGATTTCGGTATGGTACTACGATGAACAGACTGCCGGCGTGATGATTCAGGCTCCTGTTACTTCTCCTGTACTTCCTTCTTCTCCTGGGTTACAGCTATTTGTAACTCGTCCATCTTGGTATGGAGCTGCTGCAACATCAGTTCGGATTTCACATTGACCTGATAGTCCAACTCTGCCCGCAATCGGTCTTCTAACTGTGCACGATTCTGGCTCATCATAATCAAGGGGGCCTGAAGCGATGCGACCAATGCCAGAACCAGGTTGAGGAATACAAAAGGGTACGGATCAAAGGGCTTAAAGAGCAATTCGACGACATTCAGTGTGCACCAGACAAAAAAGCCGAGTAGAAAGTAGATGAGAAATGACCAGCTCCCGACATAATCCGCTACCTTGTCAGCAAGGCGATCACCAAAACTCATTTGTTCATCCATTTCCACGTTGACGTTCTTGGCGGCAAGCGATGTCACAAGTTCATTGGTTGCCAGCAGGCGTTTGCCAATTTCGCCGATCATCGAGATGGCTACTGTGGGATGAGTTGACAGGAATGAGACAAAATCATCCCGCTTCATTTCGAGCAGCCCGCAATCACTGATTGCGGGCGCTGTGGCAGTCCTTGGCGAACCACTGATGAGGACAAGTTCACCGAAAAACCCTCCCTGACTTATGAGAGAGACACGAATGTTCTTATGATTATGTTCTGCAAAGACAGAGATTTCGATCGTCCCGTCTTCGACGATGAACATTGAAGAGCCGGCATCACCTTTGCGGAATAGAATCTCGGACCTCTTTATCATTCAGCGATGCCATAGTTTTGTCAGCAAGTCGAGATCGCCCGTTGGGAGTTTTTCGAATATCGGTATTTGGGTGAGGAATTCTTGTGTAATCATGATTCGCCATGCCCTCCTGCCTGATGATGAACAATGACCTGGAAAGAAGAAAGTGCTGTAGCTCACTCCAAGGTCCACCGCAAATAATTGTGGGCTGGGGATGTGCCGATGGCTTACCCTGCCTTGATTGATGACCCTACCGTAATCCCCGGATTGAGCATAATATGATCGAGGTAATAGCTGAACGTGTTTGTCATCTCCACGCCGATCTTGGAGTCAATGTCCGGTGGATTGGGTCCGAATACCCAGATGACTGTGCCGCTTCCAGGAGCGTACACGGTGCGCAATCGATCCATATCGCCTGGCTGCCGGTGGTTGGGATCAACCCGGTACAAATAAACGTGGTCGGTCGTAGCGTGTGTCCGGGGGAATTGAGATTGCCGAGCGGAGTTGCGTACAGAAACTCAGAGAGGCTGATAGGAGAGTACGTAAATGTTCCCGGTGCGGTGATGCCCATGTCGGTAGCATTAGCCGGGTTGGCGCTGTGCTTCTTACAGCCTGAAAGGACGACAAGCAGCGCCGCCAATCCGACTGAAGTTATGGACCTGAACCTACTCTCCACGGTCATTGGTTGTTGACGAACAGCCGAAGGTGAACCGGAATGATCGAATTGTCAACCGCATCGATGGGTCATTCCACACCCGTAAACATTGATTGGTTCGACGTAGGCGGTTTCCCGTCAGTGTTTCTTGCTACAAGCCCTTGGATGGTACTTGTGCGGATTGACTTTCTGAAGCTCCTGAAGTAGGTTTATACCGCTATACCCAACGTTGCGCCGTGCATGCCGGTTCCTCTCACGGAGGTTTCGATGATCGAGCAGACCATGCCAGGCAATTTCTGGACCACATCGTTGATGCCAAGCGTCATCAGCGCGTTGCTGGTCTGGGCCTGGTCACTGAAGTGGCCCGGCACACCGGCGCTGCCTGAAACTTCCGGGATCAAACGGCAGGCCTGGGTATCGGTCATCGTCGTTCTCGTTACCGGTCTCATGACCACGGTGATAATCCTTCTGTCTCCCGGATCGATCCGGACCGCACAAGCGCGAACATATGAATTCGTTGACGTCATTAGCCAGGCAATCGGTTGGGTGCTGTTGCTGACGCCGATGTTTATCGCGATGGCCGCAGGCAAGCTGGCATGGAAAGATATTCAGTTTCGAAGATCGAACTGCATTTCGTCGACGCTGTTGGGAATTCTTGTCGGACTCATCTTTCTGTTCGCGGGAGGCGCAGCCGATCAATGGCGTACTCTTTTCACGCTGAGCTTTCTCTGGGCTGGACTGCAATATCTTGTCGTCGGCTTCGGCGAGGAGATGCTCTTCCGTGGTTACGTCCAGGTGCGGTGGGTGGCAGCACTTGGTTGGTGGAGAGGATACCTCTTCGCCTCTGTTATCATGTGTCTTTTCCACCTGCCTGCCCTGATGTTCAGTGCGGGCGAGTCGCTGAACAGGGCACTGCTAGACACAGCGGAGATGGTACCGTTGAGCCTCCTGATGGGATATGCCTTGCAGAGAACCGGGAATATCCTGGCACCCGTGACGATCCACTTCTTTCTCAACTGGATTCAAGTCTAATGGTTCATAGATCAGCATGAAGAGCAGAGTCGTTCGATATGCCTATTACTTCTTCGGCCTCGTGTGCGGCTACTTTCTCGGGACCTCGCTCGGGAAGGAGGGATCCAGGTTGACGTCCAAGCTCGTTCCGGCACTTGCTATCTTCTTCATTGCGTTCTTCTGGCGGCGGATTGAGGCGGCAGCTCATCAAGATTATCTGGATGCCTGGGAAAGGCTTCGGGTCCACGGCAAGTGGTATTTCGTCATTACGCGCTATGTCCTTCTCCGAGGGTTCGTTCTTTCGGTTGTGCTGCTCGGACCTTTCTATGCGAGCATGGAATTCTCAAAGACAACTCTTGTGGTGCTGGCGTCGACAGCGGCCATCCTCGCTCTCATGCTTGGATTCCTGGGGCTTGAGGAGTGGACGCGGTGCTCGCAGGACTTCGAGGTTCTTGTTTTCAAGCATGCTGCAGAACAGTCGAGGCTCCAAACATCGGCGAAAAACTAGTGCCACTTCTATAATAGATGTTGTATTCAGAAAGGCATCCCGCTCGCAGTACGAGCGGGACCGGTTTCCATTGAGCAATGGTAACTGAAAATACGAGATAACTTTTTGGAAACCGCACTAGAATGACAAGAAAAAGTGGACACCCGTGAAGAATCAAATTCATCATGCCCTTATGCTTCTGGTGACGACACTTCTTCTAGCCGGATGCCATGAGGCTTCTGACGAGGAGGAGCTCAGGCGGACGATCGCGGAGTACCACCAGAGCCTGGAAGCCAAGAACTTCGAACTGTATATGGCGTTCTATTCGAAGCGTTACTTTTCCAGCACGGACGAGAGATACGTCGGTCGTATTGATGAGTGGAAAGAAAACCTTCAGCAAAAAGTCTTCGATGCCTATCAGAAGCTGACCGTCCGCTCGACGATTAAATCGATGCAAAGAATGCCGCATAACTATAAGGTGCTGGAAAGGATGTCGATAACGGGGATCGATTCTCTCGGTCAGGAACATACAATCTGGAAGCATAACAACCTTCTGACGACATGGGCGAAAAACGACGATAGGTGGAACATCGATAACCAACGGAGTCTCTTGATTCCCTCCTTCTATGATAGCCTCACGAGCCATTATGAGGGGAGGGCACAAGGAGGATTCCTCTACGTTTGCCACGTAACGCTCGACTTCGTTTCGGTTATCAACACGAAAACGAATAAGGTCGTGGGAATGATCCCGTGTGCGCGTGGATCGGATCACATCGCATTTGCGAACGAGAACGATGTTGGGTTTGCGACGAGCTTCGACGCAAACTCCATGAGGCTTTTTCGAAAAAGCACGAACGAACGGATCACAGATATCCCTCTCGGCGAACAGCCGAGCGATGTCATTCTTGATCCGGGGGAAGATTTCGTGTATGTAGCACATCAGTCCAAGGACGGCTTGTGGGTCCTCAGCAGGAGGACGCATCAGGTAGTCAAGAAGCTTCCCACGAAAACAGGTCCTTTGTACTGGAGCGCACGGGAGCGCAAGATCTATCAACCCCAGATCTTCACACCGTTTGTTGATGTTTTCGATCCTGCCAGGGATTTTGCATTCGACAGGATTGAAGTGGGCGGCCGGCCGCTCGGTCTTGCCTTCACACCGGATGAACGCTACGCGTATGTCGCCAATTATGATCTGAACGAGGTGGAAAAGATCGAGACGAGCTCGAAGACCGTAGCCAAGCGGATTTCATCAATTCCTCATCCTCGCGGGATCTGTATCGATGCCGAGGGACATTTCGCTTTTATCACGAATGTCACGTCCGACAAGCTGACCATCCTCGATCTCTCGCGGGACAAGGTCGTCGATTCGCTGGATACCGGCCGTATGCCAACGGATGTCGTGATAGAGCCGGCGGTGCATTCTGTGTATGTGTCAAATCAGGGCGCAGGCACGATATCCGTATTCGACATTGCAACGTACAAGCTTACGCAGACGATTCCCGTCGCTGACAATCCTATCAGTCTCCGCCTCGATAGCGGCGGGAGTTCCACGAAAGTATTTGTGAAATGATCGAACCAAGTAGGAGAGTTCCATGGAGCGAGCCGGCGCTGGAGCCTTGCCGGAGACAGCAACGGCACTCGTCGCAAGGCTGATGGAATGAAATCTGTCTTTATCACGATCATTGCGGCCTCACTTGTTTGGTCGAGCAACCATCTCGTTCAGGCCCAACAGCGCACGCAGCATTTCATTTTCTTTGACCGCGATCGTGAACACATTCACGACTCGGTCTTCTTGCGCACGAAGAACATCGCAGGCGCGCAACTCAAATACACATGGCGCGAGCTGGAGCTGAAAAAGAACGAGTATCGGTTTGAACCGATTCAGGAAGACCTGGGCTTCCTGACTTCACACGGGAAGAAGCTGTTCATCCAGCTGCAGGATGTGTCGTTTGATACGACGATCATCAATGTGCCCGACTACCTGCTCAAAGAGCCGGAGTATCATGGCGGTGTGGACCCCCAGTATGTTTTTGAAAGCGACGACGAGGCGAAGTACAAAAGAGAAGGCTGGGTTGCAAGACGGTGGGACAGTCTGGTGGCGCTTAGATTTTATGAATTGCTTCGGGCCCTGGGAAAGAAGTTTGACGGGAAGATAGCAGGAATCAACCTGCCTGAAACATCGGTCGAGTTCGGCGACAAAGGACCGTTGCATCCGAAGGGTTTTACGTTTGAGAACTATCGCGATGCGATCAAGGCAAGGATGAAGGTGCTGAAAGAATCTTTCCCAACCTCCGTCACTATTCAATATGCGAACTTCATGCCCGGCGAGTTTCTTCCCTGGAATGATCATCATTATTTACGGGACATCTACGACTATGCCAAACAAATCCACGTTGGCGTGGGAGGTCCGGACGTTCTGGTCTACAAGAACTCGCAGATGAACAACAGCTACGTTTTCATCAGAGAATGCGTCGGCATCGTGCCGACAGGCGTGGCCGTTCAGTGGGGGAACTACGAGCACATTAATCCCCGGACAGCGAAACAGGTGACGGTGCCGGAGATTTATGAATTTGGTACAGACTATTTGAAACTGAGCTACATGTTCTGGTGCACACAGGAACCGTACTATTCTAAAAGCCTGATTCCCTTTCTTGACGCCGATCTGAAAAACTGAGCATCGGCCAGCGGACAGATCTGATGACCGTCAACAGCGGTGAAAGGCAACGCTGACGCACGTTGCCAGGAGGAAATATGAAATCCCGGAATTGTTTCTCCACACTTCTCCTTGCAGGTCCGATCACACTCATCATCCTATTCCTGTCGAGATCGAACGCTCAAGTATTCGATCCCAAGTACTACAATATGGGTTCACCAACGGTGAGGAACGTCTGGGTAGATCCGATCAACGGGAACGATAACAACGATGGCAGCTCGCGTACCAATGCCTTTCTGACAATTTCGGCTGCGTGGGCCTCGCTCCCGGGGACGGCGACAACCACAGGGTACAGAATCAGCCTCGTTGCTGGTGATTACGTCTACCGTGATCCGGCGACGAACAGCATCGTCGGCCGATATCTTGACGAACGCCACGGCACGTACGACTATCCGATCATCCTTGAATCGGTCGATGGTCCGTTGAGGGCGCGGCTGTACAGCTCGCTGGATTTCAGGGATATCAGTTATGTTTACTTGATAGGATTGGATTTTGCCACCGACCCATCGTCGGACGGCGGCGGCAACACCGTCCATTTCGCGAACGGCGATTACATATTGATGAAGAACTGCCGCATCAACGGTTTTGACGGAGTCAGCAGGAAGCCACAAGAGACGCTGAAGGTCAATCAGGTGCAATACATCTATGTCGAAGATTGTGACATCTCCGGTGCATTCTGGTTTTCCCTCGACTATGTCGGCGTTGAATACGGACACATCCAGGGATGCAAAATCCACGATGCAAGTGTCGATTGCCTGCTCTTGAAGGGGGGCACTGCGCAGATTCGGGTTGAAGACTGTCTTGTCTACAACGCCGATCGGTTTGGATTTTCAGCTGGACAGGGAGCTGGATTTGATTTCATGGTTGTGCCGTGGCTACATTACGAGGCGTACGACCTGAAGTTCATCAACAACATCATTCACCACACAAACTACGCTGGCATTGCTGTGCTCGGCGGTTACAACATCCTCGTCGCTTTTAACACGTTGTACAAGGTGGGGATCGACCAAACTGACGAGAGATCGCTGCTCTCGTTCGGACTGGGTCAGCGTGGTTGTGATGGCGCGGAAAACGACACCTGCAACGTCCATCACCAGCTTGGCGGCTGGAGTCCGGGTCCGTGGAGCACTCCGGCGCTTGCCTATGGAGACGAAGTCGACTGCATTCCCAACAAGAATGTCTATGTCTACAACAACATCATCTACAATCCTGGCAGGGATTCAACGCTCGGCGGTCACTTCGAGATTCGGGGACCGTACGATGCTTCCGATCAATCGACGACGTTCCTGCAGAGCAGCAATCTTCCCAACCCGGTTTTGTCCGACGAGAACCTGCAGATCAGAGGCAATTTGATATGGAATGGATCGGCTTCGAAGTCATTAGGTCTTGATGAGAACTCCGGCGGTCAGGATTCGAACGCAACGTGCAACGGCGCACAGCTGCTGCGGGACAATGTGATCAATTCCATCGAACCTCAGTTTGTTGATACGACTCATCTTGATTTCCATCCGACGCAGAACAGCAGTATATTTCGCTCGACGACATTTACCGTCCCCGGTTTTTCCGGCACCGATCGGCCGTCACGTCCGCTCGTCCCGTTGGGCAATCTGGCCAATACCGTTCCACGTGACTATGACGGAACAAACCGTACGTCGACAAATCCGCCGGGGGCGTTTTCCACTTCAGTACCTACATCGGTGGCAGACGAGAGGAGCGCGCCCGTAGCGAATGGTTTCGTGCTCGAACAGAACTATCCAAACCCGTTCAACCCAAAAACCAATTTCGAATTGCGAATTGGCAATTGCGAATTTGTCGTGCTGAAGGTGTTTGACATTCTGGGAAGAGAGGTTGCGGGTACTAGTGAATGAAGAACTCTTGCCGGGAAGGTACACTGTGCGATGGGATGCATCAGCGCTGCCAAGTGGCGTATATTTCTATCGCATCCAAGCGGGTGAGTACATAGAGACGAAGAGAATGACTCTGATCAGATAAGTAGAAGCCATCATCTTTTTGCCCCCCCTTGGGTTTTTGAGATAGGTTCTAGTTAACGGGAGGTTGCAATGATACATTCTAAAAGATTCTCGAAGCAGTTATTGGTGATCATTTGTCTGTTCACTGCAAATCAGATCCAGGTATGCTCCGCGCAGACGGCCGATCCTGTCTTGTATTTCTCAGATATTACGAGCGGTCCTAAGTCGGGCAACAGTGATGCATCCGGTGGGCGAACGCCGGGACAGGATGGAGCGATTATCACTCTTTGGGGAGTGAATCTTGGGGCGACGCAGGGCAATTCGAGAGTTGTCTGCAACGGTGTGGATGCCGCTTCATACTACTCGTGGGGTCATGCAACGCAACCAGCGAACCTGTACGCCTATCACAGGATGCAGTTGATCTCATTTCAGCTAAGTCATCTTGCGCAGGATGGATTAGGCGAAATATATGTGACGGTAAATGGCAGGCGGTCAAACTCACTCCCCTTTACTGTTCGCAGCGGAAATATTTTCTTCGTCAACACGGCTGGCGACGATGGTAGTGGTGATGGAAGCTGGACGAAACCTTGGAGCACAATCAATAAAGCAGTCACGACAATCGCATCTGGTGATATTGCATACATCTGTGATGCCGTTGATCAAACGGTCGAGACCGATGTCGGAGCGTCTGTTAACCTTGCTACTGATGGAGAAGCCGACAAACCCAAAGCGTTGATCGTCTATCCCAATGCCACATCTCGTGTAGGGAATGCAAATGTGCAACGCGCTTTCTTTGTGTGGAACGCAGACAAAAGCGGATACTCGACGCATTGGGTTCTCTCAAAGTTTAGTGTGACGACGGGGGAGCTAGGTCTTCCTGCGCAGACAGGGTTTCGAGTCATCGGGAATTACGTCACTGCGCCAAACGGAGATGGAATGGATGGAGCCATTGACTGCGTCGGGAATGATGTCTTCGTGCTTGGCAATGAATGTACAAATGTGGGTCAAGCAGCATGTGATAAGCTCTACCATACGATCTATGTAAAAGGTGTTCGACAGGATTCAGGTCCGAGAGCTCCAACAGAATTGAAACGAGATATTGGCTGGAATTACGTTCATGACAATCTCTCCAATCGTGGGATCAACATTTACAGCGAACAGGATTCATCCGCGTTCATCGAGCAGCACCGAGTTCATGATAACGTCATCCTCAACCAACGTGGCGATGGTATCATGCTTGGATATTATGTTACAGGTGACAATTGGATCTACAACAATCTGCTTATCAAGGCTGGGCTCGGTCCTGAGTGGGCAGACCCATCGTATCACTGTGGCATACGTATCAACACCGGACACGAATACATCAACAAGACAGACGTTTACTGCTACAACAACACGTTGTACGGTTGTGGATTTTCCGGCGTAGCATTTCCGGAGGAAACAGGCCACATCCTCATCTCGCAAGAGGCTCTCCAGCGGTCGAGTATCATTCACTTCAGCAATAATGTTATCTGCTCGACAGGTGAACCCTACCTGGCGGGCGAATCTGCGGTTCTGCCTTCAGGGAATCATCGCAACTGCTGGTTTGGGACCGGTGCTGCTCCCAGTTGGGACATCGGTGCACTCAATGCAGATCCTCAGTTTGTCAATTCTGGTGCGAACGATTTCCAATTACAGAAAACGAGTTCCTGTATTAATGCAGGATTGAATGTATCGTCAGTCGTTGAAAGAGATCTGCTTGGCGTCCTTCGAACCGTCAATCCATTCGATCTAGGCGTGTACGAATATATGGCGACAACTGGTGTCAATGAAGACCACCATGAAAGTGCACCATCTTCATTCATGCTAGAACAGAACTATCCTAATCCATTCAATCCATCGACGAGTATAGGTTTCTCGGTTCCCAAGACGACGAAAGTGGAGTTGAGAATCCTCGACGTTCTTGGCCGGGAAGTTGGACTACTTGTTGATGCCGAGAAGGGTCCGGGCATCTACAAAATCCAATGGAATGCAAACGTACCCACTGGCGTCTACTTCTATCGGCTCCAGGCCCGCTATATTTCTGGCGGGCAGGCAGGAGAATTCGTGGAGACGATGAAGATGATCGTGTTGAAGTGAGTGCGGCGCTCGTCCGAAAGGAGAGAAACGGTTTGGATTCACATGAGCTGTACATCACTACGCTATGGTCCTACTCCATAGCCAGTTGTATTGACGCGCCATAGCTCTCCATTCCCCTAAGGAGGCACGAATGAAAGGAAAGGTTTCCACCCTCGTTTCCTTTCTTGCAGGAGCTTCATTCAATCTCACTCCAGTGTCCGCTCAATGGGTGACGACCCACGACCCGCTTGCCCAGCCAGACTTACCCAAGCCGACGGTGTTCACGCCGTACGTTGATCAGAAATTCGGGACGACGGTGGAAAGGATCACAAACGCTCGATTCATGGGTTTTCCAGGAATTGTACCTCAATACTCGAAACGTCAGGCATGGAACTCGGATGAGTCGTTGATGATCACCCTGTCCTGTGACGGCCGGATACTTCTTCTGAATGGGACGACATATGAATATGTGAAGACGCTCAATGGAGTCGGGGGGGAAGACATTTTCTGGCACCCGACAAATTCGTCATTGATTTACTACTGCCCGGACAGCGTCCTCTCTGTCTACAACGTGGAGACAGATCAACAGACGGAGGTCCACGCGTTCACAGAGTATTCTTTTGCGAACACGCGTGGTGAGGGAAATCTCTCGAATGATGGGAGGTACTATGCATTTGTTGGCGTGATGTACAACGGTACCACCGGTGAGACGACGTTCAAGGATCTCGTTGTGTATGACATCAGCGCGAATAGCATCATCAAAAAGATGCCGTTGCCAGGATCCCTTGCAGATTTTGACTGGGTGTCGATCTCTCCGCTCGGGAACTATGTCGTTGTGGATTATGCCACGTCCGATAGCGCACGATACAATGGTGTCGAAGTGTACGACAGAATGTTCAATTTCAAATGGCAGCGGCCCCTCGGTGCGGGTCACAGTGATCTTGGGATCGATGGAAATGGTGACGAGGTCCTGGTGATGGATGTGTATGATGGAGAATCCAACCGGACCTATCTTAAGAAATTCCGACTGTCGGACGGAAAGGAAACAACATTGCTCGACCTCTCGCCGCATTTCGATTTACACACCTCGTGCCGGAATGAATCGCGGCGCGGTTGGTGCTTCATCAGCACCTTTGATTTTGTCACGAGACTGACAGATGACAGCCAATCCTGGCTGCCGTTCGAAGACGAGATCTTCGCGCTCAAGATGGACGGGAGCGGCGATGTTCAGCGACTGGCACACCATCACAGCCGCCGGTATTCGCCGACGACGCCGGATATGGACAGCAGCGTATACTATGCGGAACCGCACGCAACAGTTTCGAGACATGGAGACAGGATTCTCTTCGGAAGCAATTGGAGACAACAGGTTGAAATAGATACAAGCATCGATTCCTACATTCTCGATTTCCGAAAACTCGTGAATGTGAACGATGATCGTATTCTTCCAACCGAGGTCATGCTCGGGCAAAACTATCCAAACCCGTTTAATCCAACAACGAATTTCGAATTGCGAATTGGCAATTTCTCCGCCAAAGGCGGATCCGCCTCCGGCGGAGAATTTGTTTCTCTGAAGGTGTTTGACATTTTGGGAAGAGAAGTCGCCACGCTTGTGGACGAAAGGCGGCAACCGGGTGTTTACACCGTCCGATGGGAAGCGTCGGCGCTGCCAAGCGGCGTATACTTCTACCGCCTGAACGCCGGGAATTTTGTTCAGACAAAGAAAATGATTTTGATGAAGTGAGGAGAAGCCATCTCAGAAATGCTCACGTACGTGAGACTGATTCACCCTCTAGGTCCACAAGGCTAAGGAGACACGCCATTGAAAAACACAATTCGTTGTCGACCGTTGATCTCCGGACGGTTTGTTGTTGCGATTTTTCTGTTCATAACTCTTGCACGGTGGGCTGCCCAGGCTCAGGACGAGGGACCGATTACTTTCGGACGACGCGCGCTCGATCAGGCACTTGCTGCCCGGCATCTCAAGACGTCTGTCCAAGTGCAGGCGACCGGCACCGGTCTTGCTGAAAGTTTCACTATCACCTTCAAGAAGGGCACGGCCACGATCGAAGCCGCAGACACCAACGGGGCGATGTATGGATCGCTTGAGCTGGCTGAGCGTTTCCTCAGCAGTGGTAAAGCGGCCCTTGCCGGACCAGTCGTGAGCGGGCATCCCTTTCTCCGCGACCGAGGATGGAATCTCTTCCTGACGCTGCCCTGGAACTACGCGGCGGCAAACACGGACTACGACCCAAAAGCGCTCGTCGATCCCGACCGCTGGTTTTTCGCGAACGATGGATTCTGGCGGACTCTCTTCGATCAGATGGCGCGGGCCCGGCTGAACTGGCTTGACCTTCACGGGATGTGGGACATCAGCGTCACGGACGCGCCCAATCTCTACGCGTATTTCATCCAGAGCGAGAAGTTCCCCAACGTCGGCGTCTCTCCTGAAATCAAGGCTGCTAATCTCCGTCAGCTCAAAAACATTATCCGCCTTGCACACACCCGCGGTGTCCGAGTGAGCCTGATGGCCTACGAGGCGCGGTTCCACACGCCTCATGCACCGGCCCCATATCCTGACAATGAGGATGATCTCTACGCTTATACCGCGAGGTGGTCGAAAAAATGATCCGTCAGGTGCCTGAGCTTGATGCAATCGGTTTCCGCATCGGCGAGAGCGGGCACGGGGAGTCCTTCTTCAATTGCTACCGGGAAGCTGTCAAGGCTTCTGGGCGCGATATTCCGCTGATTACACGAAGCTGGCTCGCCCGCAAATCTCAGGTGGTTCCGCTGGCCAAAGGCTCGTCGGACTTTACCGTGGAGATCAAGTTCAACGGCGAGCAGTGGGGCGCGCCCTACATGCTCATGGGCGGACGCATGGCCGGTTGGTACAGCTATTCGTTCGAGGATTACTTCAGCGATTCGCAAGTTCCCGACGCGGCCCGGCTCTGGCCGGGAAGCGCGATCGTGGGTGGAGGCCAGTGGCCCAGCGAGCCGTACAAGATCGTCTGGCAGGTCCGTGCGAATGGCACGCACCGCATCTTTCCCATCTACAATCCCGATGGCGTGCGACGCACCGTCCGGTCCATGCCTCTCGGCACTGCCTCCGGGTTTGTCGTCGAGCCTGTCGAAACATATTATCCGAAGTCGCCGCGATACTACCTGGCTGACCCGAAAGACTCTTACTGCGATTGGATCTGTGAGCGCGACTGGATGTACCTGAACCTTTGGGGACGACTGGGGTACGATCCGAATACACCGGACAAAGTCTTCGACGCGATGGTCGCCGATACGCTCGGCCAGGCGGGAGCACGGCTGGTCGCGCCATGGAAAGCAGCCGGACGAATCATCTCAACCGCCTTCTCCTCGTTTTCGCTGGGGCCAGACCACCGCAATCATGCGATCGAGCTCGAATGGGGCGGCAACACGTCCGGCTATATCGCAAGTGAGGCATTCGATGCGCACGTTTTCAAGTCCGTGCGCGAAGCGCTGGCCGATCCTGCGACCGGCGGCCGGGATGGTCGCATCACACCGCTGGAAACTGCCGCACGTTTGATGGCCGACGCGGCCGTCGCAGCACAGGCATCTGAAATCCCCCTCTCCTCTGTTCCTCCGCCTGAGCAAAAAAGGTTTAAGGAGCTTGTCACAGCGTGTGTGCAAGCTGCTCATCTCGGACGCTACTATGCCGAACGATTCCTTTCTGCGTATCGGGCCGCGCAGGCCGAGGCAGGTTTGCAGACGGCTGCCGGCCAGTCGACGTTTCACATGCAGCTCGCGGAAAAAGAATGGAGTGCTCTTGCCGCCTCTTCCTTCTACAAACCTTTCACCGAGCGCCTCCGGATGCGGACGAACACGTTCCACTGGGCGTTGGAGCTGCCGAAGGTGAAGGCAGAAGCCGAACGGCTGGCCCGAATCGCCGCGCCGATTCCTGATTCCATTGCACCGATGTTGCTGCATCCAAGTCTTCCATCGATCACACTTGACGCCGGCGCCGAATACGTCAGAATTTCAATCCCTGCTGCAGGGCTCACCAAAGCCTGGGCACTTGTGAAGCCTCTGCCCAGCAGTGCGTTCTTTCACAAGATGGCCATGCCAAGGCGCGGAGAGAAATTTGAGCTCGAATTCAAGCGTGAGCGTTGGGGCCATGCCGTTGCCGCTGAAGTCGAGCGAGACGGTCGTATTGACCGCATCCCCGGCTGGGAAGCAGACAAACCCTATCTTGTCGTTCCCTCGCAGCCGGGACCGACACCCCTTCTCTATTCGAGCGAAGAAGCGTTGACGTACCTCGATCCCGCAGCGCTTTTGCCATCGAACTACGGACTGCTTCTGATCGCGTCACATGCCTCGAACTTTCATCGCAGCTTCAGCACGCCCGTCCAGCGAAAAATCCTCGAGCTTGTAAAGAAAGGAATGACACTCGTCGTTCTGGCACAGGATTACACGTCGAATCGATACACGCTCGACTGGCTGCCGAAGCCACTAAGCGTTGAGTCGAGGCGCGAGCGCGTGTTCGATCCGGCGGGCCTGCTCGGCATGTCCCGGGTTGAAGACAACGATATCCTTCTTCAAAAATTCACCGCCAGCCCGGGCTGGGAGATTTCGGCTAACGGTGGAGCGGCTGTGCTGCATTGGGGCAAGGGAAAGATCGTCCTCGTCAATGCCCGGCTTCTCGAGCGATTGCATGTGGCGGCGAGCGCTCGAGCTCTCCAGGCCATCCTGGAAAGTGGCGGGAGAGACAAGCCCGTCGTCGTGGTGGATGCCGGAACAGAGGGAGGAGTCTATACATCGTCGGTTGTCACAGATTTCATGAACTCGCATGATATTCCTTTCCTGACCCTCGGTGAAGTGATCGCTCAGGCTCAAGGTGTGAACGCAATGAAGCCCATCCCCGGCCGATTGGACGATGATGATATCCTCGCCTCCCTGAACATTCGCGGCGACCGGATGGTCAATAACCTCCTCGACAGGAATGTGAAGGCGGCCGCAGATCTGAAGGTTCCCACGTCTCGCGAGGAATTCGATCGCCGCCGTACAGCACAGAGAACAGAGCTGATGCGTTCTCTCGGCCTCAATCCTCTTCCGCCCCGAACGCCACTCAACGCGAAAGTGACAGGCATTCTGCAGCGGCAAGGATATCGCATCGAGAAGATCGTCTTTGAGAGCCGTCCGAACTTTCCAGTGACCGCTCATCTCTATATTCCTGACGGCACAGCGGGCCGCAAGCTTCCCATCATCGTCAATCCGCATGGCCACTGGGAATGGAAGAAACAGGAGCCGACTGTTCAATCGCGTTTGATCGGGCAAGTTCTGCACGGCTATCTCGCGTTTATCATCGATTCACCCGGGTTCAGCTTCGAGGGGGACAACCGCATCGAGCGGCGCTTCGCCGGAACGCACGATGACTTGCGGCTTGTCCTCGGCTCACAGAATGCAACGAGCGTCTACGTCTGGGATCTCATGCGTGCCCTCGACTATCTTTCGACGCGTCCAGAGGCTAACATGGGCAGGATTGGATTGACGGGCGCGTCGGGTGGCGGGTTGGCGACGATGTGGGCGTTTGCTGCCGAGCCGCGCTTTACGTGCGCGGCCTCTGTCGTCTACGCAAGCAGTATGGAAGTCAATCCAAATAACGGATGCCTCTGCAACCACGTGCCTGGTTCGATCCAGATCGGCGACCGCGCTGACGTGTTTGGACTCAGAGCGCCCGCGCCGGTCCTCATCATTGGTGCGGAGGAAGACAGGGAATTCCCTGCGACCGGTATGCGGCTGTCGGGCGAGAAGCTGCGCCGTCTCTGGGGTCTCTTTGGGAAATCGGATGACGCATGGCTGCGCATGTTCCCCGGCGGGCACGACTACAGCAGGCCGATGCGCGAGACAGCACTTGGATTCTTCGACAAGTACTTGAGGGGGATCGGTGATGGTTCGCCCGTACCCGAGCCTGCCATCACTACTGAGACGCCCGATTCTCCTGAGCTGTACGTCCTGCCTGATCCACCCAAGGACGCGTTGACCATGCGCGGAATTGCGCAGGCAATGTTTGTTAAGCCGCAGGTTGGTGCGTCCCTGACAAACTGGATTCAACTCAACGGCGGACTTCCCGAGGCTGCTCCTGTCGATGTCAAGACCGTGGATCAAAGCAACGGCAAGCGCCGCCTAACCTTCACCTCTGAATCGGGGCTGATGGTGCCTGCGGTGTTGTGGCGGGCGAAGGGAGAGGAACGGGCGGTTGTCGTGCTTGTCTCAGAGAACGGGAAAGCGGTTGCCGCTGAGGAGCTTGGCGTTGAACGCCTCCGTGAATCTGGGATATCGTGTCTGGCAATCGACCCGCGTGGACTGGGCGAACTGAAGGGGCTTGATCTGCGGCTCGCGACCTACCTTGGCCAGGCTCCGGCGTTTGGAATGGGCATAGATATCGCGCGCGCCGTCGCCGCGTTTATGCCAGCTGGGAAGAAGGTCGCCGTCGTGGGTCGCGGTCCGGCGGCCGGGGTTGCCGCGCTTGCAGCTGCGCTATTAGAGCCGCGCATTGGGTTTGTCGCGGGGCTTGCGACGCTCAAAGATTTCACGGATGCTTTCCGCGAAGATGTGCCGCTCCTTGCCATCCAACCGCGTGCGAACGAAGCGCCGCCGCTCGCAAATCTTCGGAGCCTCGTGAAAGCTGAAGCAGTCTGGGGCTTCATGGGAGAACCCGATCCAAACTGGGCCGAGGCACTCATCCGCTGGGCTGGCAAGTGATGTCGAGCAATCATCTGCTCCGCAACGGACCTCTGCCGGTCGAAGTCGTTTTCCACCCATCGTGGTGGCATCGGCATGCGGGAATTGTGTTCGACGAGGATTTTTTCTATCATCCTCTGCGTCGCGTGGAAGCGGAACGGATGATGGAAAAGGTTCTCTATGAGCGGTTCGGTGATCTTGGCCTTGGCAAGGACAGGGACAAGGATCTTCCGGTGATCGGCGCAGTTCACAATGCAGCCGGCTATCTGCTCTCGGAAATGCTTGGCTGCAAGGTCGAATACAGGGAAGGCGGCCCGCCCGAGGTGATTCCCGCACGTCGCGGAGATCTCCTGATTGACACTGATAACGCCTTTTCCGCTCGTCCCTTCCGCCGATTACTTCAACTTGTCGAAGCGCTGAAACAGAGCTACGGTTATATCGTAGGAGATATGAACTGGTCCGGGCTTCTCAACCTCGCAATGGACGTGAGGGGTCAGGATATACTGCTCGATTTTCTCGAGCGGCCCGATGAGGTGCGTCTGTTCCTGGGACGCATCGCCGAGATCATCGAGCGGTTCACAAACATGATTACGCTTGAGACTGGAACGACATCGATCTCTGTGAACCGGACGGTCCGGCACCTTCAGCCGCCGGTTTTCCTCCATTCAGAGTGTGCCCTGACAATGGTATCCGCCGCACATTACGAAGAGTTTATCCTGCCCTTCGACCGGGCATGGAGCGAGAGGCATCGACCGTTCGGCATCCATTATTGTGGCACCGACCCGCACCGCTTCGCAGACGTGTGGACGAGAATCCCGCATCTCGATTTCCTGGATGTCGGATGGGGTGGAGACCTGCGTGCCTTGCGCGATAAACTCCCGCAGACATTTCTCAACATCCGGCTGAGTCCCGTCGAGATCGTCGGACAGACACGTGAAGACATCCGCCGGGCGATCACCAGCCGCGTTGAAGAATCGGGTGACTTGTTCCTCACCGGCGTGTGCTGCATCAACATGGACGATCAAGTGACAGATGACAAAATCCGAGCGATTTTTGAAACAGCCTTTGAGCTTCGCAACAGAGCGGTCGTGTGAAGGGGGAGGAATGAATGCAACTGAGAAAGACAGAACCAGAACTATCAGGTACCAAGGTTCCCTCTCCTCACAGGAGAGGGTACGGGTGAGGTCTGCTTCTTGGCGGAGGGTGAGGTAGAATCTGGGAGAAGACCCCATCCTGCCCTTCCCCTTATCCCGCTAGAAAACAGCGGGACGTCCCGCCTTCTGGGATTCCGCTTCCAGGCGGGATTCTAAGAGGCCGAACAAAAAACGCGGAGGGGAAGGAATCGTTGGGCCTGAAGCTTGCCTTCTGCCGGACCGTGGCGCCGAAACTGAAAGTAGACATCATCCTACAAGGGATGGACAAGATCCAGATGCAGTGGCACGCGATTAGGATTGATGAGCAACCGATTGAG
>CAVUAC010000079.1:0-19146 GCA_963739335.1 uncultured Bacteroidota bacterium | reverse complement strand
TCGGCAGGTTTATGATTCATTCGCTCCTTTAATCCTACTGTTTCAAAAAGATCTTCTGCCGCTTTCTCCTTTCTGCTCTACTCAAATCGGCTATGGACATTGACAATTCAACGTTTTCTCTTGCTGTAAACCGCGGAATCAAGTTGAAGAACTGAAACACAAAACCGACTCGACGTCTAAGACCTGCCAGCGTGATTGTCATTGAGCGTGGAAACGTCAACGCCTTCAATCAGCAAATTCCCTTCAGTCGGCTTGTCCAAAGCTCCGATCAAGTTCAGCAGGGTTGATTTTGCCGCTTCCAGAAGGACCAAGAACGGCAAGGAAATTGCCACTTTCAACCTTTAGGCTCACGCCAGGCAAGGCTTTGACTGGAACTTTACCAAGCATGTAAGTTTTCTTCAGATTGACCGCTTCGACAATCGTCGTCACCTCGACCATGTTTGAGCTGCTTGATGTACCAATCGGTATTCGCCAGGCTCAGACATACCACCCGAACATCCCGACGGACACCTTCAACATCCTGCAGGTACCAAAGCGGGAAGGTGTCGTTGTCACCCGCGGTGATAAGAACGGCATCTTTTTCCGTGCTCTGCAGAATGTTGTACGAATAGTCCCACGCAAGATAGTGCCCGTTGCGCGACATGGGTTTGACGTTCGTGCGGAACATATTCCCCGGGACGAGGAGGAACACCAGCGTAAAAGCGCCGTACCCGATCCACCGCACGTTCGCCCCCTCGATCCGTTCCCGGATCAGATCGAGAAGCGCAAGAACTCCGATCCCAATCCAGAAACAAAAACTGAAGATGGAATACACGAAGAAGTAGTCACGCTCTCTAGGCTGCGCTTCCTGCATGTTGAAGTACACAGCGAGTGCGAGACCCGTCAGAAGAAAGAAGACAGACATGATGAACGCCATCTTCTGATCCTTCTTCCAGTGATAATAGAGGCCAAAAAGCCCGACCAGGAAAGGAATTCCGTACAGTTGCGAAAATCGAACACCGGCGTCCTGCCAATCCGCCTCCTTGCCGATGAAGTTCCATCCCAGATATCTCAAATACATATGCTTGATCTGGTACTCCCAAAGATAGTCAAGATCGCTTGTATACTTCTTGAAATTCGCCTGCTTGTCGGGTTCGAGCGAGAAGCGTCGATCCATCAGCGGTGTTTCGCCGTACTGCTCTCGTTCGAGGTACGTAATGAAACGCGGGAGTGTGCTCGGATCATTTTCGTTAATCGGAGGATTAACACCCGCGCGAATGTACGAAGTGAGATACGTCGAGTAGCCGAGAAGAATGAACAGGAAAGAAAGTGAAGCGAGATGGAGAATTCGGTTCTTTTTCTTGTAGGAATACCAGACCGCGTAAACCGCACCAGCGAGGATTCCGGTAGCAAGCACCAGCCACAACACACTATGTGATCCGAAAATCTCGCTGTTCATCATCCGTGGAAGCCACTTCACGGTGCCGGGATAGGCAGTGCAGAAGATGGCCGTTGCGACAGCGCCGAATTTCCAGAGATCTTTCGTGAATAGAAATTCTCTGAGCGATTTTTGATAGGAGCGGAAATACACAACAAGAATCGCGACTATGAACCCCAAAAGACCGTGGATGTGGATACCGGTGGTTAATCCAACCAGAAAAGTGATCAACAAGAGGTAGAGATCGCTGTACTTCTCTTCCGCTCTCTCACGCCACAGCAGGACAAGCCAGATAATGAGCGCAGTGAATAAAAGACTCATGTTCCGTGTTTCCACCTCGATGGAGTTGAACCAGAACGTTGTGCTGAATGTGAGCGCGAGAGCCCCAAGAGCGGCGGAGCCGTACACCGAGAGGGCATCGAACGCTGTCGAAGGCACGGGGCGCCACAGGAGTATGCATCGGACGGTGATCAGGTAGAGCAGCATAACTACAATTGAGCTCGCGAGCATATTGACCAGGATCATCCTGACGGCGATATCGCTCACGATCGGGAGCATCGAGGCGACTCTCATGACGAGAACCAGCAGCGGCGATCCAGGAGGGTGCTGGACCTGGACCAGGTACGATGCAGCACAGTGCTCGCCAACATCCCAGAACACCACCGTGGGAGGAAGCGTCCTGATATATGTAAGGACAGTAACAAGGAAAACAATAAATGCTACGATGCGATTCGTTCGTGTGTGGTTCATGAAAATACCGTGTTGAGGTTATGCCCGAAAATGGATGATTCAGGCGGGAAATTGTTCAGGGCTTAATGTAACAAAAAGTTAGCTCACGAGGTGACGAATTCTAGGTACAAAGACAACGACCGCTAGCGATTCATCACGACGTCGCCGTAAAACAAACTGCAGAGGACACCCAGATCACAGATGGATTTCATAGCAATGGGATCCTTTTGGAGTCTCCTCGATATGAGCAAAGTAGCCAACAGTGTGTTAGACGGTGACCGGGGCATATTTGCTCCCTTGGTATCAGAAGGTCGACCGGGAGGAGTCGGCAGGAATCCGGATGCCCTCGAGCGTGGATCGCCACCAGGCATCCCACTCCTCCGGCGTCTTGAACTCTTGCTTCGTGATCGACTTCAGAGCGTTGAGGGCGTTCGATACTTCGGTTGGCGTCCCCAGCCAGAGCACTTGCATCAGCATGTAGGTGAGCCTCTCGATCTTCCTTTGTCTCCAGATCGGCGCCCAATTGGTTATCATCGTGTCACGTTCTTGAGGTGACAAGAACGTGGATGCTGTATCAGACGAGGGGCGCGGGCTTTGCGGGAGATTCTCCAGCACCGTCGTAATCGCATTATAAAACTCGATGGACGGGGCAAATGTGATCATCACACTGTCGATTGCGAAGACATCTTGTACCGCGTCAAAGCGCGAGATAAGTCGCCGGATGTCGGCAAACAGACTCGGAGTCATAATTGCCCGCCGCGTCGCAGCCGATACGATGCGCTGCAGCGACGCAATCTGTTGGCTTTGGCCGGGTTCAAGGGCCACGTGTGAGCGCCTGAGCAGCTCCAGAGATTTGGCGAGCATGGTCCTCGACAGATCTTTGCCGATGGTGTCCTCGCTCGCTTCATATCGTTCCGCGAGATCGACGAGCGCCCGAAGTGTATTCTGGCTCTTGACGAGGAAGAACGGAAACTGGTAGCGAGGCGTGGGTTTCATTCGAACCAGGAAATCTGCATGCTCCCCTGCGTGCCTGTATTCCTCGATCGCTTGCTCCGGTTCTATTGCCATGTGTTGAGCCACTTTCAGACGGCTTGCATTCGGGCTCGATTCGAACACCGAAACATTGCTCCTGCCGATCAACGAATCCAGATAGCGGGCCATGTAACAGCCACTCGTTGGATAGCGGACCAGGTGCCTTGCTCCGGAGAACACCAACATTTTGTCAGCGGGGGTCTCTCTCAAGACCTGAAGAACGCGCATCGAACTCTTGCGGTCTCTTTCCGCTGCCATCCATCGAGCATGCTTCGCATTGAACTCCGTCCGACTCTGGCTGCGATAATCCATATACGTGTATGGCGGCTCACCCTCGGCGCCGACTACGCTTAGTGCTATCGATTGAATGTGGTTTTGCGCGTTGAGAGATGCGATTCGATCCTTCAGATTTCGCAGCTCGTCACAGAAGTGGAGATAATCTGCGCTCAGGATTCTGGAACGAAAAACATCCGAATCGAATTTGATCTGTTCATCTATCAATGAGCGCAGCAGTGGATAGCGGTCCCCGGTGTTCAGAAAGTCATTGAGCTCCTTCTCGCGAGTAGGGCCCATCTCCAGGGCAAGCATGATCGTCCGGGGGACTGTGGAGTCAGAGGGATTCTGCTGTAGTTGATCGAGCCAGGAATTCAGGAAAGACGTGACACATTGAGAGTACGTGATATGGCCGGGATATAAGTCACACAACATGACTACGGTCTTTGCCCGCAACTCCTTCATCAGAATTGCATTCAAGGAGTCGGCGTGGTGATAGGCCTGAGGTTTTGGCCGGTCTCCGTCATCCGACGAGCACTGAAGGAACGTGAAGCTCAGCACTAAAATAAGCAGTGCAAGTTCAAAATTGCTGCGCACAAATGCTTCCTTACTATTGATAGTCAGCCAAGCAAGCCGCCAATCGTGATGAACATCTGGCTGTTGAAACTCTTGCCGCCCTACGTGAGACTTCTACACCTACTTCCACACTTTCGCATCCGCACTTTCCCCTATGCGAGGAAAAGCGGAGACGCGGAGGCGGGCACAACCCATCGGGATCAGCGTGATCGTCTCGACAGGCTGATCGGAACGCACCGGACTATCCTGAAGAACCCCGATGAGACCATTGAACTCCAGCTTCCACTGAGGAATCCGCCGACCCTTCGCCTCTAATGCGATGGGTGCATTCTCCGGCGTGAAAGGCTGTTGAGCAGACTGCCCCTTTTTGGAAACAACCTTGAAGGATGCCGCTGGCCTGGTGAGTATCCACAATAAGCCCGTAGTTCCAGGGCGTCGTCGGAAACACCTCGTGGTAGCGCCATGGATCAGTCCCTCCGTAACGAGCCCATCGCTCGCCGATCTTTAGCGAGTAAGCAAGCGGTCCGCGATACACAGAGACTGCGTTGTTGTTCTTCTGCCATGTCTTGACAGTCACTTGCATTGGGAGTTCCAAACGCACAACGTCACCATCATTCCAGACCTTTCGTAGTTCAATCCATTGCGTGGAGCGAGTCGTCGCCCCGGCGGGCTTGCCGTTGATCTGAATGCTCGGGGCGCTGCACCAAGCCGGCACGCGGAGCACGAACGGGAACGTAACAGCTTTCGGAACAGAGAGTCTGAACTCCACGGTCTCCCCGAACGGATAATCTGTCTCCTCGGCGATTCGCACTTCCGTTCCATCGCCGATCTTCGCCGTCACTGTGCTTGCGCCATACAGCACAACAGCGAGGCCATCATCCTGAGTTGCCATCCAGAGATGCTCAGCATAATACGGCCACCCAAACGCCACATTGTGCTGGCAGCATCGGTAGTAATCTCCACGGTATGAAAGCATATCCCCGTCGTTTTCGACCATCGGAGCCTTGCTGACTCTGTCCAGCTGCACCACGTTCGGCGCAGTCAGGTAGTGAAGTCCCCTCAGGTCAGGAGTCATGGCCGCAGGCAAGGAATTGAAAGCAACCTCTTCTGCCCGATCAGCCCACACCGCGTCGCCTGTAATGGCGAGGAGAAGTTCGTCACTGTGCATGATCTCAACCATCGAACAGGTTTCAGCCCCCTGCCTCGGACCTGAGTAACCGGGCCGGGCATTTTCATCTGCACCAAACATTCCACCGGGAACCTGGCCGTACGTTGTCATGATGCTGTCATAGTTGCGTTGTGTCGCGCACAAGTAGCGAATATCAGCAACTTGCTGATAGAACTCCGCCGGCTCGCGAAACCCCTGGCAGAGATTGACTCCATGCCATGTAGGAATGCCTCCAGACCAGTCTGCGGTCCGCTCGTGATTCGTCCGAGCAAGATCCAGAAGCCACTGCTCACCGGTTTGATTGTAGAGCCAGTAGATGTGGTCAAGATTGTCTCCCCCACGCCATTTTTGCCAGCTGTCGGGGAGGAAGTGTTCGAGCGGAACTGTCGTGAGCCACCGGTAGTACTTCAGCATGAACGGCAGCACGCGGGCATCCTTCGTCGCTTCGTAATGCGTCCGTAGGACATAGAGCATGACCATGTTCGGGCCAGATGTCATGTTGTTCCAGGTTTTTCCTCGGGCCAAAGTAGCCGCTCGGGTCCTGACTCCCGAGCACTCCCTCAATCCACTTGTTCGCTTCCGCAATGATTCGATTGTCGTGTAATACATATCCCAGGTCGACGAAGCCCTTCAACCAGTACCGGCATCTCCTCCCAACCGTTCTCTCCTTCACCATGTGGATTGACCCAGGCACTCCCTTCGATCTTGCACCACTTACTGATCTCCGTCAGATGACCAGAGAATCCATCAGCCATAAGGTTCAATTGCTGTCGCAACCATCCTTCGGGCTGGACGCTCCCGACGGGGAGCTTCACGAGAGGATTGGGCAGCAGCGGTTCGCGATTGGACACATACAGCATGTTCCGTTTCATCGAGGACTGTGCAAACATGCTCACGCCAGACAACATCACCATCGCTGTGAGGAACACTAGAAGCCATCTCAAAAATCCTTCAAAAAGGATAGCTGTCATTCCCGCACGTCTTAAGCGGGAATCCAGACAGCGCATTCTGGACTCCCGATAGAAACCCGTCCCGCGAAACGGGACGAGGTCTCGTCTCGATTCATTGAATCGAGACGGACATTCGGGAGTGACACCAATTTTTGACACCGGTTCGGGTGAGGAGTTCTTCATTGCTCATCTTCTCCTTATTGACCAGAAGGTTGATTGTCGACAGCCCGGAAGTGCGCCATGAATTAGTCCGGCTCGTAGTCCGTCGGCAGCATTTCGGCAGCACGCTGCGACGACCAATAGCCGTATGTAGTCACCCTGAGAGGATCAGCCAGGAGACCGTTCGTGTAGACGAGAACCGACGGTTGATCCATTTGGATGAGAGAGATTTGGATCTTACGATTGTGATAATAGACGATCTGCAGCATATCCGGAAAGGAGAGTCTTCGCTCGTGCGGAACTCCTGCTGGAGCAAGCAAGGTGTCGGGATTGACCTCGAACCCGGTGCTCACCCGAAGCGCGCTCTGCAGCCAGTCCTTGTATATGCTGTTGACTTCGAATCCCTCTCGCTGAGTGTTCTTCCTCACCAGTGAAGAGAGAAAATGTCGCTTCGAGCCGTAGTACGCATTTCGACGATTTTCCTTCCACTGCCGGATTTTATCTTCATCGGTCGACTGGAGTGGTACGAACTTCGTCATGCCGACGAATTGGAACGACCCTCTCTTTTCTGCAAAGTACTGAAGAAAATACTGGACGCGATACCCGAGAGCGGTGTTTTCAATCTCCAGCGGCTCGCGAGCGGTCGCAATAAACAGCTCCGTTCCCTCGTCAACGGCGAAATCCAGGACCTGCGGATTGAGCAATCTGCATTTCGGTGAATTGGGAGTTGAGCCGAAGAATACCTCATTGAATTTCTGAAGCTGCTTTTTCCATTCCTCCGGGTCCTTTGCTTCGACCTCGACCAGGGGCATTTGAACCGGACGTGATTTGAGTTGCAGCTCGACCTCGTATTCCGTCGTATCTGTCAGGTTCAGCGTCACGCTTCGAGGTACGTATCCAACGATGGATGCGACGATCTGTTGCATACCAAGGGGCACACCTTTCATCTCGAATTTTCCCTCGACGTTCGCGGTGGTCCCAATCGTCGAGTTTGCGATGAACACGTTCGCCAGAGGTAGCGGCGATTTGGTGGAATCATCCACAACCTGGCCTCTCACGATCGCTCGGGATGAAGACTGAGAATAAAGTTCCTGGGAAAGGAAGGCAAAGAAGAAAACGACACAGAGAAGAAAGAAGCGGCTCAGCATAACAAGTCTTCGATTGAGTTCCTCAGTCTTAGTCCCCCCTCCAGACCCGCGGCCTCACTCCCACAAACGTACTTCCCTTATGAGAGAATATCAACGTGATAGGATTCCAGCGAGAGGTTGGCGTTCACCCTCTCGGTGCTTGACCGCAGCATCTGCTAGTACGTCTGAAGGTCAACGTACGAGGAATCCTCAACCATCGCGCCGAATACTCCATAGCCGCCGTTGATGTTTGTCCAATTCGGCATGTCCATTCTGATGGAATGCGCATCCAGAAATGCATTGGCGATTCCGTAGTAGTTGTACAGATTACGCTCAACTTGCGTGAGCACAAACCATGCACCGTGAACACGAATCCCATCAGGGAGGTACTGGTGATTGAGCTCGTAGAGCTTGAGCGCAAGAGCCTTTCTCGAGAAATAGACTGGTTCCGATTGCTCTTCTACAGGAGATCCTGGAACAGTTGCACGGCGTTGAAGGCTCGGGTAACTATAGCTTGTTGAGTTCTGGGCCCCGACAACAACCCCTGACGGCATTTCTGTTCTGCGGTTGGACCAGCCACCCCCTTGAAAAACGTCGTAATCAAGATAGTATCGAACCATGAAGCCGCGTGTGGCATATCGTATCCAAGCGAAAACAGTAAGGTCCTCGTTCTGATCTCCCTGCCCCTTCAGAACGTATTTATTAACCACCTGTATCCTTCCTCTATCTGGAACGGTCAATGACGCTGTGACCGTGCCATAAGTCTGCGAGTTTATTGTCAAGTCGTAGGATTCGCCTGGTTGCGCGCGGAAAGGAAAGGCCATATATGCAGCGATATCGTCTTTGTATCTGGTTTTGTCAAATCGTGTGACGAGCGTATCGTGGTAATCGGTCGTTGCCGTGTCTTGAAACACCGTCACTTCAGCACCTCGAACAACGTTATCGACGGTATTGACTAGAGGATCGAATCCCGGAGGGTTGTAAGAGGTGTACAATCTGACATATTGAGTATCCGTTTGTGTCGAGAGAATAGCATAGACGACCAACCTATCCTTGTAAGGTCCCTTGGGTGTGAAGGTGTTTTCACATCCGGCAACGAAGAGTGCAATGGCAAAACCCGCCAGAGACCAAGTCCTTGATCCCATCGTCAGTACTCCAAGCTGAGAGTGGCTGTCGGGAAAAATGGAAGCATATTGTACTGCCGGCCTGTACTTCGGTCAAAGTAGAATATGTTGTGCTCATCATAAACATTGACCACATGAACACCCACCGAACCGCGAATGGGCCGCAGGCTGAACCGGTACGTGGCGCTGGCATCCAATCGATGAAAGGTTGGCAGCCGCGCAGCATTCTTATCGCCAAGTAACGTGTACGGTTCGCCGGTCTGGTGAACATATCCTTCGCGAAACAAGTTAGTGAGTCCCAGTCGGTCAAAGAACCCTATGCTCTGTGAAAACGGCAGTCCGCTGCCCACTTCCCAGCGGAGTGTGACATCGAATCCTCCGATAAGGTGAAAGGTCGTCAAGAGATTGAGGGTGTGGCGGCGATCATAACGTGGATTGTATGTGAGATCCCCGTTGGTAATCGTTGTCCATCCGAGGCTGTACGCTGCGAATACTTCTACAACGTCGCTCCCAAACCTGATGAGTGATTCGAACCCATAAGCTTTACCGCTCGCACTCACGTAATCGGGATCTGACGCATCGATTTTGTCGCGATTGTATGCGACAAGCGAACCGTAGGATTTATAATATCCTTCAAAACTAGTCGACAGGTTCCGGAGAGCATTCCCCTGCAATCCGATCACATAATGCTCTGCGCGCTCAGGCTTGAGATTCCGTGGCACTTGAATCCATGCGTCAAAGACCGGAATGATGTCATCTTCGTTGTTCACGGTGACCATGTTCTGCGTAAATTGGCCATAGGCTATCTTCGCTCTCCAACTATCAAAGAGGTTGTAGCTGAAGCTAAGACGGGGTTGGAGCACTTCTACCGTGCCTGAGCGCTCGAAGAGAGTCCCCAAATCCACATAGAATCCAAGATCTGCCTGCAGTCGGCCCATCGAAGCTTGATAGTGCGACCACACGCCGGATTCAAGCATGGAACTCGAAACCGTCTGCGCTACGCCGTAGTTGTTGGTCATGGCATATTCGAGGCTGGGGAAACTAAATTCAAACCCAAAGTAATAGAGATCGCGGGAATCAGTGTAAAAGGTTGCATTCGCACGAACAGTTGTCTCGTTGATGCTAGTTGAGGCCGGCGTGATGCTCTTAGAAGATTTCGTGTCACGATGTGCTTCAAACTTGCTTGTGAATCCCACCACATCCATATAGGCTCTATCGTGGATCAAACCGGCAGCAGCAAAACCTACTGCGCTGCTGCGCCAGGTGTAATCCGGTTCATTCGGATTCGAAGATTTCAAGTCGTCGCCACTAAAGAACGACTGAAAATCGAACTTCCCTTGAAACCCCGTCACGGTACCAGTTACTTTCATGAATGCATCGTAAAAAGATAGTGGAAGGTCGTTGGCGAAAAACTTGCTGAAGGTTTTTGGGAACAATGATTCGCGCGCGTTGACAAGCCACGTAACACCGGGCATGGCTGGCCCATCCAGCTCAAGTTTGCTGGAAAGAAAATTAATGTTAGCGCGGCCTGAGATGGATTTTGCGCCGCCATCTCGGGTCGTCATATTCACAACAGAAGATAGCCTGCCACCATATTCAGCCGGAAATGCCCCCGTGTAAACCTCCGTCGTCTTGAGAATGTCTGAATCGAAGATGCTGTAAATCCCAAAAGCGTGATACGGGTTGTATATCTTCATACCGTCGAGCAGTATGAGGTTCTGATCGCCTGCACCACCTCTTACATAGAATTGCGAGCTCACATCGCTCGTTGAAACAATCCCCGGCAGCATTCCGATCGAGCGAAAGACATCTTCCTGGGCTGCCATTGGCACGGCGTGGATGTCTCTCTGCTCCAGAATCTGGACACTGGTCTGAATTTCGGTCAGCTGCCGCCTTGCCCTGTCCGTTACAATCACCTCGGACATCTGCACCGCTTTGAGAGCCAATGAGAAGTGCACGATCATTGGCTCGCCCGATTGAACCTTGATCGTTCTGGTCTCGGTTTGATAGCCAATGGAACTTGCTGAGATTTGATACTCACCCGGGGCGACGTTTGTGATGAGGTAGAACCCCTGAAGGTTTGTCGCAGCACCTTTGCTTGTGCCAAGCAAAAGAACGTTGGCATAGGGAATTTTCTCATGCGTAGCGCTGTCTGCCACAATCCCGCGAACGTCAACTCCTTGTGCCGCGACAACTAATGGAAATGATGTTAGGATGAGAAATAACAACCGGCGAGCGGTCATGCTTCATGTCCCTTCGCTCGGCACCCCGTCTGAGGTAATGCCAACCGTGCTGGACAAAGAACTCAGCACAGAGATTAGTAGCAAGGTAATGCGGTGCTTGAGCTGACGATTGGTCTGTCTTCTCGACGCACAAGTTGGCAGTTGCAATCTTCAGAGTCAAGTCTCAGAAGCACCGACAGCCATCTCAAACGCCTAGACGCTCGAAAGAAAGCACTCCCAAGTCATGCCACAGCAACTTGTCCGTCGAATTCGACTCATTTCGCCTGCAACCTTTTCGTGAAAATGAAGGTCTAACATTGTGCTCTTTTCGCACCTCCAGAGGCATTTCCACGTTCCTCGATCACCGTAACCTTTGATGGCATATGGCGTATGTTAGAGGAGCGAAACCAGAGTTCACTCTCCCTTCAAGATTACCGGGACTTCAATGAGGCTCTCCATGAAAAGTAAAATCATGCTCTCTTCATTCGCCGTTATTGTCCTTGTCGGTGCGGCGATTCTCTTCTTCGGGAACTCGAAGTCGTCAAAGGACGAGCAGCTGCCGAAAGTGAAGGTAAAAGTGGGCACAATCGTCGACAAAGCGCTGGCTGTCGGGACGATAGAGCCCGAGATCGAAATCTCGGTCAAATCGAAGGTGTCTGGTGTGGTCAAGCACCTTTTCGTCGATGTCGGCCAGTTTGTCAAAGCCGGCCAGCCGTTGCTCGAGGTCAGGCCGGATCCGACACCGCTCGAACTCGCCGACGCGAAGCGGCAAGCCCAACTCGCTCAAGTGGACGTAGACAACCTGAAAAAGGACCGATCTCGTCAGGAAGTTCTGGTAAAGAATAAACTCATCTCGGACAAAGAGTATGAGGACTTCCAGAGACTATTTGACGGTGCTGAGCTTCGTCTCAAAATCGCGAATGAGCACGTTGCGCTGATGGAGAGCGGCAAGGTGAAAATCGGTGACACGGAGATCGAATCGATTGTCAAGGCTCCGATCGATGGGTTCGTGCTCAATCGAGCTATCGAAGTCGGCGATCAAGTCACACCGCAGACGTCGTACATGGAGGGCACCGTGCTGATGAAGATGGCGAATATGGAGCGACTGCTCTTCAAGGGGACGGTTGACGAAATCGATGTCGGCAAGATGAAAGAAGGAATGGAAGTTGAGATCAAGGTTGGCGCATTGCCGACTGACACGGTGAAGGGATTTCTGCGCAAGATCTGGCTGAAAGCACTGAAAAAGGACAATGCCACGGTCTTTCCGATTGAGATAATCATCCCCGGCGCCAAAAATTCCGTTCTCCGTGCCGGGTACTCAGCCAACGCAAACATCATCATCCAGAAGAAAAACAACGTGCTGACAGTCCCCGAGCGGGTGGTCACATTCAGAAACGATTCTTCCTTCGTCAAGGTCGCACTTGGCCCAGGCAAGGACCAGGAGAAACTCATCAAGACAGGCCTGAGCGACGCCATCAACATCGAGGTCGTATCAGGATTGAAGGACGGGGACGAGGTGTTTGAAAAGCCGGTGAAGAAGATCGACTAATATCTAATTGACAATTGTCAATTGTCAATTGACAATTACTATGAATCACCTTCGCACAATCATATCAGAATTCATTCTTGACCTGCGGGCACAGAAGCTGCGGGCCTTCCTGACGATGTTCGGAATCGTCTGGGGGACCGTAACGATCATCGTGCTCATCGCATTTGGCGTCGGCTTCAAGAAGGCGATGTCCATCAACATGCATGGCATCGGCGAGAGCATTGCAATCCTGTGGCCCGGGAAAACGACCAAGGCGTGGGAAGGGTTCGGGATCGGCAGGCCGATGAGCTTTGTGGAAGAGGATACCAAGCTGCTCATCAGCGAGGTCAAGGGAATGAAAGCAATCAGTCCTGAGTACGGTCGGCGAACCGTGACTCGCGTCGGCCAGAACATCCTGACCCCGCTTATTTCTGGTGTCTACCCCAACTACGCCGACATGCGCAACGTCATTCCCGAAGAAGGGGGGCGGTTCATCGACGATCTCGACATGCAGCATCGAAAACGGGTATGCATTATCGGCGACAAGGTGAAGGAGTTCTTGTTCGGTGAGAGCGGTGCGTTGGGCAAGGTCACTCTATATTGGTGAAACACCATTCACAGTCATCGGCGTGATGCAGAAGAAGACGCAGAGTTCCTCCTACAACTCCCGCGATCAGGACCGGATATTCATTCCCGCATCCACACATTCATCCATCTACGGATCCATCTACCTCAACAACATCATCTATCAGGTTGAGGACCCTCGCATGGGTGATGAGGTGAGCGAACAGGTTCGGCAAGTCCTCGCAAAGAGGTACAAGTTTGACCCCGCCGATAAGGATGCGGTCTGGATCTGGGATACGACAATGTTCGACAAGTTTATTTTCTACTTCTTCCTCGGTTTCAATATTTTCATGGGCTTGATCGGCAGCTTCACGCTCGGCGTTGCCGGAATCGGCGTCGCAAACATTATGTTCATTGTGGTTCAGGAACGGGTCAAAGAAATCGGCGTCAAACGTGCCGTGGGGGCAAAGCGCTCGAACATACTTTTCCAGTTCTTCATGGAGACGTGCTTCCTGGTTGGCCTGGGCTCTGCAATCGGATTCGCGATCGCCTATGGAATCATTGCGGTTCTGCAGTACGTGCCGATCAAGGAATATGTCGGCACTCCCGAACTCTCGCTCGAGGTAGCAATAGCGACGGTCGTGATTCTGGGCGTCATCGGACTGTTTGCCGGCCTGATGCCCGCCCGGCGAGCGGCAAACCTCGACGTGGTGGAATGTCTGAGGGCATAATCTAAGCTATCGTATTGCGAATTGCGGATTGCCAATTGCGAATTGAAAGGTAACCGCAATCGGAAATCGGAAATTGACAGTGCACTATGTATCTCGAATTGCTTAAGGAATTCTTCCAGGATCTCAAGGTGCACCGGACGCGTGCAATCCTGACCCTCGTGGCGATTACCTGGGGCACGGTTGCCGTGGTTCTTCTTCTTTCATTTGGTGAAGGGCTGGGCGACCAGATGATGAAGGGTCTGCTCAACGCGGGCGACAGGATCCTAATCGTCTACGGCGGAGAAACCGGCAAGGTGTACGAGGGTCTTCCGAAAGGACGACGCGTCCGAATGGTCGAGGATGATGCCCTCCTCTTGGCCCGCGCCATCCCTGCTATCGACATGGTCTCACCACAGTATCGAAAGAACGTCACACTCACGTATGGCAAGTTCTCCATCACGACAGAATGCGAAGGAGTGAACCCATTCTTCGAGGAAATGCGCCGGATGTTCCCCAGCGCAAATGGACGATTCTTGAATCAGGTCGATGTTTTGGAACAGCGGCGGGTTCTGTTCCTAGGTCCGGAGATTGCGAAAGACATCTTCAAGGAAGAAGACCCTGTCGGCAAGTTGATCATGGTCGACGACATACCGTTCACGGTGGTCGGCGTGATGCAGAAAAAGCTGCAGACATCAATGAACAACGGTCCCGATGTTCGCCGGGCCGTCATTCCCTATTCGACATTCCAGACGTCGTACGGAAATATCTACGTGAATTCCCTCCTCATTCGCCCTACGGATCCAGGCCAGCAAGAGCGCGTCAAGAGCGAGATCTTCAGAGTATTGGGAAGCAAGTACCGATTCGACGAGACCGATGACCGTGCATTGGGAATTTGGGACTTCATCGAGGCAGAGAAAATCAGCAGGAAGATTGGTCTCGGTGTCGCGATATTTCTCTTCTCCGTCGGGTTCCTGACACTTCTCATTGCCGGCGTGGGCGTCGCCAACGTTATGTATGTGGTCGTTAAGGAGCGGACGAAAGAAATCGGCATCAAGATGGCCGTCGGAGCGCGGCGTTCCTATATCCTTGCACAGATCATTTTCGAAGCGCTGCTGCTCGCATTCATTGGCGGCGGCGTTGGCATGCTCTTTTCATACGGCGTTATTTCGGTTGTTCGGATGATCCCCGCAGAGGACGGCATCAATGCCATGCAGTTCCTCGGCAAACCAGTCCTCTCGCTCACCACCATGTTGATGACGACCGGTGTTCTCGCGGGCATCGGGCTGATCGCCGGCTTCTTCCCAGCCCGCAAAGCCGCCAGCGTAGATCCGGTCGAATCATTGCGGTACGAATAGAACCCACGCCAGCTTTGCCAATCTCTTTGCAGTTACGGCTGACAACCCTCCCGCCATTGCCCTTCCGCAACGTTTTCGATATATTGATCAAAGTGCTTTCGTTCTCCCGCTTTGCACCTCTCACTCATGTCTGCGACAGATGCCGAAGCCTTTCATCCCAAAAAAATCTGTTGAGGGTCGGTTCTGGGAATGGTTCCAACACAATGACGATCGTTTGTTCGACTTTGAAAGAAACCAGGAATTACTCATCGAAGAAATTGTACGTGAGCTCCACAGAATCCACCGATCACTCACATTCGAAATCAGCTCGGTCCAACACGGTAAACGACATTTTATCATCAGCGCCGATGGGAAACGGGACGCGTTCCCGGCCGTCGTGAAGCTTGCTGATGCCGCACCGGACTTTGCACGATGGGAGGTGATCAAGTTTCGACCCCGCAGGTCGGAGCCTTGCATCATCGGGATCGGAGACTTGAGTTTTTCATCCGACAACGTGCAGTTTACGCTGGAACCAGAAGAGGGCAAGATTGGCGTGACGCTTTACATTGGAGACAAAGAGCACTTTGACGAGCAAGTGATAGGTCGCATCGGATTTCTCCTGCTCGACTACACACTTGGCGAATATAATGTTGAGACACTGGTGGGTTCAGTGCAATTCGTCCCACAAGGTACTCCCAGTGAGGAGAAGAAACACTTTCTGCCAGAACTGCCTGCTCTGTTTGATACGCTTGTGCAATCACTGGCAAACTGATTCGTATTTCGCAATTCACTCGTCGAGGAGATTCTATGAGAGTCAGGCACAGCGCTTCCATTCTCTTCATCGCCGCATTTGCGGCCCTTGCGCTTTCCCCGGCGCAACTCACTAGTCAACAGCTTCAATACCCGCAGACGAAGAAGGTCGACCAGGTCGACACGTATTTCGGTGTAAAGGTCGGTGACCCGTACCGCTGGCTCGAAGACGACAATTCTCCCGAGACCGCCCGGTGGGTCGAGGCCCAAAACAAGGTGACATATGGATACCTCGAGAAGATACCGTTCCGCCAGCAGGTAAAGCAAAGGCTGGAGAATCTCTACAACTATCCTAAGTACGGCGCTCCTTACCGGAAAGGGGAATACTACATATTCTCCAAGAACGATGGTCTGCAGAATCAGAGTGTGATGTACATCCAGAAAGGGCTCGATGGGAAACCAGAGGTCCTGATCGATCCAAACAAACTCTCTGCTGACGGCACAGCCCGGCTTGGCACATTGTCCTTCTCAAAGGACGGTCGGTATGCCGTGGTCGGTGTTTCTCGCAGCGGCTCAGATTGGCAGGACTTCTATGTCATGGAAGTTGCGACGAGGAAATACCTGCCAGACACATTGCTGTGGACAAAATTCTCTGGTGCCTCGTGGCAGGGGGATGGATTCTACTACAGCCGATATGATCCTCCAGAGAAAGGAAAAGAGCTCTCTTCGAAGAACGTGAACCAGAAGGTTTACTTCCATAAGCTCCACACCCCGCAGTCGACAGACGAATTGGTTTATGAAGACAGGGCTCATCCGGAACGAATGAATGGAGTCGGAACAACACAGGACGAGCGGTTCGCTATCCTTTTCATCTCCGAGAGTGGATCCGGCAAACAGGGCAACGCACTCTATTACCGTGATCTCAGCAAAGGAGAAAAGACGTTTCAGCCTATCGTATCCACCATCAGCGATGACAGCTATGGAGTCATAGACAACATTGGGGACAAGTTTCTTGTTCGAACCAACAAGAATGCGCCTAACGGCATGGTGGTTCTCGTCGACCCCAAGAACCCCGAAGAAAAGAACTGGAAGAACGTACTGCCCGAGAAACCGGAGCCCCTGGAGGGCACAGGGACTGCCGGCGGAAAGCTCTTTGTAACATATCTCAAGGATGTGTCAACACGCGCTTATGTTTTTGGCCTTGATGGTACACTCGAGAATGAAGTCGAGCTGCCAACCCTTGGCATCGCGAGCGGCTTCGGAGGAGAGAGAGACGAAAAAACCGTCTTCTACACGTTCACTTCCTTCACTTTCCCGACCACCATCTATCGGTACGATATTGCCACCAAGAAGAGTACCTTCTTCCGGGCTCCGGGGATTCCGAGCTTCAACCCCGCCGATTACGAGACGAAGCAGGTGTTCTGCAAGAGCAAAGACGGGACGAGCGTGCCGATGTTCTTGGTCTACAAGAAGGGTCTCATACTGAATGGGAAGAATCCGACGCTCCTGTATGGCTACGGGGGCTTCAACATCTCCACGACACCGGGCTTCAGCGCAACCCGCCTTGCGCTCCTTGAGCAGGGATTCATCTATGCATCGGCAAACATGCGCGGGGGCGCGGAATACGGAGAAAAATGGCACGCGGCTGGCACGAAGCTGAAGAAACAAAATGTTTTCGACGATTTTATCGCTGCTGCTGAGTACCTCATCGCGAACAAGTACACCTCTCCGCAGATGCTCGCCATCCAGGGTGGCTCGAACGGCGGGCTGCTCGTGGGCGCTGTGATGAATCAACGCCTAGAATTATTCAAGGTTGCCATCCCGCAGGTCGGTGTTATGGACATGCTGCGCTTCCACAAGTTCACCATCGGGCATGCTTGGATTGCCGACTACGGCTCAAGTGACAACGAGGAGGAATTCAAGGCACTCTACCAGTACTCTCCGCTCCACAACATCAAGGAGGGACTGAACTATCCGGCCACGCTCATTACCACCGCCGATCACGACGACCGTGTGGTTCCGGCTCATTCATTCAAATATGCGGCGACCCTGCAGGAGAAATACCACGGTGAGAACCCTGTCCTCATCCGTATTCAAACACGATCGGGCCACGGCGCGAGCAGCACGAGTATTGCGCTTGAACAGACGGCCGATATATATTCGTTTATCTTCTACAATCTTGGGATAACGCCGAAGTACTAGCCTTGAGAGATGCCCGTCACCTCCTGTACTCCTCTGCAAAGTGTCGGTCATCGCCACCTGCGTCCCGTCTCACTTCTAACGTCTTTCGTTTTACATCTTTACACATACTGCCCAGCCACCCAACCGGATGACCAAGCCCACTGGAAGTTGTAGCCGCCAAGCCAGCCTGTCACATCCACACACTCGCCGATGAAGTACAGGCGCGGCGATTTTATTGGCCTGCATTGTTTTGGACGAGAGTTCTTCCGTATCGATGCCCCCAACAGTCACCTCCGCTTTCCCAAATCCTTCCGTGCCGCTTGGAGTGATGACCCAGTGGTGAAGTCCGTACGCAATGCGCTCCAACTCCTTTCGGGGAATTTGAAACATCGGTTTCGATCCTCCCTGGCGCTTACACCATTCTACCACACATCGGCGTGGGAGGTATTGATCCAGCACGGTCGACAATTCCTTCTTGCTTTGTTCGTGCTCTAGGAAGATCTGCTCGATGTCCGTCTCCGGAAGAAGGTCTATAATGATATTGGAGCCTTCTTCCCAGTACGAAGAAGCTTGCAGAATGCCTGGCCCGCTGAGTCCGCGATGCGTGAACAAGATGTTTTCCCGAAAAGGGATTTCCCCGCACGTAACCGTGGCATCGACAGAAATCCCCGCCAATAACCCGAAGAACCTGAGGTCCTCCGGCTTAAATGTCAGCGGGGCAAGGCCAGGTCTTAGTCTAGTGACCTTCAGCCCAAACTGGCGGGCAATGGAGAACGCGAAGTTCGTCGCTCCCAGTTGCGGAATGGAGAGCCCTCCGGTCGCCACGACAAGCGCATCGCACTCGTAACTTCCCTTCGACGTTGAAAGGTTGAACCTCTCTCCTTTCTTCACTTCTTGTACGGTGCAACTGATTTCGATGGAGACGCCGGATTCGGCGCATTCTTTCAGTAACAGATCGACAATCTGCTGGGAGCTACCGTCGCAAAAGAGCTGACCCTGCTTCTTCTCATGATAGGCGATGCCGTGCTTCTCGACGATAGCCACGAAATCTTCTGCAGTGAAGCGCGCAAGAGCCGATTTGCAGAAATGAGGATTTTGCGACAGATAGTTGGCGGAGGCCGCGTTCAGGTTCGTGAAATTGCAGCGCCCGCCGCCAGAGATGAGGATTTTCTCTCCGACCTTTTCATTGTGCTCAAGTACGAGCACCCTTTGGCCGCGTTTCCCGGCCTCGAGGGCGCACATAAGCCCAGCAGCGCCGCCACCGATGATGACTACATCGTAGGCAGATTCAGGAGAATCGAG
>CAVUAC010000078.1:0-46753 GCA_963739335.1 uncultured Bacteroidota bacterium | reverse complement strand
CAGTACAACGGCATGCTCGTTGAATTTCTTGCACAGCTCGTAGCCGAGAAGGGCGTGCGGCCCCTCAACGCTCCGGTCGATCGTCTTGCCGATGTCATGCAGCAAGCCGCCCCTCTTGGCAAGGTTCGACGTCGAGGTTAAGCTCAGCGGCCATAATGCCGCTCAGGAAAGAGACTTCGATGCTATGTTGAAGTAGATTCTGGCCGTAACTTGACCGGTATTTCATCCGCCCGATGTGCTTGACGATCTCTGCATGTGCCCCGTGGAGGCCGACCTCCAGAAGGGCATTTTCACCTGTCCGAATGGTCTCCTCCTCGAGCTCCTTCTTCACCTTCTCCACGACCTCCTCAATCCTGGCCGGGTGGATCCGACCGTCAGCAATTAGACGTTCAAGGGACATTCGAGCAACTTCTCGCCGAAACGGGTCAAATCCTGACAGGATAACGGCTTCAGGTGTATCATCTACTATGACATCTACGCCTGTCGCCGCCTCAAAGGCCCGTGATGTTTCGTCCCTCCCGCCCGATGATGCGACCCTTCATTTCATCGCTTTCAAGGTTCAGAACGCTCACAGTGGTCTCCACAGTGTGGTCAGCGGCTGTGCGCTGTATTGCCTGAACGATGAGCTTCTGCGCCTCCTTCTTGGCCTCTTCCTTGGCTTTGTCACGTATTTCCTTAAGAAGCTGTGCAGACTCGGTCTTAACCGTCTCTATAAGGTTATCACTAAGCTGTTTCTTGGCTTCGTCCCGTGTGATGCCCGAAATCCGCTCTAATCGACTGTTCTCCTCGCCGATCATTCGGGAAAGCTCCTTTTCCTTCTCCTCCATCCGTTTTCGCCTCTCTCCGAGGTCCTTTTCGAGGGCCTGAAGAGCCACTTCTTTCTTACTCAGGAGGTCAAGCTTTCGATCGACGTTTTCCTCGCGTGAGATCAGCTGTTTTTCAAATACCTGCGCCTTGCTTTTCTTCGACTGGGCTTCTGCTTCGAATTCCTTCTTCCGTTTGTACCACTCGTCCTTCGCTTCGAGGACTTTCTCACGCTTGAGCGTGTTTGCCTCTTTTTCGGCCTCTTCGATGATACGCTTCGCACGTTCCTCGGCGCTCGTGATTTTGTTTTGCCCCGATCGTGCGTTGAGGTGCCATCCGAAATAGAACGTCAGACCTGCCGTCACGACGATCATCGGTATGATTACGTAGATTTCCATGACCACTCCTATCATCAACACCCACGACACAGAAAAAAAACCGCACTCGTCGGCCGAAGATCAAGGTGTATTGAAAGAACCTCAGTTCAACACGGTGGGTGCCTGCCTAAGCATTTCACACTTCCACTACCCGCTCGTCCTCCGCCTGAGGCGGAAGAGTCGTCGCTTGGCATCTCCGCCGGAGGCGGAGAGGTGGCCTGCGCTCCACGCTTATGAGTCAAGCTCCCTTATTAAAGTAACTGTCAGGTTCTTTAATAAGTTTTGATCACGGCTGGCGGTGCGGATATTCTGTTTTGATGATCATCCGACCGTCCTGTATGTTGAGAAAGAACACTCGAGAGAAAATCAGTTTATTCACTCCTAGATTCGGACGAGTCTGACCTCCAGACAATTGTCGAGGTAATTCGACAGCTTGATGATTTCCGTTTCCAGATGCGTCCATGACTGCTGACTTCGCTCTCGTTCTTTCATCAGATCTTCAGTGATATTCAAAGCAGACAGCACCGCAACAGTCAGAGGCGGCTGCTCTGGAATCTTCTCATGAATGGTGGATATCATCGTATCCACATAGGCTGCGATCTTCTTGGTGAAATCCTCGTTCTCACCGCGAAGAGGATACTCTGAACCGAAGATTTTTACTTTTATGCTCTTTCCGTTCATAGGCTCTCACGCGTCCGATTGATAAAGGTACGTGTGAATTTCTCCAGGCCACAGCCATTGCCACGATCAAAACAAGAACACGAGGACTACAAATGTGAATTGATTTTGCCGATGAGGTCCTTGATCCTTGCTTTCAGTGCCTCCTTTTCTTCCTTCGTGAGGATGTTCGATCCATTGGACTGTAACCGAAGTGCTTCCTGACGCAGTCGTTCCAGCTCCCGTTCCTTGCTGACCAGTTCCTCCTTGAGACGCTGCTCGGGAGCCCTCGAGGTCCTGCACTTTCTTCCGAAGTTCTACGTTCGTCTCCTTCAGCTGAACGATGACTTCGGATACCCGACGTGCCTTGTCCCACAAGGCCTCGAGCGAGGTCTCCAGACTCTTGATGTCTTTGCCGCTCATGACTTCAGCTTCCACATGCTGATCAGGCAAAGCTGATCTCCTCTAGATTCACCGGGACTGCCAGGCGCACCTTCATATCGCCCGCAACTTCGCTTCGCACGCTGCTTCGACATGAGTGCACAATCCGAGCGACCTCGGCATCGATCTCACGATCGGTCAACGTGCGATCCAATGGCTGGAACTCCAATGAGTATGCCAAGCTTTTCCTACCAGCCCCAATCTGGTCTCCCACATACACATCGAAGAGTACCAAATCGCTGAGCATGGCTCCACCAGCCTCCCTGATGGACCGCGCCACGTTCTCGTGTTGCACCCCAGAATCAACAACGAAAGCAAGATCCCGACGCACACTTGGAAATCGTGGAAGCGGTTTTAGCTTCTTCTCGGACAGCCAATTCCTGCTGGAGCGTCTCAACCTTCAACTCAGCAGACAAAGATGGCATCGTCAATATCAAATCGTTCCGTGATTGACTTGCCAATCTTTCCGAGAAATCCGGCATAAGTACCATTGATTTCAACTGCTAGGGCGCTTTCAATTAAAGCGCTTGCGCTATCATAAGAAATAAACCTGTATTTGTCAAGGGCAAAACTTGGTTAGCAGCGCCTCGACCTCACCCTTCAGATCGAACAGGTCGATCCCACGGTGTTCCGAGCCATACTGTATCGGAGCAAGGTTGCCGCTCAGAAGGATGATGATCCGCTCTTCCTCCGCATATCCGTCCAGAGAATCTGTCGGGGCAGGCCCGCGAAGGCTGAACACGTTGCCAATTTCAAACATCCGAAGGTCTTTCTGCCCGTGTGAACGGTTATGCTGCACGACGGTCAGAGCACCGGGTAGAAGGCTCGTCCTCAGCACAGAGGCCTCGGCGCTGACCGGATTAAGCACCTCAACAGCCCTGTCGCCGACCAGATGCCCCTCTGCTCGATCCTGGAGGCTGTAGGTGAGCATTTCATTGAATCCCGCGCCGATCAGATAGTTTCTGACCTCGTCCTCAATCGAGCTTGTGTTGAGCGGTTTTGAGAAATCGACACTGGTGCGTGTCTTTGTCTCGATATTGTTGTAGCCGTATGCCCTCGCCACTTCCTCAATAAGGTCGATTTCCTCCAGGAGGTCGTACCGGAACGAAGGAATAGCGAACTTCATCGCATCCCTCGTCTGGGCCACCACTGATAATCCAAGGCGCCCGAGGAACGATTTCATCTCAGCCTTGGTCAATGACGTACCCAGAACAGCGTTCGTCCGACTTACACGCAGCGTCACCGGGTTTCGCCGCAGCTTCTTCGGGTACACATCGATGCTTCCCCGGAGAACCTCGGCGCCTGTGAGTTGCTGTATCAACTGAGCCGCGCGATTTGCCGCGTAGAGCGACGTCTCGAAATCAACGCCTCGCTCAAAACGCTGCGATGCATCTGTCGAGAGGCCCAGATACTTCGACGTGCACCGGATGTTACCTGGATCAAAATTCGCGCTCTCGAGCAACACATTCGTCGTCCGCTCACTGATTTCCGTGTTCGCCCCTCCCATCACGCCGGCGATCGCGACCGGCTTCTCTGCATCGCAAATCATCAGGACGTCGGTGCGCAAGACGTGCTCTTTTCCATCGAGTGTCGTGAACCTCTCACCCTCCTGCGCACACTTCACGACGATCGTATGCCGAGCCAACGTGTCATAGTCAAATGCGTGCAGTGGTTGACCTGTTTCCATCAGCACGTAGTTCGTCACATCAACAACATTGTTGATCGGGCGCAGACCAACGCTGAGCAGCCGATCCTGCAGCCATTGAGGTGAAGGACCGATCTTCACGTTTCTTAAGACGCGACACGAGTAGCGACGACATTTCTGCGAATCTACAATTCTGATCGTCGCGTGCTCCTTCGCCGGAGCTTTGCTTTCACGGAGACGCACGCGCGGAAGCGTTGCCTTGCCCTCGGCGATCACCTGAATCTCACGGGCAACACCGATGTGACTGAGCCAGTCACCCCGGTTCGCTGTCACTTCCATATCATAGATCACATCCGCGAGTCCAAGGTGTTTCGCGAAGGGGGTGCCAGGTTTTGCCTTCGCATCAAGCACACGGATGCCGTTTGCGTCATCACCAAGACCAAGCTCGTACTCAGAACAGATCATTCCATTGGATTGCACTCCTCGAATGTGTGCCCGCTCGAGCACAAACGGATTTCCCTCAGGATCATGTTGACTGCGGGGGATCATCGCACCGACGAGCGCGACGACAACCTTCTGCCCGGCAGCCACGTTGGGCGCCCCACAGACGATTGCAAGTTCTTCCTTCCCGACATTCACTTTGCAGAGCGTCAGCTTATCGGCATTCGGGTGCTTCCCACGCTCCAGCACTTCGCCGACGACAAATTTCTCATACTTCTGAGCAAGGTCCTCATAACCTGCGACTTCAAGTCCAAGCATCGACAACCGATCTGCGAGCCGTGCAGGCTTCAGTCGAAAATCGATATATTCTTTGAGCCAGTCGTGTGAGATTTTCATGGCAGGCTACCGCTAGAACTGTTGTAAGAAACGCACATCATTCTCGTAGAAGAGCCTCAGGTCATCCACGCCGTATCGCAGCGACGCCGTGCGCTCAATTCCCATTCCAAAGGCCCAGCCTGTGTACTTCTCTGAATCGTAACCTACGTTTTGGAGTACGTGAGGATGCACCATCCCTGAACCCAGGATCTCCAGCCAACCAATGGACTTGCACATCCTGCAGCCCTTGCCCTTGCAGAGAAAACACGAAATGTACATATCCGCGCTAGGTTCTGTGAACGGAAAGAATGTCGGCCGGAACTTGTATTTCACATCATTTCCGTAGAATTGGCGTGCGAATGCGACGAGCGTCCCTTTTAGGTCGCTGAATGTGACGCCCCGATCGACATACAAGCCTTCGATCTGGTGAAAACTGACAAGGCTTCTTGCGCTCACAGCTTCATTGCGATATGCCCTTCCCGGCATAATCTCTCGCACGGGAGGTTGCTGCTTTTCCATGGTCCGGATCTGGACCGGGGAGGTATGCGTCCGAAGCAGGATATTCTTCGAAATGAAGAACGTGTCCTGCATATCACGTGCAGGATGATCGGGGGCGAAATTCAGAGCTCCGAAATTGTAATAGTCCGTTTCGATCTCCGGACCCGTGACAACGGAAAACCCCATGGTCATGAAGATCTTCTTGATCTCATCCATTGTCTGGGTGAGCGGATGCTTCGTTCCAACCGGGCGTGGTCGGCCGGGAAGGGTCAGATCAATGGACGAGCCGAGCCGCTCCTTGCACTGCCCCATCAGCCTCTTTTTCTCGTCGTAAGCCGCCTGTGCAACGACCTTGAGCGAGTTCAGAAGCTTCCCGACAGCAGGCTTCTCTGAGTTTGGTACCGACTTCATCCCGTCAAAGAGCTGTCCGATCGCTCCATTACGGGCAAGGAATTTTATGCGGACCTGTTCCAGATCGGCTTCGCTGGAAGCCCTGGAGACCTCCGCATTGAACGCATCACGTACTTCATTGATTTTGTCTATCATATCGTTGGGTCTTCACCTGATCCAAGTGCAGATTGTTCTTCGACATGGTGTGTACGTACAATCCGCTATTTTCTGGAGAATCTTCGCAACTGCTTCGTTCAGAGCATCTCCGACCGGAGGCCGTTTGATCTTCCCACTCAAGCCATAGGCCGCCGTCAGTATCCCTTTCGACCGCCCGATGCGAAGCCCTTTGTATTCAGGCATCATATTCCCGAGTTCATTTAGCGTAAGCTCGAGATCACCCGCCCGCCTACCTCCTTCATTTGACATCAGGAAAAAAGCTTGAAACATCTTCGGCTCAACGTAGGCGAAGAAATCCGCCCCACATGAGCTGAAGACACCATAGAGCACGTTGAAGTGGCGGGCATCAAGAACGTTTTCTTCCGATGCGACAACAATTTCGCAATCGGCCGAATGATTTCCGAATCGTGGCATGGTGCACCTCCTTATTCATCGATGATGAAGAACGTCCCCCCCCTCCTCCCATCCCCGCGCTGAGATGCAAAAACGAAAAATCTTCTCATCAACCTGTCCCGTCACCTCTTTTCGGGGGACGGGACGCTGTTGCGATTGACAAGAAGATCAACGTTACGCGGCTGCGAACTTTATAACTTCAGCAAACGCCTGCGGATGGTTCACGGCCAGATCGGCCAGCACCTTCCGGTTGATATTGATGGACTTTTTGTCCAGCCCCGCGATCAGCTTTGAGTACGTTGTTCCGTTGGCGCGGGCGGCAGCATTAATACGCGCGACCCAGATGCCTCTGAAGATGCGCTTCTTTGTTCTGCGATGCCGGTAGGCGTGTGTGAGCGCCTTCTCAACGTGATGCTTGGCAACCGTGTAGACTTTGCTGCGTCCACCCCAGTAGCCCTTGGCTTTCTGCAGCAGCTTTTTTCTGCGTCTGTGTGAAGCAACTTTGTTCTGTGAACGCGGCATGAACCATTCTCCTTCTGAATTATGCTAGCAAAAATCGTCGCACCTTGTACGCTTCCGTCTTTGAAACCAGCCCCGGCTTGCGAAGATGTCGTTTCCGTTTCGTTGACTTCGATGTCAGGATATGACTTCGAAATGCTTTCCGCCGCTTGATCTTCCCCGTCGCCGTCATCTTGTACGACTTCAGCGCCCTCCGGCGGCTTTTCATTTTTGGCATACCGGTACTCCGTTATGTTGGTTCCGTTGTTTGTTTACTTCCTTCGGTCGCCTTCTTCTTCGATTTGTCAGCGACGTAAGTACGCAATCATCTGGCGACCTTCCATCTTCGCCGGCGCGTCAATCTTGGCGATATCGTCGAGCTCTTCCGTGAAACTTGCTCGAGCATCTCCCTTCCCTGGTCCTGATACGTTATCTCACGCCCTTTGAAGACCACTGTTGCTTTTACCTTGTGCCCTTCCTCGATGAACGCACGGGCGTGACGGACCTTGAAATCAAAATCGTGCGTGTCCGTATTCGGGATGGAAGCGGATTTCCTTGACCAGCGTAACATGCTGGTGTTTCTTCTGCAGCTTCTCTTTCTTGGCAATCTCGTATTTGTACTTCCCGAAATCCATGATCTTGCACACCGGCGGGATCGGCTGTCGGCACGATTTCGATCAGGTCAAGCGTCTCGTTCCGTTGCCGCGGCAAGTGCCTCTTTCACCGTCGAGGACACCAAGCTGTGTTCCCTCGTCATCGATCACCCTTACCTGTGGTGCTCTGATTTCAGTATTGATACGTGCGCGCTCTTGCTTAATGGGGGTCTCTCCTATAAAGTGAGTGATTTCCGTTGAATGAGCATCGAGGACCTTCGCGAGAAACGCTTCCCTGTCCCATCGCGCCAAGATCCCCCTTCTTATGCTGGCGCACCGAGACTGTGTTGGCGGCCTTCTCCTTCTCACCGACCACGAGCATGTAGGGCACCTTTTTCATCTCCCAATCGCGAATTTTGTAACCGACTTTTTCGTTCCGATCATCAAGCTCAGCACGGATGCCGGCGTTCTTCAGCTGTTCAAAGACCTGCATCGCGTAGTCAAAATACTGATCGGTGATCGACAACACCGCCACCTGAACCGGAGCAAGCCAGAACGGAAACTCTCCGGCGAAATGTTCAATGAGAACGCCGATGAAGCGTTCGAGCGACCCAAACGGCGCACGGTGAATGACCACAGGACGGTGTTTCTGACCATCCGCGCCGGTGTACTCCAGGTTGAATCGCTCCGGCATGACGTAGTCGACCTGGACCGTCCCAAGCTGCCACGTCCTGCCCAGGACGTCTCGGACCATGAAATCGATCTTCGGTCCGTAGAAAGCAGCCTCGCCGACACCCACATAGTAGTTCAACTTCGTCTCGTCGGCAGCTTCCTTGATGTCCTTCTCGGCCTGGATCCACAATGAGTCTTCGCCGCCGTACTTCTCCTTGTTCTTCGGATCCCTGAAGGACAACCGGGTTCTGAAATCGCTGAAGCCGAGCGTATTGAACACCAGCTGGATGAGATCGATGACTCCGATCAGCTCCTCCTTCAGTTGGTCCTGTCGCACAAACATGTGCGAGTCATCGACCGTGAAGCACCGAACCCTGATGAGCCCGTTCAGCTCTCCCGATTGTTCGTAGCGATAGACCGTACCGAATTCGGCCAAACGCACCGGCAGATCACGATAGCTGCGGGGCTTCGAGGCATAGATCTGAAAATGGTGCGGACAGTTCATCGGCTTGAGCAGATACTCTTCCTCTTCCACCTTGACCGGAGTGAACTGACTGTCCTTGTAGTACGGATAGTGGCCGCTGGTCTTGTACAGGTTAATGTTGCCGATGTGGGGAGTCACCACCGGCAGATAGCCGCGCTTCTTCTGCTCGGCGCGCAGAAAGTTCTCGAGTTCCTCGCGGATCACCGTCCCTTTCGGGAGCCAGAGCGGCAAGCCACCGCCGACTTTCGGATGTCAGGTAGAAGAGCTCAAGCTCCTGACCGAGTTTGCGGTGATCCCTGCGCTTAGCTTCCTCCAGACGGAAGAGGTGCTGGTCGAGTTCCTGCTTCGTGGGAAACGTCACCCCATAGATGCGCTGCAGCATCTTGTTCTTTTCGCTGCCACGCCAGTAGGCCCCTGCGACATTCAACAGCTTGATGGCTTTGATGCGTCCTGTCGACGGCAGATGCGGGCCATAACAAAGATCCGTAAAGTTGCCGGAGTGATAGAACGTGATCTGCTGTCCTTTCAGCTCCTCGAGCAACTCGAGTTTGTAGGGGTCCTGCTTTCCCTTGAAGTAGGTGACGGCATCTTCCCATTTCCTCTCGTCGCGAATGTACGGATCGTCTTTTCCCGCAAGCTCATACATCCGCTCCTCGATCTTCTGAAGATCCTCCCCTGTCAGCGTGTGGTCCTGCATATCGAGATCGTAGTAGAAACCAGTTTCGATGGGAGGACCGATGCCAAACCGAGTTCCGGGAAACAGAGACTCGACCGCTGCAGCCATGAGATGGGCCGAGCTGTGCCAGAAGGCATATTTGCCGCCGTCGTCCTGCCACTTCAAAATCTTGACGGTCGCGTCAATGGTGATCTTCCTGTTGAGATCCCATACTTCACCGTTGACTTCAACTGCGAGCGCTTCTCGAGCTAAGCCCTTGCTAATGCTCTCCGCAATGCCTTGTCCAGTGACACCCTGGTCAGATTGCTTCGAGGTTCCGTCAGGAAATGTAATCGTGATTTTTGACATCGCCTTAGAGATGCGGACGAAGATATCCACGCTGCCACAAAGTCAGTAACACACCAAGCCAGAGGCCATCAGCGTCAGGTTGAATAGAACCACTCTTGAAAGACTTTGTGAATTCGGGCCTTTGTGGCGCCACTTTTCAATTGGATTCCCGGGACAAAAAAAATCGGAGGGTTTCTCCGATTGGCAACCTTCGTTTCGTTTGTTAGATCATCGTGTTATGTTCCGTGGCCTCTATCGAGTTGCAATCCTATGCGCACACAGAGCAGAGACGCATGCCCAAACAAGAAAACTGTCAATTGGTGATTCTCAGCTGACCATTCTCAATTGACCATTCTTATGTGGGCCCTATAGGACTCGAACCTATGACCTCTACCATGTCAAGGTAGCGCTCTAGCCATCTGAGCTAAGAGCCCGTCAATGCTATTCTTAGGACACCTGCGTGGCAGAACCAGGAAAGAATACAGAAAATTCGCCGCAAAATCAAGGCGATTCATCGCTATCAGTTTCCGTCATTCGGTCTGTTCTGCACGGTGATCAGAGCGCTGCGGTATCTCATCGGCGAAGACCCCACCTTCGTCCTCCCCTTGGAGGGGAGGAATTCTATGTGCACCCAGGGGACATGGCGCATGCCCGCCGACCCGCAAGCAAGAAAATCCAAGCAAGAGGCTGTCCAAAAAGTATTTCGTGGAGCGCAACTTTTCATGCATCTGTACGTCTTTCAATCCATACTCCTCATTACTAAAGAGGCCGCCAGATGAGACCAGACTCTCATACGCTCTTTGATGAAACCTCGCCGCCTCCAGTGCGGAAGCGGAAGAAAGCGAAGAGTAAGCAAGTGTTCAAACCATACACGCAGCAACAAGTGATGCTTTTGCCTCCGAGCTTGGAGGAGTTGATCCCGGAGAACCATCTAGTGCGTGTGGTCAATCGGACCGTCGACAAGTTGGACATCCAGCCACTCCTGGCAACATACCAAGGTGACGGTGCGAGTGCCTATCACCCGCTGATGCTGCTGAAGGTGTTGGTCTATGCGTATGTGACCAAGATCTACTCGTCGCGGTTAATTGCGAAGGCGCTGACCGAGAACATTCATTTCATGTGGTTGTCGGGGATGAGCACACCCGACTTCCGCACCATCAACAACTTCCGGTCCAGCCGACTCCGAGGAGTCATCGATCAGGTCTTCGGCTCGATGGTGTTCTTCCTGCTTGAGCACGGCTATATCGATCTTGAGCAGTATTTTGTTGATGGGACTAAACTCCGAGCCGACAGCAACAAGCACAAGGTGGTCTGGGCCAAGAACACCAAGCGCTACAAAGAGAAGGTGCAGCAAAAGATCAACGAGTTGCTCGTGGAAATCGAGCACACCAATGCTGAAGAACAACTGCACTACGGCGAGCGCAACCTGGAAGAACTCGGCGAGCAGTCCACACTCACGAGCAATGACGTCAAAGAACAAATCCAACGGCTCAACAACATCTTACAGGAGACACCCCCTGCCCCCAAACGCACGGCGAAGGCTCTCACTCAGATCTCCACGAAGCTCTTGCCAAAACTCGAATACTATGAGCAGCAGGAGAAAACCTTAGCTGGGCGCAACAGTTATGCGAAAACTGATCCCGCAGCGACGGTCTTTCTCACCAAAGATGGTCAACTCCTTCCATCCTACAATGTGTTGATTGGTACGCAGCACCAGTTCATTGTCAACTACAGCTTCCACCAACGGAAAGCCTCCGAGAGCGATGCATTCCCCACCCACCTTGAGCGTCTACACACTTTACTCGGACAATACCCCGCTCTTGTGATGGGCGATTGTGCCTATGGCAGTGAAGAGAACTATGCGTTGTTGAGCGAGCACCAAATCGGCAATTATCTCAAATACAACACCTTTCACCTGGAACAGAAGAAGAAGTATCGCACTAATCCGTATCGCAAGGAAAACTTTCCCCACGACGCCACCAGCGACACCTATCGTTGTCCGCAAGGACGTCTGCTCACCTTGAAGCAGGTAAGAACGATTACCAGCACCAGCGGCTATAACAGCACAGCACGCAGCTACCAATGTGTCAACTGTCAGGACTGTCCCGTTGCCATTGACTGCAAGCGGGGAGATTGCAATCGTACCATCTTTGTCAATCCAACGCTGGACGTCTATCGTGCTCAGGCGAGGGCTAACCTCAACTCGGATATTGGTCTCGCCTTGCGCAAGCAACGAGGCATGGATGTGGAGCCGCCGTTCGGTGACATCAAGTTCAACCAAGCTTACACGCGTTGCCGCTTGCGTGGTCAACCCAAGGTCAACGTAGAGATCGGAATGCTCAGTATCGCACACAACGTCAAGAAAACTGCGCACTGGGTCAACTAATCCCTGACACTCTACCGCCTCATCGGCGCTGAACCAACTTGTATTATCAAAGAACTAATTGGACAGCCTCTACGGGTGAGGTCAAATACTCGAGAGTGGACACAAAAGTGAGGTTGGAAAGATGTCTACCCGTAGAAATTCCGCTGCCATCGATGGTTTCTGAGCTCAGCGAGCATCTTCTTGCTCAGGACTCTGCCATCTGAGACTTTGCAGTTTGCCTCGATGTTCTTGACCGTCCGCATACCTGGAATGACTGTTGACACGGCAGGATGGCTGAGTGTGAAACGGAGGGCGAGTTCCGCAACAGACTGTGCCTCCGTGCTCAGCAATGGCTTCAGTTTCGACACGTGTTCAACAACCTGTTGTTTCCGCTCGTCTCTGAAATAACGACCTCGGAAGTCCCCTTCCGGGAAGGTCGATTCAGGCGTGATGGATCCTGTGAGGCCACCTTCATCGAGAGGAACCCGGACGATAATCCCGATCTTGTTCTGTTCGCAGAAAGGAAAGAGTTTTTCCTCGGGAGACTGATCGAAGATGTTGTAGATAACCTGGAAGGTATCGACTTTTCCCGTTGCTCCCAGCCTCAGAGCGTTCTCAGGTTCGTGGTCGTTGATGGAAACTCCGAAATGACGTATCTTTCCCTGGTCTTTGAGCTTGCTGACGGCATCGGACCACTCGGAATCCTCTATCCACTCGTCGTTCCAGACGTGGAATTGCTGTATGTCAATCGCATCGACATTCAAGTTTCGCAGGCTTTGTTCCGTGGATTGGATGACATAGTCGTAGGGAAAGCAATCACGCAACGGGATCCCCCGTCTTGCCGGCCACTTGCCGTTTTTCGGCGGTATCTTTGTCGCCACATAGACTCGTTCCTTTCTCTGCTTCAGCACGCCGCCGATGAGTCGTTCGCTATGGCCCTCACCGTAGGTGAGTGCCGTGTCGATGAAATTCAGCCCAAGGTCGATCGCTCGATGCAATGCCTGGATTGATTCGTCATCTTTTGATCCCTGCCACAACGCCCCTCCTATTCCCCAGGCTCCGTACCCGATTTCCGATACCTCAATTCGTGTGCTGCCTAATCTCCGGTACTTCATTCCGTGTCTCCCTTATTTTCATTTGAACCAGCCGAGAGCTTCTTGAACAATTCCTCGATGTCCTTTTTTGTCTTCTTGACCACATACTTGCGATGCAGGGCCTCGAGCTTCGCGTATGCGAGCTGATCGAGCTCCTCATCGTCTTTGTCGCGCTTCTGCATCATTTCGAAATCATACCGCTCCGACGAGGACATTTTGCCCACATAGTCGCGCAGTCCGTTGATCAACTTGCGTTGTTCGATGATACGCATGATCGAATTTCGAAGCACGAAAAACGAAATCCTAAGAAAAAAGAGAAGCCCGAAATCAGTACAGGTCGTACACTCTTCCCTTCTTGATTTCGTGTTTCTAGTTTTGTCCTTCGGATTTCCCTAGAATTTCGAGATTAGTATTTCGAGTTTCTCGCAGGATGAACGAGATCCTCACTGAATTTCAAAGCACAAAAAACGAAAACCTCAGGAAAAAGAAAAACCCGAATTGTGCCGAAGGCGGGAGTCGAACCCGCACGAGGCTTGCGCCTCACAGGATTTTAAGTCCTGTGCGTCTACCAGTTCCGCCACCCCGGCAGTAACAATTTCGAATTGCGAATTGCGCGTTTCTTGCGTCCCGCCGCTCTCTGGCGGGATCGATTGCCAACTGCGCACTGAAGGTAAGGAAGTTTCACGAGGGAGGCAATTGTAGGAGCAATCCGCGGGGCAGCCCTCCCTTGCAGATCCCCGTTTCCGCAGGCACCTCAGCGAAAGCTGCTCATCCTATCCTCACGACATTCACCTGAACACGACAGCTTTCACCGGATGCAGCTCCCACGCAGTCCCTTCTTGTTTCTTCAGCGAAGATGACGCACCTTTCTTTGCCGTCTTGGTCGCGTGCTGACCGTCGTAGAATCCAAGACCAACAACCGTTACACGAATTCCTTCTTTGAATTGTTTTCCCTCCGCCGAATAGCCCCGCGACTTCAGCGTATCAAGAATCGCTCGCTGCAGCTCGCAGTTGTCCACCGTCATCTCGATCACAGTCCGTTTCCCGCTTTTCTCCTTCGGCCCTATTTGCATGTGGAAGTCGCAATCGATCTGTTTCTTCACGTACCATAGATAACCCTCGAGCGCATAAAGCGAGTCTTCCGGCGTTCCTTTCACCCGCTTGGTCGTGGCAATCACTTCTCTCTTCATCAGTTTCGCATATGTCTTTTGCCATTCCCGGGTACTGGAGAGTGTCATGGGCTTCGTTGCGGCGGGATAGTTCTCATAGTGCTTTTCTCGCTTCGCTTCAAATCGATAGGGCTTCTTTCCAACCTGCGGTACACAGTCACACGGATCCTTGCCTTGGGAGAAAACGTGTGCACTCCACGCCAATATCAGTAGAGCCACCCAGAAACTTCGCTGAGCCTTCACGGTCTTGTCCTTTCATGATTTCAAGGGTAGGAGGTTCTACGCTGGCAACTTGAGTCGATGACGGGGTTTTTCAACAACCTCCTGGCTATACCCCTTCCTGTTGCCCAACGTCCTCGGTTTGAGCGTTCCCCAGATATCCGTAGCCCGTCTCGGTGTTCACAGCGATCTGAAGTGGTGTGCTGTAACGGAATATGCCGACCACGTCATTGAAACGGCTCATCTCGTAGTACAGAGCAATGGTTTCGTCCGGAAGGTACTGATTTGCGGGGGTCACCCTGCTGTCGTCAAAAAACGTGATCGTTCCCACAGGCGTAAACCCGATACCTCCCGCGTGTGGAGTTGCCGAGAAACACGTGATGATCGCCCCGGCCGTGCCTCCCTGGAGCGATGTCCCACCTATATAGTCGATGAGATAACGATCGACTCTCTTAACGATCAATGGCATAGTCATACCCTTTCTGTGTTTGTCAATGTTTGTCAATGTCTGTCATCCAGGCAGCAACCTCCGAGTAACATGGAGAGTTGCGAGCTAAAAGTCAACGGCTGAGAAGTGCAACAGGTGTAAGGCAGGGTAAGAACCGGATCGGAAGATGTGAGAAGCATAGACGATGAGGAGGGATGCCGCAGATGACAGGTTGCAGCTTGCAGATCAGTCAAAATGCAGACGAACACCAGACCGCACCTTCACCGCAGGATGGTGACAAAGGGTCGAAACTGTTGGCTATTGCTGCCGATGGGCTCTATGGACAAGTGGGCGCTCCTTCACCTGAAAGCCCCTTGGTGGAGATGAAAATCATGTGGCAAAGCGTTATATTTGCTTCGCCATGGCTTCATCCTCCAAGAACACGCTGGTCGTCACGCTCGCACTTTTCCTCTATGCTGCTGTCGCCACCCCGCAGCAAAAAGAAGTCCTCGATGGAGACTTCTGGCGAAAACAGGCCCTGACGGATATCATTCCCTATTGGTATGACCACGTGCGCGACTTGGAAAACGGCGCGTTCTTCATGAATCTCAGCCGTTCGTGGCAGCCAACACCTCCTTGGGACAAATATCCCGCGATGATCAGTCGACAGGTGTACGGATTCTCCGTCGCCTACCTCCTCTCAGGCGAAAGGAAATACCTCGAGGTTGCCCGACTGGCTGCGGAGTATCTCTTGAAGCATTCGTGGGATAAGCAATACGGTGGTTGGTTCGGAGTTCTGACTCAGGCGGGCAAACCCAAGGACACCACAAAGAGCGTCGACCTCCAGCTCTACACCGACGTGGGGCTCGCGATGTACTACTTCGTCACGGGCGACGAAAAGGTCCTATCCCGAGTGAGAGAGTCTGTGCGGATTCGGCAGACTCGCGCACGCGACGCCGAATTCGGTGGATACTACCAGGTCCTCCAAAGAGATCTCAGCGTCAACGATAGCTCCAAAAGCAAACATTCGCATTTTGGCTACACGAACTCCCTCCTCTTGAATCTCTGGTTGTCCACGAAAGACCCTGCAGTCCTGAGATTCGCCGAGGAGTTGATGCGAATCTCGGTCGAGCACATGACCGATGCTGAGTACCGGATGGCTGCGCGGGTTCCCCAATCGGCTTGACCGGCGATGGGCCTCTACTCCGTTAGTCCGGGATGGACAAGAGGTGATCTCAGTCGGGGGGCAGCTCACAGGCGCACTTGCCTTCCTGCGTCTCTTTGAGATCACCGGAAAGGAAGTCTATCGACAGAAAGGTGTAGCGCTTGGAGAGCAGACCATGAAATATGGATGGGATTCTCTGCGCGGAGCATGGTTTGACTATGTAGGGAGGACGCCACCGCACACTCCACCCCCTTCTGCAACGGTCTCGTGGTGGATCCAGTGTTATGGGGCGTTTCTTCAGCTTCATCTCTATCATATCACCAGCGAGCACCATTATCTCGATCAATTCCTTACGACGACAACGTTCTGGAACCAGTACTTTCTCGACAGGGAGCTCGGCGGCGTGTTCCGGACTGTCTCTGCTGCCGGCGTCCCGATCGACAGTGAAAAGGCGATTGTGTGGAAAGCCTCGTATCACGAAATGGAACATTCACTACTGAACTACCTCTACCTGAATCTGTACGTCAGTCACAAACCCGCCGTGCTGCATTTCCTGCTCCGAGACACAAAAGCCCAATCCAGGCACGTTGTCTCATTGGCAGAGGATCCATCAGTGAGGATTGGCTCAGTACGGATAGACGGCAAGCCTTGGACAAGATTCAATGCAGAGGAACGGTATGTCGTGCTTCCGGAAGCGAAGGAGGTGACGTTGGAGGTGACGCTTATAGCGGGGCGCTGATGGCCATCTCAGCCACTTTCTTCAGATGAAGCACACACTTGAAGAGCCACACATTCGACCTCCGCGTCCCCCCGTCAATCTCTGATGTTCTGGGGAAGGCTCGGAGTAACAACGAGGCACAAACGTTCAAAGAATCCTCACCTTTATAGTGTGGTCCACCCTGACGAGGTCATCAAAAAGGGATTCCTTGTATTCCTTGTCGACGTCGGCGATCGCGTACCCGATGAGCTCATTTGTTCTGAGGAACTGGGAGAGGACGTTCACGTTGTTCTTGGCGAAGATTCCGTTGATCTGTGAGAGGACACCTGGGACGTTGTGGTGTACGTGCAGAAGTCTGTGCGTTTGTGAGTCATCAGCCTTGGGAAGGTTGATTCTTGGGAAGTTCACGCTCGTGAACGTGCTCCCTGTGTTGACGTACTCGAGGAGTTTGTTGGACACGAACTCGGCTATGTTTTCCTGAGCTTCCTCGGTGCTCCCGCCGATATGAGGCGTGAGAAGAACATTTGGAAGACCCTGAAGCGGCGTGACAAACGGTTTTGTCCCATCTTTCGGCTCTTCCGGAAAGACATCAATCGCTGCTCCAGCCACTTTGCCGCTCTTGAGGTTCCTGGCAAGCGCTTCAATGTTCACGACGTGACCCCGGCTGAGGTTCAGGACGACCACCCCGTCATTCATCATCTCGAATTCGTCTTCGTCAATGAGGTTCGCGTTCGCCGGGTTCCCGTCCACGTGGATCGTGATGACATCTGCGACCCTCAAGAGTTCCTCGAGGGTTGATACTCTCGTTGCATTGCCAATGCTCAGCTTGTCCACGACATCGTAGTAATACACAGCCATTCCCAATGCTTCTGCGAGCGTCGAGACTTGGGAGCCAATATTGCCGAAACCGACGATGCCAAGCTTCTTGCCTCTGACCTCCCGTGCATTCTCCGTCGATTTGTCCCACACACGCTGATGAGCTTTGACCACTCTATCGTAGAGACGACGAATGAGGAAGACGATTTCAGCAGATCACAAGCTCTGCGACGCTCCGGGTGTTGCTGTACGGTGCATTGAATACTGCCACGCCGTGAAGTGACGCGGCATGAAGGTCTATCTGGTTCGTGCCGATGCAATAGGCACCGATGGCGAGAAGATCACGTGCGTTCTCCAGTACACGACTCGAGATCTGCGTATGTGAGCGAATGCCGAGGATGGACACACCGTCGAGGGCCGAGATGAGCTGGTTCTCGTCCAGACTGTTCTTTTCCGACAACACCTTCATTCCGCTGCTCTCGAGCCTCACAACGGCGCCGCGGTGGATATTCTCCAGAAGTAGAGTCTTCATTTTCTCAAAAGGGCATTGTTGCGCAACAGTTACGGAGTCGAATAGAAACGCCTTAGAGAAGTCAGCCAACCCTCGTCGGCGTCACCGCTCGCGACAAAAAAAAGGCCCTCCACGAGAGCCCGGTCTTCACATTCCACGCAGCGCGGTTCCTTCTCAGTTCTTACTTCTCACTTCCAATTCCCTACATCCTTACTCCTTGCTCCGCAGAGCCTTTGAGGCGCGGGCCGGATTCGAACCGGCGCATAAAGGTTTTGCAGACCTCTCCCTTACCACTTGGGTACCGCGCCGAATATATTGCCAATCGTCAATTTACAATTGCCGATTGAGCAAAAAGGAAAACTTGCATCAATCTCGACATTCGATATTCGACGTTCGATATTCTACAATCGTGCTTCCTCCACAAAAAAAGACCCCGTTGCCTGGTGGGAGTTTGTGGCAACGGGGCAAGTTCATAGAGGAAGTGAGTCCGGCAATCAGAGTGCTTGACAACTGATCGCCGGATGTCCCTTCCCCTCATCGGGGATCGGGACAGAGCGGGAAACGGGATTCGAACCCGCGACATCAACCTTGGCAAGGTTGCGCTCTACCAACTGAGCTATTCCCGCAAGGGGTGACATGAAATATACCAAAAACCTCTTCGTCAAGGCAAGAACATTTATTCCGTCACCCTGCGGCGCTCCCTCAATCGGGGCACCGAAAATATAGACCCTAGCAATCAGAAAGTCAAGCGCGAACTTTTGATAAAATGAATCCCATCAACATATCTTGTACCACTGCCATCATTTCTTTCCGCGCAAATCGCTGTACGAACCTGCCACGAGCGAGAATGGATCAATGCGAAAACGTCGCCGCAGAATCGACATCAGCTCACATGCCTGCTTCTTGCCGCGATTCACGATGACCTCGAATTCGACAAAGGAGCCTAAACCATCGACGGAATCAATGTGAATTCGCGCATTCCTGTAAAGGAAAAGGATTCTTTTCTTGCGAACAACGGCTGATACGCCGTAAAGCCAACGAAACATTTGCTTTGCAGCTGTTGCGTCAAGCAAGGGCACCACAATGTAGTTGGAATACCGGCTTCTTTTCGCATTTGCCCGCCTGTAATAGATTAGCTCGAACTTCTTTCCGTCAATCTCACGAAGCTTCAGCCTGCCCGAAGTCAACTTAAAATACGTGTCAGTCTGCCGCAGCGTCCCGACGTATCGTGCACCAATTCCGGTCGCAATTCTCTTTGCCTGCAGAAGAGACTGGTAGCGTGCTTTGACTTCGAGATTCGTTGGCATAAGCCTCAGGAGAACGCGCTGACACAGAACAGGTATCCTACCCCCTGCTCTTGAACGACACACTGAATCGAGTAGGCACCCTTCTATGGCGGAAAAATCTAGGTCCTAAGAATGGGATGAAAACGGAGGTCGCAGAGGCCACAACAATTTCTCCCCCTTGCAAGGAGGCGTATCCATGGGCGAACTGAACAGTGCTCTCGCTGGAAACGGACGGAGAGGTCAAAAACCCTGTGTACAAGAAAAACCGCGCCACAAAACACGCAGCAATACCATGTGACTAGCGACTGATTCCCAGGATTTTGTACTTCAGTTCCCCGGCGGGGACACTGATGGAAACAACATCCCCCTGAACCTTCCCCATCAGTCCCTTGCCAAACGGTGAAGTGACAGAGATCTTGTTCTTGTCGAAGTCTGCCTCTTCCGGTGAGACCAAGCGGTACTCGGTTTTCTCCCCCGTCTTGAGGTCCTCGAGTTTGACAACAGAGAGGATGTACACCTTGTCGTTCGGCAACTCGGAGCTCTCAATGATGCGTGCCCGCATCAATGTCTCTTCCAGTTTCGCGATCCGCATCTCCAGATGCTGCTGCGCTTCCTTTGCGGCATCGTACTCAGCGTTCTCACTGAGGTCCCCATGCCCACGCGCCTCGGCAATTTTCTGAGCGATTTCGGCTCGCCCGTGAATCTTGAGCTGTCTCAACTCACCCTCAAGTTCCACAAGACGTTCGCGCGTCAAATAGACATTGCCGTTGTTTTTTTCTCCCATGAATCCTCCAGATGAACCTGGATGCTCTCCGTCATCAATTGAGCCGACACGACAAAAAGAAAAGCCATCATCTCCGGGTCTGGAGATGGTGGCTCGGCTTGCTTCGAGGGCAAGCTATTACAAAAATCAATCAGACGCAAGAGAAAAGTGTTCGACGCTCAACATCGTCAATATCCGGCGATTCCCTGCAAACCCTCAATCCGAATCAGATGTCCCACCTTGTCCCTCCTGGCTTTCGGACAACCGTCGTCCATAGGATCGGGATCAGATAGACTTGTTGGGAAAGCAACATCGTCCGACGAAAACCTGGTTGTGACAACTCCTTGAACCATGTTCCCGTGGCTTTTCGTTCGTGTCGAAACGCTGGTGCAACGCCGGCTCATCAACACGCTATCCTCGAGAAACGGTTTACTTCGTTCTCTCTTCTGGCTTCGGTTCTGTCAAAACCGCCCCCACTGCAGTGCGATCGACCTTCACTTTCACATTGTCGGCAATCTGTACCTAGAACCGTTTTCTCTTCGATCCCAATGACCGTGCCATGGATTCCACCAGAGGTGATGATCTTGTCGCCCTTCTGCACGGCATCGAGCATCTTCTGACGTTCCTTCTGACGTTTTTGCTGCGGACGAATGATCATGAAATAGAAGATGACAAAGATCAATCCAAAGAGGATGATCGTTTGAATCATTCCACCACCACCGTCAGGTGTTTGCTGAGCAAGGATGTAGTATCGGAACAAGTTGACCTCCAGTATGTGATTTCAGTTAAGAGTGTTCAGCTTGAAGTTTTGAGTTTCTGGACTCAGTCCAAGTAGTCGATCTTCTTCACTTGCGAGCTGTAAATTCTCCATTTCCCATCGGACTTCCTTAGCGTGTGGACGATGACTATCTTGTTGTCCCTGAACGCCGGGCCACTCACTTTCTTGGTTGTTTGAACACACTCCACTTTTACTTCTTCGCCGGTCTTCTCGATCACTCTCACATTGTCGAGCTCATATTTCAGATCATAGGCATCAAAAAGTCGTTCCGCGAGCTGCTTCGTTTGCTCATACGATGCACTCTGCTCGTCAATCGTAGCCATGGCCTTATCCAAATCTTCATTTTCCATAGCCTTGATGTTTTCATAGACTACTGACGTTGGATCACCTGCAATCTCGGTTTCTTGAGCACACCCGGGAACAGTAATGCTCGCAAGGATGGCTGCGAAGAATACGACAAGTATTCTATTCATCACTCGAGCTTTCCTTTCTTCTTGCTTTCTACTTCCCAACTTCGTAGCTGTCGCCTCTTGTTTTTCTTTTCGCCATCCACCTGTTCATAAACGACAAATCACTCATCCTGGCTCTCGATCTGCAGTTGAGTCACCGTCTTCTGTCTCCATGCGCTGAATTGGTGTTGAAGAATGGCGGCACGTGCTTCCCGCATCAGCCAAAAATAGAACGAAAGATTATGAATCGTCGCTAACTGGAGCCCAAGGATTTCCTTGACAAGAAAGAGATGCCTCAAATATGCTTTCGTGAAATTGGTGCACGTGTAGCAAGAGCAATCGGGATCAGGTGGAGAGAAATCAGCCTTGAACTTCGCATTCCTTACATTGATGCTTCCTCTCCTCGTGAACAAGTTCGCATTGCGTCCGTTCCGCGTCGGCAGAACACAATCGAACATATCGATGCCTCTGGCGACGGCCTCGATGAGGTTCACCGGTGTCCCCACACCCATCAGATACCGCGGCCGGTCAGTCGGAAGGAGTGCCTCACACACCTCGATCATCGAATACATCTCATCTGTAGGCTCTCCAACAGCCAGGCCGCCAATCGCATAACCGTCGAATCCGATGCGGACCAGGTCCTGCGCACTTTTCGATCGAATTTCCGGATAGACGCTTCCCTGGACGATGCCAAAAAGGGCCTGTGAATGTCCGAACAACGGTTCCGACCCATCGAATGCGGTCTTGCATCGCTCCGCCCAGCGAACGATCAATCCGTTGGACCGGCGGGCGTACTCGGGTTCAGACGGATACGGAGCGCACTCATCAAGCACCATGATGACATCCGACCCGAGCTGTCGCTGAATCTGGATGACCGACTCCGGCGTGAAGAGATGCGTCGAGCCGTCCAGATGCGACCGGAAGGTCACTCCCTCCTCGTTGATATCACGCAACTCATTCAGGCTAAAGACCTGATATCCCCCGCTATCCGTCAGGATCGGCCGGTTCCAGCCGATGAACCGATGCAAGCCGCCAGCTGCCTGAATCACATCGGTGCCCGGGCGCAGGTACAAATGATAGGTGTTACCTAGAATGATCTGAGCACCGACATCGATCAGCTCACGCTGCTCGATTGCCTTCACACTCCCCTGCGTTCCAACAGGCAAGAACGCCGGGGTTTCGACGGATCCGTGATCAGTCTCAAGGATCCCGGCCCGTGCTTTGCCATCCGATGTGAGGACCTTATACTTCAATCCAGCGCCCAGATCTGCGAGCCTCTCCGCCCTATACTCCTAGAACAAAAAACCGCCGCTCGAGAATCTCGCGGCGGAGTCAACGTTTTCGGCTCCAATATAGCCAGAAATGGGTGTCTTGTCAACTCTCGAGGTCACTCTCATCATGATCCCGGCGCTGCAACATCCAGGCAATCGCCACATAAAGCAACGCGCCCCCTGCGTCAGCGAGGAAGTCATAAACATCAGCAGTCCTACCCGGGACAAACTTCTGATGGAACTCATCTAACACCCCATAGGCACAACTGAAAATAAATCCACCCAGGAAAGCACTGTTCTTCATCAGCGGAAACACGCTTTGATGGTAGAACGCCCTTCTTGCCAGCCAGCAGAGCACGAAATAGATGACGGCATGGACAATCTTGTCCGTGCCGAGTGGTATTCTAAACTTCAAATGGAAGTTCGGGATGGCGGAAAGGATATAGATCAGGACAATCCACAGGACGGGGGGAAGCTGATATTTCAGGAAATTCCTCAGACAGCCTCCACCCTCTTGATCGCCTGCGGCAGTTGATCGATCAAGTCCTGCGCAACGACACTTCGTTCGCCGTACACTTCACGCGCGATATCGCCGGAGGACCCGTGGAGGTAAACTCCCGAATATGCAGCCGCTTCTGCCGGCATACCTTGCGCCCATAATGAGGCTATGATGCCAGTCAGGACATCTCCGGATCCAACCGTGGCCATCCCGGGATTGCCAGTCGAGTTGACGAACACACTTCCTTCGGCAGTTCCGACGGCCGTCGGTCCACCCTTCAATACAATCGTCGCATGGCTGAGCAAGCCCCCCTTGCGTGCAACCTCGATCCTGTTTTGCTCGATTTCTGCCGCAGGAATATCTATGAGCCTCGAGAACTCTCCAGCGTGAGGGGTGAGAACAAATTTCGCCCTCGATCGCTTCAGCTTCGCTAGACCAATTGATCTGATCCCTCGCAACGCGTCGGCGTCAATGACGAATTGTCCGGTCCGCCGCCTCAGGATTGTCTCAATGACCTGTTGCGTTTCAGTATTCGTTGAGAGGCCCGGCCCGAGGACAATCGTGTCCGCCCACTCGAGCTTCTGCTCAATTGCTGCAAGAGCACTCGCAGCGACAGTGCCTTCTGCCGTCGCGGGCAGCGGCTTCACGATGGCTTCTGAGAGTCGGCGTGCGAGAATTGAATAGACCGATTCCGGCGTAGCAAGTATCACGGCGCCTGCGCCGGTACGCAGCGTCGCCATGGCACAAAGATACGCTGCGCCAGTATATCCCTTTGATCCGGCGAGGATAAAGACTTTGCCGACGGAGTATTTGTGTGCCGTGGATGGACGCTGCGGCAGGACCTGGCGAACGTCGCTCGCTTCGATCAAGAAGGTCTTCAGCGACTTCGATCCTGCAACAGCTTTCGGGATGTTGATATCGACGATCGTTATCTTCCCGACACAATCCTGACCCTGATTGCAGAGAAGTCCCGTCTTGACCAGGCCGAACGTCACGGTGTGGGAGGCTTTTACCGCTGTGTTCACCACCACTCCTGTTGTGCCATCAACACCGGAAGGGATATCGACAGAAACGACCGGAACATCTTGAGCGTTGATCCACTCAATGACATCTGCGTAGGGCTTGTGGACCTTCCCGCTGAAGCCGGTACCAAAGATCGCATCGATGATCAGATGTGGCTTCTGCAGGCCCTTCAGATATGACGGGGAGTAGGATTTGATAGAGAGAGAGTCTTTTTCTGCCTGATGAAGCTTGCTGACGATCTCGTAGTTCGTGCGGGCGTCCCCCTGCAACTGACGGGGAGACGCAAGGAGCACGACCGTCACCACGGCGCCTGAACTCAGGAGATGACGGGCCACAACGAAGCCATCCCCACCATTGTTTCCTTTGCCACAGAATATCAGGATGTGTTTACTGTGGAGCGGGCCGAATTTACGGAGTGCGACTTCTGCAACGCCGCGGCCTGCGTTTTCCATGAGCATCAGGCCCGGAACGCCATATTTGCGGATGGTGATTTCATCGCACCATCGCATTTCTTTCGCCGAGACTATGGTTCGCATTGGATGATCCTCAGAATCTTGAAGAATCCCCTCGTCAGATCGAGGATGAGGGACGGAAAGAGACCAAAGACGAGAACGAGGAGGGCTGCCAAACACACCGCGAGCATGCCAGCCGGCGGGACAGGCGCATCAAGATCGGCATCACCCTCACGGAAGTACATAAGAACGACAAGTCTCAAATAGTAGTACACCGAAACGAGGCTTGTCAGAACGCCCACGATGGCAAGCCACGTCATGTCGGCCTTCACTGCCGCCAGAAAAACATAATACTTCCCGAAGAAACCTGCAAATGGCGGGATACCGGCCAGCGAGAACATGAAGATAGACATAAGCGCTGCCACCGCCGGACGCTTTGCACTGAGGCCGGAATAGTCATCGAATGTCAGCTTCTTGTCGTCCTTCTGTTCCATCCACGAGACGATGCCAAACGCGCCGATATTCATGAGAGCGTAGGCAAACAGATAGAAGAGGATGCCTGTCTCGCCCTCCATATTCCCTGCAGCAATTCCGCTGAGCATATAGCCGGCGTGTGCCACGCTCGAAAACGCCAGCATGCGTTTCACGTTCGTCTGAGCAATTGCCGTGACGTTGCCGATGATCATCGAAGCAGCGGCAACGAAAGCAATGATGGTGCTCATCGATGTGCCGGCAATGTCAAATACACGAATAAAGACAAGGATAAACGTGGCAAATGCGGCAGCCTTCGCACCTGTCGACATGAATCCGCTGACGGTCGTCGGAGCCCCTTCGTAGACATCTGGAGCCCACAGGTGAAACGGAACAGCGGCAACCTTAAACAAAAACGCCACAATCAGCATACCGCAGCCGATCAAGAAAAGCACATTGTGCGAGACCTGCGGGAAAGCCCTGGCGATGAGGACAAGGTTCGTCGTTCCCGTTGTGCCATAGATCAGAGCAATGCCATAGAGGAGGAATCCCGTCATAAACGCTCCAAGCAGGAAATACTTGAGCGCCGCTTCGTTTGAACGCTCCTTCCGCCTCATGAATCCCGCCAGCACGTAGAGCGAAACGGACATCAACTCGAGACCGAGAAAAACCGTGATCAGATTCAATGCTCCGGCCATCAGCATCATACCGCTTGTTGCCAACATGATGAGTATGTAAAACTCGCCGCGGTGGTAGTCCATTCGCTCCAGGTAGCCACGTGAGAGAGCAATCGTGAGTAAGGCCGAAGTGAGGAAAATGATATTACAGTATCCGGCAAATCCGCCTTGCAGGAGCATGCCTCCGAACACGGGAATGCCCGAGCTAAGGTTGAAGAAGGACAGGACAAGGGAAACCGCGACGCCGAGAAGGCTCACCCAATATGACAGCAGCGGTTTGTCCTTCCCCATTCCATCGACAATCAGCGTGAGCAGGGCGAAGCTCACGAGGGCAATGAGTGAAGCACTGCTGTAGATATCGGTTGATGTGATGCTCATAGCTCTACTGAGTCTTGGAGAAAATGTGTTCAGATCGAAAACTCAAAACCGCCACTCGAGACCAAATCTAGAATAACAACCACCAAACGACGACAAAGATCGGGATCAGAATCGGCACGCTGTATTTGCCGATGTAGCCGAGGAACGAGGGGCACTCCACCCCCGCTTGATCCGCAATCGACTTCACCATGAAGTTCGGGCCATTGCCGATATACGTAACAGCACCGAAGAACACCGCCCCGAGCGAGATCGCCTGGATAAACTTCCAGGAGTCTGCCGTTATGGCAACCGCCCCAGGATGCAGCGGGTTCAGAAGTCCCAACGACCCCGGATCAGCGATGCCGAGCATCGCCTGCACATGAAAAGCGTTTTCCAGACTACCGCCATGGAGCCCAAATGCTGCGCTCAGAAAACTCAGATACGTCGGGGCGTTGTCGAGCACACTCGACAGAGCACCGGTATACCAGAAGAACTGCCCCGGGCTTTGGATCCCAAGTTTTGGGGCGTTAAGCTCAAGCCAATCGAGCGCCGGAACCATCGTCGCAAATATCCCCAGAAAGAGGATTGCGACTTCCTTGAGCGGCAGGAAATTGAACTCATTCCTGCCGTGCACTTCCCGTTTCGTCGTGGTGTACGAGGCCAACGCTGCAATCCACATGATGACCTCGCGCAGCATCAGCGGTTTTTGTACGAACACCGCTGCCACAATCAGCAGGAGAAACCAGATGTTGTGCAGTCCTGAAAAGGTGACCGCCTCTGGCTGGATTGCCTCTCCCTTCGTCTTCTGTGCCACTTTCTTGAAGTGATACCGATCGATCCCGTAGAACAGGAGGAGGAGCAATCCGAGCACAAGCAACCACGCGTGCCAGGCTCTCGTGACAACCCAGAAGAAGGGCACGCCTTTGAGATACCCCAGGAAGAGCGGCGGATCGCCAATCGGCGTCAGCGCACCACCGATGTTGCTGACCAGAAAAATGAAGAACACAACATGGTAGCCTCTCATCCGGTACCTGTTGCTCCTGAGGTACGGGCGAATCAGAAGCATTGATGCGCCGGTGGTCCCGAGTATGTTCGAAAGCACGGCACCGCCACCCAAGAGAGCGACATTCTCCCAAGGAGCTGCTTTGCCCCGGAGGTTGAAATGGATCCCTCCCGCGACAACAAAGAGCGATCCGATGAGAGAAATGAAGCTGGCATATTCATACATCGTCAGCAGCACCCGTGATCCATTGCCGAGCGCATACAGATAGTAGGCGATCACCGCTGCGCTCAGGGCAGCGACGACGGTCGGATAGTTGCGTCCCCACCATGCTCGATCAACAAATGGCGCTATCGCTATCGCAAGAAGTAAAAGAACAAATGGCGTCACGAGCCATAACGGTACGACAGAAACTGTGGCAGCCTCTAACGCATGCTCGAAGAAATTGAAAAACACAAACGCGGCCGCAGCGAGCCCACCAACGATTGCTATCTGCTTGCGTCGAGGATCAGTCATCGAGCGCTGTACATTTCAACCTCATGGTCATTGACCAGAGGGACGGAACGAGTTCTGCGCATCTGTTGTGCGAATCTGGCCTCCGTGGCGGACGAATTCGAGGCCCTGAACCAGTTGCTTCGCTACAGGCGCGGATTTGCTCAGGAACGTCCCGGGATACACTCCAATCCACACAATAAAGACGATAATGGCCGCCAGAGAAACAACCTCTCTCCTGTTCAAGTCGGAGAGGGTGTGGCCATTGTAAAGTCCCCCCTCGCGAACCTTTCCGAAGATGACCCGCTGATACGCCCACAGGAGATACACGGCGGCAAAGATCACGCCGGTCGCCGCAAAGATCGTGTACGCTGGCGTCCCAAGGAATGAAGACTTGAAGCTCCCCAGGAGGATCAGGAATTCGCCGACGAAACCATTGAGGCCCGGCAATCCGATGGACGACAGTGAGACGACCATGAAGGCTGTCGCGAAGACAGGCATCAACTTCGCGACGCCGCCGAAATCCGCAATGGCCCTCGTATGCGCCCGGTCGTAGATCATCCCGACGATCAAGAAGAGCGCCCCTGTCGACAAGCCGTGATTGATCATTTGGATGATGGCCCCCTGTATTCCCTCTTCTGTCATCGCGAAAATTCCGAGCACAACAAATCCAAGGTGGGATACCGAGGAATACGCCACCAGTTTTTTGAGATCGGTTTGGACCATCGACACCAGAGCACCATAGATAATTCCGATGACGGCGAGAACGCCGAACAAAGGAACGAACTTGAACGCAGCATTCGGGAACAACGGCAGACAGAACCGTATGAAGCCATAGGTGCCCATCTTCAGAAGCACGCCTGCCAGAAGAACGCTTCCGGCCGTCGGCGCCTGGACGTGCGCATCCGGCAGCCAGGTATGCAGCGGGAACAAAGGCACTTTGATTGCGAAACTGAGCGCGAATGCAAGAAACATCCATGTCTGCAACGACAGAGCCATCCGAGGCGCGACGCCGTAGAGCTGGACAAGATTGGTCGTAAAGTACCCACCTGGGAGCGTCGAGGCGTAATAGCCGAGCGCCAGAATAGCAACAAGCATGAGCAAGCTGCCAAACAGCGTAAAGAGGATGAACTTCACGGCCGCATAGATCCGGTCCTGGCCTCCCCAGATTCCGATGATGAAGTACATGGGGATCAACATCGCTTCCCAGAAAACGTAGAACAGGAACAAATCGAGTGAGGCAAAAACCCCTACCATGCCGACCTCGAGCAGGAGGATCATCATGGTGTATTCACGAATCCGATGATGAATCGAATTCCACGTCCCCAGCAATGCCAGCGGCGTGAGGAAGGTCGTGAGGAGGATGAGCAGCAGCGACATCCCGTCAATGCCGACGAAGTAGCCGATGTTCAGCCCTGCCACCCAGACGGCATATTGCTTGAACTGAAATCCTGCTGCAGCCGGATCGAACCCAAAATAGAGATAAAGTGAAATGACGAACGTCAGCAGTGTCGCCAGAAAACCGACGAGCTTGATCGCTTGACTGCTCTCTTTGTTGACGAAAAACAGTGCGAGGACACCCACCAACGGGAAGAAGATCGTTATCGTCAGGATATAGTCTGAAAGCATGGAGTGTTTTTACCGGCTAGTCTATTTTAGAATCAACCACATCAGGAGAAAGAGAATCCCACCCACAAAAACGATTGCGTATTGTTGGGCAATGCCTGTCTGAACTTGCCTGATGCCCTGGGCGATCTTCGCAATGAGCCTCGCCGATCCATCGACGATGCCGTCAATCACCGCGACGTCAATTCCCTTCCAGAGAAATCCTTCCGATACTTTGACGGTCGGAATCACGAACAGCGTGTCATATGCTTCATCAACGTAGTACTTGTTGAACAACCAGCGATATGCCGTCGCATACTTGGTCTTCCAGGCTTCGGCGAGCTCGGCACGCCGCAGGTAGAGCGTTCGTGCTCCATAGATGCCGGCAGCTGCGATCGCAACCGACAAAGCCATCAGCAGATACTCGGTGATCTCCACCGGATGCGGGTTGATCCTCAACTTGTCATATGCGGGAGCGAAGATCGGTTCCAGCCATTGTTCGATGGAGTTTCCGCCCATCAAGCTCTCGGGAATTCCGACGAACCCGCCGACGATTGAGAGAAAGGCAAGAATGATGAGCGGGATCGTCATCGTCTTCGGCGCCTCGTGCGGATGGATATCGTGTCCGTAACGCGGCTCCCCCTCGAACGTCAGGCTCACAAGACGGAACATATAGAACGCCGTCAAGCCGGCGCCAATGACGCCAAGAGCCCAAAGAACGATTGAGCCGTGCTCGCTGCTGAATGCTTTCCACAGGATCTCGTCCTTGCTGAAAAATCCTGCGAAGGGAGGTATGCCGGCAATTGCGATTGCACCAATAGCAAACGTTTTGTAGGTGGTTGGCAGATATCGCTTGAGCCCGCCCATTTTCTGGATGTCCTGCTCCTCATGCATAGCGTGGATCACAGCGCCGGAACCGAGGAAGAGCAGCGCCTTAAAGAACGCGTGTGTCAGGACGTGGAAGATTCCGGCAGAGAACGCCGCGACTCCCATCCCAAGAAACATGTAGCCCAGCTGGCTCACAGTAGAGTATGCCAGAACCTTCTTGATATCGTTTTGCACGAGGGCGATCGTCGCCGCAACAATTGCTGTGACCGCCCCAACGACAGCAACAACTTCGAGCGCAGTCGGCGCGAGCGCATAGAGAATCGAGCAGCGCGCCACCATATACACGCCCGCCGTGACCATCGTCGCAGCGTGGATCAACGCACTGACCGGAGTTGGACCCGCCATAGCATCGGGCAACCAGATGAAGAGCGGGATTTGCGCAGACTTGCCGGTGGCTCCCAGGAAAAGCAGCAACGCGATCCATAGTGTCACGTTGCCGCCTCCAGTCAGCACCGATGCGCGTCCGAACACCGTATCGAAGTTGAGGCTGCCGAAATGGACGAAGATGAGGAACATCGCAATGAGGAAACCAAAATCGCCGATCCTGTTCACAATAAAGGCCTTCTTCGCCGCATCACTTGTCGTGGCAGTCCCGGGCTTGTAGCCGCCGGTATCGAACTTCCGATCGTGCCAGAATCCAATGAGCAGGTACGAGCAAAGCCCCACACCCTCCCAGCCAAGAAACATCAGCAGGAAATTGTCTGCAAGAACAAGGTTCAGCATCGCGAAGATGAACAGGTTCATGTAGGAAAAGAACCGCCAGAACCCGGGATCGCCATGCATATACCCGATAGAGTAAACATGGATGAGAAAGCCAACGCCCGTCACGATCAGGGTCATCAGGATCGAGAGTTGGTCGACCTGATAGGCAACGGACACAGAAAGAGATGACGAAGTGCCTGTGAATGCAGAGATCCACGTGAACAGCTCAACGATGTGCTTTCGCTCTTCTGGATGAAGGCCGAGCATCGCGGCGAACAAGCCTGCTGCAACGAGGAACGAGAGCCCTACGGTTCCGCTGCCAATGATGCCGAGAAGTTTCTCGTTCTTGATCCTCGACCCAAAGACTCCGAGGAACAGAAAGCCCAGCAGCGGAAAAGCTACGATGAGGGGTGTGTAAGAGAACATGAGGGATTGGGAGATTTGTTCACCATTTCAGGATGTTGATCTCTTCAAGGTTGACTGTCTGCTTATTGCGGAACATCGAGACGATAATCGCCAAGCCGACCGCTGCCTCCGCCGCTGCGACGGTCATGGCAAAGAATACAAGCATCTGACCGGTCACATCGCCGAGAAATGCAGAAAACGCGACCAGCGAGAGATTGACTGAGTTCAGCATCAACTCGATCGACATGAACACGATGATTGCATTCCGCCGGGTCAGGACGCCAACAACACCGATGACAAATGTGACCGCACTCAGCAGGAGATATGGCTGCAGTTCCATAGGAATTATTTGAGTGTTTTCTTCGCGAGGACCACTGCTCCAACAATCGCCGCAAGCAAGAGAATGGACGTGATCTCAAAAGGAAAAAGAAACGTCGTGAAGAGCTGCTGCCCAATGTATTCGACAGTCCCGATGCTCGTCGCCTTCTCGAACTGAGACGCAGGAAGAGCTCCGGTGGAAAAACCTAACACGTAGATCAGCTCCATCAAGACACCAAAGCTCAAACACGCTGCAATGATCTTCGTGGGAGAGATTTTCTCGGTGAGCTTCTTTTCGTCTCCAAGGTTCAGCAACATGATCACGAACACGAAGAGCACCATGATCGCGCCGGCATACACCAGGATCTGGATGAATGCGATGAACTGAGCGTGGAGCGTGAGATACAGTCCGCCGAGAGCGAAAAAGTTCAGGATGAGATAGAGCGCCGCGATCACAGGGCTGCGACGAGTAACCATCAGCAGCGCAGAGCCCACCGATATCGCGCCAAGAAAATAGAAAAGGAATGTCTCGAGAGTCACGGACGGTTTGGAGAAATTATTGATGGTCGATCGATGCTGTATCCAAAACCTACTCGGCCCATATGCAACTACGGCGTGCGAATCCAGCGGAGAAGCTCGGGGATCGTCGGCCGCTTTCCATACACAAGAATTGCAGTTCGGAAAATCTTGCCCGCTACCCACATCATTCCAATCGATGAGACGATCATCAATCCTATGGTCGTCAAGATTTCCCACGTAGCGGGCATCTGGATCGGTATCCTCAGCACCATCAATGCCGGAGTGAGAGGCGGAATGAACGACAGGATCTTAATCAGCGGCGAATTGGGGTTTTGCATTGCCGGTATCGCCAGGACAATCGGGAACACGAGGAAGAGAGTCACATAGCTCGTGATTTGCTGTGCTTCCTGTTCGGTCGTGACCGGAGAGCCGGCAGCGACGAAAATTGCCGAGTAGAGTAGATATCCAAGCAGCAGGTACACAGCGGACAGGAGCAAGTTCTCGAGCACGAAGATATTCGTCCCGGATTTCATCGAGAATCCCACGCCGATAGCTCCCCAAATCAGAATCTGCAGAATCCCCAATCCGCTCAAACCCAGGATCTTGCCCACCATCAGATCGCGCGCCGAGCACGAAGAGAGAAGCACCTCAATGACCCGGTTTGATTTCTCCTCGACCACACTGCGTATCAAAAGTTGCCCCGACGTGAGGACGAGGAACATCAACATCATGATCACGATGTATGCGCTGAAGAACGTCTCAAGAAATCCCGATTCCTTCTCCTCCCCTTTTTCCGATACCTTGATGGATTTGATGTCGATGCTGGCTGTCAGTTTCCTGATGAGGGCCGGATCGAGTCCCTGACTCTTGAGGCGATGTTCGACGATAACTTCCTCGATGGTGCGGGAGAACCGCTCGGAAATTCGAATGTTGCCGACATTTTCGACCGCGATACTCCACCTTGCCGCTGTCATAGACTGTTGCAGGGATATAGAAATACCCTTCGATCTCCTTTGCACTGATCAGCTTGTTTGCCTGGACCTTCTGCTTTTCGGGAGAAATGTCCGTTGTCAACTGACGAAGCGCGTAGTTCGGCAGGCCATTAGGAAGCTTGTACTTCTCGTCCAACCTCGCAGCAAGCGGCTGCACAATGGTGCCTGTATGATCGATCACACCAACGGCGATCGTCTTGTCATCGGGCTTCGAGGCAAGCAGACCCGGCAGGACTCCAAAGCCAACCATGATCACCGGCATAAGCACGAGCGAAATGATGAATGCCTTGGACTTCACCTTCTCGAGGAATTCCCACCTCGCAACGGCTAGGTATTTCATTCGATCGCCCCTCCTTCCTTTCTCCTGTTTTCGGCTTCCACCTGCTTTTTCACTTTCATATATCGGAGGGCGGAAAACGCGATGATCACCAGGAACAGAGCGGGAGCCGTCACGTCCGGATTCGGCTTCAGCAACATTGCCACTGCTACGACGAAGAAGATGACGATGCTGACAATGAGCCAAGAAAGCTCCCTCTTGACGCGCTTGTCGAGAGGTTTGCGGGAAGCCTCTGCGCGAACAACGGTCGGCACGACCGCTTCTTCGATTTTCGGCGGTACCCCCACTACGTTGATGAAGATTGAGTTCAACGACGGCTCGACAATCTCGAACTTCCTGATGCTGAGCCGATCGTCCATTTTCGATAGAAGCTCGCGGCTCTTCCGGATATCCACAAGCTCAAGCTCTGCATAGTTCTGATACACATCCGCACGCTTCACGAGCGGGGAATTCTTCAGGAACTCTCCGTCTCCGTCAAATTCAATTCTCAGCGAATTGGTGCCGTACCGCTTCTTGACGTCCCGCAATGAGCCGCTCAACACCGGCTTTCCCTTGTTGATCAGGCAGATGTTGTCGCACATTTTCTCGACCTGCTCCATTTGATGCGTCGAGAAAACGATGGCGACATTTTGCTGGCGTAGCTCCATCAAAATATCCTTGAGGAGAATCTGATTGACGGGGTCGAGTCCTGTGAACGGCTCGTCGAGAATGAGAAGGTGAGGATTATGAAGGATGGAGATAATGAGCTGGACTTTCTGCTGGTTACCTTTCGAGAGCTCCTCCACTTTGCGGAAGGCGCTATCCTTCAGTCCAAAACGTTCAAGCCATTTGTATGCGAGGGGTTTCGCATCCCGTTCGGCAACACCTTTGAGTGAGGCAAAATACAGGACCGTGTTGATAATCTTGCTCTTCCGATACAGTCCCCGCTCTTCCGGAAGGTATCCGATGGTATTCCACATCTCCGGTGTGAAGGGTTTGTCGTCAAAGGTGATCGTGCCACTGTCGGGAGCGATGATATTCAGGACCGTGCGTATCGTGGTGGTCTTCCCGGCACCGTTGGGGCCCAGGAGGCCGAACAGTTCTCCCCGCTGCACTTCGAGCGACACCCCGTCGACAGCGACAACGGTCTCGTAAGCCTTTCGGAGATTGACAACTTTCAACATGAGTTCACTCTACGGGGTTATTCGGTAGATCATTCTGGGGAAGGGAATCGTCTCCCGCAGGTGCTCGAGACCGCAGATCCACCCGACCGTTCGTTCAACCCCCAGGCCGAAACCCGCGTGTGGAACTGAACCGAACCGCCGAAGATCGACGTACCATTCGAACGCTTCTTGAGGAAGGTTGTGCTCTTTGATCCGTTCGAGAAGCGCATTGAGATCGTCCTCGCGCTGACTGCCGCCGATAATCTCGCCGTATCCTTCGGGCGCCAGCACGTCTACGGCGAGTGCCACCTTTGGATTCTCCGGATCCCGCTTCATATAAAACGCTTTGACCTGTGCAGGGTAGCGATGCACCATCACCGGCCTGTCAAAATGTTCGGAGATCACGGTTTCATCCGTACCGCCGAGATCGTTCCCCCACTCGAAGTTGATCCCCTTTTTGTGAAGAAGTTCGACGACCTCATCGTAGGAGATGCGCGGGAGCGGTTTCTTGACTTTCTGAAGCATTGCCACGTTGCGTTCGAGAACCTTGAGTTCTTTCTCGCAGTTCTTCAACACATTCTGAACAATGTACTCAAGAAACTCCTCCGCAAGTTCCATATCGTCGTTCAGATCATTGAATGCAACCTCCGGCTCGACCATCCAGAATTCTGTAAGATGACGGCGGGTCTTGGATTTTTCAGCCCGAAATGTCGGACCAAAGCAGTAGACTTTGCCCAATGCCATCGCCCCGGCCTCCACGTAGAGCTGTCCTGACTGGGTAAGGTAGGCTTTTCCCAGATCAAAATAGTCGGTCTCGAAAAGGGTCGACGTGCCTTCACAGGCAGCAGGTGTCAGAATCGGCGAATCGACGAGTGTAAATCCGCGACCATCGAAGAAATCGCGTATCGCTTTGATAATTCGATGCCGCACACGCATGATTGCGTGCTGACGGGATGAGCGGAGCCAGAGATGCCTGCGATCGGCCAGAAATTCAATCCCGTGCTCCTTTGGCGTGATAGGATACTCACTGGCGATGGAAATGATGCCGACATCGGACACTTCCATCTCATATCCCCCCGGAGCGCGATCATCTTTGCGCACCTTCCCCGTCATGGAGAACGAAGACTCCTGGGTCAGTGCGTCAAAACAGGCAAAGACCTCGTCGCTTACTCTACCCTTGACCATGACCCCTTGAAGAATGCCGGTGCCGTCACGGAGGAGCAAGAAACGCACCTTGCCGCTGGATCGCTTGTTGTAGAGCCAGCCACGAAGCTGAATCACCTCGCCGACGTGCTTGTCCAAGTTTTCGATGTAGACGCGGTTCATTCGCTGATAAATCCTGTTTGTTCAAAAAACTCGGGATAATATAGTGAAGTAAAGCGTTATGTTCAAATGATTTTCAGGGATCAGCGCCCAACAGACCTTGGCGAACGTTCGGTGAGTGCACCTCGGCGTTCGATTGATATCAGGAAGGTTTCTTGGAGTCGTCCGGAAGGTCCGTAAACTGTGCGTCCTTGACATCGTGATAGACGCCCGGTTCGGATTTCTTTGGTTCACTCTGTGCCTGTTGGCGAGGCGTTTGGTCCCGCTGAGAATCGTGCGTCAGATACCGCAGCGCGCCGATGATGACGCGGTAGATGAACCAGAACAGCAAAGCAAACGCTACAAGCCGGAGAAAACCGAAAAGCACAGCTATTTCCTCCTTACGGGATTGTAGTACTCGACAGGCGCCTTGTTGGGGCGAAGAATCTGATCGAGCAGGTCTTCAAAATCGTCGTTCTTGTTGACGAAGTCGATCTCTGTTGCCTTGACGATCAGCAAGGGGGTCGCTTTGTAGCGGAAAAAGAAGTAGTTGTAGGCTTCGTTCAGGTCCCGGATATACTCCTCTGAGATGTTCTCCTCTATCTTGCGCCTACGCATCCGGATGTTGCTCATCAGTCTCTCAACGCTGCACTGGAGATAGACCACGAGGTCTGGCGTCGGGACGTTGCGTCCGATGGCGCCGAGAAGAGCCTCGTAGAGTCTGAGCTCTTCATCCGCGAGAGTGAGGTAGGCAAAGATCTTGTCCTTCTCAAAGATGTAGTCGGAGATCAGGAAGTCGTGAAAGAGATCGACCTGGAAAAGCTCTTGCTGCTGTTTGTACCGGCTCAGCAGAAAGAAGATCTGCGTCTGGAAGGCATAGTGTTCCGGATCTTCGTAGAATTTGGGCAGGAACGGATTCTCTTCAAACCGTTCCAGGACGAGGCGCGCACCAAGCCGTTCCGAAAGCATCTGGGCAAGCGTCGTTTTCCCTGCACCGATGACTCCTTCGATGGCGACATGCCGTATTTCGGATCGAGGAACCTGCAATCAACTCTCCACAACCGTTGTGTGAATACGGAATGATGACTGAGCAATGGAGCCTTTGTCGGGACAGCGCGAGAGAATCTCACGCACGGTCAACTTACGCACCGGGTCCACAAAATCCCAGGCAATCTCCACCAGAGGTTCCAGGACAAACCGCCTCGACGCGACCTCCGGATGCGGCACCACGAGCGACGAAGCGGCAATGACAGAACCGTCGAAGTAGATGAGATCGAGATCGATCTCTCTGGGACCCCAGCGCTCCGTGGGTGTTCGCCCGATGGTTCGTTCGATCGCTTTGAGCGTCGCCAGGAGCTCCTCAGCGGTCAGCGAACAGCCGAGCTCGATGACAGCATTCAGAAAGTAGGGTTGATCTTTCTTTCCGAACGGCTCCGTCTCATAGACCGATGAGGTTGACCGCACCACTACGCCGGGAGCGCGTCCCAACGCATCCACAGCCCTCTGCAGAAAACCCAGCCGATCCCCGATATTGGAACCCAATGCTACAAAAACGCGGTTCATCGTCTTCTCACGCGAGCGATCTCGACTTCAACGTAGTCAATCACCCCTTTGACGGGTGCGCTCGGCTTTCGAACCCGCACGACGACCTTGTCGACCTGCCGGAATCCCTTGAGCAATCCATCAGCGATTGTCTCAGCCAACGCCTCAATGAGGTTGTACTTCTTCCCCAGGACAAGCTGTTTGATGAAGTCATACACGCGTTCGTAGTCGACTGTCTGCTTCAGTCTGTCACTGAGCGCCCCGCGTGTAAGGTCTGCATATAGATCGACATCGACCTCAAACTTTCCGCCGAGACTTTGCTCATCGGAGAGGACTCCGTGATAAGCGTAAAACACGGCATTGTGGAGCCGAATGACGTCTAAGGACGGTTTTTTTCGTCGAGGCACGGCGAGTTTTGGATTGAGTCGTGAGATTGGTGACGTTGAGCGTGACTGCAGAATATAGACAACCAAACGTGAAAAAACAATCAGCCGGAGAGATAAACCCCAGTCATGGACGAGCATGCCGCGATCATGCGAGTGCGTCTCCTCAACCGGACTTCTCTATCTTTGCCCAGGTATCCCGAAGCGTGACCGTCCGATTGAATACGAGTTTGCCTTCACGGGAATCGTCGTCCACACAGTAGTAGCCCAGACGCTCGAACTGGAAGCGATCTTGCGGCTTGGCGACTGACAAGCTGGGTTCCACCCGACAACCACTGAGGATTTCGAGAGAGTGGGGATTGATCTGGTCCTTCCATCTCTCTCCAACAGGATTCTCAACCATGAACAGGCGATCGTAGACGCGGGCCTCGGCCTCGACAGCGTGAGCAGCAGAAACCCAATGGATTGTCCCCTTCACCTTTCGCGCACTTTGCGGCGATCCGCTCCTCGTCTCCGGGTCATAGGTACAACGCAATTCAGTGACCTCCCCCCTCTCGTTCTTTACGACGTCGACACACTTGATGATATAGGCGTATCGCAGTCGGACCTCAGTCCCCGGCGAAAGGCGGAAGTACTTCTTCGGAGGATTCTCCCGGAAATCATCCTGCTCGATGTAGAGAACTTTGGAAAATGGAACCTTCCGGGTGCCCATGGCGGGATCTTCAGGATTGTTGACCGCGTCAAGTTGCTCGACAACGCCGTCGGGGTAGTTTTCGATGACAATCTTCAGCGGGCGCAGCACCGCCATGACTCTCGCGGAGCGTTTGTTCAAATCGGCACGCAGGCAGTCCTCGAGCAAGGCGACATCCACCAAGCTCTCAGCTTTCGAAACACCGATCCGATCGGCGAACAACCGAATCGACTCTGGGGTGTAGCCTCTGCGGCGAAGACCTGAAATCGTCGGCATACGAGGATCATCCCACCCCTTGACATCGCCATCCTGAACGAGCTGGAGAAGCCTCCTTTTGCTCATGACAGTGTAAGTGAGGTTCAGCCTGGCGAACTCAATTTGTTGTGGGTGATAGATCTCCAGTTGCTCGAGGCACCAATCGTAGAGCGGCCGATGGTCTTCAAATTCAAGTGTACAGATCGAATGTGTGATCCTCTCGATCGAATCGCTCTGCCCGTGTGCCCAGTCATACATCGGATAGATGCACCATTTGTCGCCGGTTCGGTGGTGCGTGGAGCGCAGGATGCGATACATCACGGGGTCGCGCAAGTTCAGATTTGGTGAAGCCATGTCAATCTTTGCGCGGAGTGTGCGCGATCCGTCAGGGAATTCTCCGTTGTGCATTCGCTCGAAGAGATCCAGGTTCTCCTTCACGCTCCGCTCGCGATACGGACTGTTCTTTCCGGGCTCAGTCAATGTTCCTCGGAGCTCGCGAACCTGATCGGAATTTAGATCACAGACGTAGGCCTTCCCCTTCTCGATGAGCCGGAGGGCATATTCATACAACTGGTCAAAATAATCTGAAGCATAATAGAGACCGTCCCAGTTGAATCCCAGCCATAGGACATCGCGTTCGATCGATTCGACGTACTCCATCTCCTCCTTGGTCGGATTGGTGTCATCGAACCGGAGATTGCATTTCCCGTTGTAGTCCCTCGCGATTCCGAAGTTCAGGCAAATAGATTTCGCGTGGCCAATGTGGAGGTAGCCGTTGGGCTCAGGCGGGAACCGCGTGTGGACCCTCCCTTCGAACCTGTTTGTCTTCAGATCATTATCGATTATTTCGCGAATGAAGTTTCTTCGTGCCGGCGGTTCGCCAGCCAGGTTGGTCTCGTCGCTTCTAGCGTCTTGTTCCATGGTTTCTACGGAAGTTGGTCAATTGCAGATGTGATCCTCCGGAGCGTCTCATCTTTTCCGAGGATTATCAGAATGTCGTACAGCCCCGGACCGACACCCATTCCAGAGACCGCCAGGCGGAGAGGGTGAACGAGATCGCTGGACTTGATCTTGAGCGATTCGGCAGTTCGATGCAACGCTGCCTCGTAATCTTCTTTTGAGGGATGGTCGAGCTTAGAGATTTCCTCCAGGAGCCGGCGCAGGTGGCTGCGCGACTCGGCCTTCCATCGCTTTTGTACAACCTCTGGCTCATACTGCTCCGGCGCACGGTAGAAGTACGGACATTTCTCGACAAAATCCTTCACAAATGCCGCTCTCTCCCTCATCGCAGCAATGATGCTGAGCAGATACTGATCCTCGAAGCGCTCTATGCTATAAGCAGATGCCGCGATGTATTCCTTGACCATCGTGAGGACTTCTGCATCGGGCTTCCGCCGAAGATGCTCGAAATTCAGCCAGTTGAGCTTCTCGACGTTGAAGACTGCGCCCGATTTCCCGACACGCTCGAGCGCAAACGCCTCAAGGAGTTGATCCATGCTGAAGAGCTCCCGCTCATCTCCTGGATTCCATCCCAGAAAAGCCACGAAATTGATGATCGCTTCCTTGAGATACCCTTTTGCACGGTAGTCCTCCACAGCCACATCCCCTTGTCGCTTGCTCAACTTGCTCTTGTCCGGATTCAGCAACAGCGGCAAGTGAGCAAACTTGGGCAGCTCCCAACCGAAATACTGATAGAGAAGAATGTGCTTCGGCGTGCTGGGAAGCCACTCCTCGCCGCGGATCACATGGCTTATACCCATCAGATGATCATCGACCACGACGGCCAGATGATATGTCGGGAATCCATCGGTTTTCAAAATGACCTGATCGTCGAGCACCTTATGTTCGATTGTGACCGTCCCGCGAATGATGTCTTCGAATGTCAGTTCTCCATCAAGCGGGACTTTCATCCGAATGACGTTTCGTTCTCCCGCACTCAGTCGCCGCCCGACCTCATCTGCCGGCAGATCACGACAATGGCGATCATATGAGGTGGAGAGCTTCGCGGCACTCTGGCGTTGACGGACTTCTTCGAGTCGCTCAGGCGTGCAGAAACAACGATATGCAAGCCCCTTTTTGATCAATTCGTCGGCATGCTGCCGATAGATGTCAAGACGCTGTGATTGGACGTACGGTCCGTAGCCTCCATCGCGCCCGGGGCCTTCGTCAAATCGTATGCCCGCCCAATCAAGCGTGGCGATGAGGTTCTCAACGGCTCCCTCCACCCTTCGCGCCTGATCCGTGTCTTCAATACGAAGAACAAACTTGCCTCCGTGATGCTTCGCGAAGAGGTAGTTGTAGAGCGCAGTACGGAGTCCTCCGACGTGCAGGTATCCTGTCGGACTTGGCGCGAAACGAACCCTTACTGTTCTATCCATTTCCCCGATATTTGATGCAACTAACAAAAAAGCGTCTCACCAAACGAGACGCTCGCCACAAGGGCTGCACAGTTGTATTCTTGGAACAAGATAAGGAAAGGGGTGAACAAATCCAATGGGACTATCTTGTCCACCCCGAATTGAAGACAGTAGGTGCATCTACCGCTTACTGCTCTACCAGTTCCACTCGACGATTCTTTGCCTTCCCCTCATCTGTTTTGTTGGAAGCTTCCGGGCAATAGGGACCGACTCCGGCAGCCTTTAGCCGTGCGGAATCGATCTTGCGCTCAAGCAGGGCTTTCATCACCGCATCCGCCCTGTCAGCTGAGAGCTTCAAGTTGAAGTCGAGTGCGCCCACGTTGTCAGTGTGTCCTACGACATAGAGGCGCAAGCTTGGGTTCTGGTTCAGCAGCTTCACAATTTCATCAATGGTGGGGTTCGATTCCGGTTTGATCGTAGACTTGCCAGTGTCAAAATAGATTCCGTAAACCGCCACTTTGCCGGTGGCAGCTATGCTCTGGCTGAGGGCTGCTGCGTCCGCAGTGACTTCCTGTTCCATGGGTTTCGATTCAACAACGCGAAGTTCATAGTCCCTGCCATCATTGAATGCTTCCACAGCGACCCATGTTGTTGCTTTCCCCTTCTGGATCTTTCCGTGCGTAATGCGCGAGTCAGAATACAGGACGGTTCCCCCCAGTTTTTTCACCGCGCCCTCATAGTTTCTCACAATCTGCAACATGCTTACAGGCTTCGCTCCACTCTGATGAGTGTAAGACACCTTCGTGACCTTCCCTTCCCAGTGTGCATCGGCAGCCTTCACGTATATCGATTCGAAGCTATCGAAGTCCTTGACGTCATACGCCGAGATGTAGTATCCTGGCATCCTTGAGATGAGAGGATGATCCTGTGATCCTTCGATGTCTTTTTCTACTTGCGCCTGCACTGCGGCAGTAGTAACGAGTAGCGAAAGAAAGAAGAGACAAAGTGAACGGAACATACTATTCTCCCTGGATTTGTTGTATGGATCGGGAACGCATGGTTATTACACTGGTAGGATGAAACATCGATATAGTAAAGCTGTCCTTCTCTTTGCTGCCTGCAAGACGAAGTCCCGTTTCCCAGGGACGCAGTCTTGCGGACTGACTTCGCTTCTCCCGAAGCTTCGTCAGTCATAGAGAGCGACCGACTACGTTCGACTACGTCGGACTTCGTCGGTTCTAGAGGACCCAGCCCTCACGGATCTTTCTCGGTCAGGATTCTCCTCTTGAGTATTGCCTTCCCGGATCCAGTCTTGAAGTACCTCTCGAGCTCTCGTGCCTTCTTCTCCGGTACTCACGGCTACATATGCCACTATCTCCAGTGGCCGATATGCCTTCGTCGACTGAACATCACCATGGTTGTGCCGCCGCAATCGCCTCACCAAATTATTTGTTGAGCCCACGCAGACAAACTTCTTCAAGGAACTCTGGAGGATATAGACAAACCAAGAAGGCATCTAGACTGGATCTTGTGCATTTAGCTGCTTGCAAAACGAAGTTCCGTTTCTCAGGAACGTAGTTTTGCGGAGAGCGAGGGATTCTCCGTCCCGACTCCCGTCGGGACGAGTCCGTCACCTTCGGTGACGAGATCTCGTCCCAATTCTTGGGACGGAACCCCGTTCCGTTCTTCGAACGGAACGGGGAACCCCCCACGGACGTTCAACCTTTACTCGCTTCAGTCTGTCAGCTTTTGTATTCCGTTATCACCTTGGCGATAAAAGCACGACCACGGCTGCTCTTCAGCCACTTCTCGCGCACCATCGCCTCACTACGCGCCGCATACGCCTCGGCATATACCAGCACCCACGGCCGATACGCCTTCGTCGATCGGACTCTCCCTGCATTATGCGTCGACAATCGAGGGTCAATCTCCTTCGTTTGCCCAACATAAGTGCGATCAAACGATGCAGAATAGAGGAGGTAGACAGAAAATGTCATCAATCAAGCGGAGAGCGAGGGATTCGAACCCCCAAGTCCTTGCGGACGCCGGTTTTCAAGACCGGTGCAATAGCCGTTCTGCCAGCTCTCCAAGAATCACACTTGCCATCGCCGTGAGAGTGAGACTGCGGAGAGGGACTGACTACGCTCCCTACGGAGCTTCGTCAGTCAATCGCATTTCTTCGCCCCTGCAAGACGAAGTCCCGTTTCCGAGGGACGCAGTCTTGCGGAGAGGGACTGACTACGCTCCCTACAGAGCTTCGTCAGTCAATTGCATTTCTTCGCGCCTGCAAGACGAAGTCCCGACTCCCGTCGGGACGAGTCCGTCACCTTCGGTGACGAGATCTCGTCCCAATTCTTGGGACGGAACCTCGTTCTGTTCTTCGAACGCAACGGGGAACCCTCGATAGAGGTTTACCCCCTATATAGGTTTAGTTCCGATTCGACTCTCGCCGCACGTCATTCGTAAATGCGGAGAGGGAGGGATTCGAACCCTCGATAGAGGTTTACCCCCTATGCAGGTTTAGCAAACCTGTGCCTTCAGCCACTCGGCCACCTCTCCAGTGGACGTGCGGCGAGAAACGTCGAATCGAGAATCCCGCTTATTTCTGATCTGAATTAGAGGTGCGGGACAAACCTCGCTGTCCCTTCAGTCCCGACGAGTCGGGACCACCTCTCCGTGTGCTGAACTACTTGTGAAAAGGTATCGAAAAACTCATGGAGAAGCAATCTCAAAAAAAACCCGCCGAGAGTTAGCCGGCGGGCACACTTCACACACTCCGCAAATGTCCTCTGTTGTCTCAGTACGTTTCAGTTCCTCAGTGATCGGCGTGCATCGTCACATGAACATCTTCACCAGCAACACCGTCAAGACAAGACCAATGAAGAGCTCAGCCATTTGGATGAACTGCTTGGCTGTCTGTCGACCGATGTGCTTCCCGCACATTTCACAGTACGTCACAGTCTCTGACGTCAAGCTAAAGCAATGCGGACACGATCTCTTTCTTCCGCTGCCCGTCACCATATCAGTGGCATTGCCAAAGTGGATTCCGAACTTTCGTGCTTCATAGGAGGCTGTTGATCAACCCCCCTCTTTGTCGGGTCGCCGCCGCCTCCGATGACCACAGGTTTCCCCCACCAGTTCAGGGCGCCTTTTCTGTTCAACGGATGAGAAAAAAGCATCCATATCGATATGAAGGATTCGTCTCATTTCAGCCCATATTAACATATCCAAACTATCCTCCGTCTCCGTTTAAAGAGAACGTAAGCGATGAACTCCATCATAATTGTATTGATTTTTTCTTCCAAACTGGTAGACTCTTATCAAAAGAGAGTTCCCTGAGCCAATAGTTTCCAAATCCAGGGGGTAAAATGACTAAGGAACAAATTTAGACCATAAGGAAGAAGCAAATGGAATGTTATCTATTGAATACGGATGCTAAAAGCATGACGGATGGAAGAAGCCCCATGACAAGTGGTTTCGATATGAGATGGCCTTTTGTAAGGAAAAACACATGGGGAATCTCAAAACACAAGGACATGATTCAGTCAAGTAGCCCGGGGGAATTTCGCCCCCAGGCCCTCACAGATCCGGACGTGACGGTCTCCTGTCATCCGGCTCTTATCACCCCGTCGCCTTCTTCAGCGAACCTTGCCTTATCGTCCGGTTCCTCCCATCACTGGTTGACCAAGCAGTAAGGCCAGATGATCCAACCCCTTCGCTCCATCTCCATTACAGAGACTTCAACACTACTACGAGTTGGTCCGTCCCCGTGCTTCACATCGGTACTCTCACTCTTGTGGGTCCTCCACTTGAGCTTCTCCCTTACCATCGGAACGACAGGTTCCCGCGTTTGCCACACAAGAGCCTGATTCAGGTTCACGCCACCTTTATGCCGGACGCCGCCCAAGCAGTATCAACAGGTCTCTCTTGGACTTTATCCTGGAGTTCCATAAGCCCCCAGTTTTGACGTCGTCTAATTTCATTTCGACACCTCATCAGTGGTTCGCTTGCGCTCGTCTCCCTGAACCTCACCTGACATAGTCATAGCCATGTCTTTTCCTTCAACGCTCACCACAAGGGCTCTTGACCCATGCAGCTTGAGGCGGTTTGGAGCCTGCTCCTGTAAGCCGACTCCGAGGGACCTACCCTCATCTCTTGTGCAGCCTCGTGGCGCACTTCTGGTCGAAATTTCTCGAAACTAAAGCCTAAAGATATTTGCCTGATGTATGTGAACGAAATAGGAGTTGTTGGTGTTGGGGAGGTACTTGAAGAGTATGATAGGAAATCCTATTCTGGTACCGAATGGTTAGTTTATGGCCCTGGGTCAAATGGATTTGGGACAGAGCACAGAATTAGAGTGAATTGGTATAAAGATTTAAGGTACAACCCAATAAGTTACAGCAAATTGAAGAGTGTGAACATCATCCCCAACAGTGCTTTTAAGCACATTGTATCTTCAAAAGAGGGAATTCTGGAGCTGGTTGATTCGAATGCCCGATTTGAAAAGATAGAGATCGAGGGAAAAAGAATTAAATTTCACACATCCTTGAGTGTTTTTTATTTAAAAATATATATATATAAATATTAATAATAATACCTCCCACCCGTGTTTACGCCTTACTCCATAAGCATTTTCAGACGCCCGACTGGTGCCCGACCGCCCGACTTCCGTTACCTCCTGGGTTCGGTTTTAACTCTTTACTGCTCCCCTTTAAATCTGATTCGCAAGGATCACGGCCAGACTTGAATCGGACACCCAGAATAGAATAGTTGGAGCCTAGAAAAAAGGAAATCAAAGGACATTTTCTATGAACCCGTTTTGATTCTTCCCTTTCCCTCTCCATCCCCCCTCTTTCCAAACTCCTGCAGTACCAAATTGCTCAGCTCCTTCATCGCCTCCTTGCTCAACCGGCTCGGAATCTCGGAAATGTAGAATAGGCCTGGGGAAAACCCTGCTATTCGGTTGGCAGTTGGGCATGGTTCCCCAGTCTGTTTCTAAACCATCCTTCCAGCCTGTTTAATCCTTCATTTTGGACTTCCTCGCTGACACAACATGAAACTCTAAAGTGTGATTTACCAAATTCCCCAAAGTGTACACCATCAATTACAGCCACTCTTGATTCCTCCAGTTCTTCCGCAATGTTTCTCTTAAACGGGTGTTTGGGGAATAGATAGAACGAACCCATTGGCCAATGTACCTGCAAACCCATTTGACGTAATCTTTTTGCGGCGTCTTCCATTCTACGTTGGTACTCAACAACACAGTTATGTAGCCACTCCATTCCATACTCAACAGCGGCCAGCGCGCCGTATGACCAGGTGTATTGGCACACATAATGTTATATGCAATGGATTTTCTGACGTTATCAATTAACTTCTCGTTACTTGAAAGAACCCATCCTACACGAATACCCGTCATGGCATGGCTTTTTGACAGTGTCCTTACGGCGATTGCATTGTCTGATAACCCGGTCATTGAAGCCTGCTGGTGACCGTGAAAAACAATATCACGATATGCCTCATCGTGGAGAAGCCACAATCCATGCTTCTCGCAAATACGGAGGAACATTTTCATTGTGTCCTCACCATAAACAGCGCCTGTTGGATTACCGGGAGAAATTACGACAAGCATTTTTGTTCGCTTTGTTATGAGCTTTTCCAGTTGATCCCAGTCAGGAACGAAATTGTCTTCAAAATATGTCGGGACAAAAACCGGCTTGCAATTGAACATTTTCGCCGTCTGAATAAACGGTACCCATACAGGGTTAAGAAGCAACACCTCGTCAACCAGGGGATACTATGGATTGATAAACAGAAAAGACCGCATTAACCCCGCCGCTTGATATAACGATATTCTTGTAAGGG
>CAVUAC010000077.1:0-6321 GCA_963739335.1 uncultured Bacteroidota bacterium | reverse complement strand
ACGCCACTGGCATTCGTCGGCGTGCCCTGGCCAGCGGTCGGTGTCACCCAGGTAGTGCCATCGAAACGTTGCCATGTCGCGAGGGTGCTCCAGTTGCCGCTGGCGGCGGATCGATAGTCGCCGGCTACTTGTGCCTGGGCCGGTGTGGCCATTGGCACTAACGTAACCAGGCTGAAGCTCATCGCCAGTGCTACAGCAAATAAAATTCTAAAAATTTTCCTTTTCATTCTGGAATCTTCGGCTCTTTGATTTCAATAAAAGCCACTTATACCTTTTCCCCTTTTCTGTAGTTAAAAAAACCGACCGCAATGGGTCGGTTTCACTATTGGCTCGGCACCAGCCAAGTGACCAAATTTGAGCTGTTTTTCGCCCTGCTGGTGGTGGTGATCTTCAGCTTCTCCTTCGACTCCACCGCCGAAGAATCGCGCCGCATCGCCGGCGGGCTGGTGTGGGTGGCGCTGCTGTTCGCCGCGGTGGTTGCCCTCAATCAAACCTGGGCGCGCGAGCTGCGCAATCAAGCGCTCGATGCCTACCGCGTCTCGCCGCGCTCGCCGAATCGCTGTTTCTTGCCAAAGCCATCGGCAATTTTCTCTTCGTCATCATCCTGGAAGCCGTGATGACGCCGCTGTTCGTCGTCTTTTACAACCTGCGCAGCGTCGGTCCCGCCTATCAACTCGCCATCGCCTCCGTCCTGGGCACATGGGCGCTAGTGGTCAACGGCACGTTTTCTCCGCCGCCATGTCCATCCGCACCCGCAGCCGCGAAGTCATGCTCCCGCTGTTGCTGTTCCCCATCTCGATTCCCGCGCTCGTGATGAACGAGCCTGCCACGGAGAGCGCTGTACAGACGACTCCGCCAATAATCAAAGCGCTCACCATTCCATCGTTGCCGGTCAATCCGATTTGGGTCAGCACAAGAGAGGCAAGGATCAGGGTCATCAATGTCATGCCAGAGACCGGGTTTGTGCCGACGATTGCGATGGCGTTCGCGGCTACCGTTGTGAAGAGGAACGAGATGATTACAACCACAAGAAGTGCAACGATTGATTGCGCAAGTGTTGGCACGACGCCGAGGTAGAAGAAAGCAAATATCGCCAGCGTCGTCAATAGAATGAACAGTACGATGTAGAGCATTCGGATATCTGTCTGCCATCGGACTTCCGTTGTGGCCCCGGCCTTCTTCGCTTGGAAAATCTCTCGGTACGCCAGTCCAAAAGCCCCACCGATGATCTTGGACGACCGAATGACGCCGATGATTCCTCCCATGGCGATGGCGCCGATGCCGATATGCCGCACATAGGTCCTGAAGATCTCCTCTGCGCTCATATTGGCGATGATCTTTGTTGCCGTCGCGCCCAGCGGGACAGTCAGCAGATGACCGACTTCGTGGAACATCGGGACGAAAACGAACCACGAGAGGAATGATCCTGCACAGATGATCGCCGAATACTTAAGGCCGACAATATATCCCAGTCCGAGAATGATAGAGAGAATGTCGAGGCGGAAAACGACTTTGAACCTCTCTGCAATGTCAGCGCCGAATCCCACAACGCGCGAAGTGACAACTTCTGACCACCATCCGAGAGATGAAACCATGAAGTCATAAAAGCCCCCGATCAATCCACTCACCACGAGAACAAGTGCTTGTTTACCTCCTCGTTCTCCGGCCATAAGAATCTCTGTCGTTGCTGTTGCCTCGGGGAAGGGGAGTTTTCCGTGCATATCTTTAACGAAGTATTTGCGGAGGGGGATGAGGAACAGTATCCCCAGGAATGCTCCGAACGTCGCAGCAAGGAACAGCCGAAAGAAGCTGGTGGGAAGGTCAAGGATGTACAGGGCGGGGATCGTGAAAATTGCGCCTGCCACAACCGAGCCGGACGTTGAACCGATCGACTGGATGATAACATTCTGGCCGAGTGCACCCTTGGCCCGTGCAAGGGATGAGACTCCGACGGCGAGGATCGCAATGGGAATGGCAGCTTCCATCACCTGGCCGATTTTCAGCCCCGAATATGCCGCAGCGGCGGAGAACAAAACGGCCATCGCCAGTCCCATCAAAACGGAATAGGGCGTCACCTCCGGGACGTCGGCGGTTGGATCCATGACGGGGCGATAGACTTCGCCTTCCTTCAGTTCCTTATACGCGTTCTCGGGGAGAACCCTCGGTGCTGATTGTTGTTCCATAGAACGAGTCCTTCTTCGTTATTCGCGTTCCGAGTTTAGAGTTTTGAGAATCCAGTTTCAAGTTCAAGGTTCGAAGTTCGCGCTTCGTCGTTCTTACCTCTTCCATCGCCCATCATCCATCACCCATCTTCCATCTCCTATCACCGGCTCTTCTCCATCCAGACCTGTGCAAGATTCACAACGGTTTCGATTGCTTTTTCCATCCCCCACAGGGATGCCCATTCGGTCTTCCCGTGGTAGTTATGCCCTCCGGTGAAGATATTGGGTGTTGGCAGCCCGTTGGCTGTCAGCTTGGAACCATCGGTCCCCCCGCGGATGGGAACCCACTTCGGCTCAAGGCCTGCGCGCTTCGCTGCTTCCCAGAGACAATCCAACACTCGTTGGTCTTTCTCGAGGCCTTCGCGCATGTTCCGGTAGGATTCGATGATCTGGAGCTCGATCTTTGCTTTGGGATGGAGCGGTTGGACTTCTGCGATGATTTTCTCCAATCGTTGTTTCAATTCGTCGAGTCCCTCCGTGCGAAAATCACGCAGGAGAATCTTTACCACTGATTTCGCTTCCTCTCCCTGCAGCACGTGCGGATGGATGTACGGCTCGTAGCCTTCGGTCGTCTCCGGCGCCATGTCCCTCGGCATGCGGGCGATGATATCTGCAATCGTGCGGATCGAGTTGACCATGATGCCCTTCGCGGTACCGGGATGGATGTTGCGGCCGTGGACGGTGATCACGGCAGAATTTGCGCTGAAGGTTTCCTTGTTCAGCTCACCGGCCGTGTCGCCATCGACTGTGTAGGCAAACTGAGCACCGAATTTCTTGATGTCGAAATACTTCGTTCCTGCCCCGACCTCTTCGTCAGGTGTAAATCCCACCCGAAGATCTCCATGCAGGAAGTTCGGATTGTCAATCAACTTCTGCATCGCAGTCATGATGATCGCTATGCCCGCCTTGTCATCGGCACCGAGCAGCGTCGTGCCATCACTCGTGATGACCATCCTCCCGATTTCCTTCTTGAGCTCGGGGTTTTCCGACTCGCGAATAACGACCGATGGATCCCCGGGGAGAACGATGTCTCCGCCTTTGTACTCTTTGATGATTTGCGGTTTCACATTCGCGCCGGATGTGGATGGCGAAGTATCAACGTGGGCAATAAACCCCACGGTCGGCACCTTGGAGTGGGCGGGGTGCGTTGCCGGGACATTGCTCGGCAGCGTGGCCATCACATAGCCGTACTGGTCAATAGAAGCATCCTTGAGCCCGAGCTCCTGAAGCTCTTTGACAAGCAACTTTAACAGGTCGAGTTGCTTTGCCGTGCTGGGATACGACTCGACATCGTCTTGTGATTGTGTGTCGATCCTGACGTAACGGAGTAAACGATCGAGGACGGTCTCTTTCATACAATTGCCCCTTTGTGAATTGGTGGAGTGTTGAAGCGGTCCACGAAAACGATGATTTGAGAACTGTTGTTACCGCCAGCGGGCGGTTTTCCAATACCGAGGCTCGAAGAGCTTCGGATCAAGTCGAGGATTGGGCTGAAGGTCAGAGTACTCCTCGGTTGTGAGCACTCTGCCGTCGAGTTTGAAAACCACCTCAGGCGAGATCCAGCCATTCCCAAGCCGTTCATATCTGTTGAACTGAGTCTCGCGAGTCTGCGTCCCATCTTTTCCTGCAGGTTCCAGGAGCCGGACGAAGTACAAATGCTCTTTATCAATCCAGAACTGCAATGAATGCAGATCTCCCTTCTTGGCGCCAACGACATGGGTCGGCCGCCCCTGCCAGATATCTTCGTGGATAGTCGAGAGATCGAAATGGAGACTCTTCAGCTTTGCCATTGTCCCGGACACCGGAAGAAAGTAGACGTCGAAACCAAGGAGCAAGAGAGAATGCACAAACGGCCGCGTGGTCGCGAGGTTGCCTTCGCGGAACACATAGAGTGAATCATTGGTGATGATCATTCCGCTGGAGCCCATCGAGTCAATGTCGATCCGCATCGTGCCCGGAAAGGAAAATGATTCATACCACGTGGAGACCGTCTTTGAACTGTCCGGCCGGACCTGAGTCGTCTTTTGAACAAACGTGAGCGTCTGGTACCATTTGTTTGCATACCGATCATGCATCGTTTTGAGCAGCTGTTCGGATGTTTGAGTCTCCTGCGCTGAAAGGAGATGGAAGACCAAGAATGGTGCGAAAAGCAATCTCGTCATTCGAGTGAGCGATGAGCTCGGAGGGAATGGATTGGTTGTTGGTGCGCCTAATTAAAGAGAAAAATGAGAGAATTCAAAGGAGAAAGTGATTGCAGTTCTGTCGTCAGGAGAGGCTGCCGCGAAGAAAACTGGCGAGGATCTCAGCAAAGCGAGTTGGCTCTTCGGCGTGAATCCAGTGTCCGGCATTAACCCCCACGATTTGCGCGTTTGGGAAAAGGCTCTTGATCGCTGGAATATCGGAGTCGAGAACGTAGCCTGATCGATTGCTCGTCACAAAAAGGGTGGGTTTGATGAACGGCCGAGTTGCCTTGATTTCCCGCGCGATCTCAGCATAGCTGCTGCTGATAGCTTGGAGGTTGGCTTTCCAGAAGAACTTCCCGGCGTCGTCACGGGCCAGGTTCTTCAGAAGGAATTGACGCAAAGGGAAGTCTGGGATCTTTTTCGCCAATTGGTCGTCGACTTGCTGTCGTGATGCGAGTTCTGAGAGGTTGAGGGCCATCATCGCGTCGAGAATCTCATCGTGCAGCCGAGGGTAAGCTCGCGGTGCAATATCGACGACGATAAGACTGTCGACCCTTTCCGGAGACGAGAGGGCAAATTGCATCGCAGCCTTTCCGCCCATCGAGTGACCGAGGACATATGTAGTTGCGATGTGTTCCTGGTCCAGCAGCTCCCGGAGGTCGTTTGCCATCGCGGCGTACAGTAAAAAGGCTTGAGTGAGGCGATCGGCCGTGGTTCCGCTGATCGACTGCCAGAACGCGGAACGATGCACTGAACACCTTACTGAGCGTGTGCCAGTTGTCGAGCGAGCCCAGCAGCCCATGAAGTATGGTCAGGGGATGACCTGTTCCGTATTCCTGAAAAAAGAGCTTCATCGCGAAAGGACAATGATCTGAGTAAAGTAGTATGTGCCTGAGCTGTCCCTGGCAGCACCCACGCCGGTGAGGTCAAACGGGCCGAGGATTGCTTCTCTGTGCTCATCGCTTTGCAACCAGCCCTCAAGAGCGGCTGCAGCGATGTCGTTGCGGCCCATGACTGCTGCAACGTTCTCCTTCGCGGATGCACAGAGGATTGTCTTCTCGATCTCCTGCACGCGTAAATCGAATCGACCATGGTTTGGTTCTCCACGCCTGGCCATTGACTTGCTGTGCCACCGGCACTGCTGAGTGATTGCTACTTCCTCCCTGAGTGCGTTCAAGCCTTGGGTTTTTCGATAGTCATTGACAAGCTGGAGAACGTTTTGCTCCAGAGCTGTGATATCAGGAGGGGTTGGGGACAGATCTTTCAGAAAGGCCGGACCTGAGCAAGCGGTGAGGGCAATGGCTAGTATCAAGTACTGCGAGCATGCGGGACGGCATCCTCTTGCGGAATGGATCCATCAGGATCGACCGTCGCAGGAGTATTGAGCAGATAGCGCTGAGCATCGAGGTCATGCGCCACTAATTTGCGGCCGCCCGGAGCGTAAACTTGGGAATGGTAACGCGGAAGAGTTCGCCATTCTCACGTTGCATCAGGTACGTTCCTTCCATGCTCCCTTCGAGAGTCTCAAGAATGCAGTAGCTGTTGTATTCGTGATGGCCACCGGGGCGGATGGTGGGCTGTTTCCCTACGACTCCTTCGCCTTCGACCTCTTCAACGTGGCCCGTGGAGTGCCGAATAAACCAGTGTCGGCGGAGCAATTGAACAGTCTGAAAAGTGTGATTCTCGATTCGGATGAAGTACGCGAAGACGAATTTTCGCTGCAGGACATCGGACTGACCGTCCAAATAGACCGGCTGGACGGTGATGCGAATCCCCTCAGTTGTAGCTGTATAGGTCATCATAGCATTCTTGTTCAAGGTACAAGCAAAGAAGCTAAAGCTCAAGCCTGTGATTGTTGAGTTCTCTCTGGTTCTATCTTCCAAGTAGCCTCTCACACATTCGACCTCACCCTCGGA
>CAVUAC010000076.1:0-54267 GCA_963739335.1 uncultured Bacteroidota bacterium | reverse complement strand
ACCACCTGCCCCGCTCCATTCCTACCATCCCAGGTGACATTGAATTCGCCCGGAGGCATCACGCCCTCAGCCAGGGTCCTAACCTCTCTCCCAAGCAAATCGAACACTTTCAGCGTTACCCGAGCTTCTTCAGGAACACTGAACGGGATCGTCGTGCTGGGGTTGAAGGGGTTGGGGTAGTTCTGCGCCAAACGATACTCAGTCGGCACGCTCAACTCTCCGGTCATCGACCTCATCGCTACCCGACAAGAAGTGCCCGCAACGCGAATGCCGTTCCCATCCGCATCGTTTGCTTCGATGTTCGTGATCTCAAAGCATAGTGCTGCAACGTTTTCCGTCGGGACATCGATCCATGCATTGACGAGCGTACCTGTCCCGGCAAAGCCGGTGCCGCTTGTCTTCGTCATGCCTATGTCGACGATTCCGCCGGCATCGGACGCCCTGCTGACGATCAACGCATTACGCAGGACTGCGCCTGATGTATCAGCCTGGACGAAACGCAGTGCCGGCTGCTGTGCCCCCGCGCCCTCCAAGCGATACTTGAGACTGAATGCTATCCCATAGATCGGCCTTGTTGTGTTCACGACGATTGGAACGCGAGCATGGCCTGCGGACGATGACTGCAGGCTCACTGGTGCAATGCTCAGCTCCGCTTCGGGTTCAAGCTGCCGTTGGTCAACCCGGGCCGCGACCACGCCGACGCCGGTCGAACTTGCCGTCACCTGATGTGTCTTCCCGTAGTTGAGCCCGGCCGGCAGCAAATCTGCCGCGTCGATCGTCCCGCTCCCATCAGCATCTGCATATACCTTTTTTCCCGGCGGTTCGTTCGCCCAGTAGGAACGCGTATACGCCAGCCATTGGTTGCCCGGGTTGTTCGCTCCGGGGCGAGACTGTCCGTAGTATAGCCCTATCGGCAGGATATCCGCAGCAGTGACCGTACCGTCATTGTTGCAGTCTCCGGGCCATACCAGTGCCCCCGTGGCGAGAGTCACCGAGAGCGAACCGGGAGACATTGGAATGGAGGCACCGCTGAGGTTGGTCGCTGTAATGTCATAGAGCGAAAAAATAACGTTTACGTTTGAGGTCAGCGTTGATGGCGATGTGAACTGCGCCTTGGCTACGACTCCGCTCCCACTGGATCCTGGCGAGGATGTCTTCGTGATCCCGACATCCACCGTCTGCGCATCGACCGTCCGGAAGAATGTCAGCGGGCTCGTTCCAAGAAACGTGCCGGCCGTTACGCTTCCGTCGACATATGTGCATGTCGTCTTGTCGCTCTTGAGCTTGAACGCTATTCCGTACAGGTCTGTCACTGCATTCGGATCACCGACCTTCACCTCCACCCAGAACGGCGTTCCAGCAGACACTTGCGCTGCTCCAGTCGGGGCGATGCTGGCGGTCGCAGTGGTTCCGGGCGTCTCAGTGGCTACGCTCACAACCGCACGGACATAGTATGTTCGCGTCCGCAGAGTCCAGGTCGAAGTGCTGCTGCTCCGACTCCACCCGCGCCCGTTGGACGAATCGCTGTATCCGATATAGGGCGCATTCGTTCCATCGTATTCGATCCCAACGAAGAAATTGCTGTTGGCAACCGTGTAATAGGAAGAAATGTAATTCGCCAGATTGACCGAGAACCATCCGTCGCCGACAGGAGTTACTTTGAAGGGATAGATGAGATCGGAACCGGGGGCACCTGACGAATCGCGAAGGATATGCACTTTAAAGCTGCGATTTCCGAAATACAACCCCGCGATGTAATACTCGACTTTCAAGATCCTTACCGGCAGTGCAGGGGGAGTCATCCGGACTGCATACATTGCGCCTTTTGTCGACCACGCAGTACCGCTGGTGGGATACCCGTCATCGAAAACGAGCTCGCGGGCAGCGGCTGAAGTAATTCCTACGGAGGTAAATGCATTATCAACGGCGCTGTACTCCGCCGAACCATTTCCATACAAATCGGTCGCCGCCTGGAGGGTTGAGTTGCGCGCATCCACAAACTGCGCCGCGTTGGTAAGATATGTTGCAAGCGCGCGATAGTAGATTCGTTCGGCCTTCTGTATGCCAATGTCCGACGCAAGGAGGTAGCACGCCTTGTTCGGAATACCGCTGTTGATGTGGACACCTCCCTCGTCGTTGTAATAGTCATTCAACAAATCCACATATTCGCTCATGTGAGCTGGCTGCCAGTCAGCGCCGCTATGAGGATCCTGCATACTTCGGAGAGCATCGCCGGCGACGGAAGGAGTATAGATATCCTCTCCGATCAGCCAGTTCCCCGATTGTCCTCTCCCATAGAACTCACAGAACGTCCCAAAGATATCGGCGTATGACTCATTGAGGGCCCCCGATTGATTCTCATATAAGAGACCTGCTGTTGACTCGATGACCCCATGGGTGATCTCGTGACCAATGACGTCCAGCGCACCGGCAAGACTGCTGAAGGTCACACCATCGCCATCGCCGTACGTCATCATGAATCCATTCCAGAACGCGTTGTTGTATTTGTTCAGGTAGTGAACGACGTTTCTCAGCGTTCCTCCCCTGTTATCCCAACTGTTTCGTCCATGGGCGTTCATGTAGTAGTCGTACACGATTCCGGCATAGTAATGCGCGTCCACCGCCGCTTTCAGCTTTATGTTGTCGTTGAAATTGTTGTCATTGTTCGGATCCTTGACGCGCACAAGGATTCCGTAGGCGTTCCCAACCGTGTCGCCCTGGGCATCCCACGTTGATATGACGCCGTGTTCCTGGCCGATTGGAGGAACGTACATCGCACGCGAGGCGTCAATCAGAAGGTAGTCTGTGCCGACCCGTGCAGTGTTCAACGCTTTGGTTGTACCGTCCAAGCCAACTCCCGAGCCCGTCGCAGCAACCCCGACCGGCAACACCTCTTTCCTGAGTTCAACATCATCGAGGAATGTTCCTCGATAGCTATAGGATCCATCACTCTCAAACAAGAATCCGATGTAGACATTCGCGGAACCTCTCATATCTCCAAGTCCGGTCGCCGTGAGATTGAGATAATCCGTTTGCCAGCCGTTCGCGTCTGCTCCGGAGCCCTTGGTCCAATCGCCGGTGTAAGCGAGCCCCGTGTAGTTGACTGTGTCTCGCCCGACGAGAACCATAAAATAGTCGAAGGACGATTCCGCAATCGTCCAATGTGAGAATTGAAGAACCGCATCGGTCGCGTCGCTCAAGCTGAAGGGTCCATAGCGAACCAGCGTGTAGACATTGTTGGGATAGGTGGTCCAGCTGTAGGGATCCCGGCCGCTGGAACCGCTCCGTGCGCAATAAAGACTTTTCAATCCTGTGTGCGCTTTGTATGTCGTCGTGTCCCAATACGCTGTCGCCGATCCCGATGTTGATCTTTTCCACGTTGTTCCTGGAAATGCCTGCTCGAATCCGTCTGACATCATGACCTGCCAGTTCTGGTCGAGGGTTGAGGAACTCCGAAGGGGTGCATGCCGGCTGGGAGTCTGGACTTGATCGTTTTGAATCTCAATGACGTTCGTTCTTGCCGGGTCATAGGTCCACTTTATACGCTCCACTCTCGGTGGCAGGTTATCCGTCTGCGGGCCCTTCTTTTCACTGCGAGCCTGCACTTGTTGCTGATAGCGGATGCCGTTATCTTCTCTCAGGATTCTCCCATCTGTTGCATCCACGAGGATATCCATATTCGGGAACGCTATCGATGGGAGTTTCACTCGCCAGGCTAACCGAAATATTCCATCTTTTGGATAGACATAGAGTTCGACCTGGGCCTGTCCCGACTCGTACTTTGCACGAGCCTGGGCAAGGGAAATCGCTTTCTCTTTTGAGATTGAGGGGATCGTTGAAATCTCGAAGGAAGGATGGTAACGCCCGTTGATGCACTTGATCTCCCCGTCCTTGTCAAAGTGGACGATGAGCTGACTTGCCCACACCGGGATGCCCTTGTAAGCTTGATTGAATTTGAAGTGTGACATCCCGAGGTCGTCTTCCTGCTGTTGCAGGAGGACAAGCTCCTCGCCGGGCTTGTCGAGCTTGAAAATGATCCTGTTATCTTCAAGGAATCTGAGGGCTGCCTGTTGCAGCGCCCCAGCGGACTTCGATCCGACCGCCTCAGATGGAATGTCGCCGGTGAAAAAGGTCGGTGTGCCATTCTCCTTGTCCCAACTGACCGAAATTCTTCCTCCAGCCCGCAGCGCGAGCGCGCTCACCGCTTCCTGTTGCTCCTTCGTCACACCCAAAAGCACCTTGTTCTTTTGCGCCCGGGGTTCCTGCTTGATTTGTTCTTTCTCTTGCGCGCTGGACACGGCGGGCAAAGAAAGAAGGGCGAGGACGATCGTAACGATTGTGGATCTCATCGTGCACCTCCGTAGCATTATCTCACTAAGTGAATTGAGTCTGAACGGATCCTCTAGAGATTGAAGATGTTTGGAACCCGCTTCATTTTCATCGTCACACGTGAACGATTTCACACTGACTGTTGCTTCACCATCATCATCTGCACGACGCTTTGGACGGACATCGTGAAATCAAAATCCCCGCTACGACATCGTCATCTGGCTTTACGTGAATAGTCAAATCTGGTCACGGCCAGAGCAGGCTTGCAGGAAAGCAGATGAATCCGCACGAATGCCCTCAAGCGCACGGGTGACGCTCACGACGCATCACTTCAATTCGGTGAATTCATAGAAGGCATACAGAATTCCGCGATTCCCCCTCTCGCTGTCGTATTCTTCGCACGCGAACGTGTAGTGTTCCTTTCCGACCTTCAGTCCCTCAATGAGGGCCGGATTCAACTGGGTTATCATCCTCCACGCGAAAGGATAGTTCGTGGCCCGTTCGAGATCGTGCAGCCTTCCACGCCCAATCGGCGTCGGCATATTTTCATCACGATAGAACGAGATGGGTACGTCCGCATATGCCATGGATTCAGGCAGAAGCGACCTCGCGATCGTGGTGACATACTTCGATTCATCCGGAACCAGCGGCCCTGAATCGAAAACGAAGATGTGAACAAGGGCTCCCTGCTGTTTCGTTCGTCCAATTCTCTTGTCCACAGCTTGATGTGCCTCTGTTCGAAAGAGTCTCTTCAGGATTCCCATTCGAAGTTTCCTAAGGAAGTAAGAGTTCCGAGGGGACTGATCACTAATAGAATTGAACTACACGGTAGGGGTGATGAGCGCTCTCTTTATATAGGATATTATCACTGCAGGCCTGCCGCGGAAAAGGATCGAACAAAAAACACGAAAGCCGAATCATTTTGCGCACATGGCGGAACACTTCGGCCTTCGTTAACTGTTTTCAGTCAGACGATGTCTTATTTAGTTACAGATCTTTATTCTGCACGATAAACAGTATCGGCTCCTACTTCCCGGCAATTGCATTGTGGTTTCTCACCATGGTCGGTGTTGTGACGAACCGATCTCCATTCCAGTACATCACTTGATGGCGGAGCCCCTCGTAGAATGCATCGTTGAGAGGTCGCTTCAGTTTGCCTTCCTTCTCCAACTTCCTGTGCGCCGCGGTAAAGTGATCGGAGCCTCGCACTCGAACGCACGTCATTGTAGAATCCAGATAGCAGTACACTTCCGGTCTGTAGTCCTGGAGCAACTCCAAGACAACCACCTCGAACAGGCCGTCAGCTCTGACGGTCAGGTCAGTGGCCTGGTTCGTGACGTCCAGCCACTGTTGATCGAGATCCGTTGGGGGAAAAATCAGATAGTACTTCTCCGTGCCTTGGGCAACATTTTGCGGGATGAACTCTTTCGGGGTGGGAGCATACCCTCGGATTTTCCTTGGATCCAAGACCACGAGGCAGGCTCGCCCCAACCGATTATTCTGACCGGCGAAGAGGAGTTCTTCGATCCCGTCCCCATCGAGATCTTTGCGCTCAAAGTAAGGCACAACACCGGGATGCCAGTATTCACCGGCAAAGGAGCCGTCCTTTGCGTTGAGGCGGATGAGAATGTTTGGGAACCAGGGGTTCTGGCTGACACTGATGACGACGGTTGGATTTCCATTCCGCTCAAAGTCTCCCACCACCATCGAATAAACTCTATAATCATCGGCGTACGAAACACCCCCGATAACGATGTGACGGTGCACTTCATATCGCCACCGCTCGGTCCCATCCGGGTTGAAACACACGATTGCATTCTGTAAAGGCACTTCTGTCGAGTGAGACATCCAACCGAAAATGGCAAGCACTTCATTCCTGCCGTCGCCATCGACATCGAACGTCGTCAACGCCTGTTCCTGGTGCGATGTGATCCATCGCGGGCCGCTGCTGAGATCATAACCGGCGGCGATGTGCTTCCGCCACAGTTCATCTCCTTGTTTGCTGTAAACGACAAGAAATTCTTCCTTCCCTCGTGCATAGGATGGGTTGGTGTCGTGTCTCGTGAGCCGAGGGATGAGAAAAACCATCGCAGCGACAATCACTGCGAAACCCATTGTCCAGCGTACTGGAGATCGTCGCACGGCCAGGATGAACCTCCGTGGCAGGCCGGGTTTCTGTGACACCAGGGGGCCTTGGACTTCGTACCCCCTTGGCCGGATCCCCCTATCAGGCATATACAGCGCATGAGTTGCGTTCTCCGCCTGGGCTTCCTGAAGCCTGTCCACCTCAGCGTAATACTCACTGATCTCATTCTGTAACGCTGAACATCCTGGACAGCGTTTCAGATGCTGTTCGACTTCTCCACGGCGGGTCTTGAGAAGCTCCGATTGAATCACATATAACTCTATCGTCCGCTCATCAAGGTGCCCGTCAACTCTGGTTTTGTTTTTCATTCCCTGACCATCACTCAACGAGAATCAATTGTACATATATACTCACATTCAACTCGCCTCACAGACTATCGTCTCTTCAGCTCCACCTTCATCTGTTGTTTTGCCCGTTTTGCTAGGTACTCGAGGACAGCCCGGTGTCGTCTGGCATACGATGCCTTCGTAAGCCGCGGGATCGCGGATTTGAGATGCTCAAAGTATGAGACCGCATCCCCCTGTCCGACGCCGAATTCGCTCAAAAGGATCTCCCTCACGGTGTTCATGTAGCATTCGAATTCTTCCGCGCTCCGCCTTCCCCTTCGCACATAGGTCTCCCTGGTGTTCGCCGCCAGACTGCGGCACACCAGGTCTGCGAGCTGACTGACATCATCCGTCGCAGCCTGTCGCTCCACAGAGCTTGCCTCAGCCTCCTCCACGTCCGACCCGAGAGCGTACACTTCCTTGAATAACAACGCTGCCTTCACGAGGGGGACTGCGCGCTGGCATTCCTCATCCGACAGAAGCACTTGATGGAGTTTGTCCACCATGACAGGGATCAAATCTCGGACGGAGACCACGTGCGAAAATCGCTGTCGAAGTGATTCGACAGTCACGGGAGGAAGATGAAAACAGGGATCAGCATCGCGGACGACAAGGTATGTTTCCCCGAAGCGGACTTGTTGCTCAAACAGCTCACTCCTGTCCAGCTCGAGCAGCAAGTTGCGAAGGATCTTGCCTAGCGTCGGATCACCTTCACTGTAGATCCTTACAAGGGAGTCGTGGACCTTTCCGAAAATGAGCCTTCGCAGTGCAAGAAGCACTTCATCGTCGTGACATCTCGTCACGTCAATACTCTGGTTCGTGAAAAACGATCTGAGCTGGACAAACGACCCTTCGCTGTCGCGTCGGAAGAGATCCGCCACGCAGTCATAGACAATATCAGCCTCGCTCATTCCCAGGATGTCGAGGTTCAGACTTCCACGTAGGATTTTCGAACGGATCACCGGAAGGGCAAGTACGTAGCAGAGCTGAACGAACTCACGGACATCCAGGGGAGTGTAGGTACCTTCGAGGATCGCTCGCAGAGTCGACCTATGCGCAGAAGAGAACTTCATGCGGCAATACTAAGAGCTTATAAGGAACTCCCGTCAGGAGAACCGCAAGGTAAAGGCTACTCGAGGATTCCCGAAGGAGAGGAAATAATCCCGATCGTCATACGCCGATCGTGAGAGCCGGGACTACCCAAGAACTTGGCGTACGGTGCTTCGATGGGATCCAGAGGATCGTGATGCAACTCAAAGCTACTGCAGTTCAGAGAGAAAGGCAACTGCTGTTCTGGGAGGCTCGAATCTCCCGAGTGCGACTGCAAGTACCAGAAATGAGAACGCGAAAGATCGGTTGCTTCTTTACCGGGAATGGGATAACATAGGTCGGATTCGGAACCTGATTGACGGAACTCAAAAGACTCAATGGCAACAGACACTCCACGATATGTAGGCGTCTTCCTGATTTGCCTGCTTATGTTTCTCGGACCTCGTCTCGCGGCTCAACCTAATCCCGCCACACACCTCCGAAAGGTGATGGATTCCGGAGGAATCCTCATGAGGGAGCAGGCCGCATACGACGTCCAGTTCTACAGATTGAAGATCCTCCATTGACACAACGACAAAGTCAATCGCTGGAAGTGCGCTGGTCCGTGCCCTTGCCCTGGATACGCTAAGCATGTTCGTCCTCGACCTGAGCTCAAATTTCACCGTGGAATCAGTCGTCTGGCGAGGTCAAGGACAATACGGCAGCGCCCTGAATTTCAATCGCCCTGCCGGCAGGATATGGATCTCGTTGCCGTTTCTCATGCAAAAGTCCGACACAATCTCGCTCGAACTCTCTTATCATGGGAAGCCCAAGATTTCCCAGAATCCGCCCTGGGATGACGGCTTCGTATGGAGTAGAGCAAAGACCGGAGAAATTTGGGCAGGCGTGGCGTGTGAGGAGGAGGGCGCTGACGTGTGGTGGCCCTGCAAGGATCATCCTTCAGATGAACCCGATTCTGTCGACTTGTACTTCACTGTCCCCGCATCGCTCACCTGCGTCTCGAACGGACGGTTGCTCGGCGTCTCTGATCTTGGAAACTCGAAAGTATTTCACTGGTACGTTTCAGAGCCGATCAACAATTACTGTGTCACTTTCTATCTTGGTCCGCTTCAGCGAATTCCTATCGACTATCAGAGCGTCACTGGTCAGGTCGTGCCGAGCGAGGACCGGTTTCTTCCATACAATGTCGACAAGGCCAAGCAGTTCGCGCCGACGTTCCTCAAAGATCTTCGCTTCTTCGAAGAGGTCTGCGGACCCTTTCCCTTCCGGGCGGAGAAGTACTGCATCGTTGACGCGCCTTACTGGGGAATGGAACACCAAACGTGCATTGCCTATGGAAACAACTTCGCTTTGAATTCATACGGCTTCGATTACATCCATCTCCATGAGCTCGCTCATGAGTGGTGGGGGAACCTCGTGACAGCAAAAGATTGGAGCGACGTCTGGATTCACGAGGGATTCGCCACATATATGGAAGCGCTCTTTGTCGAGCACATGTCCGGCTTCACACGGTACAAAACCTATATGGTGAACATGCGGAATGGCATCCAAAATGATGAACCCGTGGCTCCGAACGTACCGGCAACCGCTCAAGCGATGTTCTCATCGATCGACGTGTACTACAAAGGAGCCTGGATCCTTCATACTCTTCGTCACTATCTTGGCGATCAACTTTTCTTTTCGATGTTTCGAAGGTTTGCGTACCCTGATCCGGCGATGGAATCCATGACCGACGGCCGGCAGTGCAGACTGGCAACGACAAACGATTATCTTGGAATCGCAGAACAGGTTACAGAAAAGAAGCTCGACTGGTTCTTCGACGTGTATCTCAGGCAACCAACCCTTCCGCTCCTCCGATACAGCAGGCACGATACGTTGTTGAGCCTGCAGTGGGTGACGCCAAACAATCTCCCATTCTCTCTCCCGGTCGATGTCCGAGTCGGCACGGATACGGTGAAAGTCGACATGCGCAATGGGACCGGTGTCGTGACAGTACCGGCCGGCGTCTCCTATCAAATAGATCCCAATGCGTGGATTCTGATGCAGGTCCCTCAGGTGGTCGATGTAGCCGATGTTGTGCTCCCGAAGGATTTCACGATCAGCGTTTTTCCCAATCCGTTCAACCCAAGCACCACACTTCGTCTGGAAGTACCGAAGCGCATACAGGTGCATGGAGAGATCATCTCTGTGTCAGGTCAGCGAATTGCAGAACTCTTTGACAAATGGTTCGACCCCGGCACACATTCAGTTCCCATCAATCTTGGTAACCAGAGCTCCGGTGTGTATTTCGTTGTTGTTCGGGGGGATGAGAGGACACTGACCAAGAAGCTGGTCTTGTTGAGATAAGGAAGTAAAGGGGCAGGCCGGTAATCCGCAGGACACAAAATGGCATTGCCTGAGAGCATTACTTTCTTGGAACCGCTTCCTGGGTTGTAACGACGAGATGTGTATCGGTGCTGACGAGATACGTATGCGAGAAAAACCGATCCATGTTCCCGACATGCCAAAAAGACGAGGTTTTTGCCGACCTTAACCGCAGTATCATAGAACCGATCATCATCGCGACAGACTGAACCCCCCGAAAGCGGTGTTTCCGCCCCTTCTTGGCCCCCTCCTTCGGAGACGACGGGCACGGCCAACAAAAGAATCCCCTTGTTTCTCAGCGTCAAATAGCCGTTCTGGGGAACGCAAATCGACTGAGTGCTGTTTTGCTCTAACTAGCCTTCCTGATCTCTGACTCCACAACCTAAGGAGCACGGGTACCCATGCCAACAACTGCACCTCAAGCATCTGCTTTCCCCTGTCAAGAAAGATCTCTGCTTTTATCGGCTTTATTGATCATTCTCCTGACAGGCTTGTTCTCCGCCAGCTCCCTCGGACAGAGAAAATCCATCAAGCAATATGTCCACGATAGATGGACGACTCAAAACGGCTTTCCTCAAAACTCCGCCTCCGACATCATCCAGACGAAAGAAGGATATCTCTGGTTTGCTACTCAGGAAGGATTGGCCCGCTTTGACGGTGTGCAGTTCACGGTCTTCGATCGCGCTAACACGGATGCACTCCCAGATTCATGGATCCAACGTTTTGTCGAAGATAGCACCGGCGCCCTCTGGATTAGAGTGGTAGGATTTGCCCCCGGCTTAACACGCTACCAGAATGGGGCTTTCACGCATTTCACCACGGCGAATGGGCTCCCCAACAATTCACTGAATGCTCCAGCGGTGGACAAAGAGGGAGGAATCTGGTTCGGAACATTGGGAGGTTTAAGCCACTTCAAAGGTGGAAAGTTCTCGAACTACTCTGTGAAGGACGGTCTGCCCGGTGACAGCGTCTTCTCATTAGGTCTTGACAGCAAGAACAATCTCTGGATGAGCACCTCCGGAGGATTGGCGCGTTACAGCAATGGGAAGATTGAGGCTCTGACGGGGACTCCGGCTTTTCCCGACACGACATTCTATCGGGTGCATGACTTCAGTAGCGTCTTTGAGGACAAGAGTGGGACGTTATGGATGTGCACGCCGCGCGGCATTCTCTCGTACTCCGGCGGCTCATCCAGACTCTATACAACGAAAGACGGATTGTCGAGTATCACAGTGAATGATGTCCATCAGGACTCAAAGGGAGATATCTGGTTTGCCACTTCGAGTGGATTGTCTCGGTTCCAGAACGGGCGTTTTCTTACCTACCGCGCCTCGACCGACCCCGATGAGAACACAATTTTTGGGATCCGCGAGGACAGCGAGGGGAGCCTGTGGCTGGTGACGGGCAAAGGTATCAAGAGATATGTGAACGGTAACTTCGAGAGCTACAAGCAAGAGGATGGCTTGTCTGACAATGTCGTTCAACGGATGTTTATTGACCGCGAAGGCAGCATCTGGATGGGCACATTCGGAGGAGGGATCGATCGGTTCCGAAACGCCAATTTCATTACGTACTCCGCTCGCACCGGATTGACCTTCGACAACGTACAGCCTGTGATCGAAGACAGCAAGGGGGCTCTCTGGATCGGTTCTAACTCTGCCGGCGTGGATCGGATCAAGGATGGTGTTGTGACCAGTTATACATCCAAGAATGGACTGCCTGCAAATGACGTGCGCGATCTTGCGGAGGATGAGGACGGGAATGTCTGGATTGCGACAACGCGGGGGCTTGTTTCATTCAAGAACGGCACATTCACAACACGCTCCAGGCAAACAGCGGCTGGTCCGGAACCCCTTGGCAACGCGATGGTACAGCTCAAATCTGGCGCCTTTCTTGTTGCGTCAAGAAATCGCGTCTTCACGACGCACGGCGACAAACTCACCCCGTTGTTCAGCATAGATAGTGTTGCCACCCGCGCAAACTTCATACAAGACATCTGGCAAGACAGTCGAGGAACGCTATGGGTCGCGGCGATACAAAATCTCCATTGGTATAAGGACGGTAAGCTCAAGAGAGTTACGAAGGAAGATGGTTTTGAAGGAAGCTGGGTCCAGTCTTTTTACGAAGACAACGACGGCACCATTTGGCTTGGGGTGTCAAGCCATGGCATCGCGCGGTACAAGGCCGGAAAATTCAGCATGATCTCTCCAAGGCAGGGTCTTTTCGATTTCAACGGATATGTCATGTTCGAAGACAGCCAGGGTTACCTGTGGTCGTCCTGCAACAAAGGCGTTTTCCGCGTGAGTAAAAGGGAACTCAATGATGTGGCAGACGGGAAATCCACGATGGTCCATTGTACGTCATATGGTGAGGCGGACGGGATGGAAAGCCGGGAGTGCAACGGCGGGTACACTCCATCCGGGTTTCAGCTTCGCGACGGCCGACTTGCCTTCGCCAGCGTGAAGGGGGTTGTCATCGTAAACCCCATCGATATCAAGCTCAATCCGATACCGCCTCCTGTTGTTGTGGAGAGGGTCCTCGCGGACGGAACGTCGAAGAACCTCAACGGAAACGTTAGTCTTTCCGCCGGGACAAATCGCCTTGAATTCCACTATGCAGGACTAAGCTACATCGGAGGTGACAAAGTCCGCTTCAAGTACAAACTCGAAGGACTCGACCAAGATTGGATAGATGCCCGCGGCAGACGGGAAGCGTATTATACAAACGTTTCACCGGGCGAGTACACGTTCCGGGTAATTGCTGCAAACAGTGATGGGATATGGAACGAGAAGGGGGCTACCCTTGGCTTCGACCTGCAGCCGTATTTCTACCAGACCAAATGGTTTCTTGCGATCGCCATCCTTGTTCTCTTGACGAGCGGCCCTTCCGTCTACTACTGGCGTGTGCGCAGTCTGAAGCAGCGTGAAGCAGATCTCGAATCTCTGGTGAGCAAAAGGACCGAGGAACTGCAGCGAACCTTGACGAATCTCAAGGACACCCAGCATCAGTTGGTTCTTTCCGAGAAGATGGCATCGCTTGGCCAGCTGACCGCTGGCATCGCCCACGAGATCAAGAATCCGCTGAATTTCATCACCAACTTCGCGGTGCTTTCCAAAGAACTTGCTTTCGAGTTACGTCAGGAGCTGGCGCACGAGAAGAACCGCGTCGATGCGAGGCGGGCAGCGGAGATAACCGAAATTATCGACAATCTGGAACAGAACGTAAACAAGATCGACGAGCATGGGAAACGGGCGGATAGTATCGTGCGCGGCATGTTGCTCCACTCGCGCGGCAAGGCGGGCGAACGTCAGGACACCGACCTGAACGCCCTGCTCTCAGAATACACGAACCTTGCCTATCACGGCATGCGGGCACAGGATCAGTCATTCAATGTGAAGATTGAAACCGATTTTGATCCAACCATCGGCAAGGTCAACATCGTCCCCCAGGATCTCAGTCGTGCGTTCCTGAACATCGTCAACAACGCCTGCTATGCGGCGAATGACAAACGTCGGTCGGCGACCAACGGCTTCAGTCCCACCGTCAGCGTACGAGCGCAAGAACCTTGGCAGCAAGGTGGAAATCCGGATTCGCGACAACGGGAACGGCATACCGGAGGACGTCATCGACAAGATCTTCAACCCATTCTTTACCACGAAACCAGCGGGTGTCGGAACAGGTTTAGGGCTCTCAATTACCTACGACATTATCAAGGAAGAGCACAAAGGAGAAATAACAGTCAACACACAACCGGGAGAGTTCACCGAGTTTGTCATCGTCATACCGAAAGATTCCAATAAAGGAGATGTCGCATGATGAAGATTATGATCGTCGACGACGAAAAGGACGTTGAGTTTCTCTTTCGGCAGCAATTCCGTAAGGAGATCAAGCAGGGTCTTGTTGACCTCTGCTACGCATTCTCAGGTTCGGAGGCGTTGGAATATCTCCGAAGTCACAATCCTCCTGACGTGGTTTGCATTCTCTCCGACATCAACATGCCGGGGATGACCGGCCTCGAACTGCTGAAAATTGTGAAAGATCATTTTCCGCATATCAAAGTCTCGATGATCACCGCATATGGAGATGAATACAACTACAACACCGCGATGAGCACGGGCGCGGAGCACTATTTCACCAAGCCAATCGATTTCATCAAAGTGAAAAAAGAAATCTTTGATCTCTCTGCGGCACAGTGAGTCCGGCCCCAACAGAGTACGATCATACTCGGTAGCGATCGGATGTCGAATTCCGAATTGCAGTTGTTTGAAACGATATGAAGGAGTCCCGAATGCCGCATAAGATTCTGGTTGTCGATGACGAACCGGATTTGGAATTGCTAATCAAGCAGAAGTTCAGGAAGGAAATCAAGGACGATAGCTTCCAGTTTGTGTTCGCTCACAACGGCGTGCAAGCATTGGAGAGACTCGAGGAACATGAGGATGTTTCCGTCGTCCTTTCTGACATCAACATGCCTGAGATGGATGGACTCACACTTCTCCAGAAGCTCCATGAAATGAACAATCCATTGCTCAAATCGGTCATTGTCTCGGCGTACGGCGACATGGAGAACATCCGGACGGCCATGAATCGAGGGGCTTTCGACTTTCTGACGAAACCCATTGACTTCAACGATCTGGATCTCACTGTTCGGAAGACCATGCAGCATTTGGAAGTGATCAAGAGCGCACTCAAATCACGCGATGAGCTTGTCGCTGTGCAGCGTGACCTCACCACCGCCGCCCGCATCCAACAATCGTTGCTCCCGAACGTTTTCCCTCCTTTTCCCAAACGGAACGAATTCGAAATCCACGCGGAAATGATCACCGCAAAGAACGTCGGGGGCGACTTTTATGATTTCTACTTTCTTGATGAAGAACGTCTCGCTTTCACAATCGGAGACGTGTCGGGGAAGGGTATTCCCGCAGCTATCTACATGGCGGTGTGCCGGACTCTACTCAAAGCTACCGCCCATCAGGTGGCTCACCCGGGCGAGGTCCTTCGGAGAGCAAATACATTGTTGATCCCTGAAAGCGAGGCGACGACATTTGTAACGGTTTTCTACGGAATCCTGAACACTCGCAATGGCGAAGTACAATTCAGCAACGGAGGACATAACTCGCCGCGTTTGGTGCGATCGACCGGGGAAGTCGAGCAGCTGCCCTTCACCGACGGATCTTTGCTTGGCAAGATCGAACACCAGGATTATGACACAAAGAAGGTGCAACTCCAAAAAGGGGATACTCTTTTTCTCTACACTGACGGCGTGACGGAGGCGATGGATTCCGACATGAATATGTACGAAGAAGAGCGGCTCACCGGCTATCTCAAAAGAACGAACGGCTCATCGGTTCGGGAACTGGCAGCGGGAAGCATCGCTGATCTCAAAGCGTTTGCCGGCAGTGCGCCTCAATCCGATGACATTACAGTGTTGGCCCTACGGTACCTTGGTAGAAACTGATCGTAGAAAAGTCCTGCCTGCATTCAACTCATCCAGCGTCCCCTGGCATTCTCTTCTCGACAGTGACCACACCCAGTTATGGAAGCTGACAAAAAGCACGCAATATCCCCATTTTGCCCGCAGGATGCTACGGCCCACCGACTGGACCACAAAGATTCCGGACTTGACTGGCTGATCTGAGTTGCCGATATTAGCAATGCTACATGAGTGCGAACGATCGAAGGGATGAGCTGCTGTTTTCCTTCGCCTGCCGCGGACGTGGCGAAGAAATCAACTGGTGATGGAGGTTCGGAGGGGTTCGAGAGACGATGAAAGAACCAACGAGCGATACGGTCCTCATTGTTGATGATGAGCAGGCTCTGCGGATTGTCCTGCAGAAGATGCTCCATGACGAGGGGTGCAATGTGGTCACCGCAGCTGACGGCTCGGAAGCGCTGGAGATTCTTCGATCGAGCTATGAATCGATCAGTGCAGTCGTCCTCGACTGGATGCTGCCCCAAATGACCGGGATCGAACTGCTCCGTTGGATGAAGATGCAGCCGCATATTGATCTTATCCCCGTCATCATGTTGACAGCGCTCGATGACCCGGACCGTATCAAAGAAGGGATTGACGCCGGCGCATTTTACTACCTCGTAAAGCCATTCCAGAAGCCGCTCCTTCAGTCGATCCTCCGGGCGGCGGTGAGTGATTACCATAGCTCACGCCATCTTCTCGAAAAACTGAAACAGTGTGCACGCCCGTTTGTGTTTCTGCAGGAGGGCTCATTCCGCTTCCGCACGATCGAGGAAGCAGAGCAGCTTGCCGTCATGATCGCGAGCGCGACACCGGATCCCGAACATGCCATGTTCATTTCTGAGCTACTATTGAACGCCGTCGAACATGGGAACCTCGGGATTACGTACGAAGACAAATTCAAGCTCGTGGAGGAGAACACATGGCTGGCAGAAATCGAGCGGAGACTCGCACTGGCGGAGAATGCTCAGAAGTACGTGGAGGTCAAGGTAAAGAAGGAGGCTGGTCTTTTGCGAATCGAGATCGAGGATCAGGGACCGGGATTTGATTTTGAGCGCTTCCTCAAGATCGACGAATCACGGCTCTACGACAACCACGGACGAGGCATTGCCATTGCACGCTCCGCGCTCAACGTGGAGTTCGTCGGCGCAGGCAACAAGGCAGTCGTGACAATCCCGATGGAGTAGATTCCACACACGACGATATCTCATCTTACCTCCATACGCCCTTCTCAATCCGGCAACCGCCAGGATAGTCCAAAGCTCACAAACGAGTCCGGAGCCTTCTCATTGACTCCGACGCCACCCGACAGATCCACCATCAGATTCCTGGAAAGAAGAACCGACAAGCCGCAATCGGCCCGATAATCGGGGCCGGACTTCTCCGTCGCATAGAAATACCCCTCCACGAACACACCGACCGCTTCAGAAACAGAAATCCCCAGCGAGCCTGTCACAACTCCGGTTGCATTCGGCTGTTCTCCATCCCACTTCAAACCGAGATTGTATCCAAAAGATAATCGTTCCGAGATTTCGTTCTCGAATAAGAAGAGGAATGACGGCGCCACAAAGGACGGCCTGAACTCGTTCTTCCCGAAATAAGGCAGGCTCAGCGACACAACAAAAGACGTCTTCGGAACATAGCGCTCTTGTTCACAGATGAAAATCTTGGATCCCACGGCAACGGGATTGAAGCCGTGGATCAGCGTGGACCTGGCGGGATACTCAATGTTCTGTCCCGCATAATCGATCTGCAATTGCAGTTCGAAATTGTCTGATAGGCCATACCGAAACAACGACGTGTTGAACAGATAATTAACGGTCGTGACATCGCCGACCTTATCCTGTTCTCGTACGAAACCGGTCTCCAACTGTAGATATCCTCTGGGCACTAAATCAGGCGCGTTTGTCTGATCGGGCCGTTCAGGAACGATGGATCCTATGGGTTTCTCTTCGTTCGGCCTGGATGATTGCGCTATTGCATCGAAAGAGACCAGAACCAACATCGACAGGAGAAGTTGCTTAGAGACCACCTTAAAAATTCTTCCACAAAAACAGTTGTCATTCCCGCACGCCTGCGTGCCGAAACGCCGCACTTCGGCGTGCAGGCACGTCTTAAGCGGGAATCCAGACAGCGCATTCTGCACTCCCGATAGAAGTCCCGCTCCTGGATTCCGCTCCTGAGCGGGATTCGGAGAGCGGAACATTCGGGAGTGACACCGATTTTTGAGACGGGTTCCACTCATTGTACCGCTCGGCTACTCATTCGTGAAGCTGTCAACCGCTTCAAGCAGATCGAGCTTCGCCTTGCGATAGGTGGCGATGTCTTTGCTGTACGCATCGAATGCCTGAAACGTTTCGGCAATAATCTGCTGTGCCCAATTTGCGTGCTTCGCTTTGAGCTGCGCAAGAAGCTCATAGTCTTCCATCCCAATCCGATGCGCTTCAAATCTGTGGCTTGATAGGGGGCTTTCCTTCTTCGGATAGAGAATGTGCGAGTCGCCTGCCGGGAGAAACTCGGTCACTCCATGGAGCCTGACGAGCTCTTCGAACGGCTTATCAGTATGGGAGTTCAGCCCCCAGTGGAGAAATCCCTGCAGGTCGAAACGTGCACAAGCCCAGCCAATGTAGACCTGTCGCAATCGCTCCTGATCACAGAGCCGATTCAGCCATGGTCCGCCAGGCGCAAGGCAGGTATACACCCAGACCTTATCACCGGCAGCCTTTCGTTGGTCGAAGAAATCCCGGTTGGCCTGATATTCCTGCTCCTGCGGGCACCAGACGTTGACAACGCCGCTCAACTTCATTGTCATCGTCGCTTCGAGGAGTCTGATGTCGGGTTTCAGCGTTCGCAATAACGCAGCTATTCCCTTGTAGCGATCGACGAACTCATCTGTCGGTTCGTCAAAAATCCCCTGGAGCCATTGCCCATCCCACTGGTTCTCTCGCATCATAGCGATTACACGAGTCGCCATCTGAGATATCATCAGTTTCCCTTTTTCCGAAACGGCATCGACCGCCGCGCCGTCTGCCGCTTGAACGGTAAGGAGCATGTCCGTGGACGACCAATTTCGACGCGCTACGATGGGTGCACCATGAATCGTGCGGAACCCCAGATGGAGAAACATTTTGATGTACCGCTCGAGAAGATCCTGGCGAAATACTGTGACATTCCCCGCCGCGTCAAAGGAGAAGAAATCCCCCCAGAGGAACCAGAAGGTGTTCTGCCTGCCCTTTGCCATCAACTGCACGTATTTGGACAGCATCTCCCAGAACGGCTCGCTCCATTTCTCAACACCGTGGATACGACAGATGTTGTCGAGGTTGTGCCAGTTGATGTAGGAAACGGTCGATCTGTTCAGAGGCGGTACGAGGGCACGATGAACGATCACGACGAACTCCAGTACTTCCATGCGTTCACCGAAGTCGAGCCTTATCTGATGAGTGTACGTTCCCGGTTTCGATGAGGAATCGATCGGGATATCAAGCCGCAGGGCCATCGTCGCAGAGTCGACCTTCAAAGGCGAGGTCACAGGCTCGAACGGATCGAAGATTCGAAAGGGCGCTCTGCGGATAACAAACGGATTCGTCATCCCGCTGAATTTCTCCGTGCAACGGTCGAGTCCTGTGTTCTCCGTGACGGGGACGTCGATCATCCGATACCATTGTGCACCGGGTATCGGCCTACCATTGCCATCAGTGACGGTGAAGCTGACCCTCGCTGTACCCTGCAATTGAGCAAGCATCAGATGAACGCTGGCGATCGTATTTCTCGCCACGTGGACCGAGAGCTTTTTCTGCGGAGGGTCCGGGTTCGTGTCTGGGAACAGCTCTTTCAGCTCATCAAACATCCCGACGACGGGCGTTGTCCTCAAAGTCGGCCGGCCACCGACACCGCCAGCGAGGACCTGGGCTGTCAGAAGGCAACAGACAGGTAGCAGCGACAGAAGCGACCTTTGCGCTTTCATCGCTTCTCCTCCGTGCTTGTCCCCTTTTTCAGAACGTCGAGCAGCGACTTGAGCGGAGGAAGACCATATCCCTTGTCGTGCATCCAGAGCACCGTGCCTTTTTCGTCGAGTAGGATCACTCGGCAATTCCGCGGAACCTCGGTACCCGTCCACTGAGCGATCGTCACAAGAAGTGTTTTGATTGTTCTTGGAATGTTCAACGCGATTTCCTTTCCAGTATTTGAGTTGAGAAACTACCTCCGACCGCTGGCCAGCCGGTACGCGGCCGGCATGTAGCGCAACGCCTTCATCGCCCAAATTCCGACGAGAGGGCCAAGTGCCAGGAACGCGAACGCCCACCTCCAGGTGACCCATTGCACGAGTAACGGGATGAGACGAATCGTCAGCATCGTCAGCAAAAACCCGAGGCTTGTCTGCAATGTGAGGGCGGTTCCAACATATTCGATCTGACACAATTCAGTGACGCAGGCCGAGAACTGCGCGGAATCTGCTACGACGGCAAAGCCCCACACGGAACATGTTCAGTACCAGCATCAAGGGACTCCCGCCGTAAAAGAACCCGACAAGGATCGCACAGAAGCCACTCACTCCCATCGAGGCGATGGTGATGGTCGTGCGGCCAAAGCGGTCCGCCAGATGGCCCGCTAGAACACTTCCACCTGCGCCGGCCGCGATGACGGCAAATGCTGCCACGCTTGCCCACACCGGAGCGGTGTGGACAAGCTCAAAGCTTGATAAAAGAAACAAGGGAACCCATGCCCACATCGCATAGAGCTCCCACATGTGTCCCAGATACCCAAGGTTCGCAAGTGCAAGCTCGCGCTGCCGGAAGATCTCCCCGGCATATCTCCAATTGAATCGGGGAAATGCAGAACGGAAGGGACCTTCCTTCACGACGAGCAAGGTCATGATGCCTCCGATCATTGCGAAGCCTGCGGAGAGATAGAGCACGGGCCTCCATTGTTCCACCCCGCCGAACGATTTCAGAAGATGTGGCGTCGCAGATCCAAATGTCAGGGCTCCCACAAGCAACCCGATCCCCAACCCCCTGTCCTCTTGTGTCCAGGTAGCCATGATTTTCATACCAACAGGATACACTCCTGCGAGGAAGAGGCCCGTGAGAAATCTCAAGGGGAAAGCAAGAGCAGCATCCTTCGCTACGGCCGGGATCAGTGCAGTGGCCGCAGAAGCGAAGAAGGCCGAAACGGCGAACAACCGTGGTCCGGAGAAGTAGTCAGCAAGATTGAGGAGCGAAGAACCCAACGTCCCGACGACGAAACCAATCTGAACGGACATCGTCAGCCAAGCCGCTTCAGAGCTGCTGAGATTCCAGCTCAAGGTTAACGCGGGGACAACAGCGGAGGCAGAGAACCACACTGACATCACCAGGAGCTCAGACAAGGAGAGGAGGAAGATCGTGTTCCATTTTTTCCTGCCAAGTGTTCCCTTCGTATCATTCATCTGATTCCATGACGATTGCTCAATGGCCGAGCGCTTCAACTATCCAGCGCTTTGCGAATGCTCTTCAGAAGCTCATTCGGTTGATATGGTTTTTGAATGACTTCCTTCGCGCCCGTGTCGAGCATTTCAACTCTGAATCCAGGTTCAAAAAACCCGCTGGCAAGAATCACACGCACATCTGGATTTATCTGTTTGAGCTTGAGGAAAACGTCGCCACCCGCGAGCCTGGGCAAACCGATGTCTGCTACGACGAGTCCGATCTTCTTGCGATGCGCCGCGTATATCTCAACCGCTTCTACTCCATCACTCGCTGTGAGCACTTCATAGCCCTTCGACGACAGAACCGCTCTCAGCAACTCCCGCAACATTTCTTCGTCTTCGACGACCAAAATCATTTCTGAACCGCCGGGTATTTCCTCTGCGGCGTCTTTTCTTGCGCTCAACCCCGCCTCAGCAAATATCTGCACCGGGAAATAGACATGAAATGTTGTGCCGACCCCGACTTCGCTCTCGACATCAACAAAACCACCATGGCTCTCGATGATGCCATACACCGTCGCCAATCCCAGACCAGTTCCTTTTCCCTTCTCCTTCGTTGTGAAGAATGGCTCAAAAATTCGCCTCTTGGTCGCCTGGTCCATGCCTTCGCCTGTATCGGATACCTGGAGCACAACATAGTTCGCAGCGTTCGCCTGCGCGAAGCGAGAGGAGATGACGTCTCCGACGACTAAAGTCGTCTCGATTGAGAGAGTCCCCCCTTTCGGCATCGCATCCCGGGCGTTCACGCAGAGGTTGAGCAGCAGTTGGTGCAGTTGGTTGGGATCTGCGACAATCGGAGGGAGGTCCGCTTGAAGCTTGGTATAAACACTTACCGTCTTGGGAAAGGTTTCACCGAGGAGTTTTGCCGTTTCAATGACGGCCTGATTCAGTTGAACCGATTCGAAGAGGATATCCGTTTTGCTTGCGAACGTCAGAAGCTGCCTGGTAAGAGCAGCGCCGCGCTGTGTCGCTTTGATGATTGCATCGGTATTGGCAGCTTGTTTCTCAGGATTGCCTCGGTTCCGAGAAAGGAGAGAAGCGTGACCGAGAATAATCGCGAGAATGTTGTTGAAGTCGTGGGCAATGCCTCCAGCGAGGGTGCCGAGGCTCTCCATCTTCTGCGCTTGCCGGTACTGGTCTTCAAGCCGCTTCCGTTCTGTGATGTCGCGGCCAACACCAAGGATAGCCCACAATTTTGCCGTGCTGCCGTTGGGGCGTTATCGTGAATTCGCCCAGAATGTAACTCCCTCCCTTTGAGAGAACACGGATTTCCCTCGTCGGCATCGGCTTTCCCTCCAGCGCCTGCAGAAAATACTGTCTTGAGCCTTCAATATCTTCGGGATGAAAAAGGTCGTAGTATTTCTTGCCGAGCCACTGACTGCGCTCCCAACCGGTGATCGTTTGGAATGCCGGATTGAGGGATGTGATGACGCCGCGCGGTGTTGCCGTGAAGATTACGTCACGAGCGCTATCAATGAGACCGCGATAGCGCGCTTCGCTTTCGCGCAGCCTTTCCTCCGAGCTCTTGCGCTCCGTAATATCCGTCGCAGCACCAATCAGGGCAATGGGTACTCCATCCGGGTCCCGCACAACAGATGTCGAGAGATAGACGGGGAACTCAGATCCGTCTTTTCTCCTGTTCAGAATCTCACCCTGCCAGCCACCGCGCAGCGTTGCCGGCAGTATCTCTTCGACAACCTCTTTCGGGTTACTCCCTGCACGGACGATCACAATCGACTGTCCGACCAATTCCTCCGGTGTGAAGCCATACGTTTTGGCAAATGCATCGTTCACGAACAGGATCTTGTCATTGAGACCGGTGATAGTGACGCAATCACGGATGCTCCTCAGGGCCTGCGCGAGCATGAAAATCTCGCGAGCCGCCTCCCTCCGCCCCGTGAAGTCATCGACGATGCCGATCCCGCCTTTCACACGACCATTCTCGTCGTAGACAGGGGCCGTTTTCATCAGCGCCCAGATCTGAGCTGAACTCGTGGTCGCCTCATAGGGACCCTCGTACTGGCCCTCGCGGCCTTCAATCGCTTCCCGCAACGCCAGCAGCACGCGTTGATCCCTCAGCTTGTTCAGGTCCAGCCCGGTCAAACGCTCTCGGGTGGACTCCAGAATAACGGCAAACTGGTCGTTCAAATCCGTGATGCGCAGATTGGCATCAAAGTGAAAGATCCCCACCGGAGATCTGTAGAAGATCAAGCGATAGCGTTCCTCGCTTGCGCGCAGTTCTTCCTCTGTCTTCTTCCGTTCGCTGATGTCGCGCAGCGATCCTTCAATGCCCACGGACTTTCCGTCTTCATCGAACAAAAGGTGCGCGTTCACAGAAGCATGGATCGGCCGGCCTGATTTCCCTTTGAGCCTGACTTCGAAGTCGGAGACTTCACCTTTTTGCCAGATTGCCGCGAGGAGTTTTGCGCGATCTTCCGGATGGGCATAGACACTGAGCACCGGCTTGCCGATCAATTCTTCCCGAGTGAAGTCGGAATATCGTTCTACGGACGGACTGATATCGATGATTCTCCCCTCAGCATCAGTTTGGTAGAAGATATCCTGAATATTTTCGAATATTCGTCTGTACTTGCTCTCACTTGCACGCAGCGATCGCTCCGCATCCTTGCGTTCAGTGATATCAACAAAGGCTATTTGTACGGCGGGGCTTCCTTCGTAATCAATTCGGCTGAAAGACAGTTCGAGACACCGCATTTCTCTGTCCTTCCGCCGGATCCACACTTCGTTATGAGGGGAAACCTCTTTTCCTTGAAGCATATTCCGATAGGAGCGAGCAAGTGTAACGGCGTCGTCCTCCTGCAGGAGCGATCGAAGCTGCCTGACTGAAGTTGACAAGACTTCTTCCCGCGAATATCCAAGCATATCTCCAAGCCGCAGACTGGAGTACACGAAACGAATCGGATCGCCCTGGGCAATCAGAACAGCCTGCAACGACCGCTCCGTCAGGGCACGATACCTCTCCTCCGCCTCGCGAAGTGCCTTTTCCGCCTTGGCGCGGCTGCGATCAACCTCCTCGAGCTGCTTGAGTCTCTCTCGAAGAGATTGTACTTCCCGCACCAATTCTTGCTTTGTCTGCTCGATTGCTTTCATTCCATCCCCATCATCATCCGTCTCCGATTCTCCTGCCCGGAGAACGAATGAAGAAAACGCTAGCTGTGTCGTATCCCCATGATATCGCCGTCACTGACAATGTACTCTTTGCCTTCAAGCCTCCAGTGGCCGGTCTCTTTGGCCTTGGCAAATGATCCGCCATGAGCAACAAAGTGATCGTAATGCACCACCTCGGCTCGTATGAACTTGCTCACAAAATCAGAGTGAATAGCGCCTGCCGCTTCCTGGGCATTCATGCCTTTCTTGATCGTCCACGCCCTGCACTCATCTTCGCCGACAGTAAAAAACGACTCGAGCCCAAGCAGGGCATAGGATTCACGGATCAGCGTACCAAGCGCTGATTCTCTGATGCCATACTCCGCCATGAACACGCTTGCCTCATCGTCGGGCAGCTCAGACATTTCCATCTCAATTTTCCCGAAGAACGAAATGACCTTTGTCAGTTTCCCTTCCTTCTTCGCCGCTACGGTTTTCATGATATTGGGTGCCTCAGCTCGCTGAGATTCATCGAAGTTCAACGCGATCAGCATCGGTTTGGCTGTCAGAAGCTGGTAGGTCCGGAAGATGAGCAGCTCATCCTTTGTGAAATCAACCTCACGCAGAGGATTCCCGCTTTCGAGCACTCGATGGCATTTCTCCAGGAAGGGGATTTCACGCTTCAGAGTCTCATTCGCAAGCTTCTGAAGCTGCTTTTTGATTTTCTCGATGCGGGTTTCGATGAGGGAGAGATCCGAGAGTATAAACTCGGTTTCAAACGACGCGATGTCCCGCAAAACATCGATGGGGCCATCGGGATGTGGAACGGCATCGTCTGTAAACAGCCGTACGACTTGGACGAGGGCATCGTTCGTTTTGACGTTCGCAAGAAAGTTCGTGGTGAACTGTGTTGAGCCCGTCTCACCTTTCTTCAAGCCAACGACATCGACGAAGTCAATCGTCGCATAAGCCGTGATCTTTGGAGTGAAAAGTCCCGCCAGCTTGTCCAAGCGCCTATCCGGGACCTTCACGATTGCGTGATGGGCGTCGGTTTTCGAGAGAACAGAAGGATCAAGGTGCGTCCTTGTAATAGTCTGAAAGAGCGTTGATTTTCCTGAGTATGGTAGTCCGACGATGCCGATCTGCATTTCGAGCCTTTGATGTCTGAACTTGGATTTGTGACAATATACGATATTAAGTCGACTTCAGAAACGGAAAACCCCTGCGAGACCTGCAGTGGCAGGGGCTTTTGGACCTTCCAATCCAGAAAGCAGTGATCATTGGAATCTAAGGCTCGAGCGAAGCTCTACTCTCTCTTCATTTGCTTATCGGATCAAAGTCATTTTCACGGTTGCGATGAACTCCCCGGCTTGCCCTTCGGTAACAGGTTGGGCATGCAGGCGATAGAAATACACACCGGCGGGGAGAGCGTTCCCGGATTCATTCGTACCGTTCCAGATCAACGTATGATTACCCGCCGGCATCCTTTCCTGCAGAAGAGCCTTCACCTTTCTTCCCAGCAGATCGTAGATCTCAAGTGACACGATGGCCTCCTGGGGAAGTTCATAGATAATGTTCGTCGAGGAAGCGATTGGATTGGGATAGTGACGCACCCGATACGCCGCAGGGAGACTATGCGACGACGTATTGGGCACACTTGTAAGATCATCCGTTGATTGCTTTCCAAAGACCTCGATCCATTCGTCCTCAGAATATGCCGAGGTGGCGCTGTAGTATGCCCGCACGCCGTAGCTGATCAGATCATGGGTGTAGCTCGCCGTCAACTCGTAGTCCGGATCTTTCCACGATGTCGTTCCTCTGGCAAGAGTCGCAACACATTCGGCCGAGGAAGGCTTTCCGCTCTGGCTCTTGACACGCCGCCAGACTTGATACTTCGTGATTTTGGGATTGGGATGTTCCAGCCAAGTGACACGAATGGGCTGTCCAACGTCACGAGAAGTTCCAACTTCCGGCGGCGGGAGCGCCCTAACCGCGTTGTAGCGAGCCGTGAGGGAACTATGGCCTGTCGGCAACTGGACATAGGGGTTGGCAGTAGATCCATCTGACCATTGCGCGAACCTGTAGTACATATACTCGTATGCCTGCCCGGGAGCCTCCAGCCGCATCGCCCGATCCTGCAGAACTTCGAACGCTGCTCGGGGCAATGCGTACGTCGTGTCGTCCATCTTGATGAAACCCTTGTTCCGCACTCCCTCGAAATCGTTCTCAACCAGAAGATTGTAGATGTTCTTGAACTTTGCCTCATAGCTCGCATTGTTGATCGTATCGATCGGCAGCGTGAGTCCATTCGCCTCTCCATTTCCGCTCCAACCGACAAACTGCTGCAAAAAACCACCAACGGACTGACGATTGACGGCCATCAACGTGTGCGGAAACGTGCTCGCCCTTTTGTCGCGGAACTCAACGTAACCCGTATCCTGAGGAATGCGCACCTCGAAGGAATCCACAACAATTCTTCCACCACCCGATCCGTTTCCGAAAACGTCTCGCACCCTGAACGTAATGTGAGGATTGTAGAGTTCAAGTGCCCAATCGCGGTCACATTGGCCGAGTATCGTACAAACAACCGTAGGAGTTGAGAATGGATTGCCGATCAGCTCTGACATCACACCATCGCCTGCGTGACCCCCGCCAATGAACGCATGACCCATTTCGTGGAGAATCGTCGTCTGCAACCTTGCAGGTTTGGAGTGCCCGGAATCTGCAATCCAAATGTATCCGGCCGCGCTTGACCCGAGATCCCCTGTATAATGAGTAAAAAGAATCTTCAGACCCGCACTCTCGTAGTCCGACGCTTCCTCGAACCGTATCACCTCGCCTTCCTGATTCGCAGCGCGGCTCCATTGATTGATCGCGTCAATAATGTAACTGCGGACCAACTCCACCGTCACGGGTGTAGGATCCTTGTCAAACCTGACCCCTTCGATGTTTCCTTTGAAGCTCCATGTGTGGTAGAATCCACGGAGTTGACGGCTGAAGACACCCGGCACAACTACATTTTGTCGTCCACAGACATCAAGAGGTACAAGGATAAGAATTGCAATGATGGGGATGAGATTCTTCATGGCCCAACCTCCCGGGCTGAAGGACAGGATAGGCCGCCATGCGGCGGCCCTCATCAGAAAGAAGGGAATCGTTCATGAAAGAGTCAATCGAGACAAGAACCGTCGGTACAGCCGCAAAAATTGGGATTCCCCTGGCGAGAAGCGTCTATTTCTTCTCATATTTCTTGACGACCAGATACTTCGCTTCGGTTTCACCGACGTTCCGTATGCCATGCTCGACATCTGGCGGACAGTACAGACTCGAGTACGGTCCGACAACCTTTCGTTGACCATCGAGGAAGAATTCCACTTTTCCCTCGAGCACGAAGAAGAACTCCTCCTCCGGATGCTTGTGTGGCGCGTGAGTCGCAGCATGAGGTTTGACAGCGCTCAGTTTCAGCGTCTTTCCATCAGCCAGATCCTTGTTGACGAACCAGTATTGGTAACCCGCGTCCGTCTTTTCGATCTTGTCTTTTGAAAACTCATTCACACAGTTCTTGATCGTATACTTACTGGAATTCGTTTTTTGCGCGATCGCCGGCTTCGATTGGGCGAGGGCACTGAGGACGCACGCTGCGGTCAGCAAAAGGAACTGTCCCGAAAATGCAATGAAGGTCGTTCGTTTCATAGATCTCCTTACTTCTGTCGCTGTGAGGCACTTTGCTTTGCCTCAGCGATACGTTACGCGGGGCTGCTCGCGAGGTGCAAAACGATCAATCCGAAAGCAGGGAATCGTTCGGTTTTCTTCATTTGTATGATTCTTCTGCGCTATGTCTAGACTTTTAACTCCCACCCTTTCTCATATTCCCGCCCCCACATCTCCATCGCCTTGGCATCATCGAGAATGTGACCGTTCTGTTTGTCCAGATGAAGCGTCCGGTTCACCTTCCACGCGATATTGGACAACAGCAACATCGTGACGCTGATGTTTCCTTCCTCGATGGGCGAGCGCAGCTTTTCGCCGGTTCTGATTGCATTGATGAGATTCTCGAAGTGCTTCGTCGTCATCGAATCGATGCTCTGAAGATCCTGAGTCGTGCTCCTCTGCTCTGTCTTGACCTCATCGATCAGTTTGTCATTCAGGTCAAACACCTGGTACCCGCCCCGATCAATCAGCACGGTGCCCGACGTGCCGTGGATCGTCGACCCTCGGCCTCTGCCATAGTATTGTTTACCCTGACAGCACATTCCCTCCCACGTGATCAGCTTGTCGTCATACTCAAAGCTCGTGACCAGAGTGTCGTAGAATTCCCAGTCGTCTTTGAAATGATATCTTCCGCCGGAGGCTGTCACGGTGTTCGGGTAATCGACCCCAAGGGCCCAGCGGCAAATATCGACTTCATGCGTGCCGTTGTTCAGAGTCTCACCCGTGCCCCAGTGCCAGAACCAATGCCAGTTATAGGGATGGATATTGTCCTTGTACGGCCTTCTCGGAGCCGGGCCCTGCCACAGCTCCCAGTCCAGATACTCAGGAACTGGTACAGCATTCCCTATTCCAATCGACTTGCGTGTGTTGCTGTACCAGCATTTCCCGAAATACGGCTTGCCGATCAAACCTTGTTTGATTTTCTTGACAATCTCAATTGTATGATCCGATGAACGCTGCTGGCTTCCCAACTGCACGAGCTTGCGGTATTTCTTCTGAGCCTGCACAAGCAGCTCACCTTCTCGAGGATTATGGCTCGACGGCTTTTCGACATAGACATGCTTCCCCGCCTGCAGGGCCATGATGGCCATGTGTGTGTGCCAATGCTCGGGAGTCGCAATCGTGACGGCATCGACATCCTTGGACTCCAATATCTTCCTGAAGTCCTTCTCTGCGACTGGACTCTGGTTGAACTGACCATTGACTGCGGCCGCAAACTTGTCAAGCTCCCTCCTATCAACGTCACAGATATGGCTGACCATTGTGTCCTTGTTCTGCCTGATGCACTCCAGATGGGCATAGCCTCGTCCGTGCAGACCGATGATGGCGAAGTTCACCCTGTCGTTCGCACCCATAATACGGGCGTAACTGTTTGCATTCATTCCAACGGTCAGACCCGCTGTACCAAGGGCAAGGTCTTTCAGGAATTCGCGTCGCGATTTCATGGTTTCTCCTTCCAGTATATTGCAGCTAACGATGCATGCTCTTACAGCATCACGAGCACACCGCGGACATATCCAACAGATTCAGCCAAACCCGGCAACGGGTCCTTCTCGTCTTTCTCGTGTTCAAAATGGATCGCCTTTGAGTATTTCAGTTTCACCAACGTCTGGAGCAGCCTGGGAATGTCGATGACTCCCCTTCCGATCTCCACTGTCGATCCATTCGCATCAGCTGAGCTGACATCTTTGACGTGGATATCCAGCAATCTGTCGAAAAATCGCTCTACTTCCACTGCAGGATCGACGCCTAGCCGCTGGGTGTGGCCGACATCGATGCAGAGGCCCATTCGCCTGTCCATACTGGAGATCAGCTTGTAGGCACTCTCGGGACTTGGGAACCGCTGGTCGGTGGGACCGTGATTGTGAACAGCGAGCGCAATATCGGTGTCCTTGACCTTGCGTTCAGCGAGCCGCAACAAAGTCTGGTCTGGAACTCCAACCATCATCTTGATTCCGGCCGCCTTTGCATATGCGAACGCTTTGTGGACTTCATCCTCCGTCTTCATGTAGACGACACCGCACGACGAAAGCTCGACGCCACCGGCTCTCATCTTTCCCAGAGCTGCCTTTATCTGGTGGTCCGTGCTCGTCAGCGGCAGGTGCATGTCTTTCAGCGTGAGCTTTTTGATGCCGAGTCGCCTGGTCATATCGATTGCCTGATCGAGGGTAAAGGCGCGAAAGGTGTACGAAGCAACCCCTAGATCAAATGGTATTGAGATCCTCTGGGCGTACCCAGGCTCCTCGATAGCAAGGGTTTCTGAGAATGAAAGCGCACTAGCGGCCGTTGTCAGGCCCGCCAACTTCAAGAAATCGCGACGCGATTGATCGGACATAGAGAATCCTCCCAGAGGTCAAAAGTAAGCACTACTGCAACTTTCGGATTTTGATGTTTCGGAAAAAGACCTGATTGCCGTGATCCTGAAGGAGGATGTGGCCACTTGCGTACTCTCCGAATTCCGGGATATCTTTGAACTTGCTCTCTGCCTTGTGAGCGAGGAATTCCTTGCCGCCCCGCTCGAAGTCGAGCACCTTCACGCCATTAAGCCAATGCTCAACGTATTTCTCTTTCACCAGAATCCGCGCGTGGTTCCACTCGCCGATAGGATTCACTTTTTTGTTCTTGGCCGGCATGAGGTCATAGAGCGAGGCGCAGGTTCGGTTTCCGTTGATACCGAGCTTGGCATCGGGATGCTTCGCATCATCCAGGAGCTGGTATTCAAGTCCTTTCGCAGAACCGGGGGTCTTCGGCTGCTGCTCTGTGACAAAGTACTTGATTCCGCTGTTGGCTCCTTCCGTCAGTTTGAAATCCACCTTCAGCTCGAAACTGCTGTACTCTCCGATCGTGACAACGTCACCTCCAAACGCCGCCTCGCCTCCGCCAGACTCATTCACGATCAGTATGCCATCGCGGACTTGCCATCCCTTCTTCGGCAAAGAATCCATGTAGGCCCCGCGCCATCCATTCATCGTTTTCCCATCGAAGATCAGCACCCACCCTTCCTTCTTCTCTTTGTCAGTGAGAGTGTTTGGCGTGTCTGATTTGTTGGTCTGTTGCGCGAGAGCTGAGCTCAACATCACAAACGTCAGGAACAGTAAGGTTGGGAGTCTACGAACAAAGAGTGCTCTGCTGGATTTCATTTTGCACCTCGTCAATTCCGCTTTGAAGTTGTTTCAAGGGAGAGAACAGAATCCTTCAGAACTCAATTTGTGAATATCAAATCAGAATAGAAACAAGAAAGCCCGACAACCGAGCCGGGCTCACAATCAACTGCGATAGACGCATTAAATGAAACAGGGTTCATCGGATCACCTCGAGATCGTGCCACCGGTTTGCAGGGCTGCAGTCCAATGCCCCGATGACGCAGTGAGACAATCACCCGACACATACATCAACCCATCACACCATTTTCCCCTCTTTTCCCTGTTCAGCGAACGTCCCCGCCCATCATCTCGCAGCATTCGCCAAAGGCGCACTCGAGATGTCAGACGCAGCGTCGGCGTCGATCATCCAACGCAGCGTACCGTCCCTTGGCTGCACCATCGTCGCCGGTAAATCCTTGGTAGGGACTTCCGTTCCCAATACTTTTCCAACAATCTGCCTTTTTTGTTCACCCGCCACGAGAAAAAGCACCCGGCGGCTTTCATTGATACTGCGAATTGTCAGCGTGACACGCCAACCGGCTAGGCTGGGCACATACACAGAGGAAACAAACGCAACTTCCTCTTTGACCGCGGTCGTCCCCGGGAACAACGACGCTATGTGACCATCCACACCAAGACCAAGCAGAAGCAGGTCAAAGTGCGGCCCTTGCTTGCCAAAGATCCTGACGATTTCTTGCTCATATTCTCCGGCAGCGAAATCAGTGCTCTCTTCGCCCCGAATCCTGTGCACGTTTTCTTCAGGAATAGCGACATGGGAGATCAGCTCCCAATGGGCCATGCCAAAATTGCTGAGGGGATTGGACGGCGGAACGGGGCGTTCGTCTCCGAAGAAGATTTGGACGCGAGACCAGTCGACCTCATCCCTGAGCGGCTGCATTCCGATGCGGTGATAGACACCTCGGGGCGTATCACCACCGGACAAGGCAATATAGCAAACCCCCCGGTTCCCAATCGCCGACTTCATGATCCGAACGATTTCTCCCGCGGCATTCAGCTCCAGATCATCGAGGGTTCTGTATATTTGTATCAGTGGACGCGTCGTCATGATCACTTCTACTCATTTGCCTGTGTCCCATCGCGAAGACCACAATCGTTGATCCACCAGCGTCCATCCCGTCCGAGCAGATCATCAGCAGCACGCGGCCCCCACGTTCCCGGCTTGTATAGGAGCATCGGCGGAGCATAGTCGCTTTCCCATCCGGCACGGACGCCATCGACAAAGCTCCATGCCAGTTCGATCTCGTCACTGCGCGCGAACAGGGACGCATCGCCATTAATCGCATCCAGCAAGAGCCGTTCATAGGCCTCTGGAATGGCGTTGACGCCAAACGAATCCCGATAGTGAAAGTCCATATCCACGGGCCTTGTTTGCATGCCTTCATCGGGAACTTTTGCAAGGAACCGAAGGTGCATGCCCCTCATGGGGCTGGATGCAGATGCTCAAACGATTCGTGAACAGTTCCGTCCTGCCTGCCTGAACATCAAGAATCTGTGTGGGCGGACGACGAAACTGAATGGTGACCTCGGAGGTTTTTTGCTTCAGCAGTTTGCCCGAACGAAGATAAAACGGAACTCCCTGCCACCGCCAGTTATCGATGAAGAGGCGCATAGCGGCAAACGTCTCCGTCGTAGAATTCGGCTTCACGCCGCTTTCAGAAGCATAGCCTTCGTACTGCGCACGGACCGTGGCGCGCGCAGAATGATCAGGCGCAATCTCCCTCAGCGCGCTGAGCACCTTTACCTTTTCGTTTCGCAGCGTGTCCGCGTCGAAAACGGCCGGAGGCTCCATGGCGACGAGCGTCAGCAGCTGCAAGAGATGGTTTTGGAACATATCGCGCAGGACACCCGCCGTGTCGTAGTAGCTCGCCCGGTGCTCCACGCCAACGGTCTCAGCGACAGTGATCTGTACATGATCGATGTAGTTTCTGTTCCACAGGGGTTCAAAGATCGCATTCCCGAATCGAAACACGATCATGTTCTGCACGGTTTCTTTCCCAAGGTAGTGATCAATGCGATAGACCTGGTGTTCCTTGAGGACGCCATGCAGCACGCGATTGAGAGCGAGCGCCGACGGAAGATCGCGGCCAAATGGTTTTTCGACGACCACACGTCGATAACCGCTCCTGTCTGTCTCCGTCAGCAGCTTTGCTTCGGCAAGGTGCATGATCACCGAGGGATAGAATCCCGGCGCTGTCGCAAGATAGTGCAGGCAATTGTCGGGTGCCCCGCCGACTTCATCGATCCTTTGCGCCAGGCGCTGATACTGTGCGGCACCTTCGAACTCCCCCTGATGGTAGAACAAATGGGACGCAAACGCACGCCATTCGTCTTCGCGATAATCACCATGGGCGAAGGTCGTGACTGCTTCCTTCATTTTTTGACGGAATGACTCATCCGTGTAGGGCTTCCGGGCAAACCCGATGACTGATATGCGTTCCGGAAGACGATTCTTACGAAAGTTGTTATAAAGTCCCGGAATGAGTTTCCGGGCGGTCAAATCACCTGATGCACCAAATATGATGATCGTCGTGCTCATAATGTTTTGACGAAGGTCTCCTTCTTCTGGGTATTTTCTGAGGTGAACGGAACCTTCAAGCAAGCAGTTCCTTCAGCCCCAACTCGGCCAGCCGTTTATCGGTTGGGATGCCGTTTTCGTCCCAACCCATTAAATGGTAGTACTCCGTTCGCAATTTGTCGAGCTCCAGAACGTGTCCTTTGGCAGGACCTGAAGGAAGCGGCTCGCTGAGAGCTCGCTTCGGGAGGATATCGTCCTTTGCTGTGAACCCCTCGCGGGCGCTGAAAAGCCGCGCCAGGACGGTAATACGTTCACCCACCCGCTCGAGATCCCGGGGATTTCTGTACTCAAATCCCGTGCACGGATTCACCATCTGGAAGACCTCTTTAAGGGTGATTCCGAACTTGACGAAGTAGCAGAGAATTGTCGCGTCAATGATTGATGTGTCAAACTGGTTCGTTATGAAAAGCTCGGCCTTCCCGTCGGTCTTCAGTGGGTCCGCACCTCCGAGAATCTCGCTCAACGGCGATCCTCGCAAATGACAGCCCCCGCGGTCGGAAACGGCATAGCTCAAGCCAATCCCTTTCGCGGCATTAGGATGGTATGCCGGCATTTCCAGACCTTTCACCTGCATTGCGAAGTCTTCACTCCCGGGGAAATACTTGCTGATCTCTCGAACACCTTTCTGCAGGAGCTTGCCGATGCCTTCGCCTTTCGCCATTTTTTCCGTCAGAGCCACCAAGGCATCTCCGCTCCCCCACTCAGCCTTGACTCCGTCAAGCGCCGCGGCAGAGACCATCTTCCGCTGGTAGAGTTCCATCACAAAGCCGACGATGTTGCCGACGCTGATGGTGTCGATGCCATAGAGGTCGCAAAGATAGTTCGAGTAGATGATGGCTTCCTTATCGGTGAGGCCGCAGTTCACACCCATCGCCCAAATTGTTTCAAAGTCAGGACCGTCGATGGCAATGTCGCGGGTCTTCGCGGTGGCAATCTTCGAGCAGTAGATCGGACACCCATAGCACCCGATCGACCTCGTCCAGGTACCTCTTTCCGCCACGCCTCGCCAGTCATCTCGCTGCTGTGTTCAAACTGCCCCTCCTGATAATTTCTCGTCGGCAGCGCACCGGCAGCGTTGACCAGTCCAAGGATGTTTGCCGTCCCTTCGTCATTCATCCGTCTGATTTGATTGGACATCCGCAGCATCCGATAGGCAACCCACGCCGCTTCGTCGAATTCGACCGGGTTGTATACTTTCACCGAACCAGTCCCGCTGATCGCAACACCCTTGAGCTTCTTTGAGCCCAGAACAGCCCCGGCGCCCCCTCGTCCTGCAGTGCGTTCGTCGCTGAAGAGACCTGCAATCGGACACATGCGTTCGCCGCCCGGACCGATGACGGCCGTCTGAAACCCCACATGCTTAGTCTTAAGCTTTTTCGTGGACTCAAGCGTCGTCATCCCCCAGAGTTCGGTTGCGTCTTCCAGATGAACGTGATCGTCATCGATGACCAGCGTGACGGGTGCCAGAGAGGCGCCTTCGAAGATAATGGCGTCGTAGCCGGCGAATTTCATCGTTTGGCCGAAGAACCCGCCACAGTAAGAGTCGAGGAAAGTGTGCGTCGCGGGACTCTTCGTCACGACGCCAAAGCGCCCAGCTGTCGGGGCATTCGTTCCAGTGAGCGGGCCAACGACAAAAATAAAGGGGTTCTCCGGCGAGAGCGGATCGACCAGAGGTTCTGAGTCCTTGTAGAGGTAATACGCTCCCAGGCCCTTTCCTCCGAGCAGCAGCTTCATCACATCCGGATCAGGGCGTTCGATCGTCCATGTTCCTTTCGTCAGATTGACCCGCAGGACGTTGTCCGCGTATCCTCGTTCCTTAAGAGACATGCTGTTTGCTTTCTTTGCGTTCAGTGAGAACAATTGCGTGTTTCTTGCACCAGAGTATGCATTGTGGATTGCCTTCACAGAGATCGCAAAAAACCGGCTTGCCATCATCGTCGAGAAATACCAAATGAAGCGGACAAACATCCACGCAGTCACCGCACGCGTCGCAGCGTTGCTTCTCAAGGACAAGATATCCCTCGGCACCGATTTTGAGCGCCCCCTCTTTGCAGGCTTCCACGCACTTCTCACAGAGCGGGCAGATGATAGGCTTGGAGGTGTGGGGCTCATTCGGTTTGTATTTGAACTCGATTCTGAGCCGGCTCTTCTCCTGACCATATTCGGAAGAGTGGTAGTGCGTGCAGACGAATTCACACACCTGGCAGCCTGTGCAATTCACGGCTACCGGTCTCAACCTCCCTCGTTTCTTTGAACCAATCCCCAGGATTTGATTAATCGTCTTCCTGCCGTGTACCAACGCACAAATGTCGGAAACCATACCGCGCGGGTCGCGCGCCTTCGTCACATTCCGCCCGAAGACAACTCCACTTGCTCCCGCGCGAAGCGCTTCGTCCACAAGCTCGAGAGCGTCCCGCGGTTCATCAGACTTTGCTCCACCGAGAACGAGGACGGGCACACCAGCTTCATCGATGAGCTTCCGGAATGACCTGACATCATTGGTGTAGGGGATCTTGAGTGCATCCGCACCGATCTCCGTCGCGATCCTTGCCGAAGCAATCAGAATCTCAGTGATGTTTACCCCAGTGACGGGGGCGCCGACGGCCATCGGTTCGATGATGAGGGGTAGGCCGACTTTTCGACATTCTTTAGCAAATGTGGCAGCTTGCTCGATGTTGATGGCCTCAAACTCATCGCTGTAGCCGATGAAATAGTAGATGGTGATCGCCGAAGCGCCAACCAACAACGCGTCTTTGGCCGTCGACGTCGCCTTCTTTTTGAAATTCACGGCCGGAAGGATGTTGCTCACATTCGATCCACCCAGGCGTGGCATGTTCATCCAATCAGCCCGAATCAGAAGCGCCGGTGAGTTCCTGCCGTGGAAGAAACTACCCATTCGGAGTGCGGTGCCATAACTGACGAGGACGGCATCTGCTCCGCCAAGAACGACCTGCTCGAGAATCCTCCAAAGCTCGAGCACGTTGGGAGTCGGATCAGACATCCAGCCATGATCTGCCGCCACACAGACAGCCCGTCCATCGTTCGGGTCGAATATTCTGTTGAGACGGGCTGTTTTTCCGGATGATACGGTCATGCTTGGTCTCTTAGCGATGAAGAAGCGATTTCAAAGCGGTTGCTTTCCCATCGAATCCCGGAACCGGGAGCGACTTCTCGGAAAGGACGATGCCTGCTATTCCAGCCTCAAGCATTTGCTGTACTTTCTGAAGCGTTGGCACTTCGTCAAATCGCATAATGATCGGTACCGTTGCCCACATCCCAACAAGTTTGCAGGTCTCAGGCTCGCATTCTGGAAGGATGAGAGCATCGGCCCCAGCCTCCATCATGAAGGAGGTGCCTAGCTTTATGGACCCCGTGTAGTTGTCAGCGGAGACATTACCCCCGATCGGTCGAATGTCTACGACCAGCGGCAGCGAAAGACGATAGCATTCTCGTGCAAGAAGAGAAATGGATCTGATGTTTTCAGATTCCAGATCTTCGCCGAAACCCAACAAGAACGTCGCCACCACCGCCGATGCGCCAAGGGTCAGTGCGTCCTCGCCGTCCGAGAGAGAAACCCGGGTGACGGTGGCTGCGGGGAGACAAAACTCCTTGTCACGGTACGCATTTGTCCAATCGACACGCACGAGAGGAGCTGCACGAAGTTTTCCCCCGACGAGATTCGCATGATGCTCCAACTGCCCCGGATTCAGAATGATGCCATCGAAGATCGTGTTGTATTGTCTCAGCGTTTCGGAGATATTCTCAGTTCCCGGCTGCGCTCCGATCGATGACGTCACCGTCAGATCCAACAGCAAGCTGCGATTGTCCTTCGAGTCGATGAAGTCGCTTATCCGAATGTTTTTGCCGACATTGATGTTCACGGTTTACTCCCTGGTTCTCAAGAAACGTCTGTTCACTTATCAAGACTTCTTCTCAGATTCATCATCGGCTTTCTCAGGGCCGGGACGCAGCGCCCGGCTGAGGGCCATCGCGGGACCCCAGTGTCCTTTTCGACGCAGCCAGCTGACAAGCTTTCGCGGGTCAAAGAGTCGAGCGAGTGAAAACAAAACCCAGCCGACGGTTATTGCCCGAATAACAATCCACATCGCCTGCTCCCACGTTGATCCCGACGCCACAATGATGACCGCAACGACGGCGACGGGTGCCCAGAACATAGGTCGCAGCAGATCGCGCAGTCCCCTCTTGATCGCCGCCCCCATCGTCGGAGTCCCAACATCTCGCGTGACACTTCTTGCTCCTTTGGACAACATGGCGCTGATTCTGGCAGGAAGCCGATGACGACGCAGCCAGGCAAGGAGAGTCACGACAGACGAGATCGTCCCGCACAGGAACGTCCAGGCAACAATGAGTGTGACGACGCCCGGCAGACTGAGATGCAATTGCTCAGCCACCCACCGAATCATCACATCGAGCGCCGGGAAGAGGTTGTCACCGATGAAGAGATATTGGAGAGCGACCCCCTGTAGCGCGGCCCAGGCGCCGACGAAAAAGCCTCCTGCAAGAATCCCGATCACATTCCAGCCCAAGACAGTCACTGCCAACGTAAAGAGAAAGCCCTGGACTGTTATCGCCAACATTGGCCGGAGACGTCCCCCGTAGGGAGAAAGTGCCTTCAAACCTGCTGAAATGATAGGCACCCACATCACGCGGCTCCGGGTAGTGAGACGATCACCGGCGTACATCATCACCAACGACTGGACTGTCGAAAGAAAAAGACCGGTCATGGGAATCCGTGACTGATGCAGCGCCGATCCAACCGTCGCTTCAAATCCGCCGGCAGCAGCTCCGAACTGACCCACCCTCGTCCAATCAGAATGGTGCAGCACCAGAGCCTGTAGTTCTTCAAGAGCAGTGGGCTCGGTCGCATCGACGACGACGTCAAACGGGATTTCAATTCGACCCTCGATCTCCCGGACAAGGTTGTCCCGCACAGCGATGACCACCATCTCCGGCTTCGACTCCTCGAGAGACTTCCAATAATGCATGTGCCCCTCGCCACGAGCTTCGAGCGGTCCAAATTCATCGAGGATGAGAAGCGAAAGAGGATGGCGTTTCTTCAGAGAGGCCGCCCAAGATGCAAGGTCGTCAAGAGCTTTTCTATCGATTTGGTACGGTGGAGAGAGAGACTGATCGCGGCGAGCAAAGGGGAGCTGCGTTCCAGAGGCGATCTGTTTCACCACATATTCCCTCGCTCCCTTTTGGGGAGTCAGTCGATCCTGCGGCAAAGCAAGAAAGCCATCAACCGTCTTGCCTTTTCCCTTGGTCCACTCTGCCAAAGAAGAAAGGACAGTTGTCTTTCCTGATCCGACCGGTCCTGTGATTCCCACCAATACCATTTTCAATCCGACACGATCATTGATTCATCTGTCCGTCGAGCCATCTGGCCGTCGGTTCGACAAAAACAATCACACGATGATTGAATGACGCGATCGTCCGATCCCTCAGTTCTTCATTTCAAAACGGCCTTGATTTTCGGAACAACATCCTTGGAGTAGTAATTGCAGACACCTTTCTTGGCCGTCGGTTTGATCTTGAGGTCAGTTATTGCCTTCTTGACTTTGGCATCAGGAACCGCTAGTTGCTTGGCAATGGAACCCGCAGTCATCAAATCAGATTTCTCGGTGTTCATGAGAACATCTCCTCTTAAGCGCGATTGAGCTAGTTGATTGATCACTTCATATGTGCAGAAAGTGTTTACAAAGGTCAACAGAAATCCACACGCCCGTTTCCTCATCTCGAACCGGCGTCACTCCATTCAGAATTATTTTGTACCCTGCTCTGTCGGCACAGGGACGAGAATAGTTACCCCCCGCCGACCGTGCGTACCCGTCGAGGCATCCGGTAGCTCAATTGTGACTGAACCATTGAGCCGTGGAGCCGTAAAGACACTGCGCCACTAACTCGCAAAATAGCTGATGCCTCACCTCAACAACCTCACCTGCACTCCTCACACATCGGTCATCATCTTGTCGAACTCCTCTACTGTCACTGCCGGCACCGATATGAATGAAATCCCCGACATTTTAGCCAGAGCGACAGACACCTTCATCACCTGCTCCGTATCAGGCATATCGACGATGAACACCAGATCCTTTTTGCCCAGCAGCGCGTATGAAGACTTGATCTCGCCTCCAAACTTCTTGAAAAGCTTGACGGCCTTGTCGGTCCGCTTCGGACTGATCTCCTTCAAGGACTCAGCTGAGTATTTGCCAAACATGAAGAACGTTGCCATGGTGGTCCCTCCTTTCCGGGATTGAGCAACCTGTGTGGTTAGTACTGTTTGGTCATCTCCGCCGGAGGCGGATCAGCCTTCGGCTGAGAGCCATGTGATCATCGGCTCATCAGTTCGACAACACAATGACCCGACGACGAGATGAGCCAATCTATCAATTCAATGTCTTACCAACTCGACATTATCTCTCCAAAGCACTCCAGTCCGCTTCCGATAACGCCTCCATAGCCATGTCCGGGACTGGTCCATGCACCAGCGAGATAGAGATTCTTTATCGGCGTCTTGTGAGGAAGCCTGCTCCGGCCAGAATTATTCACTGTCTGGTCCCAGCCGTAGATCGCGCCGCGATAGTTGCCGGTGTATCGAAGGTTCGTCAACGGTGTCGCGATCTCTTTGACCTGGATGACCGATGAAAGGCCGGGCAAGAGCGTTTGTTCAGTCTTCTTGATGAGGATATCTGCTATCCGTTCTTTTTCAGCACGATACGCTGTCTTTTCCCCCTTGAAGTAGTCAGCTTCGTATTCCTTCCAGTGGTCGTACCCCTGAAGGACGATAAGGCTCAAGGTGTTCTTCCCCTCAGGCGAATATCCCTTGTAGAGATTGTCATAGAGGGTGAGCCCATATCCCGTATTGTCCATCTTCGCGTTGACAGCAGCCAAGTAACCACTCTCGTGATCATAGTCTGTGTTATAGAAAATCTCGGTGTCCTCAATTCCTACTTTCCGCACCAGATCTTCTTTCAATCCAAGAAACACCTGGAAGCTCGACAGACTCACACTGTATTGGTCCATTTTCCCCACGTACCTCTTTCAGGAAATCCCCCTCCTTGACCATCGAATGGAACGTATCGTACGCGTTGGCATTCGAGATCACGACCTTGCCGGTGAACTCTCTGCCGTCTGCCGTTTTCACTCCATACGCAGCGTGGTCTTTCGTCAAGATGTCAGTCACGCGTGCATTCAAAACGACCTTTCCGCCGCGGTCCTCAATGAATTTGACAAATGCATTGCTTATTCCCTGGGATCTTCGTATGGGGTAGTATCCACCTTGCTGAAGATAGCCGTAGGTGGGAAGCGCGTAATAGACAGCAGAGAGTTTGGAAGGCGGAAGGCCGTAGTATCCCCAGAGTGTCGAGACGATCGATCGCAGCTTGGGGTTCTTGATCCGCGCATCCACCATCTGACCCCAGGTCTTGTTATAGCAACCGAAGAGGTAGGGGAAGTCTTGAGGGAAGCGGCTCATGTCTATCTTCCCTCTCGCATTCGTCAATCGGTTGATGTCCCCGGCCAGGCCCTTCATATCATCGACGAGGCCTTGAATGCCTTGCCCTTCATCGGGAAACAAATCGCTCAGGAGCTTCACATATCCGGCCACGTCCTTCTGCGGAACACGGATATCATAGTCGGGGTAGATGACGCGATAGAGGTTTCGATGGGGCACGAACTCAACATCTGCAATCTCGGGGAAGCCATAGATAAGGTTGTGCAGCCCATTTCTTTCGCCGACACTCGTGGAATGGAGCGACGCATCGAATACAAACCCGCCCGGCCGGCTGAAGGTTGTGGCATACCCACCGGGCCGGTCGTGCTTTTCCAGCACGAGCGCTTTGAATCCCTGTCGTGCAAAGGCTGCGGCGCAGCTCAGGCCTCCCAGGCCAGAGCCGATGATCACGGCATCGTACTTGTCCTCGTCACTCCATATTCCCTTGCCTGTCGGAAAGGAACTCCAGTCAAGTGCAACGACGGAGAGACTGCCCAAGAGTGTCTTGATGAAATCTCTTCTGTCTACCGGTTTGCTGTTCATGATTGCTCCTTCGTGGTTTTTGAATCTTGTACGCCGAACGGCGTCTCGGCTGCGGGTTTCGGCAACTGACCTGAGACATTTCCTTCGGCATCCGGACTGAAATAGAATCTGTCGTCCCGGTTTCTCGGAAACAGTTTTCTGTACGGGATGCGGTAGAGATGATCCACGATGAACGTCACGTCTTCTTCCGTCGTGATCCAGTCTTTGTCGAAGATTCTGAGATCGACCTTTGCATAGCCCCTTATCGTGAGGTCCGTCAAATCGTTTGTCTCCAGATTGTAGAAGAACGGATAGTACCGACATCACAAGGTCTCGCAGACCACGATAGTGTGGTGCTCTGTTGAGTAGGTTCTCATCGCGGGATTTCGCGACACAGCCCCATTTGCCCTTCCGTTTGTACGCGAAGACAATGTGGTCGATGTCGCGTGCCTCCATGCAGAGGATGAGGGGCGGATAGTTGTGCTGCATGAGTATGGCAGCGGCAGCCAGCGCACCTTCGAAGCAATGTGCTTTCCTATCCCGAATGACCCTTCTGAGTGAGCGCCAGGTTTCCTTTTCTTCTTCGATTTCATCCTGATTGTCGTATTCTATCTCCGCAATCAGGAATTCTTGGACCTTATCCGGCGTGTTGAGCCTACGTATAAGCGCCTTCTCTTCTTGTGCAAAGACCGGTTTGGGCTGAGAGATGGGCCGGACGATCATCGGCATCTTTTTGTTTTCCATTCGACCATTGAATTCCTTTCTATTTCTCCAACCCAACCCTCTGAAGTATTGCTTTGAACCGCACGTCGGAGCGAAGATTATCCAACGCTGGGTCGACCTTGACGTCTACAATAAACCGATCATGCTCTTCACAGGCTCTTTCAAGCCACTGCAATGCCCCATTCCTCACTCCCAGTCCATTGTAGACCGATGCGATTCCGTAAGAGACAACGTAGCCCTGCTTTGAGAAGGCCAACAGTTGGTTAAGGACTTGTTTTGCTTCATTTACCCTCCCAGATCGCGCATACGCATATCCAAGTGGACCTAAGCCATAAGGGCCACTCTCAGAAAGCACCCTGACCTTCTGATGTTCGGCAATAGCCTCCGCGAACATGCCTTTCTGACAATAGGCATCGCCAAGGGCACTATGGCATCCAGCGAAGTTCTGGTCGAGTTCGAGTGTCTTCTTGTGTTGTCCGATCGCCTCGTCGTACCGACGCATAGAGTAGAACACAGCACCTACGTTTTCGTTGATAATCAGCGAAAGGGGGTCGAGCTCCTGTGCTCGTCTGATTTCGTTCATCGCTTCATCCAGCCGTCCTACGCAACCGAGCATGATGTTGTACCAATGATGGGCTGTCGGAAAGTTTGGATTGAGTTCGATGGCCTTCTTGAATTCTCTCTCCGCGCCAGACCAATCCCACGCGTATTGCAATCTAACTAGTCCAAGTACTGAATGTGCCTCGGCGAGATTTTCATCAAGTTCCAATGCTCTCCTTGCTGCAGCTTCGGCTCGTGGGAAATACTCCTTAGCGGGGAGTCCAGCGTACTCTGGGAATAGAACAAAGGTCTGCGCCAAACCTGCATATGCGAGCGCGTAATTTGGATCCTTCTCCAAGGCCTGTTTGAAATAGTCAGTTGCCATCTCCAGGTCACGTCCGCGTCTTTTGTTCCAATAGAAACGCCCTTTGAGATAAAGCTGGTACGCTTCCGTACTCTCGGTCTGCCTCCTGTCGATTCGCTCCTTCTCCGCTGATGAGAGTTTAGCCTTCAGTGCACTCGCGATCTCCTTTGCCACATCGCTTTGAACGGCGAAGATTTGTGTCATCTCCTTGTCGTAGGTCTCAGCCCAGAGGTGCCCCTCGTTATGCGCATCGATCAACTGCGCAACGATACGCACCTGATTGCCCGCGCGCCTGACACTTCCTTCGAGAACTGATCCAACATCAAGATCCTTCCCTATGTCACGGACGTTCTTGCTTATCCCTTTATACTGCATCACAGAGGTGCGCGAGATTACTTTGAGATCGGCGATCTTTGAGAGCTGCGTAATAAGGTCTTCCGTGATGCCATCGGCGAAGTACTCGTCCTCTTTACTGTCGCTCAGATTCTTGAAGGGAAGAACGGCAATCGCTTTGCTATTCGCTGCCGTCGGTGTTGATTTTGGATAGAAAAAATAAATGCCTATGGCAACAAGCACTACTACGACAGCGGCAAAGATCCACGGCAACTTAGACTGTTTCGCCACGATTGTGACCGCGCCTGTTATCTCCTGTTGTACCTTCCTCAACTCTGTCACAATTTCATCTGCGCTTTGATATCGCTTTGTTGCTTCCTTTTCCAGGCAGTGATTGATGATGCGTTCAAGCGATGGCGGGACACCTTGCCGCAGTGATGCGATGCCTGGAGGGTTCTCGTTCAGAATAGAGTAGCTCAAGGCCGTTTCAAACTCTCCTCGGAATGGCAGATGGGACGTCGTGAGCTCATACAACACCACCCCGAATGAAAAGATGTCTGAGCGGCGATCAACCTCTTCACCCCGTATTTGCTCAGGAGACATATAAGCCGCAGTGCCAACTGTCGTGCCTGTCTTGGTGACCTGTGCGCCCCCACGCAGCTTCGCAAGACCGAAATCCGTGAGCTTCACCTTCCCCTCTTCCGTGAGCATCATGTTATCGGTCTTCACATCGCGATGGATGATTTGATGGCGATGGGCGTGCGCGAGCGCTTCTGCTGCCTGGATGCCATAGTCAAGCACTTCGCTCAGCAAAAATTGTCTATCTTCGGACTTGAGGTGCTTCAGTTTGGACTTCAGTGTACCGCCCGGAATGTACTCCAGCACGAGAAACTTCTGGCCGTTTGCCTCATCAATGTCGTGAATGGTAGCAATGCTCGGATGATTCAACGCGGAAATCGCTCTGGCCTCCTGGAGGAAACGCGCTCTATCGTTTTCAGCGACGCTAAGTTGTGGAGGCAGGAACTTGAGAGCGACAAGGCGATCCAGCTTGGTGTCATGGGCTTTGTACACTATGCCCATGCCTCCCTCACCGAGCTTCTCCAAGATCTTGTAGTGAGAGATAGTTGAGCCGATCATGCGACGCCTTCGCCGACTTGCCCCGACGGAGTTCCATTCTTCCGGGACGTAGTCGGGGATTTCACAAGGACTCTGTAATAGGATATGGTTTGTCCTATCATGTTCGCTCGTTCTTCTAGATGTCGCCCCTGGAGTATGTGCATATCGACCCCAAAGGGGTCGCATACTTGAGGTCGGGGCATCGCCCCGACCTAGATTGTCGCAAGCATTATCCACAACCCTGAAAGGGCGAGATACTTCTAGTCCCAAACATAACGTTCATCATAGTCGACCCCGTACTCTTTCAGAAACGACCGGCATTCATCTTGAAAGGTCTTCTTCCTGTGGTGTTCTTCTTGTCCAGCGATGTAGCCTCTTACACGATCAACCTCTGACTGCCCCACCGAGAACACTCCGTACCCATTTTGCCATGCAAACTTCGTGAGCATTCGACCCTTCGCCTTGATCCATTTCGACGACCCTCGTTTGACATCCCCAACGAGCTCGGCGATGGATACATTGCGAGACAAAACGCAGAGTATGTGCACATGGTCGGCAACTCCGCCGACGGTCAAGACCGGACACTCCAATTCATTACACGTTCCGCCCAAATACGCGTGCATCTCATTGCGAATATCCTTGTCAGCAAGAAAAGGATGCCGGTGTTTAGTCGAGAAGACTATGTGAACCAAGACCTTAGCCAGTGACTGCGGCATATTTCCCCCAGGTATACAACCCCTTCAGGGTAGTTGGTTGATGATGCTCTTCGTGATCCGAGGGCGATGCCCTCGGTTACGGTACCTTTCCCCTTCGGGGAAATTGATCGTAACTATGCGGCTGAGGCTGGTGTCTTCGGCCTTATACACTAGTCCCACGCCACCTTCGCGTACTTGCCTCCACCTGGCACGATTCTCTATTCGGGACATGTCACGATCCACTTCTCGTGACGAAGTCGGTGGCTTCTCAAGGACTATATAGTGGAATACCGTTTGACCTATCATATTCATTTCCACAGCTCCACACAAAATGTTGGCCTACCCTTTCTCATCCACCGTGGAGGCGGACGATCGTAATGATCTATCCGCGTTTCTGTCGACTCGATGACCCCTGAGCAAGCCGGCATTTTTGTTCATTGCTCGACTCCTTCAAGAACAGTCATGGCGCGGTCGAGATCCGGCACATCGATGATCACCGCTGCAGCCTTCTGTCCTTTCGCCACAGTTCCATAACAATAATCAAGATTAAGCCCTGCATTTGCAAGTCGTGAGGCAACGAATGCGAACGTTCCGGGCTTGTTGTCAAGCTCGAGACGCAGCACCTCTCTCGTTTCGACCTCGTATTTGCGCATCAAAAGAGCTTTCTTTGCACGGTCGATGTCGGAGACGGAGAGTTTCGCCACATCTTGAAAGAGCCCGATCGCCTCGATGTTGATCTTCTCTTTTGAGAGGCAACCAAGCAGTTCGCCAAGTGTTCCAGGCCTGTTTTCGACGACAACAAAGAGCTCTCTGATTTTTTCCATGTTGTTCTCCTCCATCTCTGGTCTGACTGCTGAGTCTTTTCTCGGTTGTGTGCGATCTGGCTAGAGCGACTGAACGACTTTGAGGTCGTCTCGAGCTCACGTGATATTATTTGACCGCTCATGGCAGCTGGCTGGTCTGTTCATTTGCTTATTGACTCCGCAAAGGGGTCTCTCCCCCGAAAGGATTCTTCGGACAGTGGCACGATGACCCGATGGCTCGATCACTCAATCTCTCTTTGTCGCTCCCCAATGAATCGCGTTGAAGAGTAGTTTAAACGTCGCTTCGGTCTGCGCCCGATGCTGGACACGGAATCCGAAGAGGACGATCTTCCCTTTGCCGTATGTCATGGCGACTGCCGCTGCCCGGCGCTGCAGCTTTTCGGCGCCGAGTATCCAGCCGGACACGAGAATGTCCTCGGACTCATTCGGATACCACGCAAGCACCCAGCGAGTCATGTCCGGAGCCGGAGGAGTCGTTTGAAACGCGATGCGTTGACTCACGAAACCGGCAACCTCGGCAGGCATCCCATAGGTAACGAGGTGGGTGGGGTCGACATTCATTCGAAGCAATGAACCGGGGCAATTGAACTCATCACTTTTTGCCCTTGCCAGGACATTGACAACCGGGACATTGAATTCATCAGTGACGAAGTCACACGCCGAAGCCATGGCGATGAGCGTCCCACCCTGCTCCACGAATTCCTTGAGGTTCTTCACTCCTTCCTTGCCGATTCCTCCTGAGAACTCAGGCGGGAGATCGACGAAATACTTCATGTCCCCTTCTTCGGGCTTTCGTTTCCCCTCGACAATGACCTCCTTCGAGACATCGGGAATAATGATGACATCGTATTCATTGCCCAGCTTCTGCTCCTTCATGTCCTTCGTGCTGATGCTCTTCAGCGGAAACTCATACTGCTCCAAAACCCAGCGCGTCCATCCTTCATCCATCGACGCCACCCACGGTTTGTACATCCCAAGCCTGTACTCGCCTACCTTCTGCAACTTGACGTTTGGCTTCTCGTCCAGTCCGACGAGATCGAGAGCGTATTTCTTCGCGAGCCCTTTGGCATCTTTCACGTTGTCGACGACAACCGATCCACGCGGAAACTCTTTGCTCCCGACTTTGAAGCTCTCTCCAGTGAGACTGACGGTACCCTTCTGCGCGAGCACGTTGTTAATCAACTTCGATACGGTATTGCTTTCATGGGAAACGATGAATTTCGAAGCACCGCCATTCTTCACAGCTCCCTCGGGCCAATCGGATTCCTTCAGTTCACGCAGGTTGCTCTGTTTATCCTTTGAAAGCTTGATCTTCTCCACTGAAACGCCCATCATCAGAGGCAGCGACCAGGCCGTCATGTCGTACGGAGGGACGATGTTTGGACCAGCGACCAGTTTCACCTTCGGATAGCGTTGGGTGCCGAGCATCTCCATAACGAACCGCCCATACGGTTGTGCAGTCGGCATGTAGTACGCTTTTTCAGAAGTCGAATAGAGCACTTCGACACCGTTCTCCTGCATCAAGTGAGCAAGATGAGCAGCAGAGGTTGGATCGCGCTGTTCGGTTGCAACGCGATAATATTCGCCGGGAGCACCGAGCTTCACTGCATCCATCGCCATCATTGACACGGCGCTCAAGATGTCACCGCGGTAGTTCGTGCAAGCCTCGAGCAGCGCATCCGAGGCTATTCGCTCGTAGTCCATAATATCCCGGATACGCCAGATGCCTCCGGGCCACGGATTCGGGAAATTCGACTGCTGTTTATACTCGACCAGTCCTTTACCGGCACCGCTCAGCTCTCCCGGACTCACCTCAACAGGCGTTCCCATCCGTGTCGACGCCACCTCCGTCAGGAGACCGACAATGTTTTTCCAGAATGCGGTCTGTTCAGTTGCACCGGGCCAGTACGTGTCATACATGGCACCATAGATTACGCCGGATTTTTTCTGTTCTTCCAACCTCCACGCCATCATCGTGCCGATATGATCCACAATCCGCCAGATGAGCGGATGGACATTTTCTGCAACCGGATTCGTATAAGGCGGCGTGAAGATGCGGGGTCCCGTTGAGCCCATCTGATGCTCGTCCAGCCATACTTGTGGATACCATTCGTGGAAGACGGCCTTCATCACGGCCTTGGTTTCCTTCTGCGTGTTCATATACCAATCACGATTGTCATCGTGGCCGACATAGGGATGATATAGGAACGGCGATCGTCCCCCTTCGTACTTGGTGCCGACGTACTTGCGATACCAGTCGACCTCCATCAGTTGCCCATCGGGATTGAGTGACGGTATGATGAGAAGGATGACATTGTCGAGTCGTCGCTTGGTTTCAGCGTCTTGCGCAGTTGCCAGAGCATACGCCCACTCCAGAACCATCTGACTGGATCCAATCTCAGTAGAGTGAATATTGCAGCTCACGACAACGATGGCTTTCCCACGATCGACCAGCTCGTCAATTTCCTTCCTGGAGAGACCACGCGGATCTGCCAGCTTCATCGCGATCTCTTGGTACTTCTGCTTGTTCTTGAGATTCTCCTCAGATGAGATTACCGCCATGAACATCTCGTTTCCAAGAGTCGTAGGACCGAGGACTTCAACCTCAACCCTCTTTGACACCTTCGCCAGCTCTTTGAAGTATGACGCTATTTGCTTGTAATCAGCGAGTTGACGATCAGCGCCGACTTCGAATCCCAGGAACTTTGTGGGAGTGGGGATTCTCGAGGATTGAGCGGAAAGGATGCTGAATGACAGAACCAGCATCACGATGAGCCGTGTGGTGGGTTGTGGGAACAGATGCATAGTGTGTCCTCCGTTGGTGATGAAGTTGGGTTGCTTGGCCGATCTAGAGAATCCTAAGTTAGTCTGAGCGACTGAATTTATTTCGTGCCTTAGTGCTTTGGTGGCGAAATGAGGGGCTTTCGTCCGCGCTTCTAGAGAATTCATATCCTCGCTAACACCTCTGCACATATCATTCGTTGTAGGTGATGCTCTTGACATACTCAATGCTTTTCAGGATCGCGGGAATGGGATTGGCGACCTCCTTTTCGTTCTCGTATTCGATCGTCAGGAAACCGCTGTAGCCTTGAAGAGTAAGTTCACCGAGAAGATCGCGGATATTCGCTTTGCCTTGGCCCCACGGCACATCGTCCACGCCTTTCGTGCCGTAGCCGCTGCGGTCCTTGAGATGGAGGTCAATGATCCGACCTTCGAGGAGCTTGAGCGCTTCGCGTGGATCGTTCATGCCGCGCATCCAGTGTCCGTTGTCGGCGCAGGCGCCGATGCGTCGATCCTTGCCTATGACATGGTCGTACACGGTCTCAGGCAGATTGTATTTGGACGGCGCTGGATGATTGTGGATGGCGACGGCGATATCGTATTCCTTGACGAGCTTTTCGAGCAACGTGAAATCGTCGTCCGCCGGCTCAGTAACGATCGTCCTGATTCCCATCGTTCGGGCGAAGTCGAACACTTTCCGCATGCTCTCCTCGGTCTTGCCAATGTCGCAGACGCCATAGGCTGCAAGCGAAATGCCGCTTTCTTTGAGCTTGTCCTTAACCTTCGCCTTCTGCTCATCGGTCATTGAATGATCGAATTTGGCGCCGGGCATTTCAGTGCCCAAAGCCTGACCTGGATAAGCCTGGATATATTTGATGCCGAGGTTCTTCACTTTGGCCAGCGTCTCGAAAAATGTAAAGGCTCTGAACGTCCAGCACTGCATAGCAGTCGGGAACTTTTTAATGCGGACATCTTTGTAGTTCGTCGCCTCGACTTTTTTCTTCAGGTCAGCCGATATATGCCGGATTTGCAGCGCCACCGGCTGTTGGGCATGCATTGAGGGCCCCATGATCAAACTCACAGCGATAGATACAGGAATCGTCCAGAACATTCGTTTCCTCATTTCGATCTCCTTTGCAGGGATTGCAGAGAGCGGGATAGTGAGATATCCCCTGTCCGATCCTCTTTGCGGGCCCCTCGACCTCATCAACATCAAAGATCGTGGCAATGTTGGGATGATTCAAGGCAGAGATTGCTCGTGCCTCCTGCAGGAAACGGGCTTTGTCCTCTTCGCTGACAGTGATCTGCTGAGGCAGGAACTTGAGGGCGACGAGGCGGTCGAGCTTAGTGTCGTGGGCTTTGTAAACAACACCCATCCCACCCTCTCCGAGCTTATCGGGTATATTGTAATGAGAGATTGTCTGTCCGATCATAGTGCTCTTTTACGAGGTGAGGATCGGGACCAAAAGAATGACGTTTATCGGCGCTACGGTAGGGCTGACTTGTAAAATACACCTCAAAGCTACTGCAGTTCAGATTGAAAGGCAACTGTCATTGTCCCGCTGGAGCGGCCGGAGGAGCAATGCTCTGAAACGACAGCTCACTTTCATTGCCAGTTCGATCCACGGCAGAAACAGCAATGCGTGCGAGGGTTTCCAGGCGTGGTTGGGCATTTCCCAAGCCGCGGCGACCTCGCGGACGATCAACAACAGTCCGAGAAAGCGGGAGGGAAAAGAAACGATCCTGCTTGTTGAGGATAAAGTATTCCCAGGTTTTCCCGTACCTGATAGTACACTACCCACCGGAAGACTTCGTCAAATTTCTCGTGCGTCCAACTTACTGCCAGCGTATCGTTGCTGACGGCCGTTACCAGCTTGGGCGCAAGGGGTGGTTCGTCATCCAGCCACGGTGACGGCGGCACAAGCGACTGCATGCGGTACGGACCATTCTTCAGCGCGGCATTGAGGGCACTGCTATCCTTCAGAAAGGCCTTCATGCTGAAGTGAATGTGACCCGGTGCCTCAGGGACAAATCCCCGCTCGATCATGATCTGATTGACGATCTCGTCTGCTCCTTTTTCGTCCGTCATTCTCCCAATAATCATGCCGGGCCAGAGATTGCGCCCTCTTGTGTTTTCCCGAGTCCACCAGCTCAGGAGAACGGGGAAACTCTGAGGGATTTGATTGATCGTCCAGTACAGTTGCGGCGACAAGTAATCAACCCATCCTCTGTTCAGCCAAAGGCGCGCGTCGGCATTGAGACGGTTATACTGGTCATACCCCTGAATGGATGGCGGATTGCCCGGACGCCAGATGCCGAAGGGGGCGATGCCGAACTTGACGTACAGCTTCTCTCTCTTGATCCCCTTGTACACTCGTTCGACAAATGTGTTGATCCCTTCCCGTCGCCAGTCTTCATGCGACAGCGAGCCGCCGGACCTTGTGTATTCTGCCCAGGTGCTGTCATCAGAGAACGTGCCGTCACCATAGGGATAGAAGTAATCATCGAAATGAACACCATCGACATCATACCGCCGGACGACATCCATCACCACATCGAATGAATGATCCTGCACATCCTTCATCGCCGGGTCGAGCCAGTAGCTGCCGTCCTTCAGTTTCCTCACTAGGTCGGGGCGCGTTCGGATGATGGACGAGTCCGAGATGTCACCACCTCTGGCGATCTGCGCTCGAAACGGATTGAACCAGGCATGGAGCTCGAGTCCCCGGCTGTGCGCTCCTTCGATCCAGAACATCAGGGGATCGTAGAACGGATCGGGAGCTTTCCCCTGCTGGCCGTTCAGGTAGTAGGACCACGGCTCGAGCTGGCTTGCATACAATGCGTCGCAGTGAGGTCGCACCTGCAAGATGATCGCATTCAGATGAAGGGAAACTGCAGTGTCGAGAATAGCGAGGGCTTCTTTCTTCTGATCCTCCGTCGATAGCCCCGGTTTGCTCGGCCAATCGGTGTTCCCCACAGTCGCTACCCATGCAGCGCGGAATTCGCGTTCGGCGCGTGGAACCTCACCTGCCTTCTCTTCTCCTCCGCCAGGTTTGAACGCGGCACATCCAGAAGCCAAGAGAACGACAGAAGCGCAGAGAGCCAGGAGAACAAACCGTTGGTGCATCGGGGCTTCCTTTTGACGCGTTGAGAGTGGGTGCAACGATCAGCGAGAGTGATAACGCTGACGTGTCAGAGCAGCTGTAGAGTTGTCATTCTGATTGGCAAAATGTTACAAAAGCGGATGCTGAATTGCAAGGCAAGAACGAGACCCCATCCCCGCCAAGCAGACGGCGGGCGAGCTGGCCTTCCCCTCTCAGAGGAAGGAATAAACATACTGGAGAGAAACAGTTGCGGAGCAATGAGGGACCGAGAATGAGGCTGTCCAATTAGTTCTTTGATAATACAAGTTGGTTCAGCGCCGATGAGGCGGTAGAGTGTCAGGGATTAGTTGACCCAGTGCGCAGTTTTCTTGACGTTGTGTGCGATACTGAGCATTCCGATCTCTACGTTGACCTTGGGTTGACCACGCAAGCGGCAACGCGTGTAAGCTTGGTTGAACTTGATGTCACCGAACGGCGGCTCCACATCCATGCCTCGTTGCTTGCGCAAGGCGAGACCAATATCCGAGTTGAGGTTAGCCCTCGCCTGAGCACGATAGACGTCCAGCGTTGGATTGACAAAGATGGTACGATTGCAATCTCCCCGCTTGCAGTCAATGGCAACGGGACAGTCCTGACAGTTGACACATTGGTAGCTGCGTGCTGTGCTGTTATAGCCGCTGGTGCTGGTAATCGTTCTTACCTGCTTCAAGGTGAGCAGACGTCCTTGCGGACAACGATAGGTGTCGCTGGTGGCGTCGTGGGGAAAGTTTTCCTTGCGATACGGATTAGTGCGATACTTCTTCTTCTGTTCCAGGTGAAAGGTGTTGTATTTGAGATAATTGCCGATTTGGTGCTCGCTCAACAACGCATAGTTCTCTTCACTGCCATAGGCACAATCGCCCATCACAAGAGCGGGGTATTGTCCGAGTAAAGTGTGTAGACGCTCAAGGTGGGTGGGGAATGCATCGCTCTCGGAGGCTTTCCGTTGGTGGAAGCTGTAGTTGACAATGAACTGGTGCTGCGTACCAATCAACACATTGTAGGATGGAAGGAGTTGACCATCTTTGGTGAGAAAGACCGTCGCTGCGGGATCAGTTTTCGCATAACTGTTGCGCCCAGCTAAGGTTTTCTCCTGCTGCTCATAGTATTCGAGTTTTGGCAAGAGCTTCGTGGAGATCTGAGTGAGAGCCTTCGCCGTGCGTTTGGGGGCAGGGGGTGTCTCCTGTAAGATGTTGTTGAGCCGTTGGATTTGTTCTTTGACGTCATTGCTCGTGAGTGTGGACTGCTCGCCGAGTTCTTCCAGGTTGCGCTCGCCGTAGTGCAGTTGTTCTTCAGCATTGGTGTGCTCGATTTCCACGAGCAACTCGTTGATCTTTTGCTGCACCTTCTCTTTGTAGCGCTTGGTGTTCTTGGCCCAGACCACCTTGTGCTTGTTGCTGTCGGCTCGGAGTTTAGTCCCATCAACAAAATACTGCTCAAGATCGATATAGCCGTGCTCAAGCAGGAAGAACACCATCGAGCCGAAGACCTGATCGATGACTCCTCGGAGTCGGCTGGACCGGAAGTTGTTGATGGTGCGGAAGTCGGGTGTGCTCATCCCCGACAACCACATGAAATGAATGTTCTCGGTCAGCGCCTTCGCAATTAACCGCGACGAGTAGATCTTGGTCACATACGCATAGACCAACACCTTCAGCAGCATCAGCGGGTGATAGGCACTCGCACCGTCACCTTGGTATGTTGCCAGGAGTGGCTGGATGTCCAACTTGTCGACGGTCCGATTGACCACACGCACTAGATGGTTCTCCGGGATCAACTCCTCCAAGCTCGGAGGCAAAAGCATCACTTGTTGCTGCGTGTATGGTTTGAACACTTGCTTACTCTTCGCTTTCTTCCGCTTCCGCACTGGAGGCGGCGAGGTTTCATCAAAGAGCGTATGAGAGTCTGGTCTCATCTGGCGGCCTCTTTAGTAATGAGGAGTATGGATTGAAAGACGTACAGATGCATGAAAAGTTGCGCTCCACGAAATACTTTTTGGA
>CAVUAC010000075.1:0-15839 GCA_963739335.1 uncultured Bacteroidota bacterium | reverse complement strand
AAAGCGTGTCACTTTACGGTTGTAATTTACGTGTTTCCCGACAGTTTTTCGGCCGATCCGGATGAAGACCTATGATTTTGGCTGACGCGAGCCTGGTTTGCCGTTGAGATGCTTTCTGCTTCCCCGGCAATCGGTGTACGGCTTCTGCCGAAGGAAGGCGACCAACAGAATTCTGTAATGAATCACCGTCGATCAATACTGGAAGGCCTCGATCGTTTTTACGTCGCTGCAACTGCTTGTTTACATTTTCAACCCCGTTGAGCGTCCAGGAAGAACCGGAACTAATGATCGTCATCAACTGATTCCATCGACGTCTCAAGAACTTCACTGCCTTAAATGCTGGACCCGTGGGAAGCTCTCGTCGTTTTGTAACGCATCGTAGAGTATTCGTGCCTCACGTTCTGTTTGTGCTGACAAATCCTCGACACGTTTCATACAATGCAGCGATCGAACCTCTCCGGCTGAACCTGCGCGGTCTGGCTTCTGCAGCTCCAAGCAGAGCTATCTGTTTCGATTCTTCCCCTTCGGTGTGGTGGGCTGGTCGCTCGCCGACTTCCTGATCAATCGCTGAATGACGTTCCAACTCTCGATCGGCATTCCCTTCAACATATGCGATCGATATGCCTATCGCCGACGATGCATGTTTTTTGCAGTATTGATAGATTATTTCTGCATAGACAACTAACAGCTCGAGCCGGGCAGGGTCTAATCGCTCACCACAGCCTTGAGATGCCCGCTAACGCTCGTTCTTGCTCCAGAAGCTCGCCGCTTCAGTACTCCTGACCCGGCGCTCCACGACGATCATGATCTCGCCTGTTATCTCTACCGCCAAATGAAACCACTGCCCCTTGCCTCTGACCGGACACATCTTCTCGTCCACCACCCCCACACCATCCCATCGCGGTCGCAACTCCCGACTCATCTCCCCGGCCGTCTTGCAGCGGCCGGCTGCGCTCCACCACCCGCTGTAAGCTCCCGGTGATGGTCTACGACCACTGGCTCGTTGTTATCCATCGCACGATAGCTCGATGACTCTCTCCTCCTTGGGCATTGATCGTTAGATCTTCCTCGCGCAGCTCGTGACTGATTCGATTTCCCGGATCTGTCGACGACGAAACTTCAGTAACAGTCGCAACAACCAGAACCCTTTGCCCCTTCCTGATGCGTTCTTTCGTTCACCTGGCTCGATAATTGTTCGATGACCATTCTTTTCACACTCGATGATCCACAGTGGGGAGGAAACCTATCAGCTTTTTTTACCACGTTACTCCCTTAACTCTGATGACATTCCTTACTGTTTGTTCTTACTCATTCGAACTAGGAACTTACAGCGGGAAATAGCGTACCGGGAAGCACACGCTTTAGCGAATTAGCTGTTTTTGGTATCTGAGCTGGCAGACTGCAGATGACGGCGTGCAGACAGAAATAGGGGCGGATTCTGAGTTTCTTGTTCCGCTTTCTGATCCCGCCTGTGGGCGGCGGGCATTGTCGCTCCCTGAGATGAAGGCTACTTCTTCCTAATCTGTTTCATAGCAGTCTTGATCATTCGCCCGAACTGCCTGTCCTTCTTGCGTCTCTCGACATAGGACATTTGATGAAACTCGGATTCCTTCATCAATTTCATGTAACTCTGGTACCGCTCCTCACTCAATTCTCCGCTTTGAACCGCCGTCAGGATTGCGCAACCGACTTCCATGGTGTGAGTGCAATCGTTGAACCGGCAATCCTTGGAGAGTTCGTGAATATCAGAGAAGCTGTCATCGATACTGGCACCGACGGCAATCATTCCCAGTTCCCTCATGCCTGGCGTATCGATCAGAAGTGCTCCGTTGTCAAGAACTGTCAATTGCCGACGAGCTGTCGTATGTCTTCCTCTGCTGTCCTTTTCACGCACAGGATTTGTCTCAAATACCTCACGACCGAGGAGATGATTTAGGAGTGTAGTCTTGCCCACACCCGATGACCCGAGCAGGCAATACGTCTTTCCCTTTTCCAGCGCCTGTTGCACTGTTTCCAATCCGATGGCAGTCTTGTTGCTGAATGCGATGACTCTTGCGCCGATGTGAGCTTGCCTGATCTCTGAAATCCTCTTCTCCAAGTCTTCGGTACTGACGAGATCACTCTTGCTGAGGAGGATTATTGGCTCGACATGACCTTCGTTTACCATGACAAGGTACCGTTCCATCCGGCGCAGGTTGAAATTGAAATCGCACGACTGGATGATGAAGGCAACATCGATATTCGACGCAATCATCTGGTAGTCAACTTTCTTGCCGGCAGATTTCCGACGCAAGAAGGTTTTCCTTGGGAACAGGTCATGAATGATTGCGAGTGTGCCATCATTGTAGTACTGGACGAAGCACCCAATCCCCAACGCATGGGAGGTCGTTGACTTGAGTCGGCAGAGAAGAGGAGCTTGCCTGTAGGCTCCGCTTGAACTTCATTCTCCTCATTCCTGACAAGGTATCGGTCCCGGTCGACTCTGGTGATTCGTGCGACGCCGCAATCCGGTCTCTGCAACTCCTCTCGCTTCTTTTGAAACCAACGATCAAATCCGAGGTCTGCCAGTTCCATGTGCTATTCCCAGGTACGATCAGCAAATTATTGACCCGCTGTCAGGACTTTTTTATCCGCCACGCCTTCTTCACCGCCGTCTTTGTGGCGGTTTGGCGGAGGTCCTGACAGTCAAAGGTTACGATGGTGCTCCCTGTAGTGTCAGGAGCGAACTCCTGACACCGGCTCATGCGTATCGTTTCCCCCTGCTGTCAGGACTTTCGTCCTGACAGTCACAAGTAATATTCCCCGTAGTGTCAGGAGCCAACTCCTGACACCGGTTAGTCTAGTCCTTCGGACCTGACACCGATGGAAAAATGTCTCCAGGCATTGTGTCCCGAGTGCTTCTTCCTGTCTGGCGAGGTTAACTATTTACCTAAGCCGCGGGCAATCACTGGCTATGTTTCAAACCACGGATTCACTATTCACACAGTGATGACCACTTTTCCCCGGGCGTGTCCTGCTTCAACATACCGGATAGCTTCAGGAACCTCACGTAACGTGTAACGCCTATCAATAACAGGTACGACTTTGCCAGCTTCAAGAAGCCCTTTCACAAAAAGCAAATCTCCTTTGTTTGGTTTCGCCGTCAAGCTACCCATTTTCCTGCTGCCGGTCATTGATATCCATGGTCCGAGGAACAAGGCCTGAAACATCTGAGCCCCGGCACCTCCGGTCATGACATAAATACCGTTTGGACTCAGCGCACGCTTGTACTCGGAAATCGTATGATATCCGTTAGCAGCAAGAATCAGGTCATATCGCTCCCCTTTTTTGGTGAAATCTTCCTGAGTGTAGTCGATGACATGGTCTGCACCAAGCGAGCGCACCATGTCCAATTTCCCCGTGCTGCACACGGCAGTGACTTCAGCCCCGAACGATTTGGCAATCTGCACCGCAAATGTACCCACGCCGCCAGATGCCCCATTGATCAGAACTTTTTGCCCTGGCTTGATCTTTCCTTTATCACGAAGGCCCTGGAGGGCGGTGACCGCCGCCAATGGCACCGCCGCGGCTTGCTCGAATGTCAAACTGGCCGGTTTCGACGCTATTGCATTTTCATGAGCACATGCGTACTCGGCAAAACCGCCCCAACCAGATCCCGACAAATCCCCGAACACCTCGTCACCCGGCTGAAACTGCTTTACGTTTCTCCCTACCGCTTCAACCCGCCCCGCTACGTCAGCTCCGAGTATTTTGATTTTTGGTTTCAGAAGCCCAAACATCAGGCGGACCAGGAACGGATCGGCTCTCAGTAAATGCCAGTCAGCCGCATTTACGGATGCCGCATTAACTCTTACCAAGACCTCATCATCCTTAGGAGTAGGTTGTTCCACCTCTTTGAGTTCAAGAACGTCGGGGGGTCCATATTTTGTGAATATAATTGCCTTCATTTCGATCTCCTTGCTTCATTCGATCGTAATCATGTTCTTCCCCCGCTGTCAGGACTTTTTTATCCGCCACGCCTTCTTGACCGCCGTCTTTGTGGCGGTTTGGCGGAGGTCCTGACAGTCAGAAGTAGTATTGGTGCTCCCCGTAGTGTCAGGAACCAACTCCTGACACCGGCTCAAAGAATCAGATCATTTATTAGGTTGATCTATTTTGCGCTCATCATCTCGTTTGTATCCCCCTTTGCAAAAGGGGGGTACGGGGGGATTCGGATATTCCTGATCGAAAGCAAATCCCCCTCGGTCCCCCTTTGTGAAAGGGGGACGTTGTTCAACTAGGAAGATCCGATACATCAGGAGATTCCTTTGAAGGCACGGACCTTTCGTCCGCTGTCAGGACTTTTTTATCCGCCACGCCTTCTTGACCGCCGTCTTTGTGGCGGTTTGGCGGAGGTCCTGACAGTCAAAGGCTATCAAGGTTCTCTAGTCGTTGTCAGGCGTGCTATGTGATGTTGCCCATTCATTTGAGTAAAACAACTTTCTTGGTATCAACGAATTCCGAGGCCTTCAGCTGATAGAAGTAAGTCCCGCTCGGGAGATCCCGAGGAGTCCATCGCGTTCGATAATGACCGGCAGGAAGATGATCCTTTACGAGAGTCTCCATCTCGATTCCAAGAGCATTGTAGATAGTGAGTGCGACGTAGCTCTCTCTAGGTATAGAGAACTCAATTGTTGTGACTGGGTTGAATGGGTTTGGAAAGTTTTGAGCGAGCCTGTATTCTCGTGGCAATGGATTGTCGACTCTTTCGACCGATGTTAGTGTGTTTAGACTGAGGATGAGCCCTCGGCTGGTGCCTGCACTATTGAGAGCGGCGAGACGATAGTAGTACGTTGTGGCCGGAGACAATCCGCTGAGCGGGGCCGAGATCGACTGTGTTGTGGTGCCTGAACCCATGGACTGATTGGACGTGCTGGTGTAGCTGGAAAGTGATGAACTCGTCCCGTACTCGAACCAGGCGGTGGTCGCTGACCCGCTGGGATTGACACTCCCGTTGAGCGTCGCAGCAGTGGAACTTATGGAGGAAGCAGCTGAGGTGGTTGTCGTCGCCAGCACAGCCGTGAGCTCCGTCAGTGGCCGTCGCCATACACCGCCATCCTGGGTCCCGGCAAAGAAGTTGGTCCCACTGGCGACAAGAGCATAGATAGTGGTACTCGTCAATCCGCTATTGACGGCCATCCAGCTGCCCCCGTCGCTGTTCGAAAGATAAACACCGCCGCCATCAGTTCCGGCGAGGAGACTCGTGCCGTTGACGGCAAAAGCATTAACATCAGTGGCCGTCAAGCCGGTATTGAACGCAGTCCAATTAGTGCCGTTGTTCGTGGAAAGAAAGACCCCGTGTTTTCGAGTTCCGGCAAAGAGATTGGTACCACTGACGGCAAGGGCATAGACATCATAAGTGTACGTCACACCATTTTGGGGGTCGATGTACGTTAACCCAGAATTCACGGCAGTCCAATTACTGCCGTTGTTGGTAGAACGAAAAACCCCGCCGCCATAAGTTCCGACGAAGAGATTGGTGCCGCTGACAGCAAAAGCATCGACAGACGTTGACGTCAGACCAGAATTGACCGCAGTCCAGTTGCTGCCATTATTGGTGGAGAGAAAGACCCCGCCAGAACTCCCCGCATAGAGATTTGCGCCGATAACGGCGAAAGCATAGATGTAGTTGGACGTTAAACCAGAATTGACGGCAGTCCAGCTAGTGCCGTTGTTGGTAGAACGAAAAACCCCGCCGCCATAAGTTCCGGCAAAGAGATTGGTGCCGCTAACGGCAAGAGCATACAGGTAAGTTTTCGTCAAGCCAGAATTGATGGCAGTCCAACTCATGCCATCGTCGGTGGAAAGAAAGACTCCGCTTGACGTTCCGGCATAAAGGTTGGTACCGCTGACAGCAAGGGCGTGTGTGGAACTGACGCTGGTACCCAAGCCGGAACTGACGGCAGTCCAATTGGCGCCATTGTCGGTCGAGAGAAAGGCGCCGCCTTCCCAGGATCCGGCGAAGAGATTGTTGCCGCTGACGCCCAAAGCACGAACATCGTTGTACGTCAAGCCAGAACTCACGGCCGTCCAATTAGTGCCGTTGTTGGTGGAACGGTAGACCCCCCCGACAAAAGTTCCGGCAAACAGATTGATGCCGCTGACCGCGAGGGCTTGGACATTGACGCTTGACATGCCAGAAATGACTCGAGTCCAACTATCGCCGTTGTTCGTGGAAAGAAAGACGCTATTCACAGTTCCGGCAAAGAGATTGGTGCCGATCACGGCAAGAGCCTGGACATCGGTATTCATCAAGCCGGAATTGACCGCAGTCCAGCTTGCGCCGTTGTTGGTGGAACGAAAGACGCCACCGCCAGTTCCGGCATAAACCTTTGTGCCTGAAACGGCCAAGGCGCGGACGACGAAGTACGAAAGGCCAGAGCTGACTCTGGACCAACTACTGCCGTTGTCGCTGGAAAGAAAGACCCTGCCGGCTGAAGTCCCGGCAAAGAGATTGGTCCCGCTGAAGGTAAAACAGTTCACTTCAGTATCCGTTAAGCCCGAACTCGCCGCTGTCCAGCTCGCGCCATTGTTGGTAGAACGAAATACACCGCCACCATATGTTCCCGCAAAGAGGTTGGTGCCGCTGACGGCAAGAGCCACGACATTAACATGCGTGAGACCGGAATTGACAGCAGCCCAACCCGTGCCATTGTTAGTGGAAAGGAAGACCCCGCTCCAAGTTCCAGCAAAGACATTGCTGCCGCTGGAAGCGAAAGCATAAACAGTGAGATATCCGCCATAGGGTCCATTAGACTGTACCCACTGCGCACGAGATTCATTTCGCGGAGAGATGAGTGCACCCAAGAAGAGACAAATCAGCAAGGTAGAGTTTTTCATAAGCCCCTCCCTCCAGATTGTTCTGGGTTGTTGAAATGGCAATTACACATAAAAATGCAAATAGGTCATTCTTGTTCCCACATCAACAAAAGCAAAACAATTTCACTTAACGTCTGCAACAAAAATGCCGTTGCCAAGCGAACTCTCATAAACAAATTTTCTGTGAGCGAAGCAATGGTTCATTTTACATTTTTGTTGCTGCTATGTGGCGTTCGCCCATGGGTTATTGTTCAGATTCGATGCTAAAGAGCAAAATTTGTCATTTTGCCAAACGAGGGGAGAGAGATTAATATTAAGATGATACCGACAACAGCGGTAACACCGACAACAAGAAAAAATGTCTGCAATTGAGAGAGCTTTCTCATTTCGACGCGTTCGATGCGGTCATTTGGAATTTTACCGCTAAAAACTGATTCTTTGCCATCAGCAGTGAGAATCCCTGCACACCATAATCCTGGGGATTGATCCGGTGTTACCACAATGTAATCTCCATCTGGGAAATAAATATCCGTACTGTCAGGAAGATAACAGATAAGGTATCTATTATTTACACCTCCAATCAACTTGAGGGAATCGATGGACGCGCGTTGCAGCTTGCCGACAAATTCTATATGTTCACTGCGAACGAACCGATGTTTCCGTTTTCCAAAACCATATATGAAGTCGGCTGGCTCGGTAGTATAGAAATAATGATGAGGTTGAGACTTTATAACGGAGCCATCGACGAGAGTGACTGAAATATCTCTTTCCGGCAAGGAACTTTGTGCAAGCCAATCTTCCTGCGTGAGAGGAGACAACGGGTAGCAACCGTAAAGCAGAGTCGAACAACAAAGGAAGAATATGAATGCCTTTTTCATAAGATCTTGCATCCTTTCTGCCCAAAAGTTCTTGAGTTATTACACAAACTCGATCCCTTCGGAGCCACAATTTCCGTGCGGAGAGTCGGGATAAGACATCAAGATTGTCACACTCGCACGGAAATTAAACGCACTTGTGAGGCCGCCCAACCCGCCTTCTGATGATTTCGGTAGCTCGGGCCTTTGTCTATTCAGGGACCAGAAGTGGCCCTTAGCCCCGGAAATCGATGGCGGTGTGGGCAGGCGGCCTGATCACGCGGGTTTAGATTTCGGCCAAAGGGCGAGTGCTGCTCCACTGAAAAACTCGTTACGGCCGAAATCTTCGGCAAGTGTGTGGGGAGCATTTCCACGAGGGTTTCGATTTCCGCGTCCTTTTCTTGGTTACTTCTTTTCGACGAGGAAAAGAAGTAACAACCCGTCAGGGTTGAGTATTTCTTCCGGTTTGTGGTTGGTTCTTGAATCATTCCCCCCGCTGTCAGGACTTATTCATCCGCCGTGTTGTTTGGCGGAGGTCCTGACAGTCACGAGCAGGGTGCCTAAATTCTTGGAGTGTCAGGAGCTAACTCCTGACACCGACGGAAGATTTCTATCCTGAGCGCGATGACAGATGATACTCAAGCGCCTTCAAAGCGAACCGAGCCGACACGGTCGCTGGACCTCCACCCATCTCCATGCCAACGTCTATTGCCTCCAGGATCTGTTTCTCTGAAGCGCCTGCGAGCAAGGCCTGATGAATGTGCCACTCCATACACGATTCACAGTTGGTGACAACAGAGATCGCGGTGGCGATCAGCTCCTTGGTCAGCTTTCCAAGCGCCCCGTCGGAGAAGGTAACTTTCTGCACTTCGGTGAACGCTCGATACGTTGCAGAGCCTTTGTCCAGAAATGCCTGGTGAGCCCAGCTTCGGTCGCGGATGATTTGTTCGATCTTGTCCTTGTCTTGAGCATTCATAGGTTTCTTTTGTCCTTAGGCTTCTTCGTATAAAGTGCTAGAAGTGCGGACAAAAACCCACTATTGCCACAAAGACACTAAGGCACAAAGAAAAAGAAGAGAAAAAGTAAAGTACCCACACGCCTTGGTGTCTTCGCGACTTTGTGGCAAGGCTTTTCGTCCGAATCTCTAGGGGCCCGCAAATGTGGGCGAAAGTCGGAGAGTTCAGTTTTCTCGATCTCCTCAGAAAACCACCTCACTGCCTCACCTTCGCCAGCACTGTCACCTTCACTCGGTCCTTGCCCTCTCTGATCTCAATCTTCGGCGCCGATAGTTTGAATCCGTGCGTCTTGAATATGGCGTCCCGATAAATATTCGTCGTCCCTTCGCGAACGCCTTGCACCTCGTAACCCCTCCCGGTCCCCTTCGCATCCGTATCAATCCACTTAATATAATAGAGCTGGTCGTTCACCATCGGCGTTTCTTCACCTTCGAAAACCACGTCGGCAATCTTCACGCGCCTGATCCCCTTCGGGTAGATATTGATCAATCCAACCTTGTACGACGTCTGAAGCGACTCGGGGTAGACAAACTCACCGGTGTTCTTGAAGTTCACGATGAATGTCCCTCCCCTTCTCTTCTGCACCATTTCGAAGGCCTGGTTTCGTTCGCCGATCACTTTGGCATGGCGAGCATAGATGGTGTCATAGCCATAGCGGCTCTTGAGACGGCCGGCAACGTTCTCCCGCTCCTGCGGCGAGAGCGATAACAAAGAGTCGATTACGACGTCGAGCCCATTCCCTTTCTGGAAGAAACCTTCCCTCCACCCGGGAGAAAAGCGCGTAAGGAGCATCGCCTCATAGCAGCCGTACGGGTAACTCTTATCCATGCTCGACAGGCTGCTGACCCTCGTGCTCCTCAGCATATTCAACTTCAGTTGAATCAGTGAGTCTGCATACCTGAAGCTGAAGAAGTACGGATCGTCCTTCTGCGTGATGAGCGGTTGATAGCCTTTCTTGAGCAGCGTCGAGGTCATCAATTCTGAATACGTTGCCGTTCCTTCCATGATATCCTCATCGGATTCCTGGAGACGCTCGAGGTCATTCATGCTTCGTCGCTTGAGCTGTTTGGCCACGAGGCAATCCTTCAAGTATTCCTTTGCCAGCGCATCGTTCGATTCCAGGTACGCCCGCTCCAGCGCCAGCCCTTCGATCTCAGCGTAGGCGGCATAATTTTCGTCGGTGTTGAAACGGAGATTGCCGCTTTTCCATTTAAAGAGTGTGTTCTGAAAACAATGGAAGAGCTCGTGGATGCAGAGAAGGATCTGATTTTCACTCCCCATCGCGTAGTCGTCGCCCGAAACTTGTTTCGCGTCCTTCCCGGCGGGCATTCGCATTGGCTGTATACCGATCCTAACGACGGTGATTTGCTTCCCATCGACAAATCCGTACGGTAAGGGACCGCCGCCCCCCGTCAACGGCAGGGGCATCGGAAGAGGTATCTCCTTGCGGCGATCCAGATACACCTTTTTGCCCCTCACGTCGATGCCCGCGACAGGGGAAAACCCATCCGGTGGTTTCGGATGGCCAACAAGCATCTGAACACCGTTGGGATAGGCGAACAGAAACGGCACGTCGGCATAGGTTGTCCATCCGGGCCAGATCTTTGTGGAGACCAGGTCGAGGATGTGCCAGGTCTCCTCCAGCTGTTTCAGCTGTACTGCAATGTATCTCGGAAGCGTATCCTGCGCAGGCGCAAGCTCCGCGCAAGAGGCGAGCAGCGCGACAAGTAGCGCCGCCTTCAAAAGCGCTGATGTTTTCATGATAGGCTCACAGTCATTTGATCAGTTCTTCGATCGAGTTCACCTTCTGGAAACCGTCGGGCACCTCGTAGATCATCGGTGGCGGAGCCGCCGCCTCAAGCTTTGTGACCTTCGTCTCATAGGTCGATTCCTGCGCTATTGCAGGATTTCTCTTGTCGACGCTCCTGACGATGAACCATTTTTTCAGAGCAGGATCGAGCTTGAGCAGGTTTTGCCAGTCAAAATCGACCGTCCTTGACGTAACGCGCTCGTTGAACCGTGCGATGTTTACGGGCGCGTTCTCCGTGACCCAGAGCTCGATGGATTCAGATGCGTAGTCCGCATCGCCCTCTGCAACGACCAGCTTGCACCGCTGATCGCCGATGACCTCTTCCTGCTGAGTCTCCTTGACGATCCATTCATATTCCGGCTCATAGTTCCATCCCGCTCGCTGGATTGCGACGGTATCCTTGACGCTCTTTTGTTCCACTGCAGTGGTGAGAGAGTCTTCCATGTATCGTTTCTTTTCAACCGAGATCCTCCATCGCTTCCGGAGATCATATCGCTCTATCGCGACGATCCTGGGACCCTTGACGTAGACGCTCGTTTCGTTCATCCAGATCTCAGTCAATCGTGACGGGAATCGCCCGCCCATTCCCGATCTCGTCCATTCGACGACGACGTGATCGTCTGCGGACGCCGCTGAGAACGTCATGACGGCGAGAGAAAGGGTAGCGATGAATGTGTGTTTGTATGATGTGTGCATGATCGTCCTCCCTGTACCTGTGACCACGCGAAGGTTGGAAAGCACTTTGAAACGGTGTCGCCGCGGAATGAAAGCTGCTTTGAAAGAACGTAAAGCGCAATACCGCGAATTGGAAAGCGTGTCACTTTACGGTTGCTAATTTAGGTGTTTTTTAGACAGTTTTTCAGCCAATCCGGATGAAGACCTCTGATTTTGGCTGACGCGAGCCTGGATTTGCCGTTGAGATGCTTTCTGCTTCCCCGGCAATCGGTGTACGGCTTCTGCCGAAGGAAGGCAACCAACAGATTTGTGTAATGAATCGCCGTCGATCGATACTGGAAGGCCTCAATCGTTTTGTACCGTCGCTGCAACTGCTTGTTTACATTTTCAACCAAGTTGGTGGTCCGAGGAAGACCCGGAACGTGATGATACATCATCAACTGATTCCATCGACGTCTCAAGAACCTCACTGCCTTACGATGCTGAACCCGTGGGAAGCTCTCGTCGTTTTGTAACGCATCGTAGAGTATTCGTGCCTCACGTTCTGTTTGTGCTGACAAAATCCTACGACACGTTTCATACAATGCAGCAATCGAACCATCTCCCGCTGAACCTGCACGGTGTGGCTTCTGCACTCCAAGCAGAGCTCTGTGTTTCGATTCTTCCCCTTCGATATCATCAGCTGGTCGCTCGCCGACTTCCTGATCAATCGCTGAATGAGCGTTCCAACCTCGATGGGCATTCCTTTCAACATATCCGATCAATATGCCTATCGCCGACAATGCGTGTTTTATGCAGTATTGATGGGGTATTTCTGCATAGACAACTGCAACAGCTCGAGTCAGGGCAGGGTCTAAGTCGCTCACCACAGCCTTGAGATGCACACCCAGCGCTCGTACCTCCTCCAAAAACTTCGCCGCTTCGGTGCTGCTTAACTCCGGCACTGCGCGACAATGCATGATATCGCCTGTTGTGTCTACCGCCAAATAAAACCACTGCCCCTTGCCTCTGACCGGACACATCTTCTCATCCACCAACACCACACCATCCCATCGCGGTCGCAACTCCCGACTCATCTCCCAGGCCGTCTTGCAGCGGCCCGCTACGCGCTCCACCACCCGCTGTAAGCTGCCCGGTGATGGTCTACGACCACTGGCTCGTTGTATCCATCGCGCGATAGCTCGATAACTCTCTCCTCCTTCGACATGTCGTCGTACGATCTCCTCGCACAGCTCGTGACTGATTCGATTTCCCGGATACTGTCGAGCGACAAAACTTCGGTGACAGTCACAACAACAAAACCGCTGCACCTTCCTGATGCGTTCTTTGCGTTCACCTCGCTCGATAATTGTTCGATGACCATTCTTCTTCACACTCGATGATCCACAGTGGGGACAAAACCTACTCCGCTTTTTTTTCCACGTTACTCCCTTAACTCTGGTGACATTCCTTATTTGTTCTTACTCATTCAAACTAAGGAACTTACAGCGGAAATAGCAACCGGGAAGCGACACGCTTAGGCGAATTGGGTATTTTTGCATCTCAGCTAGTGTTGTGTAACAGAGATACGTTGACAAAGTCGCTCGATCTTAGCAAGGATTGAATCAGCGGTTGCCGTCCAGATGAAGGGTTTAGGATGGCGGTTATAGCGTTTGATGTAATCTTCAATCTTAGCAACCAGTTCTTTGACACTGGAGAAGGTACCTCTCCTGATGGCTCGTTGTGTGATGATGTTGAACCAGATCTCGACCTGGTTCAACCACGATGAGTAGGTCGGGGTATAGTGCACTTGCCAGCGATCATGACTGGCCAACCAGCGCTTGACCACAGGATGCTTGTGGGTAGCGTAGTTATCGACGACGATATGAATGTCGAGGTTCTGAGGCACGTTCTGTTCAATATGCTTGAGGAACTGTAGATACTCTTGATGTCGGTGTCTGGCTTTGCACTGTGCAAGCACAGCACCGTTGGCAATGTCCAATGCAGCAAAGAGGGTTGTGGTACCGTGTCGTTCATAATCGTGCGTGACACCTTCGACGTACCCTAAACCCATCGGCAGCATTGGTTGTGTACGCTCTAAGGCTTGGATTTGGCTTTTTTCGTCGACAGCCAGCACAACAGCATTCTGTGGAGGACTGATATAGAGGCCGACGATATCTCGAACCTTCTCCACGAAAAATGGATCTGTCGAGAGTTTGAAGTGCTTTTGTCGATGGGGCTGTAACCCAAAGGCCTTCCAGATCCGGTGCGCGGTCATGTGCGAAAAATGAGTCCCCTGCGCAATCGTTCGAACCGTCCAGTGTGTGCCGTCTTTCGGTTTGGTCTTTAGGGTTTTTTTCACCAAGGCCGCCACTCTCTCATCCGAGATCGTCCGTGGACGGCCCGGTTTAAGTTCATCGTGTAGGCCTTGAATGCCTTGCTCAAGGTAGCGCTTGCGCCACAGACAAACCGCTTGTTGGCTGAGGTCCAACTTCTGAGCGATTGCTGTATTGCTGGCCCCATCTGCGGCCATCAGTATGATACGCGCACGTACAACCAGACTATGCGGCAACGACCGCGACTTGGCAATAGTCTTCAATTGAACAAGATTCTCCTCAGAAAGGAGAACGGGTTGTTTGGGTCGGCCTTTGGTCATCGGACTCCTCCAATCTATGGAATGAATCCAAGATACAAAAGCCATCTGATATATTCAAGATACTTATGTTACAATACACTAGCAGTCGGCAGATAGTGCGTTTTCGGCACCCCACCGTCAGTGTGGCGGGGTCGAACGCTTCCCAGTGAGATCCCGCTGTTGTATGGCGGACAGCTAGCAGACAGGTACTAGCCCCCTCTCCAAAACCTATCCCGAACGCAGATAGTCCAGATCCTAGCCGAGCCACTCGGTCACCTGTGACTCAAGAAACTCCTGAACCGGAATGCCCCCCTCACCGACGAGAATTGTCCGCTGCGGCTGAAACCGCATGGCAAACGCATTGTAACCTGCAGGGATGCCGCGGTTCCTGCCGCTCTTTACCTCAATGGCGGTCAGGCGCTTCCCATCCTGCAGCACAAAGTCCACCTCCCTGTCCCCTTCCCGCCAGTAGAAGACCCTCACTGAAGTCCCGACGGATCCGTTAATCAGATGAGCGCCGATAGCCGATTCAACAAGCCGTCCCCAAAGGTCCGGTTGTCGCTTCATATCTTCGTACGATAGGTGCGACTGGGCAGACATGAGCGCGGTGTTAAGAACCACGAGCTTCGGACTGGACGCACGTTGTCGGAGCGCTTTGCCAGCGTACTTCTGCAAGCCGGCCAGCATTCCTGCACCCCGCAACAGCTCAAGGTAATGTGCAAGCGTTGTGGTGTTCCCTGCATCCTGCAACTGGCCGACGAGTTTCTGGTAGGAGACGACCTGACCCGAGGAGGAGCTGCCGACCTGGAACAGCTGCCTCAACAGCGCGGGCTTGTCCACCCGCGTCATAAGCAGAATATCTCTTGAAATCGTCGTCTCGATCAGCGAGTGGTTGATGTACTGCTTCCAGCGCTCCTGATCTTTAATGAGCGACGCGGCGCCGGGATAACCGCCGAAGAAAACATACGTGTCGGGACTCCAACCGAAGGCTTCACTCATCTCCGCGAATGACCAGTGGGTAACAGGGATGATCTCGAATCGTCCGGCAAGACTTTCCGTTAAGCCTTTCTGAACAAGAAGCGGAGCCGATCCAAGCACGGTGACTCTCAACGCTCTCTTCTGCGCAGTATCGGCATCCCATAGCCGCTTGACCGTCTCGGACCACCCGGGAATCTTTTGTATCTCATCGAGAACAATCACCGCCGCGCGCTTCCTTCCCTTGTCTGACAGGCGACGGGCGATCTCCCATTGCTGTTCGATCCATGCCGTTCCCCGCAATGCCGGTTCATCCGCGGTACAATAATGCGCCGGCATGGAGAGGGACTCGATAACCTGCCTGGCGATCGTGGTCTTGCCTGACTGACGAGGACCTGCGAGGACCTGGAGAAATCGTCGCGGCTCCCCGAGCCGTTTGCGAAGAGCGAAGTACTGTACACGTCGAAACTGTGCTGGCATATTTTTACTCAGGATATTGAGTAAGATTACTCAGTAACTTGAGTAAACATAACAAGCGGCGGGCAAAAAGTCAAGAAATCGCAGGCCTCTGCTGGCCCGTCTGCCCGCCCTAGTCCGCTTCCCAGGACGCAGGCGGGCACCTTGCCGACCTCACCGGATTCTATCCTTGACCCGCTGTCACGACTTATTTATCCGCCGTACAGACCGGAACTATCGATCATAAACTAGCTGCTTACAGTGGCAAAGTCAACGGGCGGGAAACTCGCGCGAAGGGCGTTGGAGCGTGGGCGTGAAAAAGAGGAATGATTCCTAGCAGGATGCTGAAAAACAAGAACTCGTCATGTTGAGCATACTCGGAACGTGTGAATTGATGCAATTGACAGGGCTCGACTTCCCGCCTGCCTCATGGAACAGTTGACGGCGGGCCTGCCTAAGTCCTTCGGACGTCAGTCGGCGGGCAGGCGCTCACCCTGTCTTGTCTCACAAGTTCATTGAATAAGTGCCAGGTGCGACACACCCCTCTGCTCCGCTCTCGCATGTTCGACCTCACCCTCGGA
>CAVUAC010000074.1:0-4412 GCA_963739335.1 uncultured Bacteroidota bacterium | reverse complement strand
GTTGATGTTATGTATACTGGTTACGATTACGTATTGCTCCCTCAATAAACGATTCGATCTGAGTCCCTTTTCGAATGTAGATTGCTCCTATCCCCTTCGGCCCATAAAACTTGTGCGCTGAGATGGACAGGACATCCACATTGAGTTCGCGCACATTCACGCGGATTTTGCCCACGGACTGCACTGCATCCGAATGCATCGGAATATCGGCCTCCCTGGCTATCATGCCGATCTCGCTGATGGCATTCAAGGAACCGACCTCGTTGTTGACGTGCATCAGGGATATTAATGCCGTCTTCGGGGTGATTGCCTTTTTGACCTCAGCCGGGTCAACTCTTCCATAGCCATCCACCGGCAGCTTCCTGACCTCGAATCCTGCCTTTTGAAGCGACTCTGCAGAATGAAGCACAGCGTGGTGCTCAGCTACGGATGTGATGATCTCGTTCTTCCCCTTCTTCGCACCCGCCAGCGCGAGACCCTTCAGAGCATAGTTATCCGATTCCGTACCTCCGCTCGTGAAGTAGACCTCGTCAGATTTTGCCCCGATGAAACTCGCGATTTGGTCCCGGCTCTTCTCCAGAATTGCCCTTGTCTCCCTGCCAAACGAGTGCACCGAAGAGGCATTCCCAAAGTGTTGACTGAACACCGTCGACATTGCCACGAGGACTCTGGGATCCAACGGTGTCGTTGCACTATAGTCGAGATAGACTCTTTTCATACTAAGGAATATACTCGCCAGCCGAAGAAGAATCAACAAAAAAGCCGGCCTCACGCATGAAGCCGGCTGCTCACCCCTCACAAACAGTTCAGCCTACCTCCGAGGTGCCTCCGTTCTGTTGCGTTGTGTGTCGCGTACGATGTCACGGAGATTCTGCTGGAAACGTAATTCGAACACCAGGTATTCAGCGATCTGTTCATTGCTCAGCACGTCCTTCAGGTCATCGACGTATTGTGATTTCGCTTCGTTGACTTGAGTCTCCAACGAGCGCAAATCATCGATGACTTTTCCGTACTCCGCATCGGGCGCATTGTTTTTCCGAAGATTCTGAATTCGCTGCATCGCCTGAATCTGTTTATGGCGAAGATCTTTGAGGAACTCCTGGTGCTTGTTGTATCGGGAAAAGAACTTGATGGATGTCTGCTCGTCCAGATTCATCACTTCCATCATGCGAATCTTTTTGAATTGCTCAATCCGCTCCACTGCTCTGCCGGGTGCGGGCTGCTGCATGTCCTGCGCCGAAGCGAGCAGAACGACGGCCACAAGGCCGCTCATGAGGAGCAGCATTCGTTGAAGTAACGCCTTCATAAGGTTGTCCTTTCTCCCAGGCGTTGGATGATCGCCTCTATTTCCGAATCGCTGAGCTGTTCGAGGCCCTCCGGCATTCCGCCGCCAAGCACGGGTTCGCCGACGTGGGGTAATGGCTCAGCGTCAGCCAGAAGATGCTCTCCATGAAGGATCCGTGTCGCGAGGATTGAGCTCGCCTCTCCCTCACCCAGCGCATTCAACGACTGGCGGTGTGCTTGATCGAGAACGACATCGACAAGCTCATCCGTGGTGACGCCGTGCATGATCGGTCGCAACGGGTTCTGCTCTGCCTCCGTGTTGTTCGCCGGGAACGGCAGGTGGAGCATGATGATGAGTGCAAGAGCTCCCGCCGCCAGCGGTGCAACGAGACGGAGGATCAGCGGATGGGCAAGGATCGACTTTGCTTCCCGGTTCTCGAGTCGTTCACGAACCGGGGCAGGACGGTCGAAAAATAGCCATCCGGAGGACCGGAATCCTGATGCGCTTCAATCTCCCGGAATGCTGTCCGAAGCACCTCCAGTTCTCCCCTGCAAGCCGCACACTCCTGTAGATGTTGTTCCACACCCGGCCGCAGGTCGTCCTCGAGTCGGTGGTTCAGGTAGTCGGGCAGCAAATATTCAATGTGTTGCGTGCGCACGTTTCACATACTCCTGGATTTTCCTCACCGCATGAAAATAATTGGCCTTGAGACCGCCGACGGACGTCTTGAGTATCTTGGCGATATCTTCATAGGGAAGCTCTTCAAAATACCGCAATACAAAAACCGCTTTTTGCTTCTCGGGAAGCCTGGCGACTGCCTCGTTGATCAACGTTCGCTGTTCCTGCCGCTCAAGAGCTTCGTCCGGCGCAACAGCCTGGACATCTTCTACTTCAAACATCTCTTCGATTCTGAAATACTCTCGTATCTTTTGCCGCCGGAGAATATTCAGGGCGATGTTGACGGTTATACGGTACAGCCAGGTGTAAAGAGAAGAGTCCTTCCGGAAATCTCTTAACGATTCATACGCCTTGCAGAACACTTCCTGCGTGACTTCATCGGCGACGTCGTGGTCCGTGACATATCGCCGCGCAACCCAGTACACCTTCTCCTGGTAGCGTCGAACAATATGGTTAAATGCCGACTCATCGCCATTCTGAAACTGTTGGACCAACTCTACATCGGTTCGATCTGTCATTTACGGCAGATTTCTCACGCGGTTTTGACAAAAGGGGCGCCTAAAGGTTTAACACCTCGTGGGTTAAAAAGAGTCCCGTGGAAGAAAACTACGAAGGAATCGGCCTGCAACGACCGCCGTGGAATGCTGTCTTTAAGAAACTTTCCGCACCACCATCATGGTAAGGTCATCCGATTGCGGCTCGCCAGCAACGAATTTCTCAACATCTGCGACAATGCCTCCCATGAAGCTCGATGCCGTGAGGTTGCTGCATTTAATCATCAGCGACCTGAGACGCTGTTCTCCATATTCCTCCTCCGACTTGTTCATCGCTTCTGTGACACCGTCGGTGTAAAGAACGAGGACATCGGCTGGCTCCAGTTTGAAAGTTTCCTGCTGGAATTGCACACCTTCAAACATACCGAGCGGCAATCCCGTCGAAAAGAGCGCCGTGATCGAGCCTTGCTGTGGTCGGAGAATGAAGGGAAAACAATGCCCGGCATTGACATAGGTGAGTGTGCCATCCTGTGAATCGAGAATCGCCATGAACAACGTGATGAAGCGTTCCGCTTCCGTGTCGTCATGGACAACGCCGTTCAATTTACTAACGAGCCGAGCGAGATCGTTTGCTCCGTCGATATATGCGTGGAGCGACGCGTGGAGTGTTGAAACGAGGAGAGCGGCAGGGACACCTTTCCCCGAGACGTCTGCGATCACGAGCGCGTACTTCCCTTCGCTGAGCGTGATGAAATCGTAGTAATCCCCTCCAACAAGTTTTGTAGGACGAGCCACCGCATCGACTTCATATCCGGGAAGCGAAGGAAGCTGTTTCGGAAGGAGTCGTCGCTGGATCACACCCGCGATCTCCAATTCCTTCTCGATGCGTTCCTTTTCTACGATGTCCTGGTGCAGGCGTGCGTTCTCAATGGCGAGCGCGGCGTGGACAGAAAATGCTTCGAGAAAGTTTTCATCTTCTTTTGTAAACGCGCCCTGGTGCTTGTTCAGGATCTGAAATACGCCGATGATTTTTCCCTTCCGGTCCCGCATCGGCATGCAAAGCATCGTCTTGGTTTGAAAGCCCGTCCGGAGATCAAATCCCGAGAAGAATCGCTTGTCTTTCCACGCATCCTTCAAGTTGATCGTCTTCCCGGTCTTCGCGACGTGACCGGAGATCCCTGTCCCGATCGGCAATCGGATCTCTACCAGGTTCTTGCCCTTCAGGACCTTTGACCAGAGCTCTTTCCGTCCTGCATCAATAAGATAGATCGTTCCGCGCGCCGCTTTGAGGTTCTTCGTCGCAAGATCCAGGATCAAGGCAAGCAGCTTGTCGAGATCAAGCGTCGAATTAAGGATCTTCGAAGCGTTGATGAGCTCTTCAAGACGTTTGATCTGACCCTGCTTGCTGGAAGCAGACATTGTGCGCGATGGCATCGATTCCTCTGAAAAACGGTAATGAATGCAGATCAGGCAGCGGGATGGTCTATTATAGCTTGATTCTGCCTCAGAATCAAACCCAGGGCGGCACCCCTTGCCAAGGCTTCTCTCCTGACTGCGTATTCCGAGGGGATTTGCGTCGGCAGCCAAGTACGGACGTGACGGAGCACGTCCCTCCATCGCTGGAGGGTCCCGCTCTGTCGGGACCGCCGGGGGGGGGTACTCCTTCGATCCTTCGACAAGCTCAGGATCGAACCCTGAGCGACCTATGTGCACAATTCGAGAGGAGTCGAAGGGTTCGAGTCCGCTGTGGACAAAGCTCCATCCTCCCCTGGGAGGCAAGATATCCTGAGCAGAATCTGCCACTAGGTTCCTTCTCCTCGGGCGGGGAGCGGACTGATTGCGCAGACCCCATCCCGCCCGTTCGGCTGAGCTCACGGCGAAGCCTTCCCCTGAGAGGGGAAGGAATGAATGTACTCGGGAAGAATGATTGCCGACCGATGAGGATCTTAGAATGA
>CAVUAC010000073.1:0-28397 GCA_963739335.1 uncultured Bacteroidota bacterium | reverse complement strand
GTTCTAGCGATACCTCTGCAGGCGTATATATCTTATGGCGAGAGCAACAGCATAGTGACATTCCTCATCCAGAAATACGGGAAGGACAAGATGGTGCAACTACTGAACGTATTCCGCCAGGGCAGCGGGTACGACGAGGCACTCAAGCAGGTCTACGGCTTTGACCAGGACGGCCTGGAATTAGTATTCTTGTATACGAGCAAATAGTTTCAACGATGAAAGAAGCCGGAGAATTATGTCTTAAAGCGGGTGTGGATGTAAGTATATGGAATGAAGAAGGATATTTAAATGCCATGAGGGAAAATGTAAATGAGGGGAAAGTCTCGATTGAGACTGTTGACAGATCGGTCAGACGCATTTTAAGAATCAAGTTTCTGTTGGGTTTGTTTGAAAATCCATATGTTGATGTTGACAAGGCTGTTAAGAAGCTAATACAAAAGAGAGTCGCGAACTGGCTCTTCAGACATCCCGTGAAGGAATTGTTTTATTAAAAAATGAAAAGAATCTTCTTCCTCTTAATAAAAATATTAAATCCATTGCTGTCATTGGTCCAAATGCGGATGCAGGAAGAAAACAGCTTGGTGATTATGTTGCTGATACTGTTCTACAGAAGGTAGTATCGGTATTGGAGGGTATCAGGAATAAGGTTTCTCCACAGACAAAAGTCACTTATGTAAAAGGTTGTGAAATAATTGGCAATGAGCTTAATGAAATTAACAAAGCAAAAGAAGCTGCAAAAAATGCAGATATCGCAATAGTTGTTGTTGGTGAAAATGGTAACGCGCGCTCAGTTGCCTGACACATTTCCCCCAAACGAAAAACTAGCCCGGTTTGAGTGCATGTTTGACTCCGGCGGAGGTCGAGGGCCAGGTCTCTTTGGTCGCGGCAAGCTAATATTTAATGTAGCCTCGCAGGGACAACTTATTTATTACGACAGTCTGACAAAGGACGGCCAGTATCGGCTAGGGAAACGACAAATAGACGGCCGTCGTTGTGATCAGCTACAGCGAATCTTGGAAAGCGATATTGCCCGTCAGAGGCTCAAAGAATGGATATCTGGCGTGTTGCAACCCCTAGATGACTTGGCACGCGTATAACAATTGTTGAACCAATCCCAGAATCGTCAACGCAATACATGAGGGTACCTTTCTAGAGGCAATTGAAGAGACCTGGTGGGAAATAATCCAAAAATATGAGGCTAAAATCACTGTTACCACCGAAGACGGTACTACTTTCCAGGCTTAGGTTCCGAAGGAATTTGGTTCGTTGCCTAAGAAAAATGAAAATGGATGGCGTGTCTACTACAGGGCTAACGAGCAGGTTCAAATCGGGGGGGAAAATTTTCTTATCAAGCATCTCCACTTCCTTCTACCTCCGAGTGGAGATATCTTACGCGAAGAATTGAGTGGCGTAAGCGTCCACCGGCGTGGTATGAAGGTTGGTGTTCTTTCCACTTAGCGGCATACCAGACGAGATAAATAATAGGTTCTTCGGCTATATCCAGCTGAATCCAGATTTTGAGGACCTATTGGCGGAACTAGAGAACACAACTCATTACGGATTTGCATCCGCAATAAACCCGTTTATCGCAACCTAAAGAGAACTGTCCAAGATCATCTCGACCTATTCTTGCAAGACCTTGGCTATAGAAAAGGAGGAGATCCGGGAGAAAACTAGAAGAATCCTGGAAGAAGCCAGTGCAGATTTGAATAGCATCCTTAGTAACCTGGGAGTTCCAAGCTTTGGCACGGGAGGAGAAAAAGAAGCGGGAATATTCCTTTCCGTAAAAGGACTTGAATTTCCAGGCAGTACGAACTACCTTTCTATGGGAGCAAAAATAGATGGTTTCTCATATTTAATAAAGAACACTACCGATAGAACTCAATCTCCCTATATCGAAGTGTACACCTTTGAACGTGATAAGGGCCGAATGGAGACTCTTCTTCATCGGACTAGACTCGATATCCCGCCCAGAGATCATATCGAGACCTCCAAGCTTAGAATTTCGATCACGAGAAGGCATTTATCAAGAGGTAAGAAAGTCGGGTGTACGGCTCATCTTTTGGACGAGGAAGATAGTATTCTTAGGAAGAAAACATTTTCTTTTATGTAGACATGCCAGAACAACCTCTACCACCGGAACTCGCAATTATCACTCTTCAGTCAGCTGAGTGGCCGCGTCGAAACTCGCGACGCGTGGACTATGATCAAGCTATTCGCAATCTAGTTTATGAGATTGAAAATGCTACAGCACAAAGGATGTCGATGAAGTTGAAAGTCAGGACTTTATGGGCAGACGAAAGAATGCCCGTCGATGACATCGCTGAACAGAATATAGAACTAGGTCCATTCGAATCCAAACTGTTCAAGTTCCACAGATTACTGTGACAAGAGAGAAGTATGATGAGGTCAGTCGAGGCAAAGCATCAAGATGCTCGAGGCGGTTGCGGACGAGGACGATACGCTGCTGGAAAAGTATCTCGAGAGGAAAGAAATCTCGCCAACCGAGATCAGAGAAGTGCTGCGGCGTGCGACCCTGAAGGTGAGCATCATCCCTGTTCTGTGCGGCTCCTCCTTCAAGAACAAGGGAGTCCAGAATCTTCTGGACGCGGTTGTCGATTTTCTTCCGTCGCCGATGGATATCAGTGGAGGTGTTATTCATGGACATCACCCTCACCGGCGGGATGATATTGTGCGTAAGGTCAGCGACAGTGAGGATTTCAGCGCGCTTGCCTTCAAGATCATGACCGATCCGTTTGTTGGCCGGCTGACATACTTCAGAGTCTATTCCGGCACGCTGACATCGGGATCGTACGTCTACAACGTGACGACCGACAGGAAAGAGACGGTTGGCGCGTCTTCTTCGGATGCATGCCAACCATCGAGAGGAAGTGAGCGAGGCGTTCGCGGGTGATATCGTGGCCGGCATCGGGCTGAAAAACACCCGGACGGGTGACACGCCTGACGAATGAGGACGATCCGATCATCCTCGAGCGGATGGATGTTCCCGGAGCCTGTTATCGACGTAGCGATCGAGCCGAAGACGAAGGCAGATCAGGAGAAGCTCGGCGAAGCGCTTCAGCGGCTCGCGGAGGAAGATCCGACGTTCCGTGTTTCGACGAATGAAGAAACGGGCCAGACGATCATCAGCGGGATGGGCGAGCTGCATCTCGAGATCATCGTCGACCGCATGAAGCGAGAGTTCCGGGTTGAAGCGAACGTCGGGAAACCGCAGGTCGCCTACAAAGAGACGATCACCAAGAAAGTCACGGCGGAAGGCAAGTTCGTCCGTCAGAGCGGCGGCCGCGGTCAATACGGTCACGTCTGTCATCGAGATCGAGCCGAACGAAAAAGGAAAAGGATTCGAGTTCGAGAATGCGATCGTCGGTGGCGTCGTTCCGCGCGAGTACATCAAGCCGACCGAAGCAGGGAATTATCGAGGCGATGAAGAACGGCGTCCTCGCCGGATATCCTGTCGAGGATGTGAAGGTGAAGCTGTTCGACGGGTCGTTCCACGCCGTGGACTCATCGGAAATGGCGTTCAAGATCGCCGGCTCCATGGCGTTCAAGGAAGGCGCGCACAAGGCGGACCCGGTGATCCTCGAGCCGATCATGGCGGTCGAGGTTGTGACGCCGGAAGAGTATCTGGGTGATGTGATGGGTGATCTGAATTCCCGACGCGGAAAGATCGAAGGGATGAACCCGCGGAAAGATGCCCAGGTTATCAAAGCGATGGTGCCGCTCTCCGAAATGTTCGGGTATGCGACGCCGTTGCGGTCCATGACGCCAGGGTCGCGCGCTCTATACGATGCAATTCTCGCATTACGAGCAGGCTCCGAAATCGATTTCGGATCAGATCATTGAAAAAGTCCGAGGCAAAGAAGCAGCGACGGCATAAGTGGGAAAACGATAGTTCTTGACTTCAGACACAACGAAAGGAGATCATCCACATGGCAAAAGAAAAATTTGATCGCAGCAAGCCGCACGTCAACGTGGGCACGATCGGTCACGTTGACCACGGGAAGACGACCCTCACGGCCGCCATCACCATGGTGCTGGCGAAGAAGGGTCTTCGCCACGATCCGGACGTTCGACTCCATCGACAACGCGCCCGAAGAGAAAGCGCGTGGTATCACGATCAACACGGCGCACGTTGAATACTCGACAGCAAAGCGTCACTACGCGCACGTCGACTGCCCGGGTCACGCCGACTACATCAAGAACATGATCACGGGCGCCGCCCAGATGGACGGCGCGATTCTGGTGGTCGCTGCAACGGACGGCCCGATGCCCCAGACGCGCGAGCACATCCTGCTGGCCCACCAGGTGGACGTGCCGAAGATCGTCGTGTTCATGAACAAAGTCGATGCGGTGGACGATCCTGAGTTGCTGGACCTGGTCGAGCTTGAACTGCGCGACCTGCTGAAGAAGTACGATTTCCCCGGCGACGAGATCCCGATCATTCGCGGATCGGCGCTGAAGGCCATGGAAGCAGCGCTTCACCCCGATGCCAAGCCGGACGATCCGGCATTCAAGTGCATCAATGAGCTGATGGATGCGGTCGACAACTACATCCCGTTGCCGCAGCGCAACATCGACAAGCCATTCCTGATGCCGGTCGAGGACGTGTTCTCGATCACCGGCCGCGGTACTGTCGGTACCGGTCGTGTCGAGCGCGGAAAAGCAAAAGTCGGCGACGAAGTGGAGGTCGTTGGTTTCGGTGTGCACAAGAAGACGGTCATCACGGGCGCAGAAATGTTCCGCAAGGAGCTCGATGAAGTTCAGGCGGGTGACAACGCCGGATTGCTCCTCCGCGGTGTTGAGAAGGACGAGCTCGAGCGCGGCATGGTCATCGCGAAGACCGGTTCGATCACCCCGCACAAGAAGTTCAGCGCCCAGGTGTACGTTCTGAAGAAAGAAGAAGGTGGGCGCCATACACCGTTCCTGAACGGCTACCGTCCGCAGTTCTACTTCCGAACGACAGACGTGACGGGCGTTGTGTCACTTCCAGCCGGCGTTGAAATGGTCATGCCGGGCGACAACGTAGACAACATGCAGATCGAGCTCATCTCCGACGTCGCTATGGAAGAAGGTCTTCGCTTCGCCATCCGCGAAGGCGGTCGTACCGTCGGAGCTGGTGTTGTATCGAAGATCATTGAGTAATCATCGGGGTCCCGAGTTGAATGCCGGGACCCTTTGATTTTTCCCAAACGCGTAACTGAGGGAGGAATCTTCGTTGGCTGGTCAGAAGATTCGCATCAAGTTGAAGTCGTACGATCACAATCTGATCGATAAATCGGCTGAGAAGATCATCAAGACGGTGAAGGCGACCGGTGCCGTTGTGTCTGGTCCCATTCCTTTGCCCACGAAACGGTCGCTGTACGTCGTGAACCGGTCTCCTCACGTTGATAAGAAGTCGCGCGAGCAGTTCGAAACGCGCTCGCACAAGCGGCTGATCGACATTCTCAACTCGACGAGCAAGACAGTGGATTCGCTGATGAAGCTGGATTTGCCCGCCGGTGTTGATGTGGAGATCAAGGTCTAGTATCGGTTTGATGATCGGACGAAAACTGAACGTATTTCTTACTTCGTGGTGAGAGCCTTGTTCGAACACATCGAGTGAGTCGGCAAGGGGATGACTCAGGAGCAGAACAGTGAGCGGCATTCTCGGTAAAAAAATTGGAATGACAAGCATCTTTGATGATAACGGGCAGATGATTCCCTGCACCGTCATCGAAGCCGGACCGTGCTACGTCACGCAGATCAAGACGAAGGACAAGGACGGCTACGATGCGATCCAGCTCGGCTTCGACGAGATCAAAGAGCGGCTTGTCAACAAACCCTTGAAGGGACACTTCAAGAAGAGCGGCGTGAAGCCACTCCGCCTCATCTCGGAGTTCCGCAATTTCAACGGGACCAAGCTGGAGTGGGACAGGAAGTCCGGGTCGATCTTTTCCATCAAGGTGATATCGTCGATGTGAGCGGTCGGTCGAAGGGAAGGGGCTTCCAGGGTGTTGTCAAACGGCATCACTTCGGCGGTGTCGGTTCGACGACCCACGGTCAGTCCGACCGCGTCCGCGCGCCGGGCTCGATCGGTGCAAGCTCGTATCCGTCACGCGTGTTGAAGGGTATGCGCATGGCCGGCCGGATGGGCGGTGATCGCGTGACCGTGAAGAACCTGAAGGTGCTCAAGGTGATTGCCGAATCGAACATCTTGATCGTCAAGGGATCAGTGCCAGGTGCGATCAACAGTTATCTTGAAATTGTCAAACAGAGCTGAGTCGTAGCGCTCGGGAAGAAAATCCATGGAGTTAGAAGTCTATAAGAAAGACGGTACGAAGAGCGGCGAGAAGGTGACGCTGGCGCCGGAAGTGTTTGAGATCAAGCCGAACGACCACGCGATCTATCAGGCGGTCCGCTCGATTCAGGCCAATCAGCGTCACGGCACGCACAAGGTGAAGGGCCGGAGCGAAGTGAGAGGTGGGGGCAGGAAGCCCTTCAAACAGAAGAAGACAGGACGTGCCCGTGCGGGAACAACCCGTTCGCCGTTGTGGATCGGCGGTGGCTCGATCTTTGGACCCCATCCGCACGACTATGTTGTGAAGCTCCCGGCGAAAGTCAGAGCTCTTGCGAGGAAGTCGGCCCTGAGCTACAAGGCGAAAGACAATTCGATCGTGGTTGTCGAGGACTTCAGTTTCGAAGGTCCGAAGACGAAAGAACTGGCCGCGGTGTTGAAGGCTCTGTCTCTGCATGGTAAGAAGACATTGTTGCTGACTACGAAGACCGAAGGTGCTGTGTACAAGTCGGGGCGCAACATCCCCACGGTGAACGTGCGCGAGGCGGACAAAGCTTCGACGTACGACATCCTTGACACCCAGGTGCTCCTGATTCAGAAGAGCGCTGTTGATGTTCTCCAGAAATCGTTGATGAACTAGGCTAGGGCCATGACCGGAATATTAAGACGACCGATCGTCACTGAAAAGATCACAGGACTGCAGGACAAGCGGCAGTTTTCCTTCGAAGTTGCACCCCACGCAAACAAGATTCAAATTGCGATGGCAGTGGAGAAGAAGTTCAAGGTGACTGTCGTGAGCGTTCGTACGATGGTGGTGAAGGGAAAGCGGAAGACCCAGCTGACCCGCCGCGGCCGGTTTGAAGGACGCAAGAACACCTGGAAGAAGGCGATGGTCACCCTCAAAGAGGGGGAAAAGATCGATTACTTTGAGAATGTTTGATTGACGGAACGGCAGGTATCCCATGGCAATCAGAAAACTACGGCCAACAAGTCCAGCGACGCGGTTCTACTCGATCTCGACGTTTGAAGAGGTCACGAAGACCGTTCCTGAAAAGGCGTTGCTTGAGCCGGTAAAAAAGTCGGGCGGCAGAAACAACCTTGGCCGCATCACGTCGCGTCACCGTGGTGGTGGGCACAAGCGGATGTACCGCGTCGTCGATTTCAAACGCGATCGCCGCGGAGTCGAAGCGACGAGTCACGGCGATCGAGTACGATCCGAATCGTTCAGCGCGCATCGCGCTGCTGCAGTATGTCGACGGTGAGAGGCGCTACATCATCGCTCCTGACGGCCTGAAGGTCGGACAGAAGTTGATGGCCGGATCCGGCGTTGAAATGCAGGTCGGGAACGCGCTTCCGCTGTCGGAGATTCCGGCCGGCACGTTCGTGCACAATGTCGAGATCAAGCCCGGGAAGGGCGGTCAGCTTGGCCGGAGTGCGGGAAACTCGCTCCAGTTGATGGCAAAAGAAGGTGATTTTGCGACACTGAAACTTCCTTCTGGAGAGGTTCGGAAGGTCCCGGTGATTTGCTACGCGACGGTCGGTGTCGTCGGGAATGTGGATCACGAGAACATCAGCGTGGGCAAGGCCGGGCGTTCCCGCTGGCTTGGCATTCGTCCGCAAACCCGCGGCATGGCGATGAACCCGGTTGATCACCCGATGGGTGGCGGTGAAGGCCGATCGAAGAGCGGTGGCGGCTGGCAACATCCTGAATCGCCGTGGGGTAAGTACGCCAAGGGTTTGAAGACGCGCAAGCGCAAGAGTCAATCGAATCGGTACATCTGTGAAACGTCGCAAGTAAGACTGTCCCATACTCTAACTCAAGAAGAGTGCAATGAGTCGTTCACTCAAAAAGGGTCCATTCGTCGACCCGAAGCTGCAACAGAAAGTTGAAGCCCTGAACAAGGCGAACCAGAAGAAAGTCATCAAGACCTGGGCGCGTTCATCCACCATCACGCCGGATTTTGTGGGACACACGTTCGCGGTGCACAACGGCAACAAGTTCATTCCGGTGTACGTGCAGGAAGCCATGGTGGGTCACAAGCTCGGTGAGTTTGCGCCCACGCGAGTGTTTCGTGGTCACCCTGGTCTGAAGTCCGAGAAAACTACAACACCCGCATAGGGGCACAGTGAGGATTTTGCATGGAAGCTCGAGCAATCAATAGATTTGTTGGTACGTCGCCGCGGAAAATGATGTTGGTCATCGACCTGATCAGGGGCAAGGGGGTTGAAGAAGCTCTGACGATGCTTCATTTTTCTCCCAAACACGCGGCAAGGACTGCAGAGAAAGTTCTGCGATCGGCCATCTCGAATCTGCAAAGCAAGGATGAAGCTGGCCGGGTGGACACGGCAACGATGTTTATCAAAGAAGCGTTCGTCAATGGTGGCCCGATGGTGAAGCGCATACAGCCCGCGCCGATGGGACGTGCATTTCGTATTCGGAAGCGCTCGCACCATTTGACGATCGTCGTCGCGCTGCGCGAGCAGAAGGCCAAGGCAAAACCCGCAGCGCCGAAAGCGACGGAAGAGGCAGCACAGAAACCGAGGAAGACAGCGGCAAAAGCCACGAAATAAGAAGCAACAAAAGAATCAACAGAAAGTTAATTAAGAGGAGGATCTCTTGGGTCAGAAAACCCATCCGGTTGGATTTCGTCTTGGCATCACCAAGACCTGGGATTCAAATTGGTATGACGAGAAAGGGTTCGCAGGAAAGCTGCAAGAGGACCTGATGGTTCGAAACTATATCCGGAACCGTCTGAAGAAAGCTGGGATTTCCCGTATTCAAATCGATCGGACGCCGAAGCGGGCTGTCATCACGATCCACACGTCGCGTCCCGGCATCGTCATCGGCAAGAGCGGGAAGGAAATCGCCCAACTCGAGGAAGAGCTGAAGAAGGTCACCTCGAAGGAAGTGAAGATCCTCATTCACGAAATCAAGCGACCGGAACTCGATGCATCGCTCGTCGCAGAAGCGATTGCGTCGCAGATTGAAGGAAGAATTTCCTTCCGTCGTGCGATGAAACAATCGATCACTGCGGCGATGAGGATGGGTGCCGAAGGGATCCGCGTGATGTGCGGAGGACGGCTGGGAGGCGCCGAAATTGCCAGGAGCGAGCAATACAAGGAGGGGCGCATCCCGCTGCATACCATTCGAGCAGATATCGACTACGCGACGGCAACATCGCGCACGATCTACGGAGCGATTGGCGTCAAAGTGTGGATCTGCAAGGGCGAAATTCTCGGACCTGTGAACCGATAAACAAAGGGTGATTTGACGTATGTTGATGCCGAAAAGAGTAAAGTACAGAAAGACACAGCGCGGCCGCATGAGGGGCAAGGCGACGCGTGGAGCTACGGTAGCATTCGGTGACTTCGGACTGAAGGCGCTCGAGCCGGGCTGGATCACGCAGCGTCAGATCGAGGCCACGCGTGTTGCTTTGACCCGTATGATGAAGCGTGAAGGCAAAGTATGGATCCGCATTTTCCCGGACAAGCCCGTGACCAAGAAGCCGGCTGAAACCCGTATGGGAAGCGGCAAAGGTATCCCCGAGTTCTGGGTGGCCGTGGTCAAGCCGGGTCGGATCATGTTTGAGCTCGGTGGGGTCACGATGGCTCAGGCCGCTGAGGCCTTCCACCTGGCTGCTCACAAGCTGCCGGTCAAGACAAGGTTGGTCACGCGGGTCGACTACGACGCCCACTAATTCAATGAGGCAAAGGAGTTTCGATGAAAGCGTATGAACTACGTGAACTCTCCGATACGGAGCTGATCAAGCGGATACAGGAAGAAGAGGAGAGTCTGGCGAACCTACGGTTCCAGAAGGTGATCAGCCAGCTGGAGAATCCCATGAAGCTTCGGTTGACGAAGAAGGACATTGCGCGGATGAAGAGCATTTTGCGTGAACGTCAGTTGAAGAAGCCCGAGCCAAAGACCGAACAACCTGTCAATCAGAAGAAGGCGTAAGGAATGAGCACTGCAGCAACAACGGCCCCCGTTCGTCGCAATCAGCGGAAAGTCCGCATGGGCAAGGTCATCAGCAACAAGATGCAGAAGAGCATTGTGATATCGCTCGAGCGAAAGGTCCCGCACCCGCTCTACAAGAAGTACTATAAGCAAACTTCGACGCTCATGGCGCACGATGAGAAGCAGGTTGCGGGCATCGGCGATATTGTGAAGAGTCATGGAGACCAGACCGATGAGCAAGCAGAAGCGATGGCGGCTGGTCGAAGTTGTTGAAAAAGCGAAGTAAGTATTCCGTCTGAACTCGACGAGCATTGTGAGGAGTATCCCATGATCCAGGAAGAAACGAATCTCGTGGTCGCTGACAACTCCGGGGCAAAAAAGGTCCGGTGCATCCGCGTGCTGGGTGGGCACGACAGGCGGTATGCATCTGTCGGCGATTTGATCGTCGTGGCAGTCAAGAGCGCCATTCCAGGTGCGCCGGTCAAAAAGGGAGAAGTTTCCCGGGCTGTCGTCGTGCGCACCAAGAAGGAAGTCGGTCGCAAGGACGGAACGTTCATTCGCTTTGATGAAAACGCAGTGGTCCTGTTGAATCCGCAAGGCGAACCGCGCGGAACGCGTATCTTCGGTCCCGTTGCCCGAGAGCTGCGCGAGCGTCAGTTCATGAAGATCGTATCGTTGGCACCGGAAGTTCTCTAATAGGCTGAAAGATAGTCGTATGCATGTTCATAAGAATGATACTGTCGTGGTGATTGCCGGCAATGCGGTTGGTAAGCAGGGCAAGGTTCTGAAGGTGTTCCCGGGCAAGGATCGGGTGATCATCGAAAGCGTAAACATCGTCAAGCGTCACGCGCGCCCGACGCAGAAGAACCCTCAGGGAGGGATCGTGCAGAAGGAAGGGCCCATCAGCGCATCGAACGTGATGGTGATTTGCCCAAAGTGCAATGAGGCAACGCGTGTTGGCCACGCGCACGTTACGGATGCTTCGAGCCACAAGCGCAAGACCATGCGCGTCTGCAAACAGTGCAACGAGATGTTCTAGTGCGGTTTCCAGAAAGTCATCTTGTATTTTCAGTTGCGATTGCCCAATGGAGACCTGTCCCGCTCGCACTGCGATTGGGATGCCTTTCTGAATACGGGCCCGCTTCGCAGCCTGCCCGAACGACCGTTCGGTCGGGCGGCCAAGATCTATTAGAAGTGGCACTAGGTTGACGTTGAATTCCTTGGAGAATTGATTTATGGGAAAAGAGAAAGAGAAAGAGAAAGACAAAGAGCAGAAGAGTCCCGAAGTCGGCAAAGGGAAGGAACAGAAGCGGGCAAAGGGGGGTGGTGAAGGTGGTGGGAAGAAACAGGCGGCAGGCGGCCGCGAAGCAGGGGTCCCGGCCAGACTGTTCGTTCAGTATAAGAAGACAGTGATTCCGCAGCTGATGAAGCGGTTCCAGTACAAGAGCGTCATGCAGGTGCCCAAGCTGGTGAAGATCGCCATTAACAGCGGTGTGGGTATGGCGACGCAGGACCCGAAGATCCTGGATGGGACGGTGAAGGAGATCGAAGCAATCACTGGGCAAAAAGTGGCCATTACCAAGTCCAAGAAGGCAATCTCGAATTTCAAGCTTCGTGAAGGGCTGGCGATTGGCTGTCGTGTGACGTTGCGTCGGGCTGTCATGTACGAGTTTCTTGATCGTATGATCAGCATTGCCCTGCCGCGCGTGCGTGACTTTCGCGGTGTTTCCGATAAGTCCTTTGACGGCCACGGGAACTACACGCTCGGTATCAAAGAACAGATCATTTTCCCGGAGGTCGACGTCGACAAGGTCACGCGTATTTCCGGCATGGATGTCACGTTCGTCACGACGGCGAAGACGGACGCAGAAGCATACGAGTTGCTGAAGGCGCTCGGCATGCCCTTCGTAAAACGACAAGAAGTTCTTCAAACCGCAGCCTAACGATTACTGAAAGGAGTTGCTTTGGCACGTTTAGCGATGCGAGTGAAGGCGAAAAGGACGCCTAAGTTCAAGGTACGTTCAACACAACCGATGCGGCATCTGCGGACGCCCGCGTAGCTTCTATCGTAAGTTTGGCATTTGCCGAATTTGTCTGCGGAATCTCGCCCTGGATGGAAAAATCCCCGGCGTGCGCAAAGCAAGCTGGTAACATTCGCCTGATTCAGACTATTCGAGGAGACTTGATTCGATGTCGATGACAGATCCCATTTCAGATTTCTTGACGCGCATACGTAATGCCGCAAAGGCAAAACACAAGAGGGTGGACATTCCCGGGTCGAATTTGAAGAAAGCGATTGCGCAAATCCTGGTGGACGAAAAGTTCATCTCGAGCTTCACTGTGCTGGATGATGGGAAGCAGGGGATCCTGCGCGTTCAGCTCAAATACAGTGGCGGGAAACCGGTTATTACCGGTTTGCGACGCGTCAGCAGGCCTGGTATCCGCCAGTACCGGTCCTCAGATGAGCTTCCCCGTGTGCTCGGCGGTATGGGGATTGCCATTCTGACCACGTCCAAAGGTGTCATGACGGATCAACAGGCGCGCAAACAGCACGTCGGCGGCGAGATTCTCGCCTATGTATGGTAATCATGAGGAGAATGTACCGTGTCACGAGTTGGTCGTAAACCGATATCGATTGTCAAAGGTGTTACGGTCTCGCAGAAGGACGGCAAGATCGTTGTGAAAGGTCCGAAGGGGGAAATGTCAGCGACAGTACACCCCGAAATCACCATTGAGATCAAGCAGACAGAAGTTCTCGTCAGCCGCCATGCTGATGATGGTGCGCATCGGGCACTGCATGGCCTTTGGCGGGCACTTATTCAAAACATGATCAACGGCGTTACTCAGGGATATAGCAAGAAGCTTGAGATCGTCGGTGTCGGCTACAGGGCTGAGATGAAGGGGAAAAAGCTGCAGATGATGCTCGGCTACTCCCATCCGATCCTGTTTGGTCCTCCCGAGGGAGTGACGCTGGAAGCTCCGACGCAGACGAGCATCGTTGTGACGGGAATTGACAAGCAGCTTGTCGGTCTGGTAGCGGCGAAGATTCGGTCGTTCCGTCCGCCGGAGCCGTACAAGGGCAAGGGCGTTAAGTACGAGGGTGAATACATCCGGCGCAAAGCAGGAAAGGCTGCAGCAACGGTTGCGACCAAGTAGTGTCGCCCACATTCGATCTGATGAATTTCTTGTGTAAGGATTCTTAGTATGATTCAAGACAAAAAGCGTGACCGCTGGCAGAAAAAGAAGGCCAGCATTCGCAAGAAGGTCTTCGGCACGGCTGAGCGTCCGCGGTTGACGATCTATCGCAGTGCCAAACACATCTATGCACAGATCATCGACGACACGACGGGCAAGACGCTGGTGTCAGCCTCGACGATCTCCAAGGAACTCCGCGACCAGCTGAAGGATGTCAAGTCGGCCCTGGACGTGTGCAAGCTCGTCGGCAAATTCGCAGCGAAGCAGGCGCTCGACAAGAAGATCCAGCAGGTTGTGTACGACCGCAACGGATATCTGTATCACGGGCGCGTAAAGGCTGTTGCCGATGGCGCTCGCGAGGGCGGCCTTAAATTCTAACTCAACATGAGAATAACGAGAGGCGCGATGTCAAAATTCAAAGCAGGCGAACTGGAACTGAAGGAACGATTGGTCCACATCAACCGTGTTGCCAAGGTTGTGAAAGGCGGACGTCGGTTCAGCTTTAACGCGATTGTTGTCGTGGGCGACGGCAACGGCCACGTTGGCGTCGGTCTGGGGAAAGCAAACGAAGTGGCGGATGCGATCGCAAAGGGCGTGGATGACGCAAAAAAGAGCGTCGTCAAAGTTCCCATTGTGAAGGGCACGATCCCGCATGAGGTGATCGGCAAGTTCGGCGCAGGCCGTGTGCTTCTGAAACCGGCTTCACCGGGAACGGGCCTGATCGCCGGCGGCGGAGTGCGTGCCGTGCTCGAATCGGCCGGTGTGAAGGATATCCTCACGAAGCAGATGGGTTCGTCCAATCCTCACAACGTGGTGAAGGCGACGATGAAGGCGCTGCTGAGCCTCTCCGATGCCCGGATGGCTGCAGAGCGTCGCGGCGATTTCGCTTCCGGAATTGTTTCATCAAAACTAATCGGGTGTGCTGATGTCGACGGCAAAGAAAATCAAGATCATACAGACTCGGAGTATCATTGAGCAGAAAGAAAACGCAAAGCGGACGATCAAGGCGCTCGGTCTTGGCAGGCCGAACTTATTTCGTGGTCAAGAGTGATACGCCGCAGGTTCGCGGCATGATCAGAACGGTCCGTCACCTCGTGCGGGTCGAGGATGTGAAGTAAGGGTTCGTGTCCCAGGTTGAAGGAAACAAGACGATGGCAAAAGATATTCTCAGTAATCTGACACCGGCAGAAGGTTCCAGGAAAAAGACCAAGCGCATTGGCCGCGGCCAGGGCTCGGGGCATGGCAAGACTGCGACGAAAGGTCACAAGGGAGCCAAGTCACGGTCAGGTCACAAGTTCAAACTCTGGTTCGAAGGCGGTCAAATGCCGTTGAGTCGGCGTATACCGAAATTCGGTTTCAAAAGCCGCAATCGGGAAGAAGTTCAGGCCGTCAATGTTCAAAGCCTGGAGAAGCTGGTTGTCGAGAAGAGACTGAGCGGGTCTGTTGTGAATCCCGAGGTTCATGTACAGCCTTGGCTTGATTTCGAAGAAGAATGACCCGGTGAAGATCCTGGGAAATGGCGATCTCAAGGCCAGACTCGAAGTCATTGCCCATGCGTTCAGCAAGTCGGCCATTGCGAAGATTGAAGCTGCCGGTGGAAAGGCGACTGTGCTCGGTCAGAATAAGTCGTAAACGGAATAGAAAATGAGCAAACTCACAGAGACGTTTACCAATATTTTCAAGATCCAGGAGCTTCGCGAGCGGATTTTCTTCACCGCCGGTATCCTGGTGATCGTTCGCCTCGGGTCTCATATCACGTTGCCGGGTGTCGATGCGCGCGTCCTTGCTGACTATATCGAGAAGTCCGCTCAGGGAACCCTCTTTGGACTGTACGATTTGTTTGTCGGGGGTGCGTTCAGCAACGCAGCGGTCTTCGCACTGGGCATCATGCCGTATATCAGTTCGTCGATTGTGATCCAGCTCCTCGGCGCGGTCGTTCCGTACTTCCAGAAACTGCAGAAGGAAGGGGAGGACGGACGCAAGAAGATCACCCAGTATACACGATACGGAACAGTGCTGATTTGCCTGCTGCAGGCAAGTGGCGTTGTGGTGAAGTTGGAAAGCACGGTGACCCCGGCGGGCCCGATCGTTCCAATGGCAGTTGGAGGATTCGGCTTCGCCTTCAGCACTGTCATCATCCTGACCGCCGGGACCATCTTCATGATGTGGCTCGGCGAGCAGATCACAGAACGAGGCATCGGGAACGGCATCTCGCTCATCATCTTCATCGGCATTATTGCACGGTTCCCCAATTCGCTCCTCGACGAGTACCAGCTGATTGTCGCCGGCCGCAACATCATCATCGAAATGGTCATCCTCGCTATGATGGGATTGATTGTGGCAGGGGTGGTGCTCGTCACGCAGGGGACGCGGCGGATTCCGGTGCAATATGCGAAGCGCGTTATCGGGCGAAAGGTGTATGGCGGCGTCACTCAGTATATCCCGTTGCGTGTGAACACAGCTGGCGTCATGCCGATAATCTTCGCGCAGGCCATTATGTTTGTGCCGCAAATTGTCTTCCAGTTCTTCCCCGAGAGCGAGTTTGTCGATACGCTGAGTCGTGATTGGTTCGGCTATGGCTCCTGGACGTACTCATTTGTCTACGCCCTCATGATCGTGTTCTTTACATATTTCTATACTGCGATCGCGTTCAATCCCAAGGATGTCGCGGATAACATGAAGAAACAAGGCGGCTTCATCCCGGGCATTCGGCCGGGAACGCACACCGCAGACTTTGTTGATAACATCCTGACGAAGATTACGCTCCCTGGCTCAGTCTTCCTCGCGATTGTTGCCATCCTGCCGACGTTGATGTCGAAATTTGGAGGGGTAACCCCGGGCTTCGCGCAGTTCTTCGGCGGTACAAGCTTGTTGATCATAGTGGGCGTTGCGCTCGATACCCTTCAGCAGGTAGAATCCCACTTGCTCATGCGCCACTATGATGGCTTCATGAAGAGCGGAAAACTCCGCGGCCGACGAGGTTAGGAAACGAAACTGATGGTTCGGATCAAGACCAGGCGGGAAATCGAGCTCATCCGTGAGAGTTGCAGGATCGTTGCTGATGTGCTCAATCTCGTGTCGACGCATATCCGACCTGGAGTGACAACGATCGAACTCGATCGGATCGCAGAAGATTACATCCGGTCCATGGGTGCCGTCCCGGCATTCAAGGGATACGGGCACACGAAATCGAATCTGTTTCCGGCTACACTGTGCACATCCATCGATGATGTCGTGGTGCACGGAATACCGGCAAATAAAGCCTTGCGGGAAGGAGAAATCCTTTCCGTCGACGTCGGAGTGAAGAAGGATGGATACTTCGGAGACGGCGCCTACTCCTTCGCAATTGGCGAGGTCTCTGAAGAGAAGCAACGCCTCCTGAAAGCGACAGAAGAGTCGCTCGGAAAAGGGATTGAAAAGGCGGTTGTCGGGAACAAGATCCATGACATTTCGCACGCAGTGCAGGAGCACGTTGAGGGGCATGGTTTTTCAGTTGTGCGGGATTTGGTCGGTCACGGAGTGGGTCTAGAGCTTCACGAGGAACCGGCGATACCGAACTTCGGGAAGCCGGGCACGGGGATGAAACTCCAGGAAGGGATGACCCTCGCAATCGAGCCGATGGTGAATGCAGGAACGTGGCAAGTCCGTTTTGGAGCGGATGGCTGGACGGTCCTGACCCAGGATGGCAGACCGTCAGCGCATTTTGAGCATACGATAGCAATCGTTGACGGCAACCCGGAAATCCTGACGAAATAGATTCCGACTATGGCAAAACAAGGCCCGATAAAAGTAGATGGAGTGATCACGGATACGTTGCCGAACGCGACATTCAAGGTGAAATTCGACAACGGGCACGAGATATTGGCGCACATCTCCGGCAAGATGCGGATGCACTTCATCAAGATTCTTGTCGGCGACCGTGTGACGGTGGAGATGTCGCCGTACGATCTGACCAAGGGAAGAATCACGTACCGGTACAAGTAGCTCGTGCCGTGTCCGCTTGAATACGAAAACTCTTATGAGAAGTAGCGCCAGGATCGGAGCAGAGCAATGAAAGTACGATCATCAGTCAAGAAGATCTGCGACAACTGCAAGATCATCCGCCGCAAGGGGGTCGTTCATGTTATCTGCAAGAACCCGAAGCACAAGCAGCGGCAAGGATAAGCCTATAAATTCGAATTTCGAAATTCGAATTTCGAAATTGATTGAAAAGGAGAGCATCGTTGGCACGTATAGCAGGAGTTGACTTACCAAAGAACAAGAGGGCAGAGGTTGGTCTGACCTACATCTATGGCATTGGCCGGACGACTGCCAGAACAATCCTGTCCAAGGCGGGTGTCGATGTCAACAAGCGCGTCGGCGAGCTCAACGATGAAGAAGTCGCGTCGATTCGCTCGATTATCCAGGCCGACCTCAAGGTAGAAGGAGCGATGCGCAGCGAGGTCCAGATGAACATCAAGCGTTTGATGGACATCGGCTGCTATCGCGGACTGCGCCACCGCAAAGGATTGCCGGCACGCGGCCAGAGAACAAGAACGAATGCGCGAACGCGCAAGGGTAAGAGGAAGACAGTGGCAGGAAAGAAGAAGGCAATCGAGAAGAAGTAATCATTTTCTGAAGGAGAACGCTCTTGGCGAAACAGGCAACAGGTGCACCAGTCACCAAGAAAAAGAAGAAAGTCCACGTTGATACGAACGGGAAGGCGTTTATCAAAGCCACGTTCAACAACGTTATCGTGACGCTGACCGACACGTACGGCAACGTCATAACGTGGTCGTCTGCGGGACGCAACGGGTTCAAGGGATCGCGGAAGAATACCCCGTTTGCTGCGCAGGTTTCCGCGGAAGCCGCCGCCAAGGAGGCGTATGGTCTCGGGCTTCGGCGGGTCGAGGTCTTCATCAAGGGTCCTGGCGCGGGCCGCGAGGCGGCGGTTCGTTCGCTTCAATCTGCAGGACTTGAAATCTCGATGATCCGTGATATCACGCCGATACCGCACAACGGATGTAGGCCGCCCAAGCGGAGAAGAGTCTAGTAAATTGTCCGTCGCGACGAAGTCGCGACGAGACCTCGTCCTGCTGAAGCAGGACGGGCCGATTGTCGATTGCCGATTGCCGATTGAAAGAGCGGCAGCGGCATGCGAACAATCAGGAATTGGAAATTGAATTTCGGAAATTGACGATTGATAACCATTCAGGAGAACCATGGCTCGTTACATTGATGCCAGCTGCAAACTGTGCCGTCGGGAAAAGCAGAAGCTGTTTCTGAAAGGCACGAAATGCTACACGGAAAAATGTCCGCTCGAGAAGCGAAGCTACCCGCCGGGGCAACACGGTCAAAGCCGGCGTCAGAAGATATCTGAGTACGGCGTTCAGCTCCGTGAGAAGCAGAAGGTGAAGCGTTCCTATGGGTTGCTGGAAGCGCAGTTCCGCAATTACTTCGAGCGAGCGCTGAAACAGACCGGCCGAACAGGCGAGACACTTGTCAAGATGCTCGAGAGGCGGTTTGATAACGTCGTATACCGGATGGGTCTTGCGCCATCACGCAAGTCTGCGCGTCAGCTTATTCTCCATCGTCATTTGCTCATCAACAACAAGACTGTCGATATACCGTCGTTTCTCCTGAATCCCGGCGACGTGATTCAGGTGCGTGACAAGAGCAAGAAGCTTGAACTCATTCACTCTTCTATGAAGAGAGTCAAAGACACAGCGATGCTCCCGTGGCTCAGCCTGGACAAAGCCGCGATGACGGGTACGTTTCTTGCAGGTTCCGGAGCGTGCGGATGTGCCGTTGAATGCCAACGAGCAGCTGATCGTGGAATTGTACTCGAAGTAGTCGTAACGGTTGTCCACCAATGTATCATTAGCCTCGGTGTACCGAGGTCCAACATCCTCGCCAACAGCGAGAGGAAAGAGAACTATGAGCAACGCATTAGTTCAGATGCCAGAAAAGATTGAGATCGACGAGAGCTCCTTGACCGCCACGGCCGGCCGATTCACCGTTCAGCCGCTTGAGAAGGGTTTCGGAGTGACGCTTGGCAATTCTTTCCGTCGCGTGCTGTTGTCCTCACTTCCCGGGAACGGCGATCACCGCGATCCGGGTGGAGGGTAATCAGCACGAGTTTTCCACCATCAAAGGTGTGGTGGAAGATGTCGCCGATCTGGTCTTGAACCTCAAGCAGGTTCGAATCAAGCCCATCAACAAGAAGCTGACGAAAGTCACATTGGCAGTGAAAGGACCGGGCGTTCTGAAATCTGCGGACATTCAGAAAGCTTCGTCCGAGCTCGAAGTCCTGAATCCGGCTCTTCACCTCGCAACGCTCAACAAGGAGGCGAACTTCGAGCTGGAACTCCGCCTGGGCCGGGGCAAGGGGTATGTCTCTTCCGAAGAGAACAAAGCCGCTGACCAGCCCATCGGGACGATTGCGATCGATTCAATCTTCACCCCCATCACCAACGTGCGGTACTTCGTCGAGCCGACGCGTGTGGGTGGGCAGACAGACTTTGAGAAGCTCATCCTCGAGATTGAGACGGATGGATCGATTTCACCGGAGGAAGCGCTCACGCACGCCGGCAAGATCCTCCGTGACCACGTTCAGCTGTTCATCAATTTTGAGGCGGAGCCGGAGACCGAGAAAGTCGAAAGCGAAGAGGAAGCGAAGCTTGCGCAGATTCGAAAGACGCTGAAGATGTCCGTGGATGAGCTGGAACTTTCCGTTCGATCGCACAACTGCCTCCGATCCGCCAACATCAAGACCATTGCCGACCTCGTGCGCAAAGATGAGTCAGAGTTGTTGAAGTTCCGCAACTTCGGCCGCAAATCGCTTGCCGAACTCTCGGCCATCGTCGAGGAACTGGGATTGAACTTCGGCATGGATGTCGACAAGTATTTGAAGGACGGTAACGAGTAACGAACAGGATCACGTTTTCACGCCATTCATCACGGTGTCAGTAATCGTTCTCGTGGTGAGCAGAATAGAGGAACTGAAGCATGCGTCATCGGAAGTCAGGTCGAAAACTCGGGCGAACCCGAAGCCATCGGAAGGCTACGCTTTCTTCTCTCAGCGTAGCATTGATTCGCCACAAGAAGATTCGCACCACCACAGCCAAGGCAAAAGAGGCGAGGACCGTGGTGGAGAAACTCATCACACGGGCGAAACGCGCGGTGTCCAACGAAGGTGAGGGGAAAACGAAAGACGTTCACGCTCGGCGCGAGGTGTTCGCCTACCTTCGCGATCGAGATGCAGTCTCGACATTGTTCAACGAAATTGCGCCGAAAGTGGCAGGCCGTCCAGGTGGTTACACCCGTGTCGTGAAGCTCGGACAGCGGCATGGCGATGGGGCCGAGGTTGCAATCCTGGAATTAGTGGATTACAACACGGGCCAGGAAAAAGCAGCAGCGAAACCGAAGGCTAAAGCTGCTGCCGCGGGGCGCAAGCGGGGACCGAAGAAGGGTAAGCCCGAAACATCAAAGAAAGCCGCAGAGACGAACGCAGGCCGAGACGGCGAAAGCGCCAGCCAAGCCTGAAGAGTCCAAACCTGAGGCCAAGGAGTCTGACTCCAAATAGCGAGAGTAGACTATTCTTTCTGTTTTATCGTAGAGAGGGAAGTCTCCATGCTTAAAATCACATCTGCCGAATTTCTTCAAGGTGTCGCGGATCTCCATCAGCTTCCGAAAAACGAGCTGAAGGAAGTCTTGTTCATCGGCCGCTCGAATGTCGGCAAGTCGTCCTTGCTGAACAAGATGTGCAATAGAAAAAACCTCGCCCGCTCCAGTTCCACGCCGGGAAAAACGAGGGAGATCAACTACTACATCGTCAATAACCAGTTCTACTTTGTCGACCTTCCGGGCTATGGGTACGCCAAAGTGCCGGAGCAAATGCGAGCGGGGTGGAAGCGCCTGATCGAAGATTTCCTCAAGCGTGGAAGGCCGATCGCGCTCGGCATTCAACTCATCGACTCGCGGCAGGAACCAACCCCCTTGGACCTGATGATGATGGATTGGCTGGAGTACCTATGAGATCCCCTACCTCCTCGTGTTAACGAAATCCGACAAGCTCCCCGTGAGCAAACTGTCGAAGCAACTGGAAGCCTATCGCTCCCAGTTCAGCGCACAGTTGAACGAGGGATAATGTCGGGGGATCGTGCCGTTCTCGATCGTCACGAGCGATGGAAAGGCAGAATTGTTGCGCTTGATTGAGGCTCACCTGAATCACGCGATGAGCCAGAAAAAGGAAGCGGTCTAGGCCCGCCAACCTTGCCAGAAATTCGTACTCACAAAAGACCTCGGCGATTGTCGAGGTCTTTTTTTTGGAAAGAAGTCCGACTTCTCACGATTGACTCCACCCAGACTGACGGCGGGTTTTGGGTATGCGAAGGAAAAAAGGAGCCGTTACCGGGGCGCAGCTCGCATGCATCGTTGCCCAAGCCGCTATCACTCCCTGCTTCTCGCGCTTGTGCTCGCTATCTACGATTCCAATCTCCGTCCAATGAACCCCGAGAGGAATCCTGCAGCGCATAGAGCGGGCTTCATCACCCTGCACACGCCGCTGACGGATGAGACGAAGGGGCTCATTCGTGATGAAACGCTTGCACAATGCAAGGCTGGTCTCAGGATCATCAATTGTGTTCGTGGCGGCATCGTCGATGAGCAGGCATTGCTGCGCGGTCTCCAGTCGGGGAAGGTGGCTGGTGCTGCTCTTGATGTTTTCGAGCAGGAGCCGCCGGGTAATCATCCTCTCATCAAACACCCGCGTGCTATCGCAACGCCCCATCTCGGCGCGTCAACGGAGGAAGCGCAAGAAAAGGATGGCGCGGCAAATAGCTTTGCAGATTGCCGACATGATAAAAGAGCGCGGGATCGCAGGCGCGGTGAACGCAGAAGCCCTGCATCTGGCGCTCAAGAAAGAACTCAAGCCCTATGTGGTGCTGGCCGAGAAGCTCGGCAGTCTGCTTGTTCAACTGATGAATGGACAACTGAAGAAGGTTGCGGTGACGTGCAGCGAGCTTTCTTGTCGCAGTCCTTCGAGCTCATACCTGCTTCGGTGCTGAAAGGCGCCCTGTCGCGGCTCATCCTCGAACCGGTGAACCTGATCAATGCTCCCGTGATTGCCCGCGAGATGGGTCTGGCCGTCGACGAGCAACGTGAAAGTGATAATCCTTCCTACACCCATCTTCGGACGGTTCACTATGAAACACAAAAGGAATCCAGACGCTTCGCCGGGACTGTTTTTGGCAGTGCCCACACGCGAATCGTGCGCATTGACGACTTCCATTTTGAGGTGAATCCCGATGGGTATCTTCTGTTCTGTGCGAATATCGACAGACCTGGGATGCTCACAAGTGTCGGTGCCACATTGGCATAGGAAAAAATCAATACTGCAGGCCTTTCGTTGGGCAGGGACAAACCTGGAAAAAAGGCGCTGACGGTCATAAATGTGGACAGTTCCCTTCCACGCGATGTGCTCAGGAAACTGGAGAAGATCGATGGCGTTTTTAAGGTCAAAGTGGTGAGGCTCTGAAGCCAAATCTGGACACAGGGATTCCCGGCTTGATGTCAAGGATTTTGTTATGAAACGTTAATTTCCCCTTGACAAAGGACTTCCTGCATGATATATTCTCCCAATCCAGTTCCTGTGCTTTGCTAGTATTGACACGTCTCAGCAGCAAACATTCCCATCAAGAAGGAGGTGATTTGCTCATTCGGACGAGTTAAGGGCTTAGCTCGCGCGTCCGAAGAACCGTTGGAACTACTTTCCTCGCTGTACCCGCCGATCGCTCCACATTGAATGTCGGAGCGTCGACCCAGTGTCAGAAATCCTGTCTACAATTCACATTCTCCATTTACGAAGGAGGTACGTTATGTTCCGCAAGCTCCTTTTAGCTTTAGCCGCATTGCTGCTTCTTCCCGCTCTCCTACTCGCGCAGGACGGCAAACTGCGTGGCAAGGTGACGGATAAGGAGTCGGGCGAAGCACTGATTGGTGCCAACGTCGTTGTCGAAGGTACCAACCTGGGTGCTGCGACCGATGTCAACGGCGAGTACGTTATCCTGAGCGTCCCACCAGGAACGTATACAGTGAAGGTGACGTACATCGGTTATGCACAAGTGAGCATTTCCAACATCGGTGTGAACGCAAGTCTGACCACGACCCAGAACTACCAGATGTCGAGTTCTGCGGTTCAGGTGCAGGGCGTCGAGATTGTCGCTGAACGTCCCCTGATTCAGCGCAATACGACGAACACCATCCGCATCCAGAGTCAGGCGGACGTGCAGGTGCTGCCGTTCCGCGGTGTGCAGAATATCGTTGCACTCTCCGCGGGTGTTGTTCAGCAAGCTGGTAACCTCTATGTTCGTGGCGGTCGTGCAGGCGAGGTCGCGTACTATGTCGACGGCGCAAATGTCACAGACCCGACGAGCATGGGTGAAATGGTCAGCTTGATTCGTGAAGCTTTGCAGGAAGTCCAGTTGCAGTCCGGCGGGTTCACGGCCGAGTTCGGTGGAGCAAGCTCGGGTTTGGTCCGTTCCTCGATGAGAACGGGAAGCTCCCAGCTTCGAATGACACTTGACTACCTGACGGATGACTTCGCAAAGCCGGGTAAAACGTTTCTCGGAACAACAGGTCGCGGGTACAAAAACGCAGTCGGAACAATCGGCGGCCCAATCACGAGTGGCATACGATTCTTCGTTGCCGACCAATACAACTATGCTCGTGATGGAGCGTCGATTTTCCTCGAACCATTTGAATTTGATAATCTCACACAGGACATCTACGGTGCACCGCGTAAGGCGGGTGACACGCTTCCCGGACCTGTGAAGGTTCTGAGGAACACTTCGCCGTCCCCGACCTGGAACTGGAACAACACCGTCCAGGGTAACGTGCTGTTCGATATGGCTGAGATGGCGAAGATCCCCATGAAGATCCGCCTATCCGGCAACTATGCATTCGCAAACTCCATCAACGGCGGCTATTGGCCGGGTGGGTTCGGCAATATGTTCCTTGATCCCAGGAGGATGTCGCGCAACGATGGAAACACCGGCTTCGGCAACATTCGCTTGACGCACTTCCTCAGCCAGACAACGTTTTACGAAGTCGGCCTCTCCTACACGAAACAGTGGGGAAGGACGTATGACAACGACTTCGGCGACAATTGGCAGGCGCAGTTCGACAGTGCCAACTTCGCGGCGAAAGGATACACCACGTCCACGTACCCTGGCGGGTATGGCTGGCGAGCGCGGTATACCGCCCCCATTGGATACTCGACGATCTACCAGTTCGGCTTCACCAATCCGTACGCGCCGAACTACGGTTACAGCAAGTACAATAACCAACAGGTCGCCTTCACGGTCGACATGACATCACAGGTCACGCCTCGCTGGGAGTTGAAGGCTGGTGGCAGCATCGAGCACTGGGTTTATCGATCCTTTTCGATTGCACGTATCGACCTTTACAACCTGTGGATTGACTCGAACCAGGACGGAATTCCTTCCGCTGACACCGTTACCTACGGCACTGATCTCAAGAATGGTATCCCGCTTGAGGTCGCGCGTCGCGCTCGCCTCCTGACACAGGGCCAGATGACGACCTGGGGTTATGATGTCAACGGCAACCAGACTGATGGTTATACACTGCCCGGCAGCAGCACCGTGTGGGACAAGCCGTACGCTCCGACGTTCGCATCAGCGTACATCCAGAACAAGATCGAGTACCAGGACCTGGTCCTCAACTTCGGTTTGCGGTATGAGTATTCCTACACGGATGTCAGACAGATCCCGATGACGATCAACCCGATCACGGGTCAGATGGATTATATGTATCCGGATGGACTCAATCAGCAGTTGAACATCATTGATCCGAGCGTCTTCTCGCATACGAGCGCGAACAACCTCCTGTTGCCGAGAATCAGCTTCTCCTTCCCGGTGACGGATAAGACGATCTTCTTCGCCCAGTATGGAAAGTACTCACAGATGCCGTCGCTTGGACAGCTGTACCGTAGTGACAACGGCTTCCAGACGATCGTGAACCCGAACACCCGATCTCCATATGGCGGAGCCGCACCGTGGTTTGTGAAGCCCGAGCGCACGACGCAGTTTGAAGTTGGTTTCCGGCAGTATCTGACGGACAACCTTGCGTTCTCGCTCAACGGTTTCTACAAGGACACGAAGAACCTGATCCAGCTCAGGAGAGTCTACAACTCTCAGGGCAATCCGGAGTTCACGGCGTACCAGAACGAAGACTTCGCTACGGTAAAGGGTGTTGAGTTCTCCCTCGAGTTGCGGAGGACCAACCGCCTGTCGGCACGCTTCAACTACACATTGTCTGATGCCGAGGGCACAGGCACCAGCTCTGCATCGAACAGCGTTGCGACGTCCGACGAGACCAAAGCCCGCTTCCCGAACTTCACCGCGCCGCTGCGTTACAACCAGACGCATCGTGGAAACCTGGTTCTTGATTACCGCTACGGAAAAGGCGATGGCGGTCCGATTCTCGAAGGCATGGGCGTCTACCTTCTGGCAAGCTTCAACAGCGGACACAACTACACGAAGATCCAGGAGCCAACGAGCCTCGGCCAGGCGACCGCATGGAACGTCGGTATCCGCGCTCTTCTGGATGCCCGCGGCAGTATCCCCGTTGAGCCCGCGAATGCTTCAACAACTCCGTGGGTGTTCGACCTGTCTTTGAACTGGAACAAGGTGTTCTACTTCACCGGTTTCCAATTCGAGCTCTACGTCAACGTCCTGAACCTGTTGAACACGAAGGAGGTCGTCAACGTGTATCCGCAGACGGGGACGCCGTTTGACGATGGATGGTTGAAGAACCCGAATTCCACCGTCGTTCCAAGGGCTTGCGAACTACACCGCATTCTACAAAGCGATCAACTACCAGAATCGCTGGGGAATCATGCAGTCGTTTGTCGGTGATGTGTACGGATCGCCGCGACAGATCCGTGTTGGTGCGCGTATGGAGTTCTAAACCTGAACCAGGGAGACGAATCCCGCAATGTGATTACAGCGGGAGATGACTCGTGCGGTTTAACCCTTCACCCAAAAAGGAGTTTTCAGTAATGATGAACTTTAGAAAAATCCTCTACTTGTCGCTTGCGCTCCTGAGCGTTCTCTTCCTGACGCTCGGATACGCCGCCGAGAAACCCGGCAACGGCAAGAACGACAAACAATCCCTTAGGAAGACTTCGGGGGTTCCGACATTCCAGATCCTGAACATCAACAACCTTTATACCTGGCAGCGGTATGACGGTGAATCGAACCACGACCCCGCTGGTGGAGACGGTGTGTACTACCCCGTAGGAACCGGCAATGTCGTGTATGAAGATGGTATGGTCTTCGGCGGCAAGCAGTTTTTGGATGCCGCGAGGACAGTGCCGTCGGACGGACAAAAGATCCGTGTTGGTGGCGGGACGTATCTATCAAACGTTGGTACAAAAGCGGGATATGTGACCGGTGTCGGAGCGTCCGCTCAGGCGGCAAGTCCCGATGCTCCGGATGTTCGCATTTACAGAGTCCGGCGTGATTATGCCCAGATGACGCAGGGAGAATTGCGCTATGATGCACAGACATCCTACCTGCACCTGACAGCAGGTGAAGTCACTCAAGGTGAGATGGATGCAATCGCAGCGCAGTATGCAAAAGACTGGGTCGAGTGGCCGGTCGACAAGGGCGCGCCCTACATCGAGCGAAACGGGAAACCGGGCTATCAGGCACCTCCGGCCTTCAGCGCAACCTTCACGGTTGACAGCTTGATGTCCGGCGGCTATGACGAGCCCGGGTGCGGTGACCCGAACTCGCCTGCGGACCAGGTGATGTGGACAGCCTACAACGACCTCGACGCCTCACAGTCGTTGCGCTTCGAGGGATCGAATCCGACGGGCCTGGAGATCGGCGTAACGAAGTTCGCCTACAAGCGCACAGATGCTTTGGGCAACTGCTACTTTACACGTTTCCGGATCACCAACAAAGGCGGAGTCGATCTCGGCGCAGGCACAAAGGGTGTCTTCTATCTGGACTCTATGTATGTTTGCCAGTGGTCTGATATCGATCTTGGATACGCATTTGACGACCTTGTCGGTTCCGATAGCGCCCGCAGTATGGCCTATGTTTACAACGCTCAGGCAGTTGACAACGTCTTTGCAAAATTCGGTTTGCCTGTTCCGGCTTCGGGCTACACATTCCTTGGAGGGCCGACGATCCCAGGGACCGCAACGGATTCCGCTGTGGTTAACTTCACGCGAGTGTTCGGCAAGAAGAACCTTCCGATGACGGGCTTCTCATACTTCTCGGCTGGTAGTCCCTACTCGGATCCAGGTTTTACCACATACCCCGATGGCACGGGACGCTGGTGGAACATGTTGAGAGGATATGCCCCGCTGGGCACCATCAGTGACGCGCCGGTATATTACGCGTATCCGGACTGGTGGTACCCCACCAGGTTCCCGCTTTCGGGTGACCCACGACTGGGAATCCATGATGGTAACTTTGTCGACGGCGCAGGAACACTCTCTTCGTTCGTGCCGGGCGATCGACGTATCCTCCTGTGCACTGGTCCGTTCCAGATGAATCCGGGCGATGTTCAGGAAATCTATGTCGGGTACGTCTGCGGACTCGGTGCAGACCGCCTCTCCAGCGTCTCTGTGCTGTTCGCGAACAACGACGCTCTGCAGACAACATTCAACCTCTTGTTCAAGGTTGCCAAAGCGCCTGCGGCTCCGCTCGTGCAGTTTACGGAGATGGACGGCGCGGTAATGCTGGACTGGAGCAATCCTGTAACGGCTAATGCGACCGAGGTCCCGGTGAAGGATCCTGGTCACTACGCGTTTGAGGGATACAACATCTATCAGTTCACCACACCGAACGCCTCACTCAACCAGGGGAAGAGGATTGCCACGTATGATGTGGTTGACGATATCAAGGTCATTTTGAATGAGCAGTTCGATCTTAC
>CAVUAC010000072.1:0-45056 GCA_963739335.1 uncultured Bacteroidota bacterium | reverse complement strand
TGTCAGCAACGGAGTCGGGACCGACGACCACCCCCTCAACGCCATTGCCCCAGAAGCGCGGCAATGGTTCGGGTGATGAACACCCCGTGATCCTCGCTCTTCGTCGCGAACTCGGCGCGGAACCTGTAGAGTAATCTGCACTACACAACCTGCGCGGCACCAAGCAGACCCACCACATCACAAAACCGCCAATTTTCCTGCCAACAACTTTACCGCAAAAACTCCGGTCAAATCCGGAAAAACACTTGACGCGGTCATGGTAATTTTGTAGATTCGACCACCAAGCACCGCGCCATGTCTCTCCGCAGAGAACTTCCTCAATTCTTTGCCACAGAAAGGCGGCTTGCGATGGATGTCCTTCTCCATTCAACGCCGATAACGGTAGACTCTCCACATGCAACGATGAAAAGACTCGCAGCCGCGGTGGGGCTCGTCGCCCTGGTTATCATACCGGTCGTTTTGTTGGTGCTTCTTCAGCGCGCAGCGAACACTCATACGTTGCGAAAGGGAGATGCGGTGCCTAGGCTGAAATTGATAAGCCTCGAATCCAACGAGGTGTCGCTTGAGGGTTTCGGCGGAAAGCGGTTAGCACTCCTTTTCTTCAGCGTTGATTGTCCGCACTGCCAGAAGGAGATATCGAATTTCGAGCGACTGCAAAAGCTGTTCGCAGAAAAAATTACATTTCTCAGCGTTTCCCTGAACGAGCGGAAGAAAACAGAGGGTTATCTAAAAGCACATGGGTTGACAGTCGAAACGCTGCTTGATGAACAGGGTGAGGCGAGACGTGCTTTTGGCATTGATGAGATACCGGCCCTCTTTCTTGTGGACGGGGACCTGACTGTCAAGCATCGAGAAGTAGGGGAGGGGACACTTGCGTGCCGCGTGAAGTTGTTGACCGCCTTCGGTGGTGACGGTGTTCCATAGAGGAAAGACTAATCGACAAATGAGACATAGCGGGCGTAGTGTTGTGGCAACCCGTCAACGAACGTTCACAACGGTCGGTGTTATTGTGTTCTTTGTGGGGGCGTTTGTATTTGTGGGGACGGTGAAGGTCCTGAGGGGGCCCGATGATTTGTTGAAGCTTGCGGCGTGGGAGATGGGGGGAGAATATCTGGGAAGCGACGGGGTTGTTCTCCAAAACAAGAACAACAATTGTGGACCCGCGGTGTTAAAGATGATCCTTGATCATCATAAAAGGATGGCACCCCTCCATGAGATTGAACAGAGCATCAAGCCCTCGGAAGAAGGTTCAAGCATGCTAGCGCTGAAGGTCGTGGCGGAATCTCGCGGGTTACACGCAGAAGCGTGGAAACTCAGCCTTGCTGATCTTGCAAAGAGAACGTTTCCGGTTATCATTTTCGTGGAGAATCGTCACTTTGTGGTGGTTGATAGTCTTAGTGACGACGGGTTCTTCTTTGTGCGGGATCCTGCCATTGGAAGAATAAAGATGCCGCAGCTGAGGCTGACGAAGATTTGGAAAGGCGAGACGCTGGTCCTAAGCGTGGACCAGCCAAGAACATCCGGTTTTAGTGAGTAGAGTGACATGCTCGCTGGTCTGTTGATTGTGAACGAAGGTGACGCGCCTGGCCGGCCCCCGGGCGTTAAGCCAGCGTCCATTACTAGCAGGCGGGCCGCAGCGGGCAAAATGAACAATTCAAGCAACCCAGTTTGAAGGAGATAGCAATGAAAACATCAATCGTACTAGCACTGCTAGCTGTTGGCGTTTTCTTGAGGCCCCAGGTAACGCCGACAGGAAACGACCCGCAGGCCAGCAAAGGCACGGTAGAAGCCTTGGTTGTCGGTCAAGATCAAAAGGCTGCACAGGCTCTCACCGCCGCAGAGATGAATGCAATTATCGGAGGTAAGAACGGCTGCTACATTGAGATTGTGGAGCACCAGAGATATTTAACATGTTGTCTCGATCTCTGGATCTTAAGAATCTGCATCACCGGCAACGTTGAGTTTCTCTTCTCAACACCGCTGCCGCTTACGGCCTAACCGATGTTGGTAACAGTAAAATCCAGCGGGGTCGTGGCTGTTGTTTGGCGTTGAGCAAAAACAAAGCACCAAGAAAGGCTTGAAGTGTCGCGACCCCGCGGTAGAAAAACACAATGGGAGCAAATGAATGAAAACACTAGCCCGATTAATGATCACTGTATTGGCGCTAACCGAGACAGGCTTGGTGTATGCACAGTTGCCAATAGCAGACGCTCGGTTGCCGTTGCTCGCGAAACTCACGTGGGGCATGCAGATGGATAATGTTCAAATGGTATTGGAGAAAGAAGGAATGGCCGCGCGGATCGAGAAATCCGGCATTGTTTGGAACAACTCTATCTTTGGTACCGAAGCAACCACGAAATTTCACTTCGGTAAGGATTCGGGGACGCTTCAGCTCATTGACGTAAGCTTTGAGAACCCAACCCCGTCTCTTTGCGATACCCTGCTGAGCCACTTTACAGCAGTGCTCGGAAAGACGTTTGTGCAGTCGACGAAAGAGCAGAAGGTGGCATTTATGACACTTAACATGGAGCTGACGAGCTGGAAGATCAAAGGAACCGCCCTGGTTGTTACGTTGGTCAAGCATGGGGGGAGATCTTCCACGTTGGGTTCAGCATATTCCCGACGAACAACTGAGATTAAATGCTTTTTCCAAAGCGTTCACAGCTTTCCCATTCGGAGACGAGAAAACAATGAGAGACGTGCTGAACATTCTTGCCGATCCGACAGAGGTCTTTCGGGAAATTTCTAGCCGCCCGCGATGGGCAACAGCCACACTCTTTGCAATAGGTGTCTTTTTCCTTCTCTCTTGGCTAGGCGGCTGCTGGAAGGGTCTTTCGCAAGGCCTCCATTGGTCGAGTTTGTTGGGCCCAGCCTTGATTTCACCATTGATAGTTAGGTACTGTGTTTGGTGGGACAGCGGTGTTTCTTTATCTAGCTGTCTTGGTTGTCAGAGGGCGTGGTGGGCAGCAGGCAAAATTTAGAACCCTGTTTTCGATGACCGCACACTGCGGGGTTGTATTCCTCTTGGGTGAAGTTGTGAATTTCTTGCTCGTTCGCACGCCCCTGCTTGGGGATCACGTGTCCCCACTTCCTGGCCGATTTCCCGTTGGGTTGGATCTTCTGCTTATTGGCATTGATGACCCGAACCTATATCTCGCAATTATCTTGCATGGCACAAGCATTTTTTGGGTCTGGTATCTTGTTGTGCTCTCAATTGGGATAAGGGAGGTAGCGGGGTTAAGCAGAGCGAGGGCCGGAATTCTTGCGGTAGCGGTGTGGGGCGCGGCTATTGGTTTAGTCCTTGGCGTGGTGTATGCTTTGGGGGGAGACACGGCCATTCGAATCACGATTTGAGATTCGTTGGCTCTAAAGGGAAGAACGGTTGAAGAGTAGAAGTGGGCAATCGGTCGGTTTAAGGAAGGGGGTCGCCAGAGCGGGTAGCTTTTGCTCTTTAGCTTGGCTCGCGCTTCTTGTCTCGTCGTGCAGCCCAAGCTACCAAACGAGCACGAGGGTGCAGGCGGGTAAACAGGTTGTTGTCGTTTACCAACCCTCTCACCAGAGCGACACCGGCGTAGACTACAACGAAGGGCTTACGTGCAACTGCATCGCGGAGGCGGCGATCGCTGCATCGGTCGGTACGGTGAAGGCGTACAAAGCGCGGAGCTACAACATTGGCGGTCTTCACCACGCACGAGCGGCAAGTAACACGAAGGTTGAACATACCTCTGCAATTGACTCCCCCGGGAGAATCTCCGGGTACGCACACGAGATCGAGGAGTCAAGGAGGCTGCAGCCGGACGTCTTCATCGCGATCCACAACAACGGAGCGACCGATCGCAATGCCCGCTGGGGGTTTGTCCACGAAGGGGATCGATACGAGGACGCAAACCGAGACCTCGCCGCAGATATCGTTGCCGAAATCTGTCGTGTCAGCGGACTCGAGAATGCGGGCGTGCTCGGGGGTAGCCCTCCTAACCGCAACGATTACCGGTGCAAAAACACCGCCAAGCTGTGCTTCTACAGCTTGGATGAAAATGTCGACACATGCCCGCTGCGCGTGTTGCTGGAGATCGGGGATGACAAGGTCAGCCGCAGCTTCTTGATGGATCCACAGAGCCAAGCAAGAATCGGGCAGGCAATTCAGAGAGTCGTCGAAAAGAGATTTGGCAAAACGGGAAGCTGAGTAGCCCAAAAACGGAACAAAAGAACAAGATCGAGGCCAACAATGCGACTCGCAATCGTTCAAACGCTACCTACATTTGGTAAGGTTGAGGTGAACGTCCATGCAACAATGGAATTGATGCGGGGCACGCCGGCAGACATTTATGTTTTGCCAGAGCTCTTCAACAGCGGCTACAATTTTGCGGACATGGAAGAAGTTGGGCGCGTTACCGAGAAGGCTGACGGGCCAACATACCGGGCACTCCTGGGCTTCGCGCAAAAAAAATCTTGCTACATTGTCTATGGGTTTGCAGAAAGAGCGGACCAGATTTACAACTCAGCCTCACTGCTTGGACCGGCGGGGTTCATCGGCCTCTACCGAAAAGTTCACCTCTTCGATCGCGAGAATCTGTTTTTCAAACCCGGGAACCTTGGCTTTCCAGTGTTTGAAACGCCGTTTGGGAAAATCGGTCTGATGATCTGTTTCGACTGGATCTTCCCAGAGGCAGCCCGGACACTGGCACTTAGAGGCGCCCAACTTCTTGCCCATCCATCAAATCTTGTCTTGCCCCACTGTCCGGACGCGATGGTGACGCGTTGCATAGAAAACCGCGTCTTTGCTGCCACAGCTGACAGGGTGGGGCGGGAGGATCGCGGCGGTATCGACCTCCGGTTTATCGGCAAGAGTGAAATTATCTCCCCCGGTGGAGAGGTTCTGGTCTGCCTTGGGGCAGAAAAGGAGGGCGTCGGCGTTGTGGATGTTGACCTTCATGATGCCGATGTGAAGCGGGTCAACCAACACAATGACCTGATCGCCGGTCGCAGGCCGGACCAGTATACTCTATAGAAAAATGAAAAAGCCCGGCAAGAAAACCGGGCTCCAAAGAGACAAGCATCGGCGTTGAGCTGGTTTTCACTCCTCGAGTGTAAAACCCGCCTTGATACTAACCTGCCACTGGACAACTTTTCCGTTTTCGACGTGACCGCGCGTTTCCGTAATCTGTATCCAACGAAGATTGCGGACAGTCTGCGACGCCCGCGCAATAGCGCTCTGAACAGCGTCCTCAATTGATGTGCTCGACGTTCCCGTCAACTCAATGTGTTTATAAATGTGGTTTGGCACTCAGCCATCCCTTCAGAGTTCTCGATTCACCTTCAAAATCCAGTCGCTCGGGTTGAATCGCTTGATCTCAACCTCAGGCACGACAGTATACACAATCGGATCCGAGTCCTTGATGATGCGAAGGTGTGTCGGCTGAATGTCTTCGGCGCAGAGATTGCAGTGCAACGGAAGGGGTTGAACGGAACCGAGCGCTGCCATGTCGCGTGACCATGCGAACAAATCTTCTTTCGTTACAACGCGGAAATCGGCCCGCTCGATGAAATGTCCGCAGCGTTGATGATGTGCCGAATATAATACAAAGAAAAAAGGATCATGAGGCGTGTTCATGGGTTTTATGGAGGAGTACGGTGCAAAGATTGGTGGGGGCTGGAACGCCTCCCTGCAAAGCAAACAAAGCTTAAGACATTTTGGCAATAAAATCAATAAGACGTTGGCAATATTGTTAACATGCAGAGGGCGGCTTGACAATTTCTGGGATTTTCTCTAATGTTGATTCCAGAAAGGGCGCAGGCATATCGATAATTGTTAGAGTTTGTACCAGAGCGGGGCATGTTTCGACGTGAGTCACTCTAACAATTGCATGAACCGAATTCAAGGCGTTGGGGTGAATTCGGTTTTTTCGTTTTTGTCCTTTCGATCTAAGGAATGGGGGAAACCCATGCGAGCATACTGGAAATCCGTGGCTCTCCTTCTTATACTAAGCTCGGGCGCAACGGCTCAGACCGTTGCGAAGTACGCGGGCGAATTCATGGCGATCGGTGTCGGCGGACGCGCCCTTGGTCTGGGCGGTGCACAGGTTGCGCTGGCAAACGATGCGACAGCAGGGTACTGGAACCCGGGAGCGCTTGCGCGCATTAACTACCCGGAAGCGGTGGTCATGCATGACGAACGCTTCGGGAGCCTCATCAACTATGACTACGCAAGCGTAGCCCTGCCGTATGGTCCGGACGTCAGCTTGGGGCTCAGTATTCTGCGGCTGGGGGTTGACGGAATTCCCGACACGCGCAGCGCGTGGTTTGACAATAACGGCAACGGGATCTTTGATAACGCCGATCGCCTGGACTACAGCAAGATTACGTACTTTAATGCAACGGACTGGGCATTCTATTTCACATATGCGAAGCGATCGTCGGATGACCTTATGTATGGAGCGAATGTCAAGCTGATTCAGCGGGGTCTTGCAGAGTATTCGGCGACCGGAATAGGATTCGACGTGGGGGTTCTTTATTCGCCGATGCCGGATCTATTCCTTGGGGTGAACGCCCAAGACGTTACTACCACACTCGTCGCATGGAGCACGGGTCGCAATGAACTGATTTCTCCGACGCTCAAGGTTGGTGGATCATATTTTGTCAACTTTCTGGGTGGCCGCTTTGCTCCGGCCCTCGATGTGGACGTGCGCTTCGAGAACCGGCAGTTTGCGTCCCTAGCGCACATTGGACCCATTAGCCTCGATCCACATGCGGGTCTTGAGTTCGACTACAAGAATACCATCGCGTTGCGCCTGGGATATAGCGACGTGAAACAGCTAACCCTGGGGGCCGGTGTCCATCTTCGAATGCTTGATGTTGATTATTCGTTCGCCCGATTCACGGGGGATGAATCGTTGGGGAACACGCACCGCATCTCATTACGATTCGTTTTACAGGATGACCGCTTTAGGAGAACGGGAACGCAGTAGGTCGAGGGAACCATCTAATGTACACATTAGCTATTCCAGCGGAAGGAACAGTCTACGTTTCTTCCCGTTCGCTGAAATCTGAATAAAACCGCGTTTCCTTTCCGCAGCATCCAAACGTATGACCAGGTTGGGCAGCGCCCCGCCTCACAGATCCTCCTCCCCTGATGAGTAACGACTAGGCCAGGGCAGAGAAGATCACCCCAAACACCCTCAAAGCTGTGGTACACAGGGGTCAGGCCTTCGCCAGGCTTCCAGCGAAGAACCGGCCGGTGAAGCTCATTGAGCTTTTCTTCAAACAATCCCGAGACCAGCACACCATCGAGCGTCTGAAGCACTTCCCGCGTAACGACGCGGTCTCGGTATAGGCGAGAATGCACGACCCCGGCTCGCAACCCCCTCCCGTTGGGCAGAACAAGCTCGGGTGTGAATTTCAGTTTCTCCAACACCCAAAGGTCTTCGCCATACAACAGCTGACCGTAGAGTTCTTGCGCGAGGACGTGCACGTAGCCGGGCGGTTGGAAGTTCTCGAGGGGGAGTTCAACCAGTTCAAGTCGACGAAAAATATCCCGAGGCGAGCGTTCGATCTTCTTTCACGCGATCTGAGCAAGGAGTGGATTGTGCTCGACAGCGTACACCTTTCGAGCGCCCAGCCTTGCCATCTCGATTGAGAGAATCCCGAGGCCGCATCCTCCCTCGACGCAGACTGCGCCTTGGATGAGACGTGCGTTTGCACGCAGCAAAGAACGGAACGATCTTGTACGGCGCACATCATCGTAAATTGAAATGAAGGCGAGGAGGTTGTCGACGTCCCGAAATCGTCGAGCAGAAACTCGATTGAGAATGTCCATAGAAACAGCGAAGCCGGAAATTGTTGGATTTCCGGCTCCTTCCTAGATGGTTTTTGTACGGGCGACTATTTTGTTGTCATCACAAACACCCCGTTCCACTCAGCCGGCGGCGGGTTCAGCTGGTACAGGTTTGCCCGCTGTTCATAAATCTCAGCCACATGACAAGCGGGGTCAAGCTGTCTAGCCTGCTGGAAGTATGCAATTGCCTCTTGCCAGCCTCGCTCGCGGTAGAGGCGCAAGCCTTCATGGTAAATCTCCAGCGATTGTTTCTGATTGTCTGTCATCGCCATGTCTGCAGTCCCGAGGAGTTCCCATACCTTGACTGGTTCGGTTTTTCCCTTCACTTGAATCAGATCCAGCTCGCGGACAGCGACGTGTTCCTTGACATGCTGATAAGTGAAGTCGCTGATCATGATGCTTGAGCCATACTGCTTATTTGCCCCCTCAAGCCGCGACGCAAGGTTGACGCTGTCGCCAATAACCGTATAGTCGAAACGATCTCTTCCACCCATATTGCCGACAATCATGACTCCCGTGTTGAGGCCGATACGAACCTCAAGTGCGGGCTTGCCCTGTTTTTTCCAATTTGGTCGCAGGACCGCCAGCCGCTTCTGCATTTCAAGCGACGCGAGACAGGTGCGGAGAGCATGATCCTTCTGGGCGATGGGTGCTCCCCAGAATGCCATGATGGCATCTCCCTCGTACTTGTCGAGCGTTCCCTCATGCTTGAGCACAATGCCGGTCATTTCGTCGAGGTATTCGTTCAGCAGTTCCACCAGTCCCTCGGGTTTAGTGTGGAACTGTTCAGAGATGGAGGTAAAACCGGCGATGTCGGAGAAGAACACAGTCAGCTCTCGACGGTCACCGCCGAGTTTCGCTTTCTCGGGATTTGCGACCAACTCATTCACGACGGCGCTGCTGATGTATTTGCTGAAGACGTTTTTAATGAGTGCCTTCTGTTGCCGCTCGGCAAGGTACTGATACACGGCGGTGCCAAGATAGGCGAGCACCACGGCGAGACTTGGGTAGACGATATTGACGACGGTGCTGTCGTTCATGAAGGAGCGAACAGCAATCTCGAACACACCGAACACGAGAAGGGCTGCGAGCAGAATCGAGCCAATTTCAAGGAGGGCAGGATAGCGAAACTTGATTTGTTTGATGCGGAGGATGACGATGAATGTGAGAAAGGCAAGGAAGACGATTAAGCTATACTCCAGATTTTGGTCTGCCCTTCGGATGAAGTTTTGATCCCACACATTCTGGATTGCTGTGGCGTGTATTTCCACTCCATGCATGGTGTTCGTGCCGTCCGGGTTGGGAATGGGGACAGGGTGGTAGTCACGCTCCTCCGGCATCGTGGAGCCGATCAGGACAATTTTACCCTTCAGCAGGTTCCGTGTTCCCTCGTCGATGTCGAACTGGTTGATATCTTCACCGTAATCCAGCTCCTCCTTTGTTTTGAACGTTGAGTCATCGATGACCTCTGTAAACTTAAGATAGCGGAACGTTCCACTGGGACCATAGTAGTTGAGGAGGAACGAACGTCCATCAAAGGTCGGAATGACTCGGTCACGGAGGACAATGTTCCCGCCGTAGACATCGGCGACAGTTGTGTCCGGAAGGTTGAGCGCAACGTTAAGGGCTGCAAAGCCAAACGTTGGGGTCAAAAAGTTCCCAATAGTCATCATTGGGTAGTAACGTCGCGCGACGTCGTCGCGGTCTTTACCGGCAATGCTGACGATACCGACGCGCCGCCCCGGCTTGTAGAAGATATTGTCGTATGAACGCTCAAGAGGTACTGAGCCGATATTTTCCACCGCCGGTCGTCTCTTCAATCTTCGCTGCAAGGAAAACGTTATTGTACTTCGTCAGGACGCTATCAAGCATTGCGTCGGAGGCGCTGTCAAGCTTTGCCTCAAAGGTAACATCGAGGCCGATGGCAAGAACCCCGGCGCGCTCAAGGTTTCCGATGACGTGAGCGTAATATGAGCGTGGGAACGGAAATGTCTGCGGAAGAGATTTCATATCGTCTTCTGAGATTCCAATGATAACAACATTTGCTAGCTGTTTTGGATCCCACCAGTCGCCGCTCGCGCGCTGCCGTTCATACCGTTGCTGGTAGCGGTAGTCCGTCGTGAGGTGATCGACGCTTCCAATGAAACCAGGATCCCACAGGCGAAGGAGAGCAACCAGAATACCAATCCCCAGCCCGATCCCCGTCTTCACGAGCAGAGGGAGAATTTTCTTCTTGAAAGTGTAGGAAGCCATTGAATGCCTTTCGGATATCGAGCTTAGAAGTTGAACCGATAGACGAGGCTGGCAATACTGTCGTTTGTGTAGCCCGTGTTGATAATGTAGTCGTAGTGGAACGCGAAGCTGTGGTTCGCGCTGACGGAGTAATCTGCTCCAGCCTGAATCAGCGTGCGCTTGAGATCACCCGTTGATATGCTGACCGTCGAGGCAAGGCGGAGCTTGTCCTCGATGAGGCGGTACTGGGCGTTCAGCGAAATTGCCGTGAGGTTGAAATCGATTGCTGCCACGTTCGCAAGGCTTGAGGAGGCGAGCTGAGAGCTCTGTGTCATGTTTGTGCTGAACGAAAGCGTCGTCTGAAGGGGAATCCGGAAGAATGTTGTGAGCGAACCGAAGTAGCTATTGTTCTTCTGATCCCGCTTATAGAATGTGTTGTCGGTTTTGCTGGACAGATTTGCGCCAACAGACAGGTTGTGCCGCGCCCCAGCGTGAAGTCATAGTTGACCTGGATTGAAACCCGGTCTGTCTGGTCATCTGCAACATAGAGCTTTTGCAGGGAGTCGGTGAGGCTAGCGTCGCTCTTGCGCGTCAGGATGCCATAGCCGACGGTGAACGAGGGAAGGTTGGCAGCCGGGAATATCGTCACTGAGCCGTTCACATTGCCGTATGTTGTCGTCGCAACCTTTGTCTGAGCTGTGTTGTCCTTTCGTTGTTCATAGGCGAGGCTGAGGAGCACCCTGTTCTGTAGCATGCGAATGCGGTCAGAAAGGGAAAGCCCCCGAATATCTGCCTGGAGGTATTCATTGCCGAATGAGAGATAGGAGTTGCCACGCTGGTAAACCTGAGCACGTAGAAGGTTGTTGATGTAGTTCAGCGTCAGGGCGCCCTCGTATGCGATACCAGGCAGCCCGGTGCCAACGGGGTTGAGCGGGAAGAGATTCTCGTTGACGGTTATGAGTTTTCCAACCTTGTCGGCAATATTCTGGATGTCGTTTGCCTGCTTCTTGCGATCATCGTGTTGCTGTTGTGTCAGACCAGGGTCGTTTACCCCCGCCATAAGGTCGTAGTCGGCCTGCGTGAAGCTTCCGTTCGAGATATCGCGGTTTGTCTCACTTAACGAAGCCTGTCCCTCAAGCCGGAAGCGCTGCTCATCGAACGCGATCAGAAGGTCTGTGCCCGCGACAAGATTTTCCTGGGGAGTGAGGCCGTATGTGATTGATCCGACCTGGTCTTTTGCATGCAAATAGGTAAAGCCCAGCTGAAAGTTTTCACCGGAGCCGAAGCTCGGACGGACCGCGAAAAAGTCACGAGAAAACGTGCCCGGCGAGAACAACGAATATGTCGTGCCGGATTTCAGGAGAGTGTTGACGGGCCGAGCCTTTGCTGCGTTCGTGTCGGGTCTGCCTTGAGCATCCTTGAAAGTTGTATCGCCCAGCACGATCCCGTCGATGCTGCGCATTGTTTGACCATACGCCACATCGACATTGAAGAACTTCAGGAAGAGGCTCGCGGATACACCGCGCACACGTTTGCCGCTGATGATGTTGCTGGGGAATTTTGGGAAGGCATCGCCAACCTGAACCTTGAAGAAATCAAGATCTCCATATGCCATGAATCTGTCCATCGGTTGACGGTCGGACTTCTCCTCGTTGGTTATGAAGATGTTCGATCCGAAGTTGAGTGATCGGTATGCGCCGGTTGCCTGTAGTTGACCGCGGATGAAGGTGCTGGTATTGGAGGCGACATTTTCATTCCGGTATTCCGCTTGTCCGCTGACGCCGAAACGCATCCGGGCTTCCTGTGCAGCAATGGCTGCAGCGGTGGAAAGGCTGAAATTCGATTCAACGGTGTGATAGAGGGAACCGCTGTTGTCGTACAACTCGACGCGTAGGAACTGGACCCCCAGGTTCAGAGGCTGTGAGAAGTTTGCCGGGGAATAAAGAATGACGTCATCAGAGAAGACTGCCTGTGCTGTGACCTCGACCCCATTGAGGAACAATTTCGTTGCCTTCCGGTTGACGTTATCGGATGCGTAGAACAGGGAAACTGCAACTACAAACTCTTCACTTGACACCGTCTCACCTTGTTCCGGGCTGAGGAGACGGACTTCAAGGGACTTCGGGTCAACGGGCTTGACGGTGGCCTTCAGAGGTGTCGACTCGGCGTTCTCAATGGGGTACGTTTCGGTGCGTCCGCCGGATAGCTGCACGAAGACATAGTACTCAATGTAGGGGGGTATCACGTCCTGTGCTGCAATTGTGACGGATGCAGAGCTCCCCGCGAGGAGCATCTCTTGCTGTCGATACTCACTTTCCCCGAAGCCGCGGTATCGGAGGAAAACGCGCTCCACATTACCGATTGGTGTAAACTCGACGCTAATCGGCAGAGGCTGATTTTGGCTCACAATCGGCGCGTTCACGCGCAGAACGACAGAACTAACCTGTGCAGAGGCAGCAAGGAAAGCCGCAGAGAGCAGGCAAAGAACCGTCGCAAGATATGCAAAGGCGCGTTTCATGAATAGTCTCCTGTGATGTTAGAAGGTGACAGGGAAAGGCGAATTGAATGATTGATTGAAAACACAGACGGCAGGCTTTGTCAACCTGCCGTCAACGTGTAAAAAGCACCCACGAGAAGCAATAAACCGCGGTCGTCCGACAGCCTCACTCTTCGTACGAAACCAGCAGGAAGCGAGTATCTCCGGTCGGTGAAGTAATGGGTATCTTGAGGTACACCACCCTTGGCTTGATGTCCAGCGTGTACGGATTTGCCTCTGGAGTCTTATCCGGGAACGTGTAGTTTGATCCATCGGAACCGCGCACGGAGAAATAGTACTCAAATTTCTTATATGCCCCCGCGTGAATGTCGCTGGCCGGGATCGTGCCGGAGAGATTAAGGTCGTTGATGGTCATAGCGAGCGTCTTGTAGGTTGGCTCGCCCTGGACCCTGTAAAACATCGCTGCCTGGTTGATGTCAACAGGCGGGTTGGCTAGTGCAACCCTGATTGCTGCCCCCTGACCGGACTGCAGTGTGCCGCTGAGGGAAGTATTCAGGGAGAAAGCTGTCGTTGTTGTGGTTCGGTGTCCGCTGACGGTGTCGACTGCGGTGCCTTGGTTCACGTCGGAATTTGGATTGTTATTCTGCAACGCTCTGAGCGAAGCTGTGTCGGCTCTGCAGCCCGTGCTGTCGATGAGGCCCGTCTGGCCGGCCCGCACCACGATCTTACATTCGGTTCGTGTGCTCGTAAATTCGGCAACACCCGTAATGAGCGTAATATCGGACTGAACCGAGCCTGGGTCATAGCCGGTTCCGCCCTCGGTGCCGCGGATAGAAGCGACCGATATTGGCGACGTGAAGCGGAATTGTTCGGTTTCCTGCTTCTTGATGTTGAAAACCGCTCGGCCGCGCTCAATGTAGACATCGCGATTCAGGATTTTGTTACCCGCGACCTCTCCCTGAATCGTGATTATTGATTTTTCCCGCACAGAGACCTTTGACTCATCTGCGAATTTGATCATTGCAAACGATTTTTCCTGCGTCCTGACCTCGTAACCGGACTTTAACTCAGAAAGGAGCAACGCCTTGCTCCACCCGGTTGTCGAACCGGATCGCCGTTCAACATCCCTCACGACTTTAATGATGTACGCAGCGATCGGTTTTTTGTCCTGGAAATTCCAGGCGGGCGCCGCCAGCAGAGCAGCAACGATGATGACAACAACAAGACTGAGTGATCGTTTCATCGGGAAGTCCTCCATCCAAGATGTTATTGGGATGCAATCCTAGCATCGATTCGGACGTTGGGGTTGCCAGCCTTGGTCGTAAGGTCGGCGAGAAATGCTAACGCCTGTGCAAGATCAATCGTCCGGGGAGTCCCACCTTCACCCTCCTGGAGGTAAATTGGGTTGGAGCTTGAGAATGCCAGAGTGAATCCAGAGTTGACAAGATTGTCGTATGTCGATCCCACGGGATTCGGTGCGCCTCTGAGTGCGGCAATGAGCTGAGCGAGCAAGGGGTCGTTCGATACAACCATGAAGGACCAAATGGGACTGCGCGGAGGGCTGCCCGAACCTGATGATGTACCAAGGAACAGCCAGGAGATTTTCTTTCCTGCCATCCATGGTCGGAGTGCCTGGCCCGGATAAATGGCCACAATCTGATTGCTCCCGAGGGCTGCAACGGGCACGTCAAGAATCTTGAGTGGTGAGCTCAAATCCCTTGTGGCATCTTCCGGCGGCTGTGTAAGTGACGAATGTTCAAACGCATACAGTCGGCCAGGAACCGAATTGTTGAAAGTGAAAACAATACTGGGAGCTTGTGTAACCTGCTCACCGTTCTGTGGAGATGTGAGGTTGATGACATCTTCGTTCGTTGAGGCCCCCGAGATCTGGATTACAGCTGGTTGTGATGGATCGATCGCGTTTAGTTTTTTGGTGCGGTCGGAGGCGTCGTATAGGCTAGCTTCGAGGGTGTATGTGCCAGCGGGGATTGAGGTACCACCATTAGACATCTTATCTGCAAGGGCGTCGATGCAGGGTTGGTTCGTAGATGACTGCACACCAATAGCAGAGGCTCCAGTGAAAGCAGCAGAGCCCAACTCGCGCCCCGCGCCAGAGATTTGAAACGCGTTTGTGGTCGCCGTTGCAATCACCCCGTTGCACGGTGTTATGGATGATCCCGATGCAGAAACAACAATGGTCAGAACTACCGATTTTGGCTGAGTCAACGGCGGTGTAACGGTTATGCGAAGAATTTGACCCGCAACATCGGCCTTGAGTTTTCGATCGAGACCGATGTATTGAGTCAAATCAACGCTTCCTGACGGGAGGCCTATAAACTGCAGTGTATAGGTCTGAGCGAAGGAGGAGGGAGCAAGGAAGAGGAGAGTCCCAAGAACCATAAGGACTATCCATAGACCTGATAGACCCGCCCCACCAGCCAACAAAACTTTTTTCATAAAGATCCCTCCTTGATGGTTAAGACAGTTTGCCGAAAGCTATAGATCAGAGTCTTCAATGGGAGTGACTAAAGTCACACGGGGAGAGCTCAAAAGCGAACGATGTCATTATACAGAACGAAGGCCATAAAAACAAGTAACAACACGAAGCCCGCCTGTTGGAGAGCGATTCTTACGCGGGCGGGTATCTCGCGACGGAAGACAGCCTCGTACAGCAAGAACACGGCATGCCCGCCATCGAGAGCCGGGAACGGAAAGAGGTTGAGGATTGCGAGGTTCATGCTCAGCAAAGCCATGAATCCGAGGAAGTGGACAATCCCGATTTCAGCGGAGCGGGTTGCCATCTTGGCAATCGCGACAGGTCCAGCTACCGACTTGGAAAACGAAACGCGACCGATGAAGATTTGGTAGATACTTTTCAGGCTCATCCAGGTCATGTCCCAGGCATCCTTGATTCCTTCGGGGAGAGCAGCGAACACAGAGTAATGGACACTCTCAACCGGGCCGGTGTACAGTGGAAGGAATCCCACGCCAATCTTTCCATCAGCCGTGGGGGTGATGCGAGCTTCCATGATGGAACTTTCCCGCTTCCAGCGAAGCATAACTTCTTTGCCAGAATTACGCTTGACAATCTCCTGCAGTAAGTCAAACGCTGTCTCTTGCCCATTCACACTCAAAAGGACGTCGCCCCCCTTGAGCCCGGCTTTTTCAGCAGGTTTTCCGGCCTCAACGCTGGTGACAAGAGGAGAAATCCCCCTAGGGAACAGACCAAAGCCGTTCTCCAGTATTTCTGTTGTGAGCGGGCGCGCGATGGTTACTGCCATTGGTTCACCGGCACGCCTGATGTCAATGACAAGGTTCCCGGAGAGAGCTTCCGCGTAGACGAAGTTTTCGATTTCTTCCCAGCGAGTCGAAGACTTGCCGTTTACGCTCGCAATCATGTCTCCTATGCGCAATCCCGCTTTTGCAGCTGGACTTTCCGGAACCACGTACCCAATCTGGGTTACCGGTCTGACCGTTTTTCCCTGATAGAAAATGATTCCCCAGAAGATGGCGATGGCAAGAAGAACGTTCATCGCTACGCCGGCACAGATCACAATGAGGCGCTGCCAGATGGGTTTCGCGCGGAACTCCCAAGGCTTTGGATCTTCATTTAAGAACTCGGTATCGAAGCTTTCATCAACCATACCCGCGATTTTTACGTACCCCCCGACTGGAATCCAGGAGATACAGTAATCAGTGTCACCGATTTTTCTACCGAACGCACGAGGAGGGAAACCAACGCTGAAGCGATCTACGCGCATCCCAAAGAGCTTAGCTGCGAGGAAATGCCCAAGCTCGTGCACGAGCACGAGAATACCAATGGTAATGAGGAAATAGAAGACTGTTGGCAAGAAGTCCATTCAAATCTCGAAAATGAGAACCATGGAGCAACCGTCTGAGAAACTGTACCCTATTATACTACCGAATTTTTCAGAAAAGAGTTCCAGCAAAAGCGCGAGCCTGTCTGTTAGCTTCAACGATATCTTCTAAGCCGGGGCTCGGTCGCGGCTTGTGCACAGCAAGCGTTCGTTCAATGATGGCCGGAATCTTCTCAAATGAAATCTTTCGATCCAGAAAAGCCCCGACCGCCACCTCATTTGCCGCGTTCAAAACGGCTGGGGCTGTTCCGCCAAGAGACAATGCGTCAAAGGCAAGGTCCAGGCAGCGAAACTTCTTGCGGTCCGGCTCAAAAAACGTCATCGACTGGAGCGCAGGGAAATCCACACGTCCACCGTTCATTGGCCACCGCTCAGGATATGTGAGGGCGTATTGAATCGGTAGCTTCATGTCTGGAATTCCAAGCTGGGCCTTCACTGAACCGTCGACAAATTCAACCATCGAGTGGATGATCGACTGAGGATGAATCACAACGTGGATTTTTTCCGCCGGCAAGCCAAACAGCCAGTGTGCCTCGATCACCTCGAGTCCCTTGTTCATCAACGTCGACGAGTCGATGGTGATCTTGTTTCCCATTTTCCACTTCGGATGGTTCAGCGCCTCTTCAACCGTCAGCGAAGAAAACGATTCGATCGGGATATTCAGGAATGGTCCGCCGGATCCCGTGAGGATGAGCCTCGCGACGTGAGATGGGTCCTCGCCCATAAGGCACTGGAGAATAGCGCTATGCTCGCTGTCGACAGGAAGAAGGTCCACGCCATATTCCCGCACGAGGGATGTGATCAGGCCGCCCGCGACAACTAGGGTTTCCTTGTTTGCGAGAGCGATGCGTTTCCGGTGGCGGATAGCTGCGACTGTAGGTTTGAGTCCAGCGAAGCCGACCAATGAACTTATGACTACATCGACATCGTCGCGGGTGACCACCTGCTCGAGACCCTGCTCGCCGCACAGCACCTCAATGGAGCTATCAATTCTACCTTTCAACTCCGCCGCGTATTGCTCCCTGAGGATGACAACACCCTTCGGATGAAACTCATCAATCTGTTGCTGCAACAGATCGATATTTCTATTCGCCGTCAGATATGTTGCCCGGAAGTGTTCGGGAAAACTCCTGATTACTTCGAGGCTACTCTGTCCAATGGAACCCGTGGAGCCAAGGATAGCGATGTTCTTTTGTGTAACCATCGTCGTTCGAAAATTTAAGCAATTTCGCATGGCAAAGCAACAGAACCGGCAAGCACGGAACGATGGTGAAGTCGGCGAGTGTTAGAATATAAAGAGAATGTGGTGGTTTGATTAAGGAGCGGTTTTTTGATATGTTGTCAGCGATCACATGGCGATGATGACACGACAGACAATCCGGGTTTCTTTCATGCGACGTTTCCGGTGCGCGTTGCATGTTATCCTTGTCCTCTGCTCAATCGCTGCGATCACGCATGCGCAGCAGGTCGATCTTGTTACGAAGATCCGCTTGGCGCAAAGCTTTGAGCAGGCGGGTGAGTGGGAACGAGCGGCAGCTGTCTACGAATCATTGCTTGAAAGCAATCCTCAGAATTATGTCGTACTTGATGGGTTGCGGCGATCGTATACCGAGCTCAAGCAATACGATAAGGCGATGGATTTAGTTCGGCAACAGCTTCGATCAAATCCAGCCGACGAGAATCTGCTGGTTATTCTTGGCAATCTCTATGACCTTGCCGGTCAATCACAGAAGGCGGATTCGCTTTGGCATGTTGTAATCAAGAAAGACGTGAAGAATCCGAACCTGTATCGGATTGTTGCGGTACAGCTGACCGAGCATCGCCAGTACGAGAAAGCGATTCAAATCTATCTCGAGGGTCGAAGAACGATAAACAACCCAATGCTCTTTGTTGAGGAGCTAGCAGCGCTGTATGGCGCCCTTCATCAGTACGATGCTGCAACGCATGAGTATGTCAAGCTTGTTCAATCGAGCCCGCAACAGGTCGTCTATATTCAGTCACGGCTTGCATCCTTCACCGGGCTTGAGGAGGGGCGGCGGGCTGCAATCGAGGTTGTGAAAACGGAAGCCGAGCACAAGCCAGAGCAAGTAACAATGCGCTCCGTTCTTGCCTGGCTCTATATGGAAGGGAAGGATTTCGAGGCCGCCCTTGAGCAATACCGCATTATTGACAAGCTGACCAAGGCGAACGGTTTCGAGCTGTTTCAGTTTGGGCAGAGGGCTGCGCAGGAACACGCGTTTGCTGTTTCAGCGAAGGCATTCCGGGAAGTCATCGAGCGCAATGCGCTTCAGAGCTTCGTTCCATTTGCCCGCCTTGGCTACGCGCGAGACATAGAAGAGTTGAGCGCTACGAGTGATACGCTCATGCAAACCCGAACCACCGCGGCGGCTCCGACGCAAATCAACGGGCGCGGAACAACGGTTTCCGAAACCCAGCCGACATTTCAAGGAGCACTAGGGCTGTACGAGTCAATCATTGCAGAATATCCAAACTCGGAGACGGCCATGCAGGCGCTCTTTCGCATCGGCACAATCCGGTTCAACCGGTTTTTCGACCTCGACGGGGCTGCCTCTGCGTTTGACGGCGTGAGAAAAATGTCCTTTAGCTCTAACCTGACCTACGAAGCCACGCTCGGTCTAGCGGAGATTGAAACGGCAAGAAACAATCTGAACCGCGCGCGTCAGGAATACATTCAACTTGGCAAAATTGCACCGGAGCAGTACCGCGACCGCGTTCTCTTTCGACTGGCGGAGTTAGACTATTTTGAGGCCCATTTCGATTCTGCAAGTGCTAAACTCCAGAGCATCAGCGTGAACGCGGCCAGCGATCTCACGAATGATGCTCTTCTCCTTCTCTATTTTATCCAGGAGAACAGAGCCGCGGGCCCAGCCGCGCTGACCGAGTTTGCGTATGCGGATCTGTTTATGCGGCAACGCAAGCATTCTGAGGTGCTTGCGCGGTTTGAAGGCCTGACAACCCAATATCCAACAACTACACTCGTCGACGATGCAACGATGAGGATCGGGGAGTTGCAGCTTCTCCTCAATCATGTGAATGAGGCGATCGCGGTCTTTCGCAAGGTTGTTAACGATATGCCAACCAGCATCTTACGCGACCATGCACAGATGCGGATCGCCGAGATCTATCAAAACCGGCTGAATGATAAGCCAAAGGCCATCGAGGCATATGAGCAACTGCTGGCTGATTATCCGACATCACTTCTTGTTGAAGAGGCGAGAAAGCGAATTCGGATTTTGCGGGGAGATGCTATCTAGCCGGGGAAAAAGATGATTTCAACGAGAGGAACATGCGGGACGATGGGCATTATGAGAGCGATCCTCGCTGTAGCTCTGTCCGTAGGGCAATGGACCGTTGCGCCAGGACAATCGAAACTGCTGATCCCCATGGATCTCAAGCAGACAGACCATCTGAAGGCATATGGTGTAGCCTTTTGGGTGCTTCAACACAGTGGGGAGGTTGATTGGCTGCTCAATTATCGGGGCGGTTCGTTCATGGTGGATTACAGCGATGTGCTGGCCCGGGAGTGCAGAATACGAGGCGTGCTGTTCGAACCCGCGAGTGTCGCGGAGGCATCAGCAATCTATACTGAGGTTCAGCGTGAGGACAACAATATGGACGTTGTCCGGCTGGAGAAGGCGCCGAAGATAGCGGTCTATGTCCCCCCGAACTTCAAACCGTGGGACGACGCCGTGACGCTTGCGCTCGAATATGCAGATATCCCCTATACGAAGGTGTGGGATGAGGAAGTGCTCTCAGGGAAGCTGGCAGAATACGACTGGCTCCACCTTCATCATGAAGATTTCACCGGACAGTACGGTAAGTTCTACGCGAACTACCGGTACGCGCAGTGGTATATCGACCAGCAGCTCCTCTATGAGAAAGAGGCGAGACGTCTCGGTTTCAAGAAGGTCTCTGATGAGAAGAAAGCGGTGGCCCGGAGTATCAAGGACTTTGTCGGGAGCGGCGGCTTCATGTTCGCGATGTGTTCAGCGACCGATAGCTATGATATAGCGCTGGCGGCCGAAAACGTCGACATCTGTGATATTATGTTTGATGGCGACCCGCCTGATCCGGATGCTCAGAAAAAATTGGATTTTTCGAACACGCTGGTGTTTGAGAACTTCAAGCTCGACATGAATCCCATGCGATATGAATACTCAGACATTGACATTCCGCCGAGTGACCCGCCGCCGATTCGCGATCCCAACACAGATTATTTTACGCTCTTCGAGTTCTCTGCAAAGTACGATCCGGTACCCACCATGCTGACGCAGGACCATGTCTCCATTGTCAAAGGCTTTATGGGGCAGACAACAGCGTTTCGCAAGAGCCTGATCAAGCGGACGGTAACAACTCTTGCGCAGCGTGAGGGAACGGAGGAGGTAAGGTATCTTCACGGCAACTTCGGCCGCGGAACGTTTACATGGTATGGAGGACATGATCCCGAGGATTACCAACATGCCCGTGGGCGACCCGCCGACCGATCTCTCCCTTCACAAAAACTCGCCGGGGTACCGGCTTATTCTGAATAACGTTTTGTTTCCTGCCGCAAAGAAGAAGCAACAGAAGACGTAAGGTTGCTGGCGACCAGCACCCCGAGAAGGGTCACGGGGGTCCTATACGCCGTCCCTCCGGAAAACAAAGGCACCCACCTCGCACTCGACGCATCGCTTTTCAGTACAGTAGAACTTATACAACTGGATCAGCCCCTGCTGCACTCCAACCGATGTCAACGGCAGCCTTCTGTGCAGCAGCTGTTGCTCCATGAGCCGCGTGATAGAGTTTTCCTTTGCCGGCGGCATTGCGTCGAAAAGGCGCAACGTCTCCTCGCGCACGATGCGGTCTCTGAATGTTCGGGCATACAAAAGCGCAAGAGGAATGACCGCATTCGTGATAAGGTCGTCGGTGCGCTCCGGGCCCAGGGCACACACGGGTTTTGTTGTCACGTGTTCAAACTGATAGTGGTGCCTCCAAAAGGGATGAGGGTCGACTTCGAGGAGCAAGCGAATAGAACCAATCCTTGCTGCTCCGCTCATTGGGGTCTTCAGAATCTCAATGAGTTTTCTGAAGAGATCGTCGCGAAGGATTTTTCGAATGAGCATGCTGGCGGCCGCAATCCTGATAGTGGGGAAATTTCCTGGTCGTGTTGGGAAAAACTGCCAATCGGCAAGGTGAAGTCGCGTCGATCGATATAACCGCTTCAACGTTCTCCACTCGGCAGCGAGAAGACGAAGGAATGCTCTGGATTCACGATCGTTGACGGCATTGACCTTGGGCAGAAGTCCTGCCGCTCCGAGTAGCAAAGCCTGAAGAGCAACTTCATTATTCTCAAGCCGCTGTGATCGAATCTCCTGGAGGGTCACACCGCGGGCGAGGCGCGGCAAAAGGCTCTTGATTCTTGCTGTAACCGAGGCACTCCATGAATCCCTCGTAGATGAGCTGATCCCAGAACTCTCGGCGTGCGATATCTTTCTGGGAGAGCGGCTTCTGAGGTGGTGGAACGTCGTCCGGGTTACCCTGGACATATCGCCGGCCATAACGGCTTCGCTGATCATGAACAGCAAGCAGATGGAAATGTGCAAGCTCCCGCAGTCGTTCATCGAATCGTCGCAGCTTCAACTCGAGTCGTTCCGTAGCGAGGCGGCGGAGCCAATTACGCAGGAGCTCTAAGCTGACGGCCTGGTTTCGACCAAAACATGGAATGGCGTCACGCGAGCGCATACGCTCATCAAGAATTGTTTTCTGCCATAGTGTGCGAATGGATTCTGAGAGGAATGGCTCGAGAATGACGACAGGAACGTGTCGGCCGCTTGTGACGAGCGTTGGCGCTGAACCGGGACCCTGCTCGAGCACAACATGAAGGATGACTCTGTTGTATCGTGGATCGTTCTGATGTTGATGTTGGTTCCATTCGATGACCGTTCGATGTATTTCAACATCGCCGCAGTACGTCACCGAGCCAATGGATAGCACAGCGTCTCGGAAATCCGGTCCGCTGTCCGGGTTGAGTATTCCGGCATTACGCACGCGCACGATCTGGCCGTCAGTTGTTTTCAACGCCTGGCGCTGGAGGTACTGCTGGCTCCAGATGTGTCGGAGAAACCGCTCGTGAATATTGAATCGATGTTTGCCCATGAACGGGCACGCGGGTACAAAGGAAAATCGGTGAACGAGAGATCCTCGGCGCGGAAATGACTAGAAGAACCGGTCGCGGACTTTTTGGATCTGGTCGCGGAGTTGTAGGGTCTCGGTGCGTGCTGCGCTCGCGAAATCTTTGCCGCTCGAAGCGTAAAGGATGCTCCGACTGGCATTGATAATGGCGAGCCTGCCATTCTTGTCGCACCCGAAACGCACAGCGGATTCTAAATCACCCCCCTGCTTGCCAATGCCGGGTATAAGGATCGGCATGGAGTTTGCAAGTTGGCGAATAGGTTGTAGCTCATTTGGATGCGTTGCTCCGACAACAAGGCCGATGTTGTCTTTCACATTCCACTTCAACGTCGCCTGAATGATTCTTTCGTAGAGCGGTCGGCCGGCAATGGTGAGCCGCTGGAAGTCGTTTGAACCCTCGTTGGATGTCAGCACGAGGATGAACGCACAATGCTGGTCGCTGCGGATGAAGGGCTCGACAGCATCATATCCCATATAGGGGTTAACGGTCACGGCATCAAAGCCGAGCCCATCGTACAGGGCAGCAGCATACCGTTCTGCTGTGTTGCCGATGTCGCCGCGCTTTCCGTCTCCGATTGTTACAACATAGCCCGGAACGCAAGCAAGTGTCTCTTTCAAGATATGCCAGCCCCGCTCGCCAAGAGCCTCATAGAAAGCAAGATTCAATTTGTAGGCGCACGCAAGATCGCTCGTCGCCTCGATAATATGCCGGTTGAAGTTCAAAACGGCGTTTTTCGATTGACCCAGATGGCGCGGCAGTTTCGATTGATCAGTGTCTAAGCCGACGCAGACCAGCGATTGATTCTTGCGCTGGGCCTTCAGGAGCTTGTCAATGAATTTCATATGATGAGTCTCGCGGGATTTTCTTGTTGAAAACTTGCTACTTGAGCGAGAAAAACAGTTCGCCGAGGAGCATTGCAAGGACAATGAGGGCAACAATGACAAAAGCCCGGTCTTTCTCTACCGCAAAAGCTACCGCTGCAGTTAGCACGCGAAGGAAAGGGGTCAGCATGAGTAGCAATAGGCCGGCGAAGATCAGTGTCATAGCATCGACCGAGCCGCTCAGAAGCCGGTGAAATACTTCACCGGGTGGCGGATTCTCAGCCGGAAGGTGAAGAGATCCGGCAGAAAGCCACGCAATGAGAAGCCCGGCGATCATGAGCGCCGCGCTGCTCCAGACGCCAAGCCGGAGCGTCCAGCTAATCCAGCGTTCGACGACATGACGAGTTGTTGAGGGAACCACAGTTATCACACGAGAGTGAGTCGAGAAATTTATTTCCAGAACATTCGCAGAGAAATAGCAAGCAACATAACCGCGAAAACCCAGGTCAGGAGCGAACCCTTGATGCGCCGGTTGATATTCACACCAAGGAACGAACCAAGAAGAACCCCAAGCACAGCCGGCGACGCGATGAAGGGGTTCAGGTGCCCGTGTGAAAAATAGATAAACGCGCTTGCTGCCGCTGTTACGCCGATCATAAAGTTGCTCGTTGCGGTGGCGGCCTTCATGGGTATGCCCGAGATTATATGCATGGCCGGAACCTTAAAGATTCCGCCGCCGACACCAAGCAGACCGGAGATATTGCCGGCGAGAAGTGAGACAAGCATGACGATTGGCACCCGCCTGACAGAGTAAACAACAACTTTTCCGACAGCTTCGTCCTGAAAACTTGATGGAAATACGCCGCCCTCAACCGGCGCCACAGTGTCCCGTGGATGTCGCGTCCTCCACATCATCATGAAGGAAACAACGAGCAGGAGCGTGGCGAAAATTTGTGTCAGCGTCCTGCCGCTCAATGTGTTTGCCGTCAGGCCACCCAAGATTGCTCCGATGACCGTTGCGATCTCCAGAACCATTCCAAGTCGTAGGTTGACGATCTGTCGTTCAACATTCATTGCAGCGCCGGCACTCGATGTGGCGATGACCGCAAGAATACTCGTGGCGATCGCTTGATGCATCGGCAGGTTAAACACAAGGGCAAGGAAAGGTACAAGAAACACCCCACCGCCCAGGCCAAGCATCGCACCAATTGTCCCCGTAACAATCCCGCCGACGATAAGGAGCAAGAAAGAGACTATCGACATCTCCATAGAAGCTCTAGCCGTTGAATGGAATTACGATAAGAAAAAGAGGTGTGAGTTTCAACGAAAGGGACTTTGCAAAAACACATGATGAGCAAAACAAGCCCTGCAGAAGGCAGACCGTGCGTGGTAGCGATCAATGCTCTTTTCGATTGGCGTAGAAATTCATGAGCAACCCTACCATTGCCATGTTGGCGACCAAGGCGGAGCCACCGTAACTGAGGAAGGGGAGAGGAATCCCGATCACCGGCAGCAGACCCATGGACATCCCGATATTGATAAGGATGTGAATGCCGAAGATCCCAGTAACTCCAATTGCTGCAGCGCTGGCGAACTTATTCTTGGAAAGCCCAGCTACGCGTACCCCGTGGTAGAGAAGGGCGGTGAAGAGCGTGATGATAAGCGAGGCGCCGACGAAACCAAACTCCTCGCCGGGCACACAGAAAATGAAATCGGTCCACTGCTCCGGGATGAAATTCAACTGTGTCTGCGTTCCCTGCAGATAGCCCTTCCCAAAGAAGCCGCCCGACCCGATCGCAACCTTTGACTGGTAAACATTGTATCCGGCACCCTTCTGTTCAGAACCCGGGTTCATGAACGTTGAGATTCTTTTCTGTTGGTAGGTTGGCAATCGCTCATACACCGTCTGCACGGACAGTCCCACAGCGAGCGTAAAACCAAACGCTACCGCGGCGGCAAACCGGTTCTGGCGAGTGAAGAACAGTAAAGCAGCGCTGACGAGCAGCGACAGGAGAAAGATAAGCATCCCGAAGAGAGCGCCGGCGGCAGCAATAATCGGAGCAAGAATTGCGGCGAGGATGAAATTGGAGGAGCCCGCCCAGTAAAGAACAGGCAGCATCATGGCGAAGAAAACAACGGAAGTTCCAAGATCAGGTTGGGCAAGGATCAGTATCATCGGCAGAGCGACGATGCCGACGGCGACTATAAGATGTTTCACATTGGACAGCGAGATGGATGTTCGCGCGAGAAAGGCTGCCAGCGCGAGGGCAGTGGTAACCTTCGCAAACTCCGATGGCTGACCGCCAAGGCCACCCACACCGAACCAACTCTTTGATCCCGAAACACTATGGCCGATGACGAGAATCACGAACAGCACACCAAGCGTGATGACATACAGAGGGAGCGCAATTCGCTGAAGCGTCTTCAAAGGGAAGAACGCGGTGAGGAAGAGAGCGACAAGTCCGATGCCCGCCCACACCAGTTGTTTTTCAAAAGCGGTCGCGGCACCGACGTCGTACGTAGCACTGTAGACGGAGAGCAATCCGATGACGACGAGGCCAAGGCAAATCAACACAGCCCGATAATCAAAATATTCTTTGAGGTACTCAAACATCGATGTTCTCGCACTGAGCTAGTGAACCGCCTGTGTGATGGTCTTGGCAGCGGTGGTGCGCGTTGGCACCGGCCGCGGCATGTTTCGCTTCAGTTCGCCGTAGAGGTACTTTTCCATCACCATTCCTGCCAACGGAGCAGCCTTGGTGCCACCAAATCCCGAGTTCTCCAGCATCACGCAGACAGCGATCTTCGGGTTATCAAATGGCGCAAAACCGATGTACCAGGCATGATCTTTTCCGTGTGGGTTCTCCGCTGTGCCGGTCTTGCCACCAGAGATGACACCCGGGATACGTGCAAGGCTTCCTGTGCCACCGGGTGCCTGAACAACGCGCTGCATACCGTCACGGATTAACTCTATCACATGAGGCGATAGCCCAACAAGAGTGGAATCATGTGGAACCGGTTCAACCTTATTGGTTTCCTTGTTCCGAATGGACTCGACAGCATGGGGGCGGTACACGATTCCACCATTGGCCAGCGCAGCGACGTAGCGCACCATTTGCAGAGGGGAAACTCCAACCTCGCCCTGACCAATGGCAAGGCTGACGAGAAAGCCCTGCGTCCATTTCCCCTTCCCATAACGTGAATCATAGTATTCCGTTGACGGCAAGAGTCCCGCCGTTTCCTCACCAGTGTCGGTATTAGTCAGTTGCCCGAAACCGAATCGTCGGCCGTACTCAGTCCATTTCTCGAAACCAACCTTTAGCATCAACTGGTAGAAAAACACGTTGCACGACTTCTGGATCGCCTCTACGATATTGACAGAGCCATGCACGTGAAGGTCCTTGAACACGCGGTTGCCAAATCGGAATCCCCCGCTGCAATGAATCCGATAGTTCTCGTCGATGATTCCCTCCTGCAACGCGGCTGCGGCAAGAACTAGCTTGAACGTGGACCCTGGTGGGTAACGTGTTAACGTCGCGCGATTGTAGAGGGGTTTGTCCAGATTGGTCTGGAGATCCGACCACTGATCAGCAGAAGTCACGCCACTCATGATCGACGGATCATAATCAGGCTTGCTGACGAAAGCCAGGAGGCCTCCATCATTTGGGTCCATCGCAACAATTGCACCGCTGTAGTTTGTCATGAGTGATTCGGCGAATGCTTGAAGCCGCAGGTCGATGCCCAGAAGAAGATCGGACCCCTCTCTAGCTGTGAGATCACGCTTCCCGTCTTCGAAACTACCGATGATCTGTCCCTTCGAGTTGACTGAAACGTATTCATATCCTTTCTGCCCCCGAAGCAAAGGTTCGTAGCGAGCCTCTAATCCTGCAACACCCACGAGATCTCCAGGGCGGTAGTAAGGATTCGATTCTGAAAGCTGAGCATCAGAGATCTCGCGCCGGTACCCGAAGAGATGCGGCGCGCGGGCCGCGGTGGGGTAAACCCGCTTTGACTCTATCTGGTACGAAACGCCACGAAGCGATGAAAGGTGTTCCTCGATGGCAGCAAGGGTGCGCATGTCCACATCGCGCTTGATGCGCGTTGGCAGAAACGGAGAGTACGTGCGCGCACGTGCGATGCGCTCTTCAAGCACCTGCGGCTCCATCTGCAGAATGGAAGAGAGCGTTCCGACGTTGCTTTTCTCAAACTCCGCTGGTACAAGGGTGATGGAATAGGAGGGTCCAACATCCACGATGAGTTTCCCGTATCGATCGTACATATAACCGCGTACGGGATCCTTGACGAGCGCGTGGACGCTGTTCTCCTCAGATTTCTTATCGAGCTCGACGTGATACAGAAGCTGAAGTTGATAGAGCCGCAGCATCAACGCAACAAACGTGACCAGAACGAGGATGGTCAGCGTTCTGCGTCGTTCTGGGGAGCCAAATGGTTCGTCGTGAATCATAGAGATTGTGAGAACCTGTACTTGCGGACAAATGTGAACATTGGAAGCACACCAAGCAAGCCGGTGTATACGCTTGTAGCGATACTAAATTCGAGTGTGGTGGTGAAGACAGCGTCCTGAATTCCCTGCAAAAAGATGCCGTAGTAGATGACGTTGTGGACGAAGGATGAAAGGAGAATGATCATGAGGAAGCGGTACGATCCAAGCGTCTGCTCAGGTACTATTCTCGTTGAAGAAGTATCCTGCCACAAAGCCCGCCACGGTTTTCGTAAGTGCCGTTAGGCCAAAGAATTGTATGGTGACGACGTCTTGCAGAAGCCCAACGACAAACCCTGTGACGGTTGCCTCCATCTGACCGCGCGTCACCGCAATGTACACAACCCAAATGAGCAGCAAATCCGGAAGGAAACCAGCAACAGAGAGAAATGGAATAAAGGTCGTCTGCAACAAGAGCAGGGCGAGTGCAATGAGAGCCGACCGTATGTAATGTTCCATGGAGGAGCTTTCGCGACGTCTTCAGCCAAAACTTATTGAGAATTCATCCGAGATGCAATTTCCCGCAGCGGAGGCCTTTCACGACAGCAAAAGTTGTCGCAAGCGGGCATAATCTGCCGGAATCGTCGTGCTCTGCTTCGGACGCCGCATGGCTTCTTCGAGCTGTGGTGGGAGGGGGAGAGAGATATCGAGTGCCTTCGTGACCACGTCGGGAAACTTCGCAGGGTGAGCTGTGCTCATGACAATTGTTGGTCTAGACGAGGGGTGCGATGTTCGGTACTTGCGTGCGGCAGCGGTGGCGACGGCCGTATGCGGGTCGAGCACGTGACCGGTGCGATCGTAAGTTTGTCGCATCTCTTCAAGGGTCTCCCGGTCGGTGATGCTGAGAGCGACGATGTCGTGCTTCATGGCATCGAGGTCATTTTCATAGAAAGCCTGAAGGCGCGCGAAATTGCTTGGGTTTCCCACGTCCATCGCATTGGAAAATGTCTGGATCGATGGTCGAGGACGGAACAATCCCGTCCTGAAGTACTCTGGGACAACGTCGTTTGCATTCGTTGCCGAGATGAATCTCGCGATCGGGGTTCCTATGCCTTTCGAGTACACGGCTGCAGTCAGGTTTCCAAAATTGCCGCTTGGTACCGAGACAATGGGCGCGGTGTCATCATCGCGACGGATGAGGACGCCGAGTTCCTTTTGGAGGAGAAGCAAACCCCAGACATAATAGGTGATCTGCGGAATCAACCGCCCAAGGTTGATGGAATTTGCCGTTGTAAGATTGCGTGTCCGTTTGAGGTCCGAGTCCGCCAGTGCGCGCTTCACGAGATACTGGCAATCATCGAACGTCCCATTCACCTCAATTGCATGGATGTTCCCGCCAAGGGTGGTCATCTGTTTTTCCTGCAGCAAGCTGATCTTGCCTGAGGGATACAGGACGAAAACCGAAATGCGGGGAACATTGAAAAAACCATGTGCAACGGCACTGCCGGTATCGCCGGAGGTTGCCACGGCAATTGTGAGTTCTCGTTGTTCGCGTTCCAGAAAGTAAGAAAGCGTGTGTGCCATAAAGCGCGCCCCAACGTCTTTGAAAGCAAGCGTCGGACCATGGAAAAGTTCGAGCAGATAAAGATCTCTTTCGAGGTTGACGAGCGGGATGGGGAAGCTAAAGGCGCTCTCGGCCAGATGTTGGACCGTTGCGGCTGGGAGGTCCTCAATGAATGCAGTCATCACGCCTGCGGCAACAGTGGGCAGGTGCAGGGTTGGCCCGAGATTAAAGCTCAAAGCGTTCGAAGGTGGTATTGTCTCCGGAATGTACAGACTGCCATCAGGTGCAAGCCCCTGAAGGAGAGCCTCGCGAAAGCCGACAGCAGGAGCCATACCATGGATGGACCTGAACCTCATTTGTCTTTTCTCCAAACGACTCGAGCACCCTGCTCGTTTGTACGGGAGATGAACACGTCGCTGCGCACACCGGCAGATTGTTGAAACGCCCTCGCCATGGCGGCACCAAGAGCACGCGCCCCATGCATCGAAGAAGCGATTGAGAACATCGAAGGACCGGATCCCGAAACGGAGCAACCAAAGGCTCCCGCCTCCAACGCTGCCTTCTTGACTTCGTGAAAGCCGGGGATGAACCGGGCACGGACTGGTTCTGCGATGACATCTTCCACGCTGCGTCTGAGCAAGGATCCATCACCTTGCCCAAGACCGAGAATAAGACCTGCAACATTTCCCCACTGATGTATCGCTGAGCGAATCGGGATGTTGCGTGGCATGATTGTGCGCGCTTTTTTGGTGAGAACAACAATATGTGGGTGGACAACTATCCACACCAGTGAACGATCAATGGGAACCGGGATAACATCAAGAGGATCGTAGCTTCGGATGAGGCATCCCCCTCCAAGCAACGAAGGGGCAGCGTTGTCGCCGTGAAGGGACCCAGACGCAATGCGCTCGCCCTCAAGAGCAAATCTCAACAAATCAGGCTTTTTGAGCGGTTTCGGGAGGAGGGCATTGACAGCCATTGCCGCGGCAACGCTGCTGGCGGCAGAACTTCCTAACCCCGACCCAATGGGCATCAACTTGTGTAATGTCAGGTGAACCCCGAACGCTGGTTTGAACTCTTCGAGCATAAGGCTCCCCACGTACGCAGCAACATTCTTTTGCGGATTGTCCGGAACGCGGGGTTGGGTCGTTTGGAGCGTGAAGGAGAGTCCGGGTTCCTTCTGTCGTGAGGCGACGACATAATCTCCCGGGTTTCGGACAGCGACCCCCAAAATATCAAATCCAGGCCCAAGGTTAGAAATTGATCCAGGGGCAAAAGTCTTGACTGATCGTGGAGTCATGAATTGCTTGAAATCTGCCTAGGAGCAGTGTCAATGTGGCAAATAATGGAGAAGCTTGAGAATGTCTGAAAACACTCCCATCGCGGTTACATCTGCCCCGGCACCCGGCCCCTGAACCACGAGCGGTGTTCGGGCATAGCGGTCGGTCGTGAAGGCAATAATGTTGTCGCTTCCTTTTGTTCCTGCGAACGGGTGATCCTTGGGGATTTCTTGCAGCCCAGCGGACGCTGTCTGGCTCCGCAATGTGCCGATGTACCGAAGCACCGTCCCGCGTGTGTGCGCTTTCTGAAATCGTTGTTGCATGCCGGAATCGAAGCGTGCGAACCGCGCGAAGAAATCGGTGGGAAGCAAACCCCTGCGCAAGCTGGGAGGAATAAGATTCTCGACGCGTATATCCTTCATGTCAAGCTTCATACCAAGCTGCCTCGCGAGTATCAGGAGCTTGCGTGCCACGTCATCTCCGGACAAATCATCGCGCGGATCCGGCTCGGTGAAACCCATGTGATGTGCCTCCTGTACGAATGTGCTGAACGGCTTTGAGCCATCAAAGTGATTGAAAAGGTAGCTCAACGTGCCTGAGAAGATACCCTCGACTTTCACAATATGATCGCCGCTGGCGATCAGATCCTTCAGCGTTGAAATCACAGGCAAGCCGGCGCCAACATTCGCTTCGTAGAGGAAGTATTTGTGTCGGGCGCGCATCAAATCTGTGAGGGATTCATACTGAGGCCAGGGGAGGACATTGGCTTTCTTGTTCGGCGTGACGATATGGAGGTTCGCGTTAACGAAATCGGGATAGGCCTCGACAATATCGGAGCTTGCAGTGCAATCGACGAGGACTCCATTAGTGAATGCGAGATGGGCAATCTGGTTTGCGAATGCACGCGCGTTCATCGTGCGGCGCGATCGGCTCAGTTCACCTTGCCATTGTGTTAGATCGATTCCCCGGGCATCCAGTACGTAGCGCTTGCTGTCGGCAACACCGCAGACGCGCACGTCGAATCCTTGCGACAAGAGAAAAGATTTCTGTTGATGGAGTTGCTGGAGCAACGTGGAACCAATATTGCCCACGCCCACAACAATAACGGCGAGGCGCTTGCTTTTTTGGAAGAAAGCTTCATGGATAACATTAAGTGCGCGGGTGCGCTGGCTCGAGTCAATGACAAAAGAGATGTTACGCTCAGATGCCCCCTGCGCAATGGCGCTGAGATTGACCATGTTTCGTCCCAGAGCGTCGAACACTCGGCCTGCAACTCCCGGCGTTCCTCTCATTCCTTCTCCGACGATGGCAACAATGGTCTGGTCCGGTTTCTCGTCAAGCGAGGTCAGCCCGCTCTGAAGCTCAGCGTGGAATTCTTTCGCGACAGCGCGGCGTGCAGCGCTGACATCAGCGGAGCTTACCGCGAAACAGATTGTGTGTTCGGATGATGCCTGGGAGATGAGGATGACGTTGACGTGATGAGAAGCAAGCGTGCCGAACAATCGTTCTGCCGTGCCAGGAACTCCAACCATGCTCAAACCACGGAGCGTAAGCAAAGCGATGTTGTCGACGGATGTTATCCCCTTGGCAACATCTTCCCAGTTTTCCGACTTGTCTGAGATGCGCGTACCCGGCGCCGACGGATTCAGGGTGTTCTTGATAAAAATGGGGATTTTCTTTGTAACCGCAGGGGCGATCGTCGCCGGATGGAGTACCTTGGCGCCAAAATACGAAAGCTCCATCGCCTCTTCGTATGAAACCTGGGGGAGGACGAATGCTGACGGCACGGTGCGTGGATCGGCACTCAGAAGACCATCAACGTCTGTCCAAATCTCGACTGCCGAGGCGTGAAGGGCGGCGCCGACGATAGCGGTCGTGTAATCTGATCCATTTCGCCCGATGGTTGTTGTTCGGCCATCTTCTGTTGCACCGATGAATCCCGTTACCACGGGAATGGTAGTAAGAGATCCTTTTCGTTGAAGTCGTCGGAAGTACGAACGTGTTTTTCGGTTTGTGCGATCAAACAGTACCGCCGCGTGTGTGAATTGATCATCGGTGACGATGAACTGGCGAGCGTCGACGCAGACAGAGGGGTGCCGCTGTTGGAGATATGCGGCGATGATGAATGCTGAAAGGCGCTCGCCGAAACCGGCAATCAGGTCTAGTGCGCGGGGTGGGCAGTCACGGAGCAGGGAAACTCCATGGAGAACATCTGCCAGCTCCCTCAGGAGGGCGTCGACGGCAGTAAGTGTACGGGCGCGGTTGCGCCGTTGCAGCAGAGCGCTGATTGCATCATGGTGTCGAGCCACGATCTGGTTGTATAAGGGTTGATGCCCCGCGCCTCCTTTTTCCGCAAGGCGTGCACATTGCAGTAACTGGTTGGTAATTCCCTGGAAGGCAGAGACGACGACAACAACCTCATCCTGCTTTGCTGCGTTGAGGACAATGTTTGCCACGGTGCGAACAAGTTCAGGACTGGCGACCGATGAGCCGCCAAATTTCATAATTTTCATAGAGCAATCCAATTCCTTGTAACGATGAAACGGCTGATACCCGGGACACTAACGTCTGGCTTTTTGCAGCGAGGGCTGCTCCAAATTCAGCCGCTCGTCATCTGGAATGTAGGAGAGCACAAATACCTCCTCCGCCTTCACAAAATCTACACCCGGCGTAACGAAGACCTTCTTGAACAACGACCCCGGCTGTTCCACCACCTCTTGCACCATGCCAATATGGATGTTTGGGGGGTACGTGCTGCTATAGTCGGACGTAATGAGGGTGTCGCCGGTTTTCACGTCGAGGGTCTTTGCGACGTTGTTCAAGAGCAGGTCATCGCCATCCCATGCGAGGATACCGTCTACGCGGCTCCTTTGAACTTTGGCGCTCGCCCGAAAATCAGCGTTGAGGAGGATGCGCACAATAGCGTAATGATCGCTCACGGAAACAACGACGCCCAGAAGCCCACCATCAGCAACAACAGGCATGTGAGGTTTCACGCCATCAAGGGCTCCGATGTTGAGCGTGACGGTGTTGCGGAGCAGGGTGAGGTTTTTGCCAATGACCCGTCCGGCGATGAGCGAATGGTGAAGAGTCTCCTTAATCCCCAAGAGTAGACGGAGCCGGATGTTCTCGGTTTTCGCCTCCCGCAACCGGCTTGCTTCGTCCGCAAGGTTGATGTTCATTCGGCGCAACATATCGTTTTCGCTACGCAGAGCAAAGTACCGTGGAACAAACGAAATCGGCTCCTGCACAACGCCGAACACAATGGTTGCGACACCGCGGATATGGCGTATCTGTGCGTTGTCGTTGAGCGCCATCAGGACCAGCGATACGACGAGAAGCAGTGAGAGAATCACATACTCCTTGAAGACCAGGACGAAGTTGTAGATGCGCTTAAACATACTGGCAGTTGTGCCTTCTGTCGGGGAGAAAAGCCATCATGGGGAGTGTGTGGCTGGGGTGCCCCACTGGACGAGCCAACAATGCACAGCTTAATACCGCTTGCTTTTGATGAGGACCTTGGAGAAGTGCCGCAGATCCTCCAATACCCGTCCCGTTCCACGAACGACTGCGGTCAAAGGATCCTCGGCGACGTGCACAGGAAGATTTGTCTCGAGCCGAATGCGCTCATCAAGCCCCTTGAGAAGTGCGCCACCACCGGTAAGCATAATACCGCGATCAAGAATATCTGCTGATAACTCGGGTGGCGTTCGCTCGAGGGTTACCTTCACCGCTTCAACGATCTGAGCGATTGGCTCGTTCAAGGCTTCACGGATTTCGACAGAGCTGACCTCTGTTGTTTTAGGCACGCCGTTGACAAGATCCCGGCCTTTGACCTGAATTGTGATTTCTTCTTTCAAGGGCATAGCAGATCCAACCTCACACTTGATTGCCTCCGCCGTCCTCTCCCCGATCAGGATGTTGTGGTTTCGCTTAAAGAACTGGATGATGGCATTGTTTTTCTCATCACCCGCTACACGAATGGATTCTTCGGTGACAATTCCGGACAACGCAATGACAGCGATCTCAGTTGTTCCGCCGCCGATGTCTACCACCATGTTGCCCACCGGTGCATCAACATCCAGCCCTATCCCAATGGCAGCAGCCATCGGTTCTGCGAGAAGATGAACCTCTTTGGCGCCGGCATGCTCCGCGGCGTCCCGTACCGCGCGCTTCTCCACTTCTGTGATACCAGAGGGAACAGACACGACGATCCGCCGGCTCGGCACCCAGCTGACGCTCGTCTTCTTGATGAACTCGCGCAGCATTCCTTCAGCGATTTCAAAGTCTGCAATAACACCGTCCTTCATCGGGCGGATGGTGCGGATATCGCGGTGTGTTCGCCCCAGCATTTCGCGTGCCTCGTGACCGATGGCAATGATCTTCTTCGTGTTGCGATCGAACGCGACAATGGAGGGCTCGTTGAGAACAATCCCCTTGCCCTTCATCCAGATGACGGTATTCGCTGTGCCGAGGTCAACAGCGATGTCTGCAGAAAACAGAGAAAAGAGGCCCATTACTGAATTCGTGTATTGAGATTGATTGGATGGAAGCTGTTAGTGTCTAAAATGTCGAATGCCGGTGAAGACCATGGCAACGTTATGCTGATCGGCATCCCGGATAACCTCTTCATCACGTACCGATCCGCCTGGTTGAATAACACACGTAGCTCCTCCTTTGATTGCCTCTAGAAGACCGTCAGGAAACGGGAAAAACGCATCGGATGCCACAGCGCACCCAGAGAGATCAAGCCCGGCCTCTGCGGCTTTCATGACGGCGATTTTGGCGGAGTCCACGCGAGACATCTGGCCAGCACCGACACCCAACGTCCGGTCCTTACGGGTATAGACAATGGCGTTTGACCGCACGTGTTTGGCGACCCGCCATGCGAAAAGGAGCGCCTCAAATTCTTCTTCTGTAGGTTTGCGCGATGTCACAATCCGAAGATTGTTACGGTCAATGCGATGCTGATCTTGTTCCTGCAGCAGAAGTCCACCGATGACTCCGCGGACATCGAATGCCTTTGCAGAGCGAATATCAATAAGCTGTTGAATCAAACGCCGGTCCTTTTTCTTCATCAGCAGGTCGAGAACACCGTCGGCAAAGCTGGGAGCAATGATCACCTCGGTGAAGATTTCGTTGATTGCTTCGGCCGTACCGGCATCGAGCGTCCGGTTAACGGTGACGATGCCGCCAAAAGCTGATTTCGGGTCGGTTGCCAAAGCCTTCTTATAGGCCTCCAGCAACGTTTCGCCCGATCCGACGCCGCAGGGGTTGTTGTGCTTGACAATCACTGCGGTTGGTTTCTCGAATTCAGCGCACAACAACGCTGCTGCATTAATGTCGAGAATGTTATTGTAGGAAAGCTCCTTTCCATGGAGCTTCTTGAAGTAGTTGTTGAACTTTCCGTACAGGGCTGCCGACTGATGGGGGTTCTCGCCGTACCGAAGTTCGTTGGACTTTTGCATTGTCAGCGTTACAACATCCGGCAACGGTTGGCTGGACTGAAGGCCGCTGAAGTATGAAGCAATCATCGTGTCGTATGTTGCCGTATGCTGAAAGGCCTCGCGCGCCAACTCGAACCGTGTCTGCGCCGAAACCGCACCGTTGTTTTTTGTCAGTTCTTCCATCAGCAGCGGATAACGGTCAGGGTTTACCACGACAACGGTGTGGCGATGATTCTTGGCTGCTGCCCGCACCATTGTTGGACCACCGATATCGATCTGTTCAATTGCCTGCTCGAGCGTCACGTTCTCTCGTGTGATGGTTTGCTCGAACGGGTAGAGATTGACAACGACAAGATCGATCGGTTCGATATGATGTTCCTGAAGCTGCTTCAGGTGGATGGGGTTATCAACAGCGGCGAGGATGCCCGCGTGGATGGCCGGATGAAGGGTTTTGACGCGGCCGTCGAGAATCTCCGGAAAGCCGGTGACCTCAGACACCGACTTGACGATCACGCCTCCCTCTTTCAGTGTTTGGTATGTACCGCCCGTTGATATGATTTCAACACCAAATTGGCGGAGACCCCTCGCCAGCTCAACGAGGCCTCGCTTGTCGGACGCGCTTATGAGCGCGCGGCGAACCTTCAACAATCGTTCCTCCATGTTTACCATAAGAGTGTTGTGATCGACCGTCACTGCTTTGAGTTGTGTTAGCGTATCCACACGGATCTTCCCTGTATGGTAAGCCTATTTTCGGCAAAGGCCTTCAGCGCGAGCGGATAAATCTCGTGCTCAACCTTTAGTACTCTGGCAGCCAGTGTCTCGGGCGTGTCATGTTCCTCGACGGGAACAGTTTTCTGAAGAACAATGGGGCCGCGGTCGTATTCTTCGTCTACCAGATGTACTGTCGCGCCGCTCAGTTTTGCCCCAGAAGCGAGAACAGCTTCGTGGACATGGTGCCCATACATCCCCTGCCCGCCGAACGAGGGAAGCAACGCAGGATGAATGTTAAGAATGCGGTTTCGGTACTCGCGGACAACGATGGTCGGTATCTTCTTGAGATAGCCGGCCAGCGCGATGAGCCGCACCTCGTGATCCCGCAGCGTTTGGAGCATTGCAGCGGCAAAGCTGGCTTCATCCGAGAACAGCTTCTGACTGAGGTGAACAGCGGGAATAGCGTGTGAGCGGGCAATTTCAAAAGCGCCGGCATCACTCTTGTTGCTCAGCAACAGCGTCACGCGTGCAGGGAGGAGGCCCTGGTGAATTGCATTGAGAATTGCCTGAAAGTTCGACCCGCGGCCGGAAGCAAAAACGCCAATGTTCATCAAGCGAGAATTACGCTGCAACGTTCAAAGTTGAACAGAATGTAACGATAAGTTGAAGGATAGTCAATGAACTACGGCCCGGGATGGCACGCTGCGGGGTGAGGCGGTTACTGAACAGCGCCTTCGAGTATTCGCAGGATCCCTCTGCGTGAGTTAAGTTGTGCTCGGACACCAAAAGGAAGCGTCAGCTTCTTCGTAATGTGACCGTACTGGAGATTTGTCAGAATGGGACAGGGCACCCGACGAATGGCATCATCGAGTACCTGCTCAATAGTCAGATGGGGTTTGGAGGGATCACTCGGAACACAGTCGGTGAACTTGCCAAGGACGAGGCCGGCAATAGAGCGGAGAACGCCCGCATGGTGCAGCTGCGCGAACATGCGGTCGACGCGGTGAGGAGCCTCATCAACATCCTCAAGAACAAGAAGCGACCCGCGAAAGCTGGGGAGGTACGGAGTTCCCATCAGCGATGCTATCAGTGAGAAATTGCCACCGATGAGGATCCCACTCGATTGTCCTTTATTGTGTGATACGAACGGCTCTCCCTCCGGGTTCTGCAGGTTGCCAATCCTCGACGAAGAGGTCACCACTCGCCAGAAATTCTCTTCGGTAAATGGATCGATGCCGTCCCACACTTCGACGCCAACCATCGGCCCAGAGAATGTCACCAGTCCTGTTTTCTTCATGATGGCGAGCTGCAGCGCCGTGAGATCACTGTATCCTACAATGATTTTCGGATTGCGGCGGACCGCCCCGTAGTCGACCAGATGAAGCAAGCGGGGCGTCCCATAGCCACCGCGGACGGCGAAGAGAGCCTTCACTGCCGGGTCGCGCAACATGCCGTTAAGATCCTCTGCTCGCTGCTCATCGGTACCAGCGAGGTACCCGTACTCAGCCATCACATGCTTGCCAACTTTTACGTGGTAGCCAAGTTGCTCGAGATAACGCACGCCCTTGTCAACCTTTTCTTGAGCAGAAGGGGTACTTGCGGGGGCGACGATCCCGATGAGATCGCCCCTGCGGAGACGGGGAGGTTTCACAGCTTCCATGGCGCGGCTCTTGCACGGTAGAGCGGAAATGATGTCGGAAAGATACGAAGAATAACGAGGAAAGCAACGTGAGGGTGAGAGGATAGCCACCGGGGTTCACTTTTCCCGCCCTTGCCCGGTGCAACCTTTTCGTTCAAAAAGACGTCTGAAAGAAGGATGATGGTCGCCTACAAACACCGGACCGTAGGCCGAACAAAAAGGTGAGAAAACACGAATCTGGGCCACCCGGATTCAATCGAGGAATGAAAAACACGCAGATGAGAGATCCAAAGCGAATAAGGGCCGTCATTGTCGATGATGAGCTACCAGCAAGGAATAGACTCCGCGAATTACTCAAATCTGATCCGGCCGTCGAAGTAATTGACGAATGCGCGAATGGACGCGAGGCTGTGAAATCAATCGCATCCAAAGCGCCGGATCTGGTTTTTCTCGACATTCATATGCCAGAGATAGATGGATTCGGAGTGATTAAGGCATTGGCTCCAAATCGGCTGCCGGCGATAATTTTTGTGACGGCAGATGATCAATGTGCGGTTCAGGCGTTTGAGGTGAACGCTATCGACTACCTGTTAAAACCATTTGACCGTCACCGCTTCGAGATGGCCTTGGATCGTGCGAAGGAACACCTGCTGGTCAACGACCACGACGGACTTGATCAACAGTTGAACTCCCTTCTCCACCAGCTGAAGGACCCACACAAGCAACCCCGCCGATTTGTTGTCAAGTCTGGAGGTCGCGTATTCTTCCTCAAGAACGAGGAGATTGACTGGATCGAGGCCGCCGGTAATTACGTGCGTCTACACGTTGGAACCGACATACACCTGCTCCGTGAAACCATGAGCGCTATCCAAATGAAACTCGATCCGTCTCTTTTTATCCGAATTCACCGCTCGACGTTCGTCAACGTTGAGAAGATCAAAGAGCTGCAACCATGGTTTCACGGGGAGTATGTGGTGATCCTGCGGGATGGCACTCAGCTGACCATGAGCAGAAGTCATCGCAACAACCTCCCGGAGTTGCTCGGTAACGCTTTGTAGAAAGATGTGCGCACGCCTCCACCGCAGCCCATCCTTGCTTCCTGTGGTTTCAATTGATTTTCGTGACTCGTTTTCGTTAATTCATCCAACCGTCAAACCGCGGGGACAAAGCGTTTTGGTCTTCCAATCAGGATGAGCCGATGACACATCGCCTTCATCGAATCGACTGACAATGAGGCCCCCGGGAAACTCCGTGGGCCTTGCCGCTTTCTACGGCACGCTGCAAAATGAAAGGGTCACCATGAAAAAGATTGCTTCCGCCGCAGGCACCGTGCTCCTTATTGGATCATTGTGCCCTGGACAAGTGGTGCGGGATAGCCTCTCACTTGCGTCACTTGTGGAAACGGAGCGGTGCTTTGCTCAGACAAGCATCGAGAAAGGCATCCGCGCCTCGTTCATGGCATTTTTTGCCAACGACGCCGTGGTCTTTCGCCCGCACCCCGTCAAATACAAGGAGGTGATGAAAAGTGTCCCGGCGCCAAAAGATCCCCTTGAAGTGACACTACAGTGGGAACCCTTGTACGCGGACGTATCTGTTGCGGGAGACATGGGGTACACGACAGGTCCCTCTATGTGGACAGACAACAGTCCGGCGAAGCGACCAACATACTACGGGTTCTATTTCTCCGTCTGGAAAAAGCAACCGGCGGGAGAATGGAAGGTCGTCTTTGATATTGGAACCGAGCAACCGGGTCCGTACAATGAATTGAGAACGGTTCGCTATGCTCCGCCGGTAGGACACAAGGAAGTTGAACAGGATCTGAAACCAGAGGAACACCGCGCAAGCCTGATGTATGCCGAGCGTAACTTCCTTGCACTTACTCAAAAGGGTGGAGCGCTGAGGGCTTTCAGTCAGTGCCTGGATGACGAAGCGCGGATTCACAGAGAAAAAGAACGACCCATAGCCGGGCGCAATTTGATTCAAGCCTATTTTTCCGGCAAACCATATCTCTCTACATGGGAACCGATGCAGTGTGATGTGGCGAAGTCGGGCGATTTGGGATATGTCTATGGAAGCTATACGATAGAAGCTTCCGGTGGCGGTTCGGCGGTAGACGAAAAGGGATACTACGTTCGTGTGTGGAGGCGAGATGCCATGAACGAGTGGAAAGTCGTCGCCGAAGTGATAAGTCCCCTTCCCGCGGAGACTCCCAAAGGAAAGCAATGACCCATTCAAGCCGCCAGTCACACGAACAGCTATTGGCTGTTCGCACGTTCTTGAATAAACCATAGGTGTGATCGTGGATCAACACGTGAATCCAGCTCCAATCCCGGATGTCGGCGATATGCCGCCAGACGAGTTTCGCAGATACGGTCATCGACTCGTAGATTGGGTCGCGGACTATTTGGAAAACATCGAACGCTTTCCCGTTCTGCCGGAAGTTCAGCCTGGCGATCTTCGTCGCTCCCTGCCAGCTTTGCCGCCCCAACATCCGGAGGCAATGGATCAAATCCTTGCCGATGTTGATCGGTTCATCATGCCCGCCATGACGCACTGGAACCATCCACGATTCCATGCGTACTTCAACTCTTCCGCCAGCAGCCCGGGAATTCTGGGCGAACTTCTCAGCGCCGCATTCAACGCAAACGGCATGGTGTGGCTTTCCTGCCCGGCTGTCACAGAGCTGGAAGAAGTGACACTTGACTGGCTTCGCCAGATGCTTCGCCTGCCAAAAGAGTTTTGGGGAATGATACTCGATACAGCGTCGACAAGCACGCTGCATGGCATTGCGGCTGCGCGGGAAGCTCTTGTTGATCTGAAAATTCGTGAGCGGGGCATGGAAGGACGAAGCGACGTGCCAAAACTCAGAGTCTACATGTCGGAACTTGCTCATTCGTCAGTGGAAAAAGCGACCATTGCACTTGGCTTCGGTATCGATGGTGCAGGGAAGGTCCCTGTTGACAAGGAATTCCGGATGCGACCGGACGCTCTTGCGGACATGATTGCGAATGATCGGCGTGCTGGTGTACGCCCGTTCTGTGTTGTCGCAACCGTTGGCACGACGTCATGCACGAGCATTGATCCGGTGCCCGCGATTGCTGATATCTGTGAGCGGGAAGGGCTCTGGCTGCACGTCGATGCGGCGTACGGTGGTGCTGCCGCGATTATGCCTGAAATGCACTACATATTTGATGGGTGCAATCGTGCCGATTCATTGGTTATCAATCCGCACAAATGGATGTTTGTGCCGGTGGATTTGAGCGTACTCTATACAAGGAAGCCGGAGATCATGCGCCGGGCATTTTCCCTCGTGCCCGAGTATCTTCGTACGGCACATGACGATGTCGTTCACAACCTCATGGATTACGGTGTTCCCCTCGGGCGGAGATTTCGCGCACTGAAGCTCTGGTTTGTCCTGCGGTACTTTGGATGGGATGGTCTCGCGGCTCGTCTTCGCGAACATCTGCGGCTTGCGCAGCTGTTCGCCGGATGGGTCGACGCCTCCCCGGATTTTGAACGGCTCGCGCAGGTGCAATTCGGGACCGTATGCTTCTGTGCTCACCCGAAAGGGGTCGATGACGAACAGGCATTGAACGAACTGAACGAGAAGCTCCTCTCCGCCGTGAACAGTTCAAGAGAAACGTTTCTTTCGCAGACCAAGCTTGGCACGCGCTACACTCTTCGTATGGTTGTTGGGCACATTCGGACAAAGGAGGCGCACGTTCGGCAGGCATGGGACCTGGTGCAGCGAAAACTGAAAGCGATACGTTAATAAGGTCCCCGGCCTATGACCGGGGACTTGCGTTTTTGTCGAGTTTGTGTTAAATGTCATACTTCGTTTTTCTCTTGTTGTTTTTATGGTTATTATAAAGAGAAATGGGGCATAACCGGAGGCAACACGGCAGAGAGGAACGGGCAACTGCAACAAAACGTTCAAAAGAAGAGAAGAGTTGTTCAACTACAAGAGGTCTTGTGATGAATAAGAAGTTTTCGGCATGGATTGTGGCAGCGACGCTGTTCGTGGGGATGGTTGTCGGATTCCAGGGAAGAGGTCTCATCTCTGCCGACAACATCTATGAACAATTAAAGAAATTTCAGGACATCCTCGTTCTGACAGATAAGTACTATGTTGATCCGGTTGACACGCGCAAGCTGACCGAGGGAGCAATCAACGGCATGCTTGAGAAACTTGATCCGCATTCGACGTATTTTCCACCGCGGATATTTGAGCGCACCTCGGAAGAAATGCAGGGGAATTATCAAGGAGTGGGTCTTCAGATTCGGGCACTGAACGACACTATTATTGTCGCTGAACCCATGGGAGGAAGTCCCGCGGCGAAGCTTGGAATCCTGTCAAACGACAGAATCGTGCGGATTAATGACAGCTCGGCTGTTGGACTTACAACCGAGCAGGCCTCTCAGCGCCTGCGAGGTCCGAAAGGTACAAGAGTGAAAGTCGGTATCGCTCGACCCGGTGTCAGAGAGGTCCTGATCTATGAGATCACCCGAGCGGAAATCTCCATCGCGAGCATCGACGCCGCCATGATGATCAACGACGAGGTGGGATACATCGCTGTCAACAAATTTGCCTCGATCACGGGCGATGAAATGCAAAAGGCGTTGGGCGATCTGCGCTCCCACGGAATGAGACGGTTGATCTTGGACCTCCGCTTGAATCCCGGCGGGGTTCTGGACGAGGCCGTGAAAATGGCAGATCTCTTTCTGGACGGCGGCACAAAGGACAAGCCAAAGACGATCGTCTACACGAAGGCACGCGCCGCAGAGATGGAAGAGCACTACTATGCGACGACCGGCCAGGAGTATGAGAAGCTGCCAATCATTGTCTTAGTGAATCACGCGTCTGCGAGCGCCAGCGAGATCGTTGCTGGTGCAATTCAAGACTGGGATAGAGGACTCGTTGTGGGCGAGACGAGCTTCGGCAAGGGCTTGGTCCAGCGTCAATGGGCGTTTGGCGACGGCTCAGCATTCCGGCTGACTATCGCCCGCTACTACACGCCAAGCGGTCGGCTCATACAGCGCTCGTACGAGGGCAAGGCAAAAGATGAGTATCAGCGAGAAGCATTTGAGCGGGTTGAGCAGGAGGGGGACAACCTGGAGCATAAGAATGATGCGAAAGCCAAGGTCGACTCACTCCATCCCGTGTTTCACACTAACGGCGGGCGCCTCGTGTACGGTGGCGGTGGTATAACACCCGACTACATTGTGAAACCCGCGGCGGCAACGGAGTTCATGCAGAACCTTCAGCGTCGTGACATGTTCTATCCGTTTGTGACGAGCTACCTTGACGCCAATGCACAGACGCTGCGATCAACGTACGGAGAGGATGTACAGCGATTTGTGAAGTCCTACGCAATCACAGACGATATGCTGCAGGGGTTTCGCTCGTTCGTCAAGGCAAAAGGTGTGACAGTTGAAGAGAAGGATCTGCAGAAAGACATCTTTTTCCTCAAAGCTAGGTTGAAGGCAGAGATCGCACGATCGGTTTGGGGCACCACGGGATGGTATCGCGTGATGCTTGAAGTCGATCCGCAATTCCAGAAGGCAATGACACTTCTTCCTGAGGCGGTGAAGTTCGCGAAACTGAACTGAGTACAGGAATATCCCCGGCCCTCTTTTCTCTATTGGAGTGGGACAAAACAAAAAGGCCGCCGGTAAAACGATTTTCCTGGCGCCCTTGGCAGTGAGACTTACACCACCGGCTTTTGATGTGTGGCCCTACCGCCGATCTCCTTTGGCAAGGGAAACGGTCACACCCCAGCTTTCGGGATCATCAGGTGGAGTGTCGTTCCAATCGTTATAGGCGTGCGTGCTGTCCGTCTCATAGAACGGCATGTACTTGCCCGCGGGGAGCGTGATGGTGCCGTCAAAGAGCCTGTTTTTCTCCGCACCACCGGCATGGTCTGTCATTCGGTATCTCATTTCCCACACAACCTTGCCCGTCTCAGCATTTTCGATCCAGGCATAGTCGGACATTTCGCCGTCACGACCCTCGCCGAGAGCGTAGATATGGATTTCACTCTTTTGAGGAAGCGCAAACTCTCTTCGCCGCCGCTCATCGTTGCCGACATGAACGATGCTTGCCAGTGCTGATGCATCACCGCGGTCTTCATATGCTGAGACATCGCTGGGATCGAAGCGCTCGGCAGCGGCAGTGATCATAATCCCCCACCGCTCGGGCTCAAACGGCTGGGCGGTGTTCCAATTGCGATACGAATGCGAGCCATCCGTCACAAAGTGAACGATGTAGCTGCCCTTCTCGAGGTGTATGACCTGGTCTACCATCCGGTTCTTTTTATCACCGCCCGCGTGGCTTGTTTCGTCGTACCGCATCGACCAGACTTTTTTTCGCGTGGAGACATCCACAATTGAGCCGTAGTCGAACATCTCGCGGTCCCGCCCTTCACCGAGGGCGTAGACATGAACATCCATTCCCTTCTTGAGCGTAAAGCTCTTTTTGACGGATTCATTGTCGCCAAGACGGGTGAGATCAACGATAACATT